>NZ_CAKAKE010000001.1:737500-1475000 GCF_916618915.1 Stenotrophomonas sp. Marseille-Q4652
AAGGACACTGCCGGACAGGTGGAGGAGAACGTCGCCCGCGACGATTCCATGTGGCTGTGGTGGCTGCGCAACAACGGCCGCTATCTCACCCCCGGCAGGTATGAAGGACCTGGGTTTTGCTGCCGCCTCGATCGTGCGCGGCATCATCGCCACCCACCTGGAGATCGGCGTGCTGATCCTGCTGGCCGCTGGCGTGGTGCTGCTGCCGCACGTGCTGGTGTCGCTGGATCCGCCGCGGCCGTTCGCATTCTGGCTCGGGCTGGAGCGGGACGTGGCACTGGGGCGGGGCTGGTGGAGCCTGGAATTCGCCGGGCTGGCCTCCTCGTTCTGGTGGTGGCTGCTGGTGGTGCCGTTTTTCCTGGCCGTGCACCAGATGGTTGGTTACTGGTACACGCGCGATCGCCACACCATCGTCAGCTTCGGGGTGGTCACGCTGTCGGCGGCACTCGCGGCCTGGGGGGCGTGGGCGTTGTTCAGTGCCGCCCGCGAGCTGTACGTCACCGGCTTCAACCGCCTGGACGAGGAGGGTGCGGCGCAGAAGATCGTCTTCCTGTCCGGTGCCGGGCTGATGCTGCTGGCACCGGTGACGGCATGGGCCGCCACCCTGCTGGACTGGTGGCGCGGCCCGGCGACAGGCGAGTTGAGGTTGCGGCGGACCAAACGTCTTTCCTTCGCGATGTGGGCGGTCGTGGTCGTGGCCGCCATCGCCTTGCTGGATACCCTGGCCTGGTGGCTGACCGCCCGCTTCTGGGAGAGCAGCGCCGGCCGTTTCCCGCTGGGCCAGGCCGCGGTTATCGGCCTGGTGCTGGCCGCCGCCCGCTTCGCGTTGCCGGCAGTCGCCTGGTCCGCGGACAGCCACCATGGGCTGGGCAGGGCGGGGAACAGTCATGCGCATCGAGGAAATGATCGCCGCGGTACAGGCCCAGCTGGGCGTGGAGGTCGACGGCAAGGCCGGGCCACAGACCTGGGGCGCGATCTACGCGCGGATCGTGGGCAGGAAGATCGACGGGCTCAGGCCGGCCGAGGCGATCTCGCCGGTGGATGCCCGCAGCGAGAAGGTCATCGCCACGCTGTTGCCGGAAGTGCAGCCAATGGCCCGCGCCCTGGTGCAGAAGGCCGCGGCCGTGGGGATCAGCATCAAGGTGATCAGCGGGCTGCGTACCTATGCCGAGCAGGATGCGATCTACGCCAAGGGCCGAGCCGCACCCGGCACGATCGTCACCAACGCCCGCGGCGGTTACTCCAACCACAACTTCGGCATCGCCTTCGACATCGGCGTGTTCGAGTCCGGCCGCTACCTGCCCGATTCGCCCAAGTACAAGGCGGTGGGCGCGCTCGGCGTGGACATGGGGCTGGAGTGGGGCGGCAACTGGAAGAGCATCGTGGACCAGCCGCACTTCCAGCTCCGTCCGGCCTGGGCAGCAGGGCTGCCCGAGCGGCAGATGCTGGCCGCGCTTCGCGACCGTCGCGCACAGGGGCAGGTTTTTTTCACCTGAGCTCGGTTCCGGTGCCGGCGACTTGAAGCCCAGCTGAGCCCTCGCACGATTTCCCTTGTGGGGCGCGGTCGGCACCCCTACACTGTGCCGGTCAGCGTTTTACAAGAGTTTCCCCGGGGGTGCATTGGTTTCGACGGGGGTTGTGAAGTCGCTTGGCGCATGCCGAGGGGGTAGCTTTCCTCGTAAATCCAGCTGCAAAACTCATAGTTGCCAACGACGACAACTACGCTCTGGCCGCTTAAGGCCTAAGCCCCGAAACAGCTTGTGTCCGTGCTCGCTGCGTAGGGTCATCATCACGGAATCGCATGGGGTGGCTGCCCGCCAGCCTCAAGCTAGATAAAGCGGGCTGGTTCCGGGATGCGCTTTGCACGCCGTGCTGTTCCGGGACGAGATTCAACGGCGAGCTAAGCATGTAGTGCCGGGGATGGAGTGCCTTCGGACGGCGGTTCAATTCCGCCCACCTCCACCAATAACGAAACCCCAACCGTTCTCGGTTGGGGTTTTTTCTGACCTGCCCCCACTGAGCCGTACCACGTGAAGCTGTAAAGTCCGTCAACCCGAGAGGACGGACATGCGCAAGAGTCGCTTCACCACCGAACAGATCATCGGATTCATCAAGCAGGCCGAGGCCGGCATGGCAGTCGCGGAACTGGGCCGCCAGCACGGCTTCAGCCCCGCCAGCTTCTACGCCTGGCGGGCCAAGTACGGCGGCATGGAGGCCGAGGACGCCAAGTGCCTGAAGGAGCTGGAAGCCGAGAACAACCGGCTCAAGCGGTTGCTGGCCGACGCCCATTTGGACATCGAGGCGCTGAAGATCGGCTTCGGGGTAAAACGCTAGCCCCGCAACGCAAGCGCGAGGCAGTCCGACGCATGCTCGACCAGACGGTGTTGAGCGAGCGCCGGGCTTGCCGCCTTGCGGGGCTGTCCCGCGATGCCTTCCGCCACCCGCCCGTGCCGACGCCTGCCTCCCAGGCACTGTCGGCACGGATCATCGAACTGGCCCAGATCCGCCGCAGGTTCGGCTATCGCCGCCTGCACGACCTGCTGCGCCCGGAGTTCCCAGACGTGAACCACAAGAAGGTCTATCGGCTCTACAGCGAGGCCAGCCTCGCCGTGCGCCGACGCAAGAAGGCCAAGCGCCCCCCGCTTGAGCGACAGCCTCTGGCGATCGCTACGGCACCCAACCAGGTCTGGAGCATGGACTTCGTCAGCGACGCCCTGGCCAACGCCCGGCGGCTCAAGTGCCTGACCGTGGCCGACGACTTCACCCACGAGTGCGTGGACATCACGGTTGACCATGGCATGGGCGGCGCCTACGTCGTCCGGGTCCTCGACCAGGCCGCCTGCTTCCGGGGCTACCCGCGGGCCGTACGCACGGACAACGGCCCCGAGTTCACCAGCCGGGCCTTCATCGCATGGACGCAACGCCACGGCATCGAGCACCTGTTGATCGAGCCGGGCAGGCCCATGCAGAACGGCTACATCGAGAGCTTCAACGGCAAGTTCAGGGACGAGTGCCTCAACGAACACTGGTTCACCTCGCTCGCCCAAGCCCGCCAGGTCATCGCCGACTGGCGACGCGACTACAACCAGGTGCGACCACACAGCAGCTGCGGTCGAATCCCGCCTGCCCAGTTCGCTGCCAACCACCGAGCACAACAAGCCGACAACGCAGTAACCTTCAACCCCGGGCTTTATCAGTAATCACTGGTATGGCCAGTGGGGGCAGGTCACTGGCGAAATGACTTGCTGCTGATCGCTCTCATCCTCTTCAGCATCGCCAGGATCAGCTCCGTCCGCAACAACCGCCGCCGCTTTACCCATAGCCCGTTCGACCAGTTTGACCAGGGCGGCCTTTCTGCTCTTGTAGAAGCTGTCGAAGTCGTCCGCTCGGAGCGCGGTCGTATCGATGAGGTGCGACCCGACAATGGCATTCATCTGGGCGTCTGCAAGCTGAACCTGCGTATGAGCCTGCAATTTTGACAAATAGATCGATGGCGCATGCCCGCCGATCATCCGGTTTGCCTTGTAGGAAATCGGGGTTTTGTTGACGACCGTGTTGTAGACAGCGCGCTTAATGCCGTTCTTCTCACACCAGTCCTGCGGAAAGATGTGATGAATATCCAGCGCAAGCTCCTCGTCGTCGAGTTCCTGGATCTTTGCCTTCCAGAAGAAGTCTTGCGCGCCCTCACGAAGTACCAGCACATTCAGGCCTTTGTACGCGGCGGACAGGCGCGACGTCATCGTGTCTAGGCGGTCGGGGCTAAATGCCGCATCTGCAATGGTTCGCGGTATTGCGTCGTCACTGTCGATCCACTGCAATAGATCCTCGACGTCGTTCGCGATTCGGGTCTCGATGGCGCTGCCGTAGAGTTCGCCGAGAACGCCACTCCAGTACCAGTGAGAGAGTTTCTGGTAAATGCGCGGCTCAAGCCAGCGTTCGCGCAGGTGCGCGAGTACCGAGGCGAGAGGAGCCAGTTGAGTTCGATAGGGCAGCTCACGCGGGGTTTTCACACATTCCTTGCGCAAAAACTTGGCCGCGAGAAGGAAGCCCGCTTCGACTTCGTCTGCCCATTTGGAATACGCGCTCAAAGGCATCGCAAGTATCGAGACGCGCTTTGCACTCACCGGCTGTACGGACTTTCCGGTTTTCCCCGAAGCCACATCGGCGCGGCGCAACTCCAGCGTGTGCAACATCGATACGGCCTGCAGGAAGTCTGTGGACTCCACCTGTGACAGCAGTGCCTCTTTGCACAAGCGCTGATACCGGCCCGAGACATTTCGGGTGGCGTTTCCGTGCCAGTCATCACGCAGGTTAAAGCCGTCAGCCGCATAGGTCGCCGTGACGAGCTCGAACACGTTGAGGGGGACGCCGCCGGTGTTTACCTTCTCGAAGACCAGGCAAACGGCTTCCTTCGTCGTGGCTTTACCCAACTGGATCACAGGTAGCTGGTAGTTGCGGAAGGCATTCAGTACCTGTCGACGGAATTGCATGTACAGGCCGAATTTTTCGGGAGCGTACTCTTGCAGAGCTTCTTCCCATGCATCCGAGTTCAGGATCTGATCGCACGGAAAGTAGAGCTGCTCGCACTCCTTCTGCGTTGTACTCAAATCAAGATCGATCTGCCTGCCAAAATTGGAGCGTTTGATCTTGTCTTCTTCAATGGCCTCAATGGCATCCTCCAAGCGGTCTCCGCCTTCCAGCGCCACTTCGATGTTCCAGTAGTAGTGGCGTCGAATGGGCTTGCCTTTCTCTGTGCGGGTCTTTACCGCATCCTTCGTGGCCAGGACTTGCGTCAAGGTGGTCAGGCGTTGTTGCCCGTCGAGAATCAGCAGCTCCGCATCCAAGGCACCTGAGGGTAGCGAAACTCCTTCTATAGGTCGAACCTGGAACTTGGCCTCGCCGCCGGTCTCAAGGAGCATGACCGCCCCAACCGGAAATGACCTGGCGATGCTCACCAGCAGACTGCGAATGTGCTGGTCATCCCACACCCATCCACGCTGGAAATCCGGCAACTGAATCTTCGCCTTGACGATGTCGGAAAGAATCTCTGGCAATAGGCGCTTGGTGCTGTCGAAAGTGCTCATCGTCTTGCCTGCGTTTTTATTTCACGATTTCCATCAATCTGCCGAAGCTGTCCACCACGTCGTATTTGACGTTTTCCGGGGCGAAACGGCGGTTCATCTCATCGAAGAACTTGCGGGCGCATTTGATCTTGGTTTTCTCGATCTCGCGCAGATCCATCGAGGACATCGATCCTTTGGTTTCTGCGACGAAGTAGATGTGCTTCACCGCGCCTTCCTTGAACGAGATGGCCCAGTCGGGGTTGTAGTCACCGACCGGGGTTGGGATCAGAAAACCACGCGGCAGCTTGGCGTACACCACTACTTCAGCGCTTGATTCCAACGCCTCTGCAAAATCACGCTCCGGCTTCGAGCCTGAATCAGGCAGCACGAAATCGTAAATGTGGTGCTTGGGCGTTTTGACCGCATTGCTGAAGTCCTGCTTGGTTTGCCCGGTAGTGAAGATGTCCAGATCGAACTTGTCCTCGACCGGGTCATAGGCCAAGTGTTCGATGATTACGGTAGCCTTCTGCTCGTTGATCAGGCGTATCGCCTCGGCAATGAAGCTCTCTGGGTTGGTCTTGAACTGTGCGAATACAGCGGTGTTGAGCCCCTTGAGGATCTCGGTCACCGTACGCCGTGTCAGCTGGGTGCCTTCTGCAAGTTTGCCGATCAGGTCATACTTGACCCCTGAGTGGATTGAAACGCGGTTGGTTTCTGTCTCTGTGACCTTCAGCTCGAACGCATTGCCCGCCTTGATACCGTCATAGGTCACGGCGGCAGCCTGTTCACCGTGCTGGATTGTGTATTGCAGCGGAGTGACGCGCAGACTGGCATCCAACTCTTTGACCGCCTTCTGCACCAGTTCGTCGGAATCGAAGTCGACACTGTATGCCGCCTTTCGGTTGATCCGATTCCAGAGTTCCTTGAACTCCTGCCTTTCGAAGTTTGCGTTGAGCGGGTTCTTCTTGGGCTTGCGGTCGTCGCCAATTTCGGGCAACTGGCTCTCGCTGAAGACACTGTCAATCAGTTTGAACACCTGCTCGGCATGTGGTGCCAGCTCGGGGGGCAGCGCAGCCAGCGTACCGTCATTCTTCGCCTCGTGGTACACGGTGGTGATGCGATCTGCGTCGTCGGTGTAGTCATGCTTGAGCAGGTACTTGTAGATCTGCTTGGCGAGCTGCGGTGTGACCTCGACGTCTCCAGACTCCGTCTTCAGCACCTTGCCGGTGAAGTAGGCCTCATCCGCCAAGCGCGGACGCGCCGACAGCGACTCGCTGATGTCCTTCTGCAGCGCTGCTACGAAGTCCTTGTAGCTCTCGCTGGCCACCACAGTCAGCACGTTCACTTCGTGTACCGTGGCCGGGTGATCCATCCTGTCACCGCTTTGGTTGACGGATAGTCGCAAGCCACGTCCCACTTCCTGGCGGCGGGAAATCGTGTTGTCACTGTGCTTGAGCGCGCAGATCACAAACACGTTCGGGTTGTCCCATCCTTCACGCAGGGCAGAGTGCGAGAAGATGAAGCGCACGGGCTCTACGAACGACAGCAACCGCTCCTTGTCCTTCAGGATCAGGTCGTAGGCGTCTACGTCGTCAGAAAGTCCCGCGTTCTCGCCACGCGCTGCGACCGTTGGGTCGGCCAGCCGTTTGCTCTTCTTGTCTATGGAGAAGTAGCCGCTGTGCGTTTTGTCGGCAGAAATCCCTTTGAGGTATTTGACGTACGGCGTCTCATCCAGCTCCAGCACCTCGTTGAGGTAGAGCTGGTACTCCTCCTCGAAGATGCGGGCGTACTCACCTTTTTCGTCGGGCTGCGAATAGTCGCGGTACTTGACCACTTCGTCGATGAAGTAAAGCGTGAGAACCTTCACACCCTGCCGGAACAGCGCCTGTTCCTTGTCGAAGTGCGCCTTGATTGCCTCGCGGATCTGTATGCGGCGCAGCGCGGCCTCTGTCACATCACCGGTCGCATCCCCGACGGTGAGCTCAATGCCATTGGTGAAGCTCAGGGTGTCGGAGTTGGCGTTGATGTCGGCCACGACAAAGCCGTCCCGATACTGATCGAGTCCGTTCGACAGATCGAACAAGTTGTCGCCTTTTGAGAGCTTCCTGACCACCCGCTTGATGTTCCCGCCCGCCAATTTCTGCTCGAACTCCACGCGCGCCTCTGGCGGCTTCTTGCTCGAGATCTCGATGGACTGCAGGTACAGATAGCCCGCCGTGCCCGCCAGCCCCTTGACCGCGATGCCGCGTACCGCGATCTTCTTCACCAGCTTCTGGTTGTAGGCGTCCAGCGCATCGAGGCGGTGAATCTTGTTGTGCGTAGTCTTGTGGGTTGCCGAGTAGCGCAACACCATCAGCGCCTTGAACTCCTCCAGCGACTTCAGCGTCGCCGCGCCTTCCATCTTCTGCGGCTCATCCAGGATCAGGATGGGGCGGTTGGCGCTGATCACGTCGATGGGTTTGCGCGACTGGAAATCGTCCAGCACGTCATAAATGCGGCGGTTGTCGGCTCCGCGTGCGGCGAAGGCCTGCACGTTGATCACCATCACATTGATGCCCGCGTCAGACGAGAAGCTCTCTAGGTGGTGCAGCTGCTTGGAGTTGTAGATGAAGAAACGCGCCTTCTTCTGGTAGGTCTCCAGGAAGTGGTCTGCAGTGATCTGCAGCGACTTGGCCACACCCTCGCGGATGGCAATGCTCGGCACCACGATGATGAACTTGCTCCAGCCGTACTGCTTGTTCAGCTCAAAAATCGTCTTGATGTAGCAATAGGTCTTGCCGGTGCCGGTTTCCATCTCGATGTCGAGATTGATCTTGGCCACCTTGGTCTTGACCAGCGTATCCGACAGGGGCAGGTTCTGTGCTCGTTGTACGTCGTGGATGTTGGCGAGCAGGGTCGAATGAGACAGCGAAAGGTCGGCGTTCTTGAAACCAGCCTCGGAAAACAGGCTTTCCATTCTGCTCTTTGCCTTGCCGGGGTCGATGCGATAACTCATGGCTTCAGCGGATGCCAAGGGCTGGCCCTTGAAGCATTCGATGACCGCCTGTACCGCTGCTGTCTGGTAGGCCTGTGTTTTGAACTTCAGTTTCATGGTTTTTCCCTAGGACAGCGAATCACAACTTCCAACGCCGAGCCGGTGGCACCTGTTTACACTCGGCGATCAGTACGTCGTATCGACTCGGATCGATTGCTCGACGGACCAGTTCGAAGTCGAATTTCCTGCGTCCCCGCTTGGTAAAGATGAGAACACAAGGGCGACTGCCGTATTCGAGTTCGCGGATCGACAGGCGAGCGGTAGCGTTACCGTTGAGCGTAAAAACTAGCGTGCGCGATTCCTGGGTGTCGACGTTATTCAAGTCGAGGTTGATGCTACTTCCGACCGGATTACCCAGCCCAAAGAATCTCCGCGCGGCGTCCAACGGTATCTGGACCTGACGTCCTTCCTCGCTTGTCTCTCTGGGCATGACTTCGAGGATCAATCTGGAGCCCCTCGGCTCGCCAGCCGCATTGGCCTTCGCATTGGACCTCTTGGCCGAAGCACCGCTTGTACGCTTCGACCAAGTGAAATCTCCGCCCAGGCCCGATGTCGCCCGTCGCTGTCCGTACTTTTCCTTCTCCTTCGCATAGCTCTTGATAAGCGCTGCCGTGACAGGATCGCTGGCCTTGTGGATTTCGTCATGCCATGTTTGCAGATGGGCATCGACATGGGCCAACGTCGTGACGGTTGCGAACTCGATGTTATTCCTCAGACCGTCTTCGGTCAGGTTGTTGCTCCCTGCCAGAATGGTGCTACCAGCCTTGCCGACGAACCAGATGACCTTGGGATGGAAGATGCCTTTGTAGTGGCGCATCAAGCGAACTTCGATTCCTTCGTCCTGCATGGCTTCGAGGGCTGCTACGTCAGTCAGTGCGTGGTCAGTTCCGATGTAGGCCGTAACAGCTCGGCCGTCCCGCGACTTGCGCCAATTTAGGATGCTCTTTCGAATCCGCTTCCATCCCGATTCTGTGGCTGCATAGAAGTACAGCCTCAGCTGAAGGGCCTGTTTGTCGGTTTCGCACATATGCTCGGCAGCAGCAAGAAAGTCGGTTACGGCCCATGCGGCGGCCCGCATGGTTGGTGCCGTCCGCGACAGGGCCGCCGATGTTTTAGGGACTTGGCTCACAGTACCTTGATCTCCGTACTTGGCGACAGCAGCCTGAAGATCTGCTCAATGTTGATCCTCACGGCACTGCTCCTTAGGCCGGAATCGCGACAGACAGCGCGCAGTGGCTTGTAGGCCGCTAGTTCCTTGATGAAAGACTCGTCGACGCCACCATCGTTGTCGAAGCAGCAGGCCAGCGCATCGCCATCGACGAAATAAACGTCCTTGCCCTGAATAATCTCTATCTCGATGGGCAGGGAGAGGTCCAGCCCCCAATCCAGCATCACCTGGAAAAGCAGGTCCTCGGGTGTGCGGTCGGGTTTGATGTTTTCGACGAGCAGGTCAAGATTTGCCTTATCCAGGGCGTCTGGTTGGTAGTAGACGTCGGCCATATTCGACGTATCGACCTTAAGCACACGGAAGCCAATGTCCCTGTCCCAGTCTTCATGGCACTGACTTCCCAGCGTCCGCTTACCGGCGCGGCGAATGCGTTCCTTGCTGATCTCTGCAATTGTTTGGTAACCGCCAGTAAATGCATCCGAGTTCGCCTCACACGGCTCGGGCAGCTGGACCATGATGAATCTACGGTTACCTCCATCTTCGGAATTCAGCTGAATCACGGCGTCGGCGGTTGAGCCCGATCCACAGAAGAAATCCATGACCAAGGCATCCTGATCATCGTACGTGACGGCACGGCACAGCACCCGAATCAAGCTTGAAGGCTTCGGGTTGTCGAACAGGGGTGCCCCGAAAAGGCTTTCCAGCTCAGCGGTTCCATCTTCGTTAGTGCCAACTTGATACGTTTCTGGCGAAAGGAGGTTGTGCATTTTCTTGACCTCTCCGCCTGCCTTTACATGGTTAGGCCTGAACGGCGCCTTCGAAATGGTGATCGTCTCGCCAGCACGAACTATCTCGTCGAGCCGGCTCTGGCTATACCTGAATTCACCTTCCAGCCGGAAGGCGTCGACGTTGCGGTAATCGCTCACGACGACCTTGTCGAGCAGGCGGGTGACAATGTTTCCCTCGCTCATATCCTGAGGTTCGAAGATTGCATCTTTTGACGCGAATCGGACAGCTCCTGCAGGAAATATAAGCGTCCCCAAAGAGTTACCGGCGTTGTTGACTGGATACTTTTTCCCGGCCGTTGTGACATCGACCGAAAAAGGTGGGGCGAGAGATCGGTTCCGCGCTACGCACACCACATACTCGAACATCGAGCCTACGTTAGCGTGTAGGAACGAAGGTTTCTTCTTGCGCTGGCGCAGGAAGGTAGTTACGAAGTTCTGTTCGCCAAAGACCTCCTTGGTCAGGCGCAGCAAATTATCGACCTCCTGTTCGCCTATGCTGATGAAGAGCAGGCCATCATCTGCTAGAAGGGTCCTAGCGAGCTTCAATCGGGGATAGATCATCGATAGCCAGTCCGAATGGAACCGGCCATTGGTGTCAGGGTTGGCGATCAGCCGATTCCCCTTGACATCCTTCTGATTGGATCTCCGGAGAAAGTCCTCTGTGTTTTCGGCAAAGTCGTCCTCGTAAATGAAGTCGTTCCCTGTGTTATATGGGGGATCGATGTAGATCATCTTGACCTTGCCCAGATACGTCTCCTGCAAGAGCTTCAACGCGTCGAGGTTGTCGCCTTCGATGAACAGGTTTTTGGTGGTATCAAAGTCCACGCTCTCATCGCGGCAAGGGCGCAGCGTTTTGGCAATGGGCGCGTTGGCCGTGAGCAAGGCTTCGCGTTTACCCGGCCAGTTCAGGTGGTAGCGCTCCTGCGGCCCTTCCACAATCGACTCGGCCAACTCTTGCCGCAACTGGTCAAAATCCACGGCTAACTTCACGCTGCCGTCCTCGCCCTTGGCTTCGGTGACGCAGCTCGGAAACAGATCACGAATACGGGCGATGTTGTCCTGCGTGAGATTGGGTGAATGCATTTTTAGCTTTTCCATGTTCTTTTCCTCTGGTCGCTGCGCTTCAGATATCAGGGTTCAGCGGCTCAATTGTTCAAGTTCAGATTTCAGTTGCCGCAAGGTCGCGTTGATCTCGACCTTGCGGTTAAATTGCTTTTCCTTAGCCAGTCTCGCCTGGGTCTTCTCGACTTCGCGGCGCTTGTTTGCCACCTGCTCGATACGCGCAATCCAGTCGGGCAAGGCCTCCTGTGGACGTGCTGGCAGCGGCATTAAGCCTTGCAGCAGAACGGAGTACAGGTGGGCCATGTCGAGGGCCACTGGCATAGCCGTACGGGCAGTTGCCGCAGGCATCCAGTCGCTGGTGAAGTAGCTGGACAGCACCCAGCGACTGGCATCGGCTTCGCTCGGGCGCTTGTAAGCCGCCACGACCTGCGTTTTCGCCTGATCGCCGTGGCCTTGGTTCAGTTCAAACAGGATCGGGAACTGCACCGCGCCATCAATGCAGCGGAGCACGTCTTCGTGTAGCTCGGTGGACTTGAGCTGGATGCTGAAGACCTGGATTTCCGGCACGCCGGGCCGCGCAGGCAGGTTGATCGTCTCCGGGGCGAGCTTGTACTGCCAGACGATCTGCTCGACCTGCTCTACGAACAGTTCCTTCAGCCGGGTGTTGGCCCCGCTGTGCTCATAGATTTTGTTCTTGGGCAGAACGCGCCCGAAAGCAGCTTGCTTGGGGTAGGCGATCAGCACTGTTCTTTTTGTGGTCGCTCCTTGACTCATCCAGCCTCCTGAATCACGAGGAAGGTGATCAGTTCGAAGTCGTCCAGCCCGGCGATGGTATTGACCAGCGCGGTGGTCTTGCCGCCGCTGAACAGGCTGTCCAGATCCTTCTCTTCCTTCACCTCGATCATGGAGCGAATGGTCTTGCCAAGCAGGTCCGAATACACCTGCATCTTGCGGCCATCGGCCGTTTCCTGATTGAAGCGCTGGCACACGTCGACAAACGGCTTGTCCTGGCCTTTGCAGCAGGTGCGTACCAGATCAAGCAGGCGCTTGACCTCAGTGTGGTCGTGAATGACCTCGCCCTCGCGGTTGATGTAGACGAGGTAGTACGGGTGCAGGCGGTTGTGCTGGTTGAGGGTGATCCCGGCGTTCCGATTGCGCAGCGTGAAGATCGCGCCCGGCCGTAGGCCCATCTCGAGTCTGGCGGGAACCACTGCGTGCATCCCGTTAGGCACATTGCTCAGTTCGCCGTGGGCTTTGACGTAGTTGAGCAAATCCATCCGGAAGTCGTTGAGGCCCAGGTCGGTGATCGAGACACCGGTCTTCAAATCCTCCAGCTCGATGACTTCCTCCTGCAGGCGACGCAGTTGCTCCTTGCGGTACGACACGTCGTTAGCCTGCGCAGACAGCACGTTGTCGTCACCTGTGGCGGTCACGTCGGCGATCATCATCCGGCTCTCGACGCGCTCTTTGAGGTTGATGTACTCGTCGAGCGAGATGTCGGGCCAGTAGTTGACCAGCTGGATGCTGCTATTGGGCGAGCCAATGCGATCAACCCGGCCAAAGCGCTGGATGATGCGCACCGGGTTCCAGTGGATGTCGTAGTTGATCAGGTAGTCGCAGTCCTGCAGGTTCTGGCCTTCGGAGATGCAATCGGTGCCGATCAGCAGATCCACCTCGTGCGGCTCGTCCGGCAGTACCACCGCCTTCTCTTTAGAACGAGGGGAAAACAGGGTGAGCAGCTCCTGGAAGTCATAGCTGCGCTTCTGAGTTTTGCTCTTGATGGTGGACTGCGGTGCCCCCTTGCCGGTGACCTTGGCCGTGTGGATGGCGAGCGTAGCCAGCAGCTCCGGCGCAAGGTTGGCGTACAGGTAATCAGCGGTGTCAGCAAAGGCTGTGAAGATCAGCACCTTCCCGTTCCCGGGGTTGATTGGGTTTGCAATCTTGCCGAGCAGTAGTGCTTTGAGGTGCTGCAACTTGGCGTCGTCCTGCGGCGTGATCTTGTTCATCGAAGCCAGCAAGGCATCGATGACCTGTAAGTCCACCTTCAGTTCGTGTTCCCAGGACGGCAAATCCATGTCGGCGAGGCTGATCTTGATCTTGCTGCCGATCTCGCCGCCCTCGTCGCCGGGCATTGGCAGCTCATCGTCCTCTGCATCCAGTCCTTCCAGCACTTCCGTGAGGTCGCCCACCGTGACCGCGCCGCCGGATTGATTGAACGCGGCGATCTTTGCGAGGGTGACTTCGTTGTTGGCCCGCAGCGATTGTAGTGTTAGCCGGAACGACTGCACCGAACTTTCAAGCCGTTTGAGCAGGTTGACCGTCATCAGGGCCTGCAGGCTCTTTTCGCGGTCGGCTTGGCGCAGCGTGCCCTTGCGGCCTACCTTGGTGTCGTAGATCTCCTCGTACTTTTTCAGACGGCTGGGCAGGATGTAGCTGATGGGCGCATACACGGCCAGCTTGAGCAGTGAGAGTTGCTCGAAAATTTCGTTGAAGCCCAACACGTCCGACCGCTCAGTCAACGGGCAGTGAAACGACAACGGTTTGCGGCGCTCCGGAAATTGACCGATGTCCTTGGTGTCGTAGAAGGTCTGGATGTGCTTACGCGAGCGTGCGATGGTGACGCTGTCGAGCAGCTCGAAGAAGTCGAAGTCCAGTGAGTCGAGGATCGCACGCGCGGTACGTTCTTCCGGGGGGAGCTTCGACCACGCATTGAAGGCTGCTTGTGCGCCTCGGAAAATCTCCTCAACGCTTCTGTCCGTGCGCAGTTTTTTTGTGAGGTTTTCGGAGTCGCCTTCGTAGGCCAGGGCCAGTTGGTTGCGCAAGTCGTTAAAGCGGTTGTTCACTGGCGTTGCCGACAACATCAGCACCTTGGTCTTGACCCCTTCTTGGATCACCTTGCGCATCAGCTTCTGGTAGCGGGTTTCCTTGTCCTTGTAGGCATCGTTGTTGCGGAAGTTGTGTGACTCATCGATGACGACGAGGTCGTAGTTGCCCCAGTTGATTCGGTTCAGCGGCGTACCGAAGGACTCGCCGCCGGTGCGGGACAGATCCGTGTGGCAGAGGACGTCGTAGTTGAACCGGTCGCGGGCGAAGATGTTGGTCTTAAGGTTGCGGTTGTAGTTCAGCCAGTTATCCGCCAGCTTCTTGGGGCAGAGCACCAGCACTGACCGGTTGCGCAGCTCGTAATACTTGATGACGGCCAGTGCGGTGAAGGTCTTGCCCAAGCCGACGCTGTCGGCAAGGATGCAGCCGCTGTAGGTTTCCAGCTTGTTGATGATCCCGGTGGCAGCATCCTTCTGGTAGTTAAAGAGCTTGTTCCAGATCAGGGTGTCCTGGTAGCCGGTGCGGTCGTTGGGCAGGACGTCTTCGTCGATGTCGTCTAGGAACTCGTTGAAGATGTTGTAGAGCATCAGGAAGTAGATGCTCTCGGGTGAGTTCTCTTGGTAGACCGAGGCGATGTGCTCGCAAATCTGCGCTGTCACGTCCTCGAGCTTTTCGGGGTCATTCCAGATCTGATCGAACAGGCTCAGGTACGTGGCAGCAAAGGGTGCCTCGTCCATCTTGTTGACGAGGTTGGATACCGCATTGCCTTGCTGGTACCCGAGATCGACAGCCGTGAACCCGTGCAGGGGCATGTAAGCCGTGTCGGTACCACCAGCCTGCACGCAGGCGAACTGCTGCATCGGCGCTTTAGTGCGGTTGCTCTTGAATTTGGCCTTGCGCCGTATCCACTCTGCGCACTCCTTGGCCACCGCCCGCTGGGTCAGCTTGTTGCGCAGTTGGATTTCAAACTCGCTGCCGTAGAGGCTGCGCTCCCGGTCGAGCTTGGGAATGTGGAATTCCTTTCGCTCTTTGCGAATCTTGTCGGTGACCTCGTTGCCAACAAAGGTGGGCGAGGTGAAGATGAAGTCCAGCTCGTCGATCTTTTCCAGCTCGGCTTTCAGCGCCTCGTAGGCGTACATCGAAAAGCACGAGGCCGCGACCTTCAGGCGCGCGCCTGGCCGGAGGGTCTTCTTGAGATCGTCGCCAAGCAACCGGCTGATGTTGTCGATCAGTTCCATCAGTTGCTTGCCCCCGAATCCTTGTTGGTCAGATTGGCGGCAATCCACTCATCCAGGTCGCTGCGGCGGAAGCGCCACGTGCCGCCCAGCTTGAAAGCGGGAAGCTTGCCTTCGGCCGCGAGGCGGTAGACGGTGCGCTTGCCAGCCTTCAAGTAGGCGGCCACCTCGTCCAGGGTCAGGATTTCACCTTCCGGATCTGCCATCGTCTCGCCTTTGCCGATGATGAATAGGGATTGCCAAGAGTTGCCAATTTTCCATACGACGGCGAACTAGACCAGAGGCTGGGCGAAGAAAAGAATGGCCAAATCGTTGAATCCACGCCCTCAAGGCCAAGGCGT
This sequence comes from Stenotrophomonas sp. Marseille-Q4652, assembly GCF_916618915.1. Classification (NCBI taxonomy): domain Bacteria; kingdom Pseudomonadati; phylum Pseudomonadota; class Gammaproteobacteria; order Lysobacterales; family Lysobacteraceae; genus Stenotrophomonas; species Stenotrophomonas sp. Marseille-Q4652. Next base: position 753,015 of record NZ_CAKAKE010000001.1, read on the forward strand.
TACCATCTGGCTCGGATTGCGGACGCGGGTTCGGTTCGTTGTTCCGCCACCAATGCCTTGATTGGATGTTCCTTCCAATCAACAAGATGGGCCACCCTCCGGGTGGCCTTTTTTGTTTGTGCGGATCGCATATGCATTCCGTTCCGGACGCAGCCCTCGTTCGTCGCTGCTGCTCCAGGGGATTGCCCCGACGTCGAGCTGGTCACTGTCGCCGTTGGGGAGACGAGGCGCGTGGAAGCGGACCTTGGCTGCGTCAGCTTGCTATGGTTGAAGGGCCGCCGGCTGGAGCGGCTCGCCAAGGAAACCCATGCGCCCGACAAAGATGTGTATCGCCGCAGTGCTTCTGGCCTTTTCCACCTCTGCCTTCGCCGGGCAGGGCGAGGTGTGCTCCTCGAAGCCCGTAACCAAGGATGGCACCCTTTCCGACAGCACCGTATTCGAGTGCAAGACCGCAGGTCCGGTAACCATTCCACAGCTCTACGCTGCCGGCTGGAGGGTGGTCAGCATCATGCCGCAGGCCTCTTTGGGCGCAGACCCCGGGGCCGGGCTGCCGCGGACCAGTCACTCCTGGACGATGGTGGTGGAGCGCGACTGATTCGAAGCGGCTGGGGACTGGCCCTGGTCTTCCCGGGGCGGTTGCCGACAGCGCTGCAGGACCCAGAAAAAAAGCCGGGAGCAATGGCTCCCGGCTTTTTTGTTTCGATCGCCGCTGCTCAGGCGTCGCGGTTGTGGCGGCGCATCAGGCGCTGCTTGTCGCGTGCCCAGTCGCGGTCCTTAGCGGCGTCACGCTTGTCGTGGGTCTGCTTGCCCTTGGCCAGCGCGATCTCGATCTTGATCTTGTTCTTGCTCCAGTACATCGCCGTGGGAACGATGGTGTAGCCATCGCGCTCGACCGCGCCGATCAGCTTGTCGATCTCGCTACGGTGGAGCAGCAGCTTGCGCTGGCGGCGGTCCTCGGGGACCACGTGGGTCGAGGCCTGGATCAACGGGGTGATCTGCGCGCCGATCAGGTAGATCTCGCCATCCTTTACGTAGGCGTAGGCGTCGGTCATGTTGCCGCGGCCGGCACGGATGGCCTTGACCTCCCATCCCTGCAGCACCAGGCCAGCCTCGAAGCGCTGTTCCAGGTGGTACTCGTGGCGCGCACGCTTGTTCAGCGCGATGGTTTTACTGGCCGTCGCGCTCTTTGCTTTATCCTTGCCGGGTTTCTTGCTCATCGCCGTATTGTCTCCGATTCCGGTCAATCCCGGATGATCCTTTCGCTTCCCGGTACCCAATGCCCACCATCAGCCGCAGCGCGCTGGTCGAACACTCCGCCTCGCGCATGTTCGACCTGGTCAATGACGTAGATGCCTATCCCCGCCGCTTCCGGTGGTGCGACAAGGCCACGATCGTGGAGCAGGGGGCAGACCGCCTCGTTGCCCGCCTTGACCTGGGGCTGGGCTCGTTCCGCACCTGGTTCATGACCGAGAACACCCTGGAGCGGCCGCGCAGCATTGATATGAAGCTGCGCGATGGCCCGTTCAGGAGCCTGCACGGCCGCTGGGAGTTCCATGCGCTGGCCGAGGATGCCTGCAAGGTGAGCCTGACGATGGAGTTCGAACCTACCTCGCGCCTGCTGGCGCCGGCGCTGGCGCTGGGCTTCCAGGGGCTGGCCGACCGCATGGTCAACGATTTCGTGCGCGTGGCTGACCAGGAGGCCTGAGCGCGATGCGGGTCGAAGTCGTGATGGCGTGGCCGGACCACTACCAGGTGCAGTGGCTGGAGCTGGCAGAGGGGGCGACCGTTGAACAGGCGCTGCCCCGGGTCACGCTCGAAGGCGCGGCGCAAGCGCCGGCCTGCGCGGTACACGGCGTGCTGGCAAACGCAAAGACGGTGCTGCGCGATGGCGACCGGCTGGAATTGCTGCGTCCGCTATTGGCCGATCCGAAGGACAACCGCCGCCGGCGGGCGCGCGGCGGCGAGTGAGCCGGGCCGCCATCAGCGGCCGCGGTTCTTCTTCTTGTCGCGGGCCAGGTTGCGGCCGAACTGGCGCACGGCCGAAGCGGCCAGCTGCGCATCCTGGTCCGGGAAGTACTCGCCTTCCCAACGGGCAACCTGGTCGTTCTCGAAGAACACGGTGAAGTTCTTGATCTCGGTCTGGCCCAGCCGGTTGACGCGCTTGCTGGCGGTGTAGTCCCAGCGCTGGGCGTGGAACGGATCCGGTACCGACGGGGTGCCGAGCAGGGCGTTGACCTGCTGCTTGCTCTGCCCGACCTGAAGCTGCTGGACGGACTGCTCCCGGATCAGGTTGCCCTGGTAGATGGGCTGCTTGTAGATGATGCCGCAGCCGGTGGTGGACAGGGCAACAACGGCGATCAACAGGAGATTGCGCATCGGGAATCGCGGGTTGGGAAATCACGTCGATGATACACTCCCGGCCACCCGCCGCCACCGCACCGGAGGCAACTGGCGTAACACCGCCAATCGAGACGATGGCCATGGAATCCCACGATCTGCGCAAAGTCGGCCTGAAGGTCACCCATCCGCGCATGCGCATCCTGGCGTTGCTGGAGCAGCGCAGCCCCCACCACCACATGACCGCCGAGGCCATCTACCGCCAGCTGCTCGAGCATGGCGACGAGATCGGCCTGGCCACGGTGTACCGGGTGCTGACCCAGTTCGAGGCGGCCGGCCTGGTGCTCAAGCACAACTTCGAGGGCGGCCAGGCGGTGTACGAGCTGGACCGCGGCGGCCACCACGACCACATGGTCGACGTGGACACCGGCCACGTCATCGAGTTCGAGAGCGCCGAGATCGAGGAGCTGCAGCGCAAGATCGCCGCTGAACACGGGTACGAGCTGGAAGAGCACTCGCTGGTGCTGTACGTGCGCAAGAAACGCGCCTGACCGACCCGCAAGACCACAGCAGAACGGCGCCTTTCGGCGCCGTTTTGCGTTGCGGCCGGGGCAGGGCGGTCAGACCGCCTGCATCAGCTTGCGGGCCGCGGCCCGGGCTTCCTTGCTGACCTCCACGCCGCCGAGCATGCGGGCCAGTTCTTCCTCGCGCTGGCGGGTGTCCAGCAGTTCCACCGCGCTCTGGGTCATGCCCTCGACCGGGGCCTTGCTGACCCGGTAGTGGGCGTGGCCCTTGGAGGCCACCTGCGGCAGGTGGGTCACGCACAGCACCTGGCGTTTCTCGCCCAGTGCGCGCAGCTTCTGGCCGACGATGTCGGCCACGGCGCCGCCGATGCCCGAATCCACTTCGTCGAACACCATGGTCGGGACTGCGTCCAGGCCCAGCGCGGCAACCTCGATGGCCAGCGAAATGCGCGACAGCTCGCCACCGGAAGCGACCTTGCGCAGGGCGCGCGGCGGCTGGCCAGCATTGGCGGCGACCAGGAATTCCACCCGCTCGCTGCCGTTGGGGTCCGGGCGCAGCGCCGGCTGCGGCTCGATCTCGATCAGGAACTGGCCGCCGCCCATGCCCAGCTCGCCGATCAGGGCGGTGGTGGTGGACGACAGCGAGTCGGCGGCCTTGCGGCGGGTGGCACCGAGGGTGTCGGCGGCCTGCTGCCAGACGGCGGCGGCCTTGTCGATTTCACCGGCCAGCTTCTGCAGGCGTTCGTCGGCACCGCGCAGCTGCTCGACCTCGGCGGCCAGCGCGTCGCGGTGCTGGCCCAGTTCGTCCATCGGCACGCGGTGCTTGCGGGCCAGGTCGTGCAGGCGACCGAGCCGGCGTTCGATGTCCTCGAACTGCTGCGGATCGGCATCCAGGTCGTCGCGGATCCGGTCCAGCAGGACCAGCGCCTCGTGCAGCTGGATGGCGGCGCTGTCGAGCAGGGTGTCAACCTCGCCCAGGCGCGGATCGTGCTCGCTGACCCGGCCCAGTTCGTGGCGAATGCCCTGCAGTGACTGCAGCACCGAGCTGCCGTCATCGCCATTGAGCTGGGCGGTGGCCAGTTCGCAGGCGCTGATCAGCGCGCTGGCGTGGGCCTGGCGGCGGTGGCTCGTGCCCAGGGCGGCAATGGATTCGGGCTCCAGGTCCTCGCGCTCGAGCTCCTGCAGCTGGTGCTCGAGGAAACCGATGCGGTCGGAGACATCGCCCTGGCGGGACAGGGCGTCACGCTCGTCCAGCAGCGCCTGCCAGCGGGTGGCGGCGCGGCGCACTGCCTCGCGCTCGGCGTCATTGCGGGCGTAGGCATCGAGCAGGGCCAGCTGGCTGGGGCGCGACAGCAGCGCCTGCTGCTCGTGCTGGCCATGGATCTCGACCAGCATCGAGGCCAGCTCGGACAGCTGGCCCAAGGTGGCCGGGCGACCATTGATGAAGGCGCGCGAGCCCCCGTCGGCACGGATCACCCGACGCAACTGGCACTGGTCCTCGTCGTCGAGTTCGTTGTCGCGCAGCCACTGCCGCGCCGGGGCCTGTTCATCCAGCGCGAACTCGGCGGCCAGCTCGGCGCGGGCGGCGCCGTGGCGGACCACGCCGCTGTCGGCGCGCAGCCCGGACAGGAAGCCCAGCGCGTCCACCATCAGCGACTTGCCGGCGCCGGTCTCGCCCGAAACCACGGTCATGCCCGGCCCGAACTCCAGTTCGGTGGCGCGGACAACTGCAAAATCCTTGATGGAGAGATGTCTGAGCATGGTCTGCGGGGGATTGAGGCCGCGCAAAGCTAGCATGCGCGGCAGGGTGGTCCAATGGCTTGTCTTTGGCGGGCCACTGGCATTATCTGCAAGCCAATCTCACCGCCTGCGCCATGAGCCGTCCGTCTTCCGCCACGTCCACCTTGACCCCCCGCGCGCGGCAGCTACTGCGCACGCTGATCTCGCGCTACATCAGTGACGGCGAACCGGTGGGTTCGCAGACCCTGGCCCGGCACGCGGGGCTGGATGTCAGCCCGGCCACGATCCGCAACATCCTCGGCGACCTGGAGGAGCAGGGGCTGCTGAGCTCGCCGCACACTTCGGCCGGACGGGTGCCGACCGCCCAGGGCTACCGGGTCTTCGTCGACAGCCTGGTGCAGATGCGGCCGCCCGGCGAGCAGGAGGTCACCCGCCTGCGCAGCGAGCTGGCCAGCGGCAGCGGTACCCAGCACCTGCTGGGCAATGCGTCGGAAATGCTGTCGGCGATGACCCATTTCGTGGGAATGGTCAGTGCGCCACGCCGGGAGCAGTTCGCGTTCCGCCATATCGATTTCGTGCCGCTCGAACCGCAGCGGATCCTGGCGATCCTGGTATTCGCCGACCACGAGGTACAGAACCGCGTCATCGTGCCGCGCAGGGCCTACCGTCCGGACGAGCTGGAGCGGGTGGCCAACTACCTCAATGCCCATTTCGCCGGGCGGCCGCTGGCCGAGATCCGGACCCGCCTGCTGCAGGAGCTGCGCAGCGCCCAGGCCGAGATGGAGCAGCTGCTGGCGCACAGCGTGGAACTGGCCGGCGAGGCGCTGGCCCCGGCCGAGGATGACGTGCTGCTCAGCGGCCAGACCCGGCTGATGGGGGTGCAGGACCTGTCCGACCTGGACCGGCTGCGCGAGCTGTTCGAACTGTTCGCCAGCAAGCGCGAGATCCTGCAGCTGCTCGAGCGCACCATCCAGGCCCCGGGCATGCGGGTGTTCATCGGCGAGGAAACCGGGCTGGTGCCGCTGCAGGATGTCTCGCTGGTCACCGCTCCCTATGTGGCCGGTGGCCAGGTGCTGGGCGTGCTGGGCGTGATCGGACCCAAGCGCATGGCCTACGACCGTGTGATCCCGCTGGTGCAGACCGCGGCCGAGGTGCTGGGCGAGGCGCTGCGGCCGCCAGGTGGCAACGAAGACGATCCGGTGGCTTGAATCCGTCCGGTCCGCCCACATACGGGGTCGGAGTAGGCGGGCATCTTCCGCCAGGGAACCGGAAATGAACCAAGAGCACCCCGAATTCGACGCAGAAAACAACGCCCCCGCGCAGGAATCCGTGGACCCGATGCAGGCGCAGATCGAGGCGCTCCGGAGCGAACTGGAGCTGCTGAAGGCCGAGTCCCTGCGCGAGCGCGCGGACCTGGACAACCAGCGCAAGCGCGTTGCGCGCGATATCGAGAACGCGCGCAAGTTCGCCAACGAGAAGCTTCTCGGTGAGCTGCTGCCGGTGTTCGACAGCCTGGATGCCGGCCTGCAGGCCGCCGGGGCCGAACCCTCGCCGCTGCGCGACGGCCTGGAGCTGACCTACAAGCAGCTGCTCAAGGTCGCCGCCGACAACGGCCTGGTCCTGCTGGACCCGAGCGGCCAGGTGTTCAATCCCGAACACCACCAGGCCATCAGCCAGGTCGAAGCCGAGGGCGTGGCCCCGGGCCACGTCGTCACCGTGTTCCAGAAGGGCTACCTGCTCAACGGCCGCCTGCTGCGCCCCGCCCTGGTGGTGGTCCGCGCCGAGTGATTCGCTCGCCGGCTGCCGGCTTAACGCCGGTGGCCGGTGGCACACAGCGTCACGGGGATGGCTTGAATGTCACACCGCCATCCCCACATCCCCTCCATAACCCGGCGCGTGCCGGACTGCATACGCATCTTTTAGGAGTTCCCTCATGGGTAAGATCATCGGTATCGACCTCGGCACCACCAACTCGTGCGTGGCGATCATGGACGGCGGCAAGGCCCGCGTCATCGAGAATTCGGAAGGCGACCGCACCACGCCTTCCATCGTCGCCTACACCAAGGACGGCGAAGTACTGGTGGGCGCCTCGGCCAAGCGCCAGGCGGTGACCAACCCGAAGAACACCTTCTACGCCGTCAAGCGCCTGATCGGCCGCAAGTTCACCGACGCCGAAGTGCAGAAGGACATCTCCCACGTCCCGTACGGCATCCTGGCCCATGACAATGGCGACGCCTGGGTGCAGAGCAGCGACGGCAGGAAGATGGCGCCGCAGGAAATCTCCGCGCGCGTGCTGGAGAAGATGAAGAAGACCGCCGAGGATTTCCTGGGCGAGAAGGTCACCGAAGCGGTCATCACCGTGCCGGCCTACTTCAACGACAGCCAGCGCCAGGCGACCAAGGATGCCGGCCGTATCGCCGGCCTGGACGTCAAGCGCATCATCAACGAGCCGACCGCCGCGGCCCTGGCCTACGGCCTGGACAAGGGTGACAACAAGGACCGCAAGGTCGTGGTGTATGACCTGGGCGGCGGCACCTTCGACGTGTCGATCATCGAGATCGCCAACGTCGACGGCGAGAAGCAGTTCGAGGTGCTGGCCACCAACGGCGACACCTTCCTGGGTGGCGAGGACTTCGACAACCGCGTCATCGAGTACCTGGTGGAAGAGTTCCAGAAGGACCAGGGCATCGACCTGCGCAAGGATCCGCTGGCCCTGCAGCGCCTGAAGGACGCCGCCGAGCGCGCCAAGATCGAGCTGTCGTCCTCGCAGCAGACCGAAGTCAACCTGCCGTACGTCACTGCTGATGCCACCGGTCCGAAGCACCTGAACATCAAGCTGACCCGCGCCAAGCTCGAAGCCCTGGTCGAGGACCTGATCAAGCGTTCGATCGAGCCGTGCCGCATCGCGCTGAACGATGCCGGCCTGCGTTCGAGCGACATCAGCGAAGTGATCCTGGTCGGTGGCCAGACCCGCATGCCGAAGGTGCAGCAGGCGGTGTCGGAGTTCTTCGGCCGCGAGCCGCGCAAGGACGTCAACCCGGACGAGGCCGTGGCGCTGGGCGCCGCGATCCAGGGCGGCGTGCTGGGCGGCGACGTCAAGGACGTGCTGCTGCTGGACGTGACCCCGCTGTCGCTGGGCATCGAGACCCTGGGCGGCGTGTTCACCAAGATCATCGAGAAGAACACCACCATCCCGACCAAGGCTTCGCAGGTATTCTCCACCGCCGAGGACAACCAGTCGGCCGTAACCGTGCATGTGCTGCAGGGTGAGCGCGAACAGGCCCGCTACAACAAGTCGCTGGCCAAGTTCGACCTGTCCGGCATCGAGCCGGCCCCGCGCGGTCTGCCGCAGGTGGAGGTGTCCTTCGACATCGACGCCAACGGCATCCTGCACGTGTCTGCCAAGGACAAGAAGACCAACAAGGAACAGAAGGTCGAGATCAAGGCCGGTTCGGGCCTGAGCGAGGAAGAGATCGCGCGCATGGTGGCCGACGCCGAGGCCAACCGCGAGGAAGACAAGAAGTTCCAGGAGCTGGTGACCGCCCGCAACCAGGCCGATGCCCTGATCCACGGCACCCGCACCGCCATCACCGAGCATGGCAGCAAGGTCGGCGGCGATGTGATCGGCAAGGTCGAGTCGGCGCTGGCCGAGCTGGAAACCGCGATGAAGGGTGACGACAAGGCCCAGATCGAGGCCAAGTCCAAGGCCCTGGAGGAAGCCGGCCAGTCGCTGTACGCGGCGGCTGCGGCGGCCGAGCAGGGTGGTGGCAGCGCTGGTGGCGACGCTGGCGCCGGTGCCGGCGGCAACGACGACGTCGTCGATGCCGAGTTCACCGAAGTAAAGGACGACAAGAAGTAAGTCCTGATCCGGACGGGCACGGGACCGCTGGCCGGTCCCGTGCCTGCCGCATGTCCTGGCAGCCATTCGGTCTGTCGGGGCGCCCGACGCAGCGGGCCATGCGCTCGCTGCGGCCCGCCGAATCCCGACATTCCGGATATCGATCCACCCAATGAGCAAGCGCGATTACTACGAGGTACTGGGCGTTTCCCGTACCGCCAGCGACGAAGAGCTGAAGAAGGCCTACCGTCGCAGTGCGATGAAGCACCACCCGGACCGCAACCCGGGTGACGCCGCGGCCGAAGCGGCGTTCAAGGAGTGCAAGGAGGCCTACGAGGTCCTGTCCGACGCCAACAAGCGGCGAATGTACGACGCCCACGGCCACGCCGCGTTCGAGCACGGCATGGGCGGCATGGGCGGCGGCGCCGGCGGCCCGGACATGAACGACATCTTCGGCGACATCTTCGGCAACATCTTCGGTGGCGGCGGTCCGCGCCAGGCCCGTCGCGGTGCCGACATCGGCTACGTGATGGAGCTGGACCTGGAAGAGGCCGTTGCCGGCGTCGAACGTCGCATTGAGATCCCGACCCTGGCCGAGTGTGGCGACTGCCACGGCAGCGGCTCGGAGGACGGCAAGGTCGAGACCTGCAACGTCTGCCATGGCCGCGGCCAGGTCCGCATCCAGCGCGGCATCTTCGCCATGCAGCAGGCCTGCCACAACTGCGGCGGCCGCGGGCAGATCATCGCCAGGCCGTGCGGTACCTGCCATGGCAATGGCCGCGTGGAAGAAGCGAAGGTGCTGTCAGTCAAGGTCCCGGCCGGTGTGGATACCGGTGACCGCATCCGCCTGTCGGGCGAGGGCGAGGCCGGTCCGGCCGGCACGCCCCCGGGGGACCTTTACGTGGAAGTGCGGGTGCGCGAGCACGCGATCTTCCAGCGTGACGGCGACGACCTGCACTGCGAGGTGCCGATCCGCATTTCGCAGGCGGCGCTGGGCGACACCGTGCGCGTGGCCACCCTGGGCGGCGAGGCGGAAATCCGCATCCCGGCAGAGACCCAGACCGGCAAGCTGTTCCGCCTGCGTGGCAAGGGCGTGCGTTCGGTGCGCAGCCGCAGCGAGGGCGACCTGTACTGCCGCGTGGTGGTGGAGACCCCGATCAACCTGACTGCCGAACAGCGCAAGCTGCTGGAGCAGTTCGAGGCGACGTTCACCGGCGAAGGCGCGCGCAAGCATTCGCCCAAGTCGGCGACCTTCGTCGATGGCATCAAGGGTTTCTGGGAGCGGATGAAGCCCTGAGGGCCTGGTTCTCCGGAAAGAAGACAAAAGCCGCGGCAGTGCCGCGGCTTTTTTTATCGCTCCAGCCCGGGCTGGGGTAGTCTGTCGGCGATGTCGAAGATCGCCAGTGCGACATGTCCGGACAGAACCATCGCCAGGGTGACCCCGGCCATCGTAAGGAGGCCGGACATGGAGGCCGGCACGAGGCCTTCAATGGAGATTGTCCTGCTGAGCGAGAAGTACAGGGCCGCCAGCAGGATCAGCAGCGCGGTGGCGATCAGGGTCGCCCAGCCCAGCTTGATGAAGATCTTCGCGACCAGTCGGCCGGTACGGTAACGGGTGAGCATCACTTCCTCCGGATGGTGGCTGGCGATTGTGGCAAATCGGGCGACACCGTTCCACGCAACGGCAACCCGGCCGCCGCGGCCCGCAACCTGCCGGCGCTAGAATGCGGCGATGAACAGCCCCACAGACAGTCACCTGGTCCACGGCCGCCGCGTGCGCCCGCAAGGCCCTTCGCCGGTGGATGTAATCACCGTCCAGTCGCAGCTGGTCTACGGCCACGCCGGCAACAGCGCGGCGGTGCCGCCGCTGCGGGCGCTGGGCCTGCGCGTGGCAGAGGTGCCGACCACGCTGCTGAGCAATTCGCCGTTCTATTCGACGATGCGCGGGCGCATGCTTCCGGCCGACTGGCTGGGCGAGCTGCTGCTGGGCCTGAGCGAGCGCGGCGTGCCGCAGCGCGCACAGGCCGTGGTGTCCGGGTACTTCGGCACCGTGGAGAACGGCGAGGTGTTTGCCGACTGGATCGACTCCATCCAGCCGCAGGCGCCACAGCTGGCCTACTGGCTGGACCCGGTCATTGGCGACACCCACACCGGTCCTTACGTCGAGCCCGCGCTGGAGACCGTGTTCCGCGAGCGCCTGCTGCCGCGCGCGCATGTGGTCACGCCCAACGCCTTCGAACTGGGGCGGTTGACCGGTCGCCCGGCGCTGGCCCAGGACGATGCCATCGTTGCCGCCCGCGAACTGCTCGAGCGCGGCCCGCGCTGGGTGATCGCGCACAGTGTCGAGGGTGGCCCAGGCGAGCTGGTGACGCTGGCCGTCAGCCGCGGCGAGGTATGGCGCTGGAGCTCCGAGCACCTGCCGGTGGACGTGGCCGGCACCGGAGACGTGCTGCTGTCGCTGGCCTTGGCCTATGTGCTGCGTGGCGAGCCGATGCAGCTTGCCGTGAGCCGGGCGATTGCCGGCGTGCATGCGGCGCTGGAGGCCACGCTGGCGGCCGACGTCGAGGAACTGGACGTGCTGTCGGCTGCGCCGGCAGCCCAGCTGCCGCCCGGCCGTTTCCGCGGCCAGCGCCTGGCATGACGCCGGCCCGGCCCGTCGTCGGCATCGTCGGCTCGGCCGGCGGCTATGGCCGCTGGCTGGCCCGCTTCTTCCGCGAGCGGATGCAGCTGGAGGTCCTGGGCCACGATCCGGCCGATGCCACGTCCTCCTGCCCCGACGAGGTGCTGGCAAGGGCCGACGTGCTGGTCTTCAGCGTGCCGATCCGCCACACCCCGGCGGTGATCGAACGATGGACGACGCTGGCGGCCGGCCGCGAGGCTGGCCAGCTATGGCTGGACATCACCTCGGTGAAGGAAGCGCCGGTCGCGGCAATGCTCGCATCGCGCGCCGAAGTGGCCGGCCTGCATCCGATGTGCGCACCGCCCAAGGCGCCGACCCTGCGCGGCCGCGCGATGGTGGTCTGCGCCGCGCGCCTGCAGCAGTGGCAGCCGTGGTTCGACGAACTGTGCCGGTCGCTCGAAGCGCAGTGCGTGGCCAGCAATGCCCGCCACCATGACCAGGTGATGGCGCTGGTGCAGGCGATGGTCCATGCCGGTGCACTGGCCCAGGCGGGCGTGCTGCGCGACTACGTCCCCGAGCTGGGCCCGCTGGAATCACTGATGCCGTTCCGCTCCACCGGCTTCGAGCTGGACATGGCGGTGGTGGCGCGCATCCTGGCGCTCAACCCGGCGATCTACGAGGACATCCAGTTCGGCAATCCCTACGTGGCGCCGATGCTGGCGCGCTTTGCCGATGCGCTGAAGGAACTGCATGGGCTGGTGGTGCAGGGCGACGACGCGGCGCGTGCGTGTTTCCGCGAAGGGTTCCTGGCCGCCAACCGCCGGCTGCTCGGCGAGTCGTGGGTGGAAGAGGGCAATTACAGCTTCGAGCGACTGGGCTACCTGCTGGCCGACCTGGCCGAGGCCACCGCGCTGAGCATCCATCTGCCCGATGATCGCCCCGGTGCGCTGCGCGAACTGCTGCAGGTGTTCGAGCAGCACGGGGTCAACCTGGCCTCGATCCATTCCTCGCGCACGCCAGCTGGCGAGGTGCATTTCCGCATCGGGTTCGAGCCGGGCCTGCCGGCGGACGTACTCGGACACCTCGTGGCCGAGGTCAATGGCCGCGGCATCGGCCGGGTGCTGTCGCGCTGAGTGCCATTCCATCCACAGCGTGTGTGGATGGAAGGCGCACAAACATGTGGATAACCGTCGGCAGCCCGCTTGGCGCAAGGCTGTCAAGATGGCTGGTCAAAAATTGACCAGTGCCCGGATCAGGCTGCCCAAAGCGTCAGCTCGCCGCCAGTGGTGATGAACTGCTGGCCCCTGCGTACCAAGTGCCTTCCATCGGCCAGCTCGTATCGTGGCGGGTCGTGGTCCTTGCCGTCCTGGCTGGGCTCGCCCTTGAACTCGATGATGACGTAGGTATCGCCATTGTCGGCGACGGCCGGGAACTGTCGGAACGACATGGTCTGCCTCCTGGGAGACGTGGCCCGCGGGCCGGTAGCCGCGAGCTTGCCGCCGCCTCCGTTAGCGGGCCGTCATCAGTCGATGAATTGGAGCCGGGCCAGTTCGGCGTACAGGCCGCCTTCGGCCAGCAGCTGTTCGTGCGAGCCTTGCGCGACGATCCTGCCCTGGTCCATGACCACGATGCGGTCAGCCTTGAGCACGGTGGCCAGGCGATGGGCGATGACCAGCGTGGTGCGGCCGGCCATCAGCCGTTCCAGTGCCTGCTGCACCGAGCGCTCGCTCTGCGCGTCGAGCGCGCTGGTGGCTTCGTCCAGCAGCAGGATCGGCGCATCCTTGAGCAGCGCCCGGGCAATGGCGATGCGCTGCTGCTGGCCGCCGGACAGGCGCGCGCCGCGTTCGCCCAGGTCGCTGGCACAGCCATCGGGAAGCTGGCGCAGGAAGTCATCGGCCTCGGCGGCGCGGGCAGCGGCTTCAACCTCGGCGTCGCTGGCGTCCAGTCGGCCATAACGGATGTTGTCCATCGCGCTGGCAGCGAACAGCGCCGGCTGCTGCGGTACCAGCGCGATCTGCCCGCGCAGTGCGGCCGGGTCGAGCTGGCGCAGGTCGATGCCATCGATGTGGATCGCGCCGTGCTGCGGGTCGTGGAAACGCAGCAGCAGCGACAGCACCGTGCTCTTGCCCGCGCCCGAGGGGCCGACCAGGGCCACGGTTTCCCCAGGGCGCACGGTGAGTTCGAAGTCCTGCAGGGCCGGACTGTCCGGGCGCTGCGGGTAGTGGAATCCGACCTGCTCGAAGTGGATCCCGCCGCGCAACGGTACTGGCAGCGCGACCGGCCTTGCCGGGGCCACCACCGCGGGGGATTCGTGCAGCAGTTCGGAGATCCGGCCCATGCCGCCGGCAGCGCGCTGCAGTTCATTCCAGACCTCGGCCAGCGCGCCGATCGAACCGCCGCCGATCAGTGCGTACAGCACGAACTGGCCGAGGGTGCCGGCGGTCAGCCGCCCGGCGATCACGTCGTGGGCACCGGACCACAGCACGGCGACGATGGCGCCGAACACCAGCACGATGGCCGCGGCGGTGACCAGCGCCTGGGTACGGATGCGACGACGCGCGGTCGCTACCGAAACGGCCAGGGCCTGTTCGAAGCGGCCGCGCTCGTACGGTTCGCGTGCGTAGGCCTGCACCGTTCGTACCGCGCCCAGGGTCTCGGCCGCCAGGCTGTTGGCCTCGGCGATACGGTCCTGGCTGGCGCGGGAGATCTTCTGCAGGCGGCGTGCGCCCAGGATGATCGGCAGCACCGCCAGCGGGATGCCGAGCAGCGCGTAGGCGGCCAGGCGCGGGCTGGTGATGAACAGCATCGCCAGGCTGCCGACCACGGTCACGCCGCTGCGCAGGGCCACCGACATGGTCGAGCCGATCACGCTGCGCAGCAGTTCGCTGTCGGCGGTCAGTCGCGACACCAGCTCGCCGCTGCGGTTGCGGTCATGGAAGCCGGCGTCCAGCCCGACCAGGTGCGCGTACAGCCGACCGCGCAGGTCGGCCACGACCTTCTCGCCCAGCAGGGCCACGAAGAAGAACCGCGCCGCCGTGGCCAGCGCCAGCACTACCGCCACCAGCATCAGCAGGGCGAAGGCGCGGTTGATCTGGCCGCCGCCGGAAAAACCGTGGTCGATCATCTGCCGCACGGCCATCGGCAGGCTCAGCGTGGCGGCCGAGGACACCGCCAGCGCCGCCAGCCAGGCGGCGAACAGACCACGGTGGCGGCGCACGAACGGCCACAGCGTGCCGAGGCTGCCCAGCTTGCGCAGGGATTTTTCCGAAGCCGCGGTCGGCTCAGTCATGGGTCTGGGTTTCCGTGAGGCGGGCGCGGTCGCGGGTGGCATCGCGCAGGCGCTGGCCCAGCGCGGCGACCTGCGCGGCGGGCAGGCGCAGCAGCAGTTCGATGCCGTCGGCGTGGAAGGTCTCGTTGAGCTTCTCGGCTGAATGCGCCGGCAGCAGGGCGTGGACCACGCCAGTATCGGCGAAGTCGCACCGCAGGTTGATCTCGGCCAGTTCCACCAGCGGCTGGCGCGGAGCGGTGCGCAGGCATTCGGCCGCGCTGCCGCCATAGGCGCGGACCAGGCCGCCGGCGCCAAGCTTGATCCCGCCAAACCAGCGGGTCACCACCACCACCACGCGGTCGAAGCCCTGGCCATCAATCGCGGCCAGGATCGGGCGACCGGCGGTGCCGGCGGGCTCGCCATCGTCGCTGGAGCGGTATTCGCTGCCGAAGCGGTAGGCCCAGCAGTTGTGGGTGGCATCGGCGGCCGAGACGCGCTGGACGAAGGCCAGCGCCTGGGAGGCATCGTCCAGGGGCGCGGCCTGGGCCAGGAAGCGGCTGTGTTTGACCTCCAGCAGGTGACTGGCGGGCGCGGCGAGGGTGTCAGGCATCAGCGTTATTCTAGTAGCTGGCGCCGGCAGTGTCCGTGGTCTACCCGGGTCGCGCCGGGTCGTTACCTCCTGCATGCTGCGCCGGCTGCATCCGGACGTTATGCTGGCCCGCGGGGGAGGTGACCGGTGTCCGGCACCATTGCAGGAAACCGGAATGATGTCGTTGAGCAAACCAGGGTCGATCGCGTTGCGTGCCTTTTCGGCTGAGAAGCTGACGGCTGCACTCGTCGATTCATTACCCTCCGGGGCCGCCGTTGCCCTGGCCTGGGAGGACGAGGTGCTGGGGCAGGGCAGCAGTGCCCACCCGCCGGGAGCCGGTGCCCTGCAGGAGCAGGCGCAACAGGTCCTGCTCCATACCACCACCAATACCGTGCCCGGTGACGAACGCATGCGCCACGTCTGGACGTCCAGCCGGGGCAATACCCGGTGGGCGCTGGTCGCCGAGCCCACCGCGGCACTGGAGCCGGGCGAGCGCCAGGGCTGGCTCGCCCTGGCCACGGCAATGGTCAACAGCGCCGTCGAGGTCGCCACCCAGCGGGTAAGGATCGAGCAGCTGGAGCGCTCCAAGCTGCTGCAGGAAGCCCTGTACGAGATCGCAGACCTGGCCGGCGCCGACCTGGAAATGGGGGAGATGCTGCGCGAGGTGCACCGCGTGCTCGGCCTGCTGATGTATGCGGAGAACTGCTTCATCGTCGAGTACGACGACGAGCAGAACACTCTGCGCTTCCTGTACTTCGCCGACGCACTGGACACCTTCCTGCCCGACCCCGAACGCCGTTACCACGAGCGGGAGATGCCCAACAGCCTGACCTTCGCGATGCTGCGTAGCGGTGCCGCGCTGAGTGGCCCGTCCAGGGACCTGCTGCTGAAGATTGGCGCCGACGTGCAGGCGAACGGGCCGGACAGCTTCCACTGGCTGGGCGTGCCGATGCGTCGCGACAACCGGATCTCCGGTGCGATCGTGGTGCAGAGCTACGAGGCCGGCGTGCACTACAGCGAGGAGGACCGGGCGCTGCTGGACTTCGTGGCCAAGCACATCCAGACCGCGATGGACCGCCGCCAGGCCCAGGTGCAGCTGGAGCTGCGCGTGCAGGAACGCACCCAGGAACTGCGCCGCGCCAACCTCAGCCTCCAGGAGGAGATCGCCGAGCGCAAGCGCGCCGAGAAGCTGCAGCTGGCGCTGTTCGGCATTTCCGAGCTGGCGATGAGCTGCCAGACCCTGGACCAGTTCTACGCCGAGGTTCATGGCGTGGTCGGCCAGCTGCTCGATGCCCGCAATTTCTACATTGCGCTGGTCAATGACGCCGGCGACGGGCTGGACTTCGTCTATTCAGTGGACGAGTTCAGCGCACGCGGGTCGCGCCCGTTCAGTGGCGGCCTGACCGAATACACCCTGCGCAGCCGCCGCGCCGTGCTGGTCTCGCGCGAGGACATCGACGAACTGCAGCTCGCCGGCGAGGTGCACGAGTTCGGCGTGCGTTCCCACTGCTGGCTGGGCGTGCCACTGTTCAGCGATGACGACGTGGTCGGCGTGATCGTGGTCCAGAGTTACTCCAGCGAGGTGCGCTTCACCCGCCACGACCAGCGCCTGCTGGCCTTCGTTGCCCACAACATCGGCAACGGCCTGGCCCGCCAGCGTGACCAGGCACGCCTGCGCCATGCGCACGCCGAGCTGGAAGTGCGCGTGGAAGAGCGCACCCGCGAACTGGAAGAGGTCAACCAGAAGTTGCTGGCGCAGATCGGCGAACGCCTGCGCGCCGAGCAGCGCCTGACCCATCAGGCAATGCATGACGTGCTGACCGGCCTGCCGAACCGCCTGCACCTGCTCGACCAGCTCGAGGACGCTATCCAGCGGGCAAAGTACGGTGATGGCCAGTCCTTCGCGGTGCTGTTCCTGGACCTGGACCGGTTCAAGCTGGTCAACGACAGCATCGGCCATGCCGCCGGCGACCGCATGCTGGTGGAAGTGGCCAAGCGCATCGTCGCGATGATGGATCCGGACGACGTGGTGGCGCGCCTGGGTGGCGACGAATTCGCGATCCTGTTCAACGGTGTCGGCGATCCCGATGTGGCCGCGACGCGTGGACAGGAGCTGCTGGCCGCCCTTGAACAGCCGATGCTGGTTGATGGGCGCGAGCTGTTCCCGTCCGGCAGCCTGGGCATCGCGATGTGGCACACGCGCTACCGCAACGGCCAGGAACTGCTGCGCGACGCGGATGCGGCCATGTACCGCGCCAAGGCCAAGGGCCAGGACCGCTGCGTGCTGTTCGACGAGGCCATGCGCGAGGCGGCCATGCGCAGCCTGGACATGGAGGCCGACCTACGCCGCGCGATCAACAATCACGATTTCCTGCCGTACTACCAGCCGATCGTGCGCCTCGAGGATGGCGTGGTGATCGGCCACGAAGCGCTGCTGCGCTGGCAGCACGAAACCCGTGGCGTGCTCGCACCCGGTGCGTTCCTGGAGCTGGGCGAGGAAAGCGGGCTGATCGAACAGGTGGACTGGCTGCTGTACGCGCAGGTGATCGAGCGCCTGGCGCGGGGTGGCAAGGGCTATGTGTCGGTCAACGTGTCGCCGCGGCATTTCCGCTCGCCGGACTTCATCCCGCGTCTGTTCGGCCTGATCGAATCGGCCGGTGCCGATCCGCACCGGCTGCGGGTGGAGATCACCGAGATGGCGCTGGCCGACGACGATCCGCGCACCCTGCGCGTGCTGCAGTCGCTGCGCGAGCGCGGGATCCTGGTGCAGCTGGACGACTTCGGCACCGGCTTCTCGGCGCTGTCCTACCTGCACCGCTTCCCGATCTCGACGCTGAAGATCGACAAGAGCTTTATTGCCGGCCTGCACGGCGACGATGGCCAGAGCACGCTCACGCTGGTGCGGGGCGTGCTGTCGCTGACCAATACGCTGGGCATCGAGACCGTGGGCGAGGGCATCGAGACCGAGCAACAACTGCAGACCCTGCGCGAGCTGGGCTGCGATTACGGGCAGGGCTACCTGCTCGGTCGTCCCGCACCGCACCAGGCCAGTCCCTGAAGAAGGTCACCCAATACCGTTGGCACCGGGTGACCGATGGATACCGCACCGCAAGCGCCGGCGCGGGTGCGTGGCAACGCGTGGTCACCCCGCCAAGGACCTACCGCATCACGTTCTTGCGCTTTTCATCAATCCACTTGCTGGCCTGCGCCGGCTCATAAGCCCGCATCCACTCCAGCATCTGGTCGATATCCGCGCCGTACCACAGGTCGGCGCGCTGGGCCGGGTGCAGGAAACGCTCGGCCACCATGCGGTCGATCATGCCGATCAGCGGCTCGTAGAAGCCTTCGATCTCGAAGAAGGCACACGGCTTGTTGCCGATGCCCAGCTGGCGCCAGGTCAGCATCTCGAAGATCTCTTCCATGGTACCGAAGCCGCCGGGCAGGGCGACGAAGGCATCGGAGAGATCGAACATCCGCATCTTGCGCTCGTGCATCGAGCCAACGATTTCCAGCTCGGTCAGGCCGCGGTGGGCGACTTCCCAGTCGGCCAGCTGCTGGGGGATGACGCCGGTGACTTCACCGCCGGCGGCCAGCACGGCATTGGCAACCGTGCCCATCAGGCCGACGTTGCCGCCGCCATAGACCAGGCGCAGGCCCTCGCGGGCAATGCGGTCGCCCAGGGCTATCGCGCGTTCGGTGTAGGCCGGCTTGTTGCCGGGATTGGAGCCGCAGTAGACGCAGATTGATTTCATGCAGGATTCCTCGAAAACAAATTACCGGTATCCGGCCCGCCGGTGGCGGGCGGAAAGCAGGAAGGCCCCGCCGGGGCGGGGCCTTCCTGGGTAGGCCAACCTTGGATCAGTTGGCCTTGTGAATCGCGCGCTTGTCCACGGCCATGGCCGCGTCGTGCACCGCTTCGGACAGCGACGGGTGGGCGTGGCAGATGCGCGCCAGGTCGTCGGCCGAGCCGTTGAACTCCATGGTCAGCACGCCTTCGTGCACCAGCTCGGACACGTTCGGCCCGATCAGGTGCATGCCGAGCACGCGGTCGGTCTCGGCATGGGCGATGACCTTGACGAAGCCGGTGGCCTCGGCCATTGCGACGGCGCGACCGACCGCAGCGAACGGGAAGGTGCCCGCCTTGTACGGCACGCCCTCGGCCTTGAGCTGCTGCTCGGTCTTGCCGACCCAGGCGATTTCCGGACCGGTGTAGATGACGTACGGAATGGTGTCGAAGTTGACGTGGCCCGGCAGGCCGGCGATCAGCTCGGCCACGGCGATGCCTTCCTCGAAGCCCTTGTGGGCCAGCATCGGACCGCGCACGCAGTCACCGATCGCCCAGACGCCGTCCACGCCGGTGTGGCAGTGGTCGTCGACCACGATCTGGCCGCGCTCGTTGAGCTGCACGCCGGTGCCTCCGGCCAGCAGGCCCTTGGAAGCGGCGCGACGGCCGACGGCCACCAGCAGCTTGTCCACGACCAGGTTCTGCTCGCCCTTGTCGTCGGCGAAGGTGATGGAGACTTCCTTCTTCTTGCCCTTGCCGGTGACCTCGGCCTTGGAGACCTTGGCGCCCAGCTTGATGTCCAGGCCCTGCTTCTTGAACTCGCGGGCGGCCAGCTTGGCCACTTCGGCGTCGGCGGCCGGCAGGAACTCCGGCATCGCCTCGAGGATGGTGACCTCGGCGCCGAGGCGCTTCCACACGCTGCCCAGCTCCAGGCCAATCACGCCGGCGCCGATGACGGCCAGGCGCTTCGGAACCTCGGTGAAGTCCAGCGCGCCGACGTTGTCGACGATGGTTTCGCCGTCGAACTTCGCGAACGGCAGTTCGATCGAATCCGAACCGGCGGCGATGATGACGTTGGTGCCCTTGAGCTCGACCTCGGAACCGTCGTGCTGCTTGACCTTGACCACGTTGCCGGCCTGCAGCTGGCCGAAGCCGTAGTAGGTGGCGACCTTGTTGGCCTTGAACAGCATGGCGATGCCGCCGGTGAACTGCTTGACGATGCCGTCCTTGCGCTCGACCATCTTGGCCACATCGATCGCCGCATCCTTGAAGCTGATGCCGTGCTGGTCGAACTTGTGCAGCATGTTCTCGTACTGGTGCGAGGAGTCCAGCAGCGCCTTGGACGGGATGCAGCCCACGCGCAGGCAGGTGCCGCCCAGGGCCGGCTTGCCGTCCTTGCCCAGCGCGGCGTCGATGCAGGCCGTCTTCAGGCCCAGCTGCGCGGCGCGGATCGCGGCGTGGTAGCCGGCCGGGCCGGCACCGATGACGACGACGTCGAATTGTTCAGCCATTTGATGGTTCCTTGTTGCTTTCCCGAGCTTCGGTGCGAAGCCGGTGGCGCGAGGGCGCCGGGGAGAAGGCGTGGCGCGGAGGCGCGGCCGTAAAGCCAGACCCCTCTCCGCTGCCGGAGAGGGGTCCTGGGGATTACAGGCCGAACAGCATCCGGCCCGGGTTTTCCAGCTGGTTCTTGATGTCGACCAGGAACTGCACCGAGTCCTTGCCATCGATGATGCGGTGGTCGTAGGACAGGGCCAGGTACATCATCGGCGCGATCACGACCTGACCGTTCTCGGCGATCGGACGCTCCTTGATGGCGTGCATGCCCAGGATAGCGCTCTGCGGCGGGTTGACGATCGGGGTCGACATCATCGAGCCGAAGGTGCCGCCGTTGGTCACGGTGAAGGTGCCGCCCTGCAGTTCTTCCAGGCTCAGCTTGCCGTCACGGGCCTTCTTGGCGTAGTCGGCGATGCCCTTTTCGATGTCGGCGAAGGACATGCGCTCGACGTTGCGCAGCACCGGCGTGACCAGGCCCTTCTCGGTCGACACGGCGATCGAGATGTCGGAGTAGCCGTGGTAGATGATGTCGTCGCCGTCGATGGAGGCGTTGACAAGCGGGAAGCGCTGCAGCGCGTTGGCGGCAGCCTTGACGAAGAAGCTCATGAAGCCGAGCTTGATGCCGTGGGCCTTCTGGAACTCTTCCTGCAGTTCCTTGCGCGCAGCCGAGACCTTGGACAGGTTGACCTCGTTGAAGGTGGTCAGCATCGCCGTGGAATTCTTCGAATCCATCAGGCGCTTGGCGATGGTCTTGCGGATGCGGGTCATCGGCACGCGTTCTTCCGGACGTGCGCCACCGGCCTTGCCGGCACCGCCGTTGCGGGCGAAGTTGACGATGTCTTCCTTGGTCACCGCGCCGCGGCGGCCGGTACCTTCCACGTCAGCCGGGTTCACGCCTTCGGTGATGGCGGTGAAGCGGGCGCCCGGCGGCAGGCCGTCGGCGGCCGACTTGGCCGGAGCCGGGGCAGCAGCCTTTGCCGGAGCCGGAGCGGCTTCCTTCTTTTCCTCGGTCTTCTTCTCTTCGGCGGCCGGCGCGGCGGCTTCGGCCACGGCACCTTCCTCGATGATCGCCACGACCTGGCTGGAGGTGACGGTGTCGCCTTCCTTGAACTTGATTTCCTTCAGCACGCCGTCGACCGGTGCCGGCACTTCCAGCACGACCTTGTCGGTTTCCAGGTCGAGCAGGTTCTCATCGCGCTTGACGGCGTCGCCGACCTTCTTGTGCCAGCTGGCGATGGTGCCGTCGGCGACGGATTCGGGCAGTACCGGGGCTTTGACTTCGGTGGCCATGCGGGGAGCTTCCTGGTTCGTTATCTGTTTTGAAGGGGGAATTATTCAGCGACCTGGTCGTTGAACGTGTTGACCAGCGCGTCGGCGACCAGCTTCTTCTGCTCGGCGACGTGGTCGGCCATGTGTCCAACGGCCGGCGACGGCGAGCGCGCGCGCCCGGCGTAGTGCAGGGCCTGGCCATCGGCCAGGCAGGCCTGCAGGTGGTGGCGGATCTGGTACCACGCACCCTGGTTCATCGGTTCTTCCTGGCACCACACCACATCGGTCGCCTTGCCGTACTTCTTGAGCTCGGCGGCCAGCAGCGGACGCGGGAACGGGTACAGCTGCTCGACACGGATGATGGCCACGTCGTCCTGGCCACGCTTGGTCTGGTCTTCCAGCAGGTCGTAGTAGACCTTGCCCGAGCACAGCACCACGCGCTTGACCTTCTTGGCCTCGGCATTGGCATCGCCGATCAGGTGCTGGAACTCGCCGTTGGCCAGCTCGTCCAGGGTCGACACGGCCAGCTTGTGGCGCAGCAGCGACTTCGGGCTCATGACCACCAGCGGCTTGCGGGTGGCCAGGTGCATCTGGCGACGCAGCATGTGGAAGGCCTGGGCCGGGGTGGACGGCACGCAGACCAGCATGTTCTCCAGCGCGCACAGCTGCAGGAAGCGCTCCAGGCGCGCCGAGCTGTGTTCCGGGCCCTGGCCTTCGTAGCCGTGCGGCAGCAGCAGGGTCAGGCCGGAAATGCGGCCCCACTTGGCTTCACCGGAGGCGATGAACTGGTCGATCACCACCTGGGCGCCGTTGGCGAAGTCGCCGAACTGGCCTTCCCAGATGCACAGGGTGTTGGGATCGGTGGTGGAGAAGCCGTACTCGAATGCCATCACCGCTTCCTCGCTGAGCAGCGAGTCGATGATCGAGGCCTTCTCCGGCGAATCCACCAGCTGCCGCAGTGGCAGGTAGTAGTTGTCGGTCTTCTGGTCGTGCAGGATCGCGTGGCGGTGGGTGAAGGTGCCGCGACCCACGTCCTGGCCGACCAGACGCAGGCCGTGGCCCTCGTCCAGCAGGGTGGCGTAGGCCAGGTTCTCGGCAAAGCCCCAGTCACCGGCCAGCTCGCCGGCGGCCATCTTGCGACGGTCGTCGTAGACCTTGGCCACGCGCGAGTGCAGTTCCACGCCCTCGGGCACGGTGTTGATCAGGTTGGCCAGCTCCTTGAGCTTGCCCATGTCCACCTTGGTGGAGACCGGATCGGACAGCTTGCCGGCCAGCAGCCTGGGCCAGTCGACGAACAGCGGGCTGGTCGGCGGGGTCTTCTCGACCTTGGCCAGCTCGGTGGTCACTTCGCCGGCGTCGAGCTTGTCGCGGTAGGTGTCGACCATCGCCTTGCCGGCGCCGGCATCGATCACGCCTTCCTTCTCCAGCTGCTCGGCATAGAGCTCGCGGGTGGTCTTGTGCTTGCGGATCACCTGGTACATCAGCGGCTGGGTGATCGCCGGCTCGTCGGCCTCGTTGTGGCCCCAGCGGCGGTAGCACATCAGGTCGATGACCACGTCCTTGGCGAACTGCTGGCGGAACTCGAAGGCGAGCTTGGCAGCGAACACCACGGCTTCCGGGTCGTCACCGTTCACGTGCAGCACCGGCGCGGCGATCATCTTGGCTACGTCGGTGGCGTAACGGGTCGAGCGGGTGTCCTGCGGGTTGGAGGTGGTGAAGCCAACCTGGTTGTTCACCACGATGTGCACGGTGCCGCCGACGGTGAAACCGCGGGCCTGCGACATCTGGAACAACTCCATCACCACGCCCTGGCCGGCAAAGGCCGAGTCACCGTGGATCAGGATCGGCATCACCTGGCGACGGGCGCTGTCCTTGCGGCGCTCCTGGCGCGAGCGCACGGAGCCGGCGACGACCGGGTCGGCGATTTCCAGGTGCGACGGGTTGAAGGCCAGGGCCAGGTGGACCGGGCCACCGTCGGTGGCCACGTCGGCCGAGAAGCCCATGTGGTACTTCACGTCGCCGGCAACGGCGCGGTCGTCGTGCTCGAACTTGCCTTCGAACTCATCGAACAGCTTGCGCGGGCTCTTGCCCAGGGTGTTGACGAGCACGTTGAGGCGGCCGCGGTGGGCCATGCCGATCACCACGTCCTTGACGCCATCCTTGCCGGCGTCACGGATGATGGTGTCCATCATCGGGATCAGCGAGTCGCCGCCTTCCAGCGAGAAGCGCTTCTGGCCGACGTACTTGGTATGCAGGTAGCGCTCCAGGCCCTCGGCGGCGGTCAGGCGCTCCAGGGTGCGGCGCTTGGTCTCGACGTCGAGGTTGTAGTTGCCGCCGGCGTTCTCGAGGCGCTGGTAGATCCACTGGCGCTGCTCGACCTCGGCGATGTGCATGAACTCTGCACCGATCGAGCCGGTATAGGTCGCCTTCAGGCGGGCCAGCAGGTCGCGCAGCTTCATGCGCTGCTGGCCGGCGATGCCGCCGGTGCTGAACTCGTCGTTGAGGTCGGCGTCGGTGAGGTGGTGGAACGGCAGGCCGAGGTCCGGTGGGTTGACCGGCGGGGTCAGGCCCAGCGGGTCGAGTTTGGCGCCGAGGTGGCCGCGCGACCGGTAAGCGGTGATCAGGCGGCCGACATTGCGTTCGCGCTCGTCGCCACCACCGGTGGCACCGGCGGTCAGGGCGTTCCTGGCTGCGTCGGAAATGTGGGCGATGACCGCGGAATGCGGGATGTCACCAGCTTCGCGGCCCTTGAAGCCGTCGAAGTAGGACTTCCACTTGGGGTCCACACTGTCCGGAGAAACGAGGTACTGCTCGTACAGGTCCTCGACGTAGGAGGCGTTGCCGCCGGCGAGCTGCGATGACTGCGCAAACTGCTTCAGTAGATTGTCCACGATGGAAGTTGGGTTCGCTGTGGGGGTACGGCTGGTAAACCGGCAGGGAAGGGGTGCGGGCCCTGCGCGGGCGTTGGTTAACAGGCGAAATTGTACCCCCAACCGGCGATGAAGGGGCGCGAAAAGGCCGTTTTGCGGGCCTTTGGTGGAACTGCAGACAGGTTGGCCGGGCGCGGCCGCCGGCTAGAAACCGAGGGCGCGAAGTTCGGTGCAATTGCGCGAACGCTCCCAGACCCGCTGCAAACCGTCGTCCAACGGCCGTGAACGTGCCGGGCTTTCCAGTCCGGCCTCGCCCTCGAAGCGGTGGCCGCTCAGACGAAAGTAGTAGTCCCCGGCATCGTTGAGCTGACACGCCGAGGCGATGGCGCGGTCCACCGGGTCGCGGACCTCGCGGATGCGGAACACACTCGGCAGCCGCTGGGTCAGTGCCAGTACCGGGCTGCCCTCCTGCTGGACGTGGGCTGCGTCATGGACCAGCACGAAGGCCTGCTTGTCGTGGCGGGCGGTGGCGAAGCGGCGCAGGGCTTCCTGGGCCTCGGGGGCATCCAGCACGCCAGGGTCCAGCCGCCGGCTGTGGATGAACAACCGGCGCCGGGCGCGATGGATGATCGCCGTGGTGATGGCTACGGCTTCCTCGATCCGGTCGATGGTGGCCGCCCCGCCGAGCAGGCGGCGCATGCCGACATGGGCGATGCCGGCTTCCTCGAATACCTCGCTCTCGGGCAGGAAGCCCTGGCGGGCGTAAAAAGCGCGCGCGGGCAGCTGGGCGTGCAGGTGTACCGCGTGCAGGCCGCGGGAGCGGGCCTGGTCGATCAGCGCCAGCAGCAGGGCCTCGCCCACGCCGCGGTTGCGCCAGTCGGCCAGTACCGCCATGCGCCCGATGCGGCCATCCGGCACGAGTCGCCCGGTCCCGATCGGCTGGCCGGCACCGTCGGTGGCCAGCACGTGGACGCTGAGCGGGTCCAGCGCATCGGTTTCCAGTTCGGCCGGGACGTTCTGCTCCTGGACGAACACGCGGTGACGGACCGCGTGCAGGTCATGCCGGCACGCGGCGTAGTCGGCGACGCTGACCCGGAAACCGGCACCCATGGCTCAGGCCTGTCGGGCGGTGTCGTCACCGCCGGTTCCGGCTTCCTCGTCGTCCTCGTCCTCGTCGAAGCCAACCACCACCTCGATGCCATCGTCGTGGACGTTGACCTCGCGCACGTCGGCATCGGCAGTGGTGTCGTCCTGGGTCAGAACCTCATCGACGGCGGCAATGACCTCGTCCCCGGCGTCATCTTCTTCGTCGAAGTCGGATTCTTCTTCGGCGAAGTCCGGGTCCATGAGCTGGTAATGGCCGCTGCCCACCAGGTCGTACAGGGCATCACGGCCCTTGGCGCCGAGCTTGCTCCATGCGCGGGCGTCGACCAGCTCGGCGCCGGCCAGGGCCTGGGCGTCCTTCACCGAAAGCGGGTATTCCAGGCCGCTGCAGTAAAGGGTTGCGCCCTTGGTTGCGCGGCGCCAGGCGGTGCGGGCCCACGGGTGGCGTTCGAGCAGCATGCCGGCCTGAAGCGCGGCTTCCAGGTGCTGGCGCGGCACCGGCTCGCCGCGGGCGACGATGTCGCCGGCTGCGCGGTAGGTGGTGATGAAGCGGCCGAACCAGTCGCCGAGGCGATCCGGATCGTTCATGCGCAGGGCGTTGAGCGCGGCGATGACGCGCTTCATCGAGGTGGCGTCGATCTCGTTCGGGTCTTCCGGCACCTTCAGGTCCGGATCCTGGTAGCGGATCGACTCTTCGGCGTCGGCCACCAGCGTGTCCAGCCAGTCGCTGATCAGCTCGGCCGAGGACGGGGCGCGCATGCCGAAGGAGAAGGTCAGGCACGGATCCACGGCCACGCCGTCATGCGGCACGTTCGGCGGCAGGTACAGCATGTCGCCCGGGGCCAGCACCCAGTCGTGGCTGGCCTTGAACTTCCTCAGCAGCTTGAGCTCGACGCCCTCGCGGAAATCCAGCGGCGGACGCTTGCCCCTGGTCGACTCGCTGGCATCGATCTTCCAGCGGCGGTGGCCATGGGCCTGCAGCAGGAATACGTCGTACTGGTCCACGTGCGGGCCGACGCCGCCACCGGTGGCGGCAAAGCTGATCATCACGTCGTCCATGCGCCAGCGCGGCAGGAAGTCGAAGGCCGGCAGCAGCGCGCGCACGTCCGGGTCCCACTTGTCCACGTCCTGCACCAGCAGGGTCCAGTCGTGGTCCGGCATGCCCGGGAAATCCTCTTCCTGGAACGGGCCGGTACGCACGCTCCAGTGGTCGGCGGCGCGATCGTAGGAGATCAGCCGCGCCAGTGCGCCTTCCTCGCAGGCCAGGCCGGCCAGGTCTTCGGGCATCAACGGGGTTTCGAAGTCCGGGAAGGCGTTGCGGATCAGCAGAGGTCGCTTCTGCCAGTAATCGCGCAGGAAGGTCGCGGCGGGCATGCCCAGCGGCAGCCCCGGACGCGCCTGGACTTCGATGGGATAGGTCTTTTGCTTGCGTGCGGCCATGGGGGAATCCTGGAAGCGGAACGATGATCGGCGCAGGGGCGCCTTGACCGGCCTATTGTCCGCCTGTTGCGGCCGCGCGCCCAGCCTTCATCCAGCCCTGGTGGCAATCCCGTCGTAACCGCGGCCCATGAACTGCAGCAGGCACCAGCCATGGCCGAACGGGTCGGCCAGGGCGACGATGCGGCCCCAACTGGCCTCGCGAATGCCGCCTTAGGCGCGCATGCTGGCTGCGAGGGCGCGGCCCAGTGCGGGTTCCAGCGCGTCGACCACCACGTCGACGTGCAGCGGCGTCCAGTGGCGCTGGTAGCTGCGCGCGTCTTCCGCCGCGCCGGTGCTGCCCGCGGGCTTGGCCAGCAGCCAGATCGGAACGGCGCCCAGTAGTTCGGTGCCATCGGTGCCGATGCGGCGGCCCGGGTGCAGGCCGAAGGCGGCGCAGTAGCAGGCCTCGGCGGCAGCCAGGTCGGGGACGTCCAGGTTGAGCAGGATCAGGATCTCCAACGTCATGCTCTGGAGTGGCAGGCTGCGGTCACGTAGCCGGGCATAACGAAGACGGCGGGGCTCTCGCCCCGCCGTCCTGGTAATCCATCGATGTGTGCCGACAGGCCGGTCAGATGGCCTTGGCCAGGCGCTCGGCCAGGCCGGCGTAGCCGCCCGGGGTCAGCTCGCGCAGGCGCTGCTTGGCGTCCTCCGGAAGTTCCAGCGATTCGACGAAGGCGCGCATCGACTCGGCGGTGATGCCCTGGCCGCGGGTCAGGGCCTTGAGCTGCTCGTAGGGGTTGGGGAGGCCGTGGCGGCGCATCACCGTCTGCACGGCTTCGGCCAGCACTTCCCACGCCGCATCGAGGTCGGCATCCAGTCGCTGCGGGTTCACTTCCAGCTTGCCCAGGCCCTTGGCCAGCGATTCCAGCGCCACCTGGGTGTGGCCGAAGGCGGTGCCGAGCGCGCGCAGCACGGTGGAGTCGGTCAGGTCGCGCTGCCAGCGGCTGATCGGAAGCTTGGCCGAGAAGTGCTCGAACAGCGCGTTGGCGATGCCGAAGTTGCCTTCGGCGTTTTCGAAGTCGATCGGGTTGACCTTGTGCGGCATGGTCGAGGAGCCGACTTCGCCTTCCTTGAGCTTCTGCTTGAAGTAGCCCAGCGAGATGTAGCCCCACACGTCGCGGGCCAGGTCGATGAGGATGATATTGGCGCGGCGTGCGGCATCACCGATCTCGGCGACATTGTCGTGTGGCTCGATCTGGGTGGTGTAGGGGTTGAACACCAGTCCCAGCGAGGTGACGAAACGCTCGGCGAAGGCCGGCCAGTCCACGTCCGGGTAGGACACGACATGCGCGTTGTAGTTGCCGACGGCGCCGTTGATCTTGCCGGTCAGCTCTACCGCGGCGATCTGCCTGATCTGGCGCTCCAGGCGGGCCACCACGTTGGCGATCTCCTTGCCGAGGGTGGTCGGCGAGGCGGTCTGGCCGTGGGTGCGCGAGAGCATCGGCTGCGCGGCCTGGGCGTGGGCGAGGCTGCGCAGGGTGGCGGCGATGCCGGTCAGCGACGGCAGCAGCACCTCGCGGCGGGCGCGCTCGAGCATCAGGCCGTAGGACAGGTTGTTGATGTCCTCGGAGGTGCAGGCGAAGTGCACGAACTCCAGTGCCGGGGCCAGCTCGGCGTCATCGCGCAGTTGTTCCTTGATGAAGTACTCCACCGCCTTGACGTCGTGGTTGGTGGTGCGCTCGATTTCCTTGACCCGCGCGGCCTGGGCCGGGCTGAAGCCATCGGCCAACGCACGCAGGCGCGCCTTGGCGGCGTCGGAGAAGTCGGCCAGTTCGACCACGCCCGGCTCGGCGGCCAGGGCCAGCAGCCATTCCACCTCCACCGTGATCCGGGCCTTGATCAGGCCGTACTCGGAGAAGATCGGGCGCAGCGCGTCGACCTTGCCGGCATAGCGGCCATCGAGCGGGGACAGGGCAAGCAGGGCGGATTCCGACATGGCGGTGACGAGGCGGTAACGGCGGGGCCGCATATTCTAAGGGTTGCCGGCCGCGGCCGCTGGAAGCGGCGCGCCGTTGCCCCCTTGCTGGACCCGCCGTGCCGGCGCGGTCCGATCCACGGAGAGCGCGAATGAGCCAGAAATACCGCATCGAGCACGACAGCATGGGCGAGCTGCAGGTGCCTGCCGATGCGCTGTGGGGCGCACAGACCCAGCGGGCCGTGCAGAACTTCCCGGTGTCCGGGCAACGCATGCCGCGTGCCTTCATCCGTGCCCTGGGCCTGATCAAGGGCAGCGCCGCCGAGGTCAATGGCGCGCTGGGCCTGCTGCCCAAGGGCGTGGCCCGCGCCATCATGCTGGCCGCGGCGGAAGTGGCGCAGGGCAACCACGACGCGCACTTCCCGGTGGACGTGTACCAGACCGGCTCGGGCACCTCGTCCAACATGAACGCCAACGAGGTGATTGCCACGCTTGCCAACCGCAACGGCAAGGCCGGCAGGACCCGCGTGCATCCCAACGACCACGTCAACCTGGGGCAGAGCTCCAACGACGTGGTGCCGACTGCGATCCGGGTGTCGGCGGTGCTGGAAACCCGCGAACAGCTGCTGCCCGCCCTGGTGCACCTGCGCCGGACCATCGACAAGCGCGGCCGCAGCCTGCGCAGCGTGGTCAAGACCGGGCGCACCCACCTGATGGACGCGATGCCGCTGACCTTCGGGCAGGAGTTCGGCGCGTGGTCGGCACAGCTGGCTTCGGCCCAGGCGCGGATCGAGGACAGCCTCAAGCGACTGCGCCGGCTGCCGCTGGGCGGCACCGCGATCGGCACCGGCATCAATGCCGACCCGCGCTTCGGTGCGCGCGTGGCCAGGGCGCTGTCCACCGACACCGGCGCGCGCTTTGAAAGCGCCGAGAACAAGTTCGAGGGGCTGGCCGCGCAGGACGACGCGGTCGAGCTGTCCGGCCAGCTCAACGCGCTGGCGGTCGCCCTGATCAAGATCGCCAACGACCTGCGGTGGATGAACTCCGGGCCGCTGGCCGGGCTGGGGGAGATCGAACTGCCGGCGCTGCAGCCGGGCAGCTCGATCATGCCGGGCAAGGTCAACCCGGTGATCCCCGAAGCGACAGTGATGGCCGCCGCGCAGGTCATCGGCCACCACACCGCGATCACGGTGGCCGGACAGACCGGCAACTTCCAGTTGAACGTGACGCTGCCACTGATCGCGGCCAACCTGCTGGATTCGATCCAGCTGCTGGCCAGCGTCTCGCGGCTGCTGGCCGATTCGGCCATTGCCGGGCTGGCGGTCCGGCAGGACAAGGTCCGCGACGCCCTGGACCGCAATCCGATCCTGGTCACCGCGCTCAATCCGATCATCGGCTACGAGAAGGCCGCGGCGATCGCCAAGCGAGCCTACAAGGAAGGCCGCCCGGTACTGGAGGTGGCGCGCGAGGACAGTGGGCTTTCCGAGGCCGAACTGCGCCGGCTGCTGGATCCGGCCGGGCTGACCCAGGGCGGCATCCACGGCTGACACGGGACGGCGCGGATACGAAAAACGCCCGGCCAGGCCGGGCGTTTTTGTGGACGGTAGAGCCGCGGCTCAGCGCTCGGCGCGATAGTTGTCCAGCGCCTCGGTGTAGTCCTTGAACTCTGGAATCTGCTGCACCAGGTCATCCGGGAAGGGCTCCACGCCCGGAGGCACCGTGATCGGCAGCGAGTGCCTGGTCGGGTCCGCGTCCGGCGCTGCCAGGGTGTTCTGGCGCAGGATCTGCAGTTTGACGAAACTCTCCTGCAGCATCCGCTGCTGCGGCTGCTTGATCGGGATCCCGATCTCGTCGATCTTCATCGAACCGTCGGGCAGGACCATGATGTTCGGATACGGCGCGCGGCGGATGATGAGCGAGTTCTCGCCGACGGCGACCTTGGGCTTGCTGCGTTCGGCGCGATGGGTGCGATAGGCCTCGCGGTCTCCGCAGGCGGCCACCAGCAGGCTTGCCAGGGCCAGGACTACCAACAACAGCTTCTTCATGGGAAGGGCAATGCGGGGAGGGGGCCTTATTGTAGGCCCCTCCGCCGGGGATCACTGCGCGCCGGCCTCGGTGGCCAGATCATCGTGGTTGACCCTGGCATCGGCACGGCACTCTTCCACGTCGTCCTCGTCCATCCTTGCATACGGGGCGAACGCGGGCAGCGAGGCGGCAAGCTGCTGCTGGGTCTGGCGCATGGCCGGCAGCTGGTCACACAGGCGTTGGGCCTGCTCCTCGATCTTCTTCGCCTCGGCCTTGATGTTCTGCTCGATCTGGTCGGTGTTGCCGGAGAACACGCCCTTGAGCGCCTCGCCCGCCGCCTTCAGGCCGAGATCGGCGCCCTGCACGCCGATGTCGATGCCGGTCTGGGCCATCTCGATGACCTGGCCGCGGTAGGCCAGCAGCAACTCACGCTGGGCCCGGTCCACGTCCACGGTCCTGCCCTCGATGATCAGGTCGCCGGCGGGCGTGATCTCGGCGTGCGCGCCCTTGCCGCTGGAGATCTTGATGTTGCTTTCGGCCATCTTCTCGCGGGCCTTGTCGGTGGCATTGCGCACCGTCCTGGCGACGCCGGAGACGTCCGGGTCGGTGCCGGCGGAGCGATCGGCGCAGGCTGCCAGCGGCAGGCCCAGGGCGGCGGACAGCAGGAACAGGTGCGGTTTCATCGTGTGGTCCTCGAGGGCAGGGAGGTCAGCGCAGGGCCAGGTCGCGGCGCAGCTCGCGCTCGCAATCGTCGAGGTCGTCCTGGGCCAGGCGGGCGTAGGGCTGGAACTGCGGCAGGCTGCCGGCCAGCGCCTGTTCGGAGGCCATCACCGCTGGCAGGCGGCTGCAGATCGTGGCGACCAGCGGCTGCAGTTCCTGCTTGACCACCTTCTCGATGCGGCGCTCCAGGCTGCCCGTCATGGCGCCGGCAATCAGGCTGAACAGCGAGGTGTCGGTGACATCCAGGGCCATCATCGCCGCCTTCTCGCCCACGTCGATACCGGCCCTGGCCACGTCCAGCACCTGGCGACGGTAGGCCAGCAGCAGGCGCCGCTGTTCGGCCGTGGTTGGCACGGTCTTGCCGTCGACGACGAAGGCACCGGCCGGGGTGATATGGGCCGCAGGCAGGTCGGCATCACGGCGGCTGTCCGAACGCTTGCCGAAGCTGATGCCGTTGCCGACCGACAGGTCCTCGCTCTCCAGCTCGGCGCGGGCCTTGGCCAGCTCGGCGCGGACCTCGGCCCGGCTGTTGGCCATCTCGCGCTTGATCTCGCCACGGATGCTCTCCGGCTCGCTGCCGGCCTGGGCGGCCAGCGGCAGGGCCAGCAGTGCCGCCAGTACAAAGGAATTGAACCTGGTCATGGGAAACGTCCTTTTTCTCGTGATGGAGGGAATGCCGGGCCTCAGCGGCCGGCGCCCGAGACCTTGCCGGCGACGCCGGAATGCCGCACCGAGCCACTGCCGCGGCTGGTCACCTGCAGGTCGCCGCCGACGTCACGCACGTCCAGGTCGCCCGAGCCGAGCGCGCCCAGGGTGACGTTGCCGCGTACGTCGACCAGGTCGATGTCGCCGGAGCGCAGGCTGGTGATCTTCACGTCGCCGCCCACGTCTTCCAGTTCCAGGTCGCCCGAGCCAACGGTGCCGACCTCGGCGTTGCCGCGCACACCGGTGACGCTGACATCGCCAGAACCCAGCGACAGCAGGTTGAGCGAGCCGATGCCGGTCAGCTCCAGGTCGCCCGAACCCACCGCGGCGGTGACCACACCCTTGATGTCACGGGCCTCCACGTCGCCGGAGCCGACGTCGGCGCTCAGCGACTGCGCGCCGCTGATGGTCGCGTCACCGGAACCGACCTTGAGCTGCACCAGCATGTCGTCCGGCACGGTGCCGCTGATCTCCAGGTTGGTGTAGACGCCGCCCAGCGAGATGGTCACGCCCTTGTTGTCGTTGCGCAGGCTGACCACCAGTGTGTCGCCCTGCTTCTGCTGGGTGAGGACCAGGTTTCCGAGCAGGTTCTCGTGCGAGGCACAGGCGCGGCCGCCGAGCGCGCCGCCACCGGGCGCGGCGCGCAGGCGCAGGTCGTGCGAGTTGACTTCGAACTTCACCCGCTTGACCCCGGCCAGGTCCAGGTCGAGCTTGCGCTCGGCGCTGTGCTTGCAGTGCGGTGCGGCCAGCGCAGTCACCGGTGCCAGCAGCAGGGCGAGCAGAACGGTCTTGGCGTGCATGGTGTTTCCTTTGCGAAAGGTTGGGTCGACGTCGATCAGGCTTCGTCGCGATGGCGGCGCATGTAGACCGCGGCGACCAGCAGGGCCACGCCGACCACCACGCCGATCCACAGCTCCGGCATCGCCAGCGCGTTCAGCTGGCTCACCGGCGAAATGTCCTGCAGGGCGCTGCGCACCGAGGCGGAGCGGCCGCGGAAGGGCAGGTCGGCGCCGGGGAAGGTGCCCAGCAGCAGGCGACCGACGATGTGGGTCCAGAACCAGCTGGCCGGCAGGCCGAACAGGCGCATCAGGTCGAACCAGTGAACGATCACCCCGGCGAAAACCGGCACCGTCACCGCCCACAGGAACGGCTTGCTGCGTGCCCAGGCCGAGCAGAACAGCAGCCAGCCGGCGGTCGGCAGCGCCCACAGCGCATAGACCGGGATCCACGACAGCAGGCCGGCGGCGATCAGCAGCGGACTGGCCGGGCCCCACACCAAGGTGACCGGATTGCCGCCTTGCGCCAGCACCACCACGCTGATCATCAGCAGGAAGCCGAACATGGTCAGGATCGCGGCAATGACGGCCAGCAGCGGGGCAATGACCAGGGCGCTGACAGCCTTGGACAGCACGGTCTGGGTATCGGACAGCGGCAGCGACTTCCAGAACAGCACGCTGCGGTCGCGGCGTTCGTCGTACAGGGCGCCCAGGCAGTAGAAGAAGGCCACGAACGCCAGCACCAGGAACGGCCAGGTGCCGCTGAGGAACAGGGTCATGTCCAGGGCGCGGGCCAGTTCGGCAGCGCGCTCGGGGGTCATTTCCCTGACCAGCAGGCCCAGGTCCATGCCGTTGACGGAGAAGCCGTCGATCTCGAACTCCTGGTTGGCCGCGGCCTTGCGTATGGCCATGAGGCCGGCACCGATCGCAAATGCGGTGAGCAGCAGCGAGATCGCGCCGGCAACCAGCGGTGCCCACAGGAAGCCACCGCGGTTCTCCCAGAACTCACGCTTGAGCAGCCACTTGAACGAGCTGGCCTTGCTGATGGGGTGGTGGACGGCATTCATGCGTAGGTCCCTTTCATGATGGCGACGAACAGGTCGGCAAGGCCGGGGCTGCGGATTTCACCGAGTGCTTCGAGCTGGTCCCGCGGCACGCCGTCAAACAGCATCACGGTCTTGCCGAAGGGCAGGGAGCGCTCGTCGATCGGGCCCAGCGCGCGGGCCTGCTCGACGCTGCCGGCCGAGGCCAGCAGTTCGGTGTAGCGCTCGCCCACGCTTTCCATGTCGGTGTCGAGCACGATCCGCCCGTCGCGGATGAACAGCACGTCGGTGAGGATGTGTTCGATTTCCTCGACCTGGTGGGTGGTGACGATGATGGTCTTCTCGTCGTCGAAGTAATCCTCCAGCAGGCGCTGGTAGAACTCCTTGCGGTAGAGGATGTCCAGGCCGAGCGTGGGCTCGTCCAGCACCAGCACCTTGGCGTCGATGGCCATCACCAGTGCCAGGTGCAGCTGCACGATCATGCCCTTGGACAGTTCGCGCACGCGCTGCTTGGGCTGCAGCTTGGTGCTGGCCAGAAAGCGCTCGCAGCGGGCGCGGTCAAAGCGCGGATGTACGCCGGCGACGAAGTCGATGGCTTCCTTGACCCGCAGCCAGCGCGGCAGCACCGCGACGTCGGCGATGAAGCAGATGTCGTTCATCAGCTCGTCGCGCTGGGTGCGCGGATCGCGGCCGAGCACCTGCAGCTCGCCCTCGCACGAGGCCAGGCCCAGCAGCGCCTTGAGCGCGGTGGTCTTGCCGGCGCCGTTGGGGCCGATCAGGCCGACGATGCGCCCGGGCTGGATGGTGAAGCTGGTGTTGTCCAGCGCGACGGTGCGCTTGTAGGCCTTGCGCAGGCCTCGGACGGTAACGACGGGTGCTACGGCATTCATGGCTTGTCCCCCGATGACAGCAAATCTTCCAATGTCAGGCCCAGTCGCTGGATGCGCTCCAGAACCGCTGGCCATTCGTCCTTGAGGAAGCGCTCGCGCTCGTTGCCCCGCAGCTTCCTGGCTGCTTCCTCGGTCATGAACATGCCCAGCCCGCGCCGCTTTTCCACCAGGTCGTCGTCGGCCAGTTCCTGGTAGGCGCGCGAGACGGTGATGGGGTTGAGCTGGTACTCGGCTGCAACCTGGCGGACGGAGGGCAGGGCATCGCCCGGTTTGATGATTCCGTCCAGCATCATCGCGATCACGCGATCCTTCAGCTGGCGGTAGATCGGAGCACCATCGCTCCACTGGATATCGCTCATGGTCAGCTCCGTGAATTCAGCGCCTGGGCGAATGAGAAGTAAGGCATGGTCAGGCTGGCACGCACCCGCCGCTGGGCGGCGCGGGACCGGCTGCTGGCCGGCTCGGTGGCGACCTCCTGGTCGACATTGATCGGTCCATAATCACCACTGGGCACGGGGCTGCGCTGGGCACCGGGACTGCCGGCGAACAGCAGGGCGCCGGCGGCAAACAGGGCCAGATGGGAGTGTCGGCGGAGCATCTTGCTCATGACGGTCCCCTGTGTAGGGTGGGTGGTGTTGTATCTAACTATAACACCGCCGCGCCGAAGGTCAACACCCTGGCCAATGATTTCCTGAAAATTCCTCGACCCATGCCACGGAGCGCCGGATGAAAATCTTCAAATCATTGATTGCACTTTGTTTTGTGGTGGCGCTCTCGCCTTCGATGGCCGCTGCCCAGGAGGGTCTGCTGGATCTCGAATACCGGGCGCTGGCGAAGAAGGAGAAGGTGAACCTGAACCGCGAGTACGGCGGGAAGGTCGTTCTGGTGGTCAATACCGCCAGCAAATGCGGGTACACCCCGCAGTACGAAGGGCTGGAAACCCTGCAGCAGAAGTACTCCGCGCGCGGATTCAGCGTGCTGGGATTCCCGTCCAACGACTTTCGCGGGCAGGAGCCGGGCAGCGAGGAACAGATCCAGGAGTTCTGCACGCTGACCTACGGGGTGAAATTCCCGATGTTCGAGAAGGTGCAGGTCACCGGCGAGGACGCCACGCCACTGTACCAGCGGCTGACCCGCGCCACCGGCGTGGCCCCGGGCTGGAACTTCCACAAGTACCTGGTCTCGCGCGAGGGCAAGGTCGTCGGCCAGTTCCCGAGCAAGGTCAAGCCCGACGATCCGCAGCTTGTGCAGGCCATCGAGCGTGAACTGGCGCGGCCGGCACCGCGCTCCTGACCGCCTCGACAACTCTGGTGCGCGTGCGACAATGGCGGCCCTTGCGCCGACGGCGGCGCCTGTTCACTTCTCAGGAAAAGCAGCGAATGAAGATGGGAATGCGCGGCGCCGCGGCGTCGCTTCTGGTTCTGGCGATGGCGGTTCCGTATGCCGCGATGTCGCAACAATCGGCCGCACCGGCGGCCGCCAAGGAGAAAACTGTTTTGACCTCGGATCGTGAAAAAATCGGCTACGCCATCGGCATCGATGTGGCCAGTTCGTTCGAGCCCATCGCTTCTGAAGTCGATGTGGCCGCACTGCGCCGCGGCGTGGAAAACGCCTTCGCCGGTGGCCAGCCGCTGCTGTCGCAGGAAGAGGCCCAGCGTACCGACCAGGCGCTGCGCACCCTGATGATGGTCCGTTCCGGCCAGCAGGTGCCGGGCATGGCCCCGGGCAGCCAGCCGCCGGCGGTTGATCGCGAGAAGGTCGGCCTGATGCTCGGCAGCTACGCCGTCGGCCCGTCGCTGGCTCCGCTGCGCGAGGACCTGGACCTGGCTTCGCTGTTCCAGGCCATCGAGACCGTGTTCGCCAAGGGCACCCCGCTGATGACACGCGAGCAGGCCCAGGCCGCGCTGCAGTCCTTCAGCCAGGCCAAGGAAGCCGAGATGCAGGCCAAGGCCGCTGCCCAGGCCGGCACCAACCGCACCGAAGGCAATGCCTTCCTGGCCAAGAACAAGACCCAGCCGGGCGTGGTGACCACCGCCTCGGGCCTGCAGTACCAGGTGCTGCGCGCCGGCAACGGCGAGCGTCCGCTGCCGACCAGCAAGGTGCGCGTGAACTACGAAGGCAAGCTGCTGGACGGCACCGTGTTCGACAGCTCGTACAAGCGTGGCGAGCCGATCGAGTTCGGCCTGAACCAGGTGATCAAGGGCTGGACCGAGGGCGTGTCGCTGATGCCGGTCGGTTCCAAGTACCGCTTCTGGATTCCGGGCGAGCTGGCTTACGGCGAGCAGGGCACCCCGGGTGGCCCGATCGGCCCGAACGCGACCCTGACCTTCGACGTCGAGCTGCTGGGCATCGTTCCGTAATCCCCAGCCAGGCAAGGCCAGCATGCGCATCGCGATCTTCGGAACTGGTTATGTCGGCCTGGTGACCGGCACCTGTCTGGCCGAGGTCGGCCACCACGTGGTCTGCGTCGATACCGACCAGGCCCGCATCGATGGTCTCAACCAGGGTCGGGTCCCAATCTACGAGCCGGGACTCGAACCGATGGTGAGGGCCAACCATGCCGCGTCGCGGCTGGCCTTCACCAGCGATGCCGCCAGCGCGATCGCCCACGGCCTGGTGGTCTTCATCGCCGTGGGCACGCCGTCCGGCGAGGACGGCAGTGCCGACCTGCGCTACGTGCTGGAAGTTGCACGCACCATCGGCCGCAACCTGACGCGGCCGGCGGTGGTCGTGAACAAGTCGACGGTGCCGGTCGGCACCGCCGACCGGGTCCGCGAGGTCATCGCAGGTGAACTGCGCGCGCGCGGCCTCGAGCTGGACTTCCACGTGGTCTCCAACCCGGAGTTCCTCAAGGAAGGCGATGCCATTGCCGACTGCATGCGGCCGGCACGCATCGTGCTCGGCGGCAGCGAGCCGCGGGCGCTGGCAGTGATGCGGCGCCTGTATGCGCCGTTCAACCGCAACCGCGACCGCGTGGTGGAGATGGACGTGCGCTCGGCCGAGCTGACCAAGTACGCCGCCAACGCCATGCTCGCGACCAAGATCAGTTTCATGAACGAGATCGCGCGCATCGCCGAGAAGGTCGGTGCCGATGTCGAGCAGGTCCGCCAGGGCATTGGTTCGGACCCGCGCATCGGCTGGGACTTCATCTATCCCGGTGCCGGTTACGGTGGGTCGTGCTTCCCCAAGGACGTGCGTGCGCTGAGCCACACCGCGCAGCAGCATGGCGTGGAGCCGCACCTGCTCGAAGCGGTGGATGCGGTGAACGAGGCGCAGAAGGGCCATCTGTTCGAGTTGATCCAGTCCCACTACGACCGGGGCGAGGACGAAGGCGTCAACGGCCGCACCTTCGCGGTGTGGGGCCTGTCGTTCAAGCCCAATACCGATGACATGCGCGAGGCGCCGAGCCTGCGCCTGGTTCCGCAACTGCTGGAGGCCGGTGCCAGGGTGCGCGCGTTTGATCCGGAAGCCAGCGGCGAAGCCCGCCGGCTCCTGGGCGAGCGCGACGGTCTGGTGCTGTGCGAGTCGGCCAGCGAGGCGCTGGAAGGCGCCGACGCGCTGGTGGTGCTGACCGAGTGGAAGCAGTTCCGCAGCCCGGATGTCGAGCACCTGCGCCACGTGCTGCGCGATGCGGTCGTCTTCGACGGGCGCAACCTCTATGACCCCGGCGAGCTGGAATCGGCCGGGATCGCTTACTACGGCATTGGCCGCGGACGTTCCCTCCATGCATGACACACCCCCCACACCCCGCGACCAGGCGCTGGAAGAGCGTCTGGTCGAACTTGAGATGCGTGTTTCCTTCCAGGAACAGGCGCTGGCCGAGCTGAGTGAAGCCCTGGCCGATGCGCGGATGGAAGGTTCGCGTAACGCCGACCTGCTGCGCGTGCTGCTGGAGGATCTGGGCAAGGTCCGCAGCGCGCTGTATTCCGACTCGGGCGACGAACCGCCGCCCCCGCATTACTGACGAATCCCTATGAGCGATACCCTCCGCGACCAGCTGCTTGGGCTGGGCTTCAAGGCTGCGCCCAAGCCGGACCGCAAGCCCGACCAGCGCCGTGACCACAAGCCGGGGCAGAAGCCTGCCGGCCGTTCCCAGGGCAAGCCGGGCGACGCCCGTCGCGACGGCAAGGCCCCGCAGCGTGGCGGCCAGGGCCGTCCGCAGGGCGGCAAGCCGCGCACCCAGGAAGAGATCGACCTGGCCAAGGCCTATGCCATCCGCGCCCAGCGCGAGAAGGAAGAGCGCATCGAGGCCGAGCGCCAGAAGCAGGAAGAGGCCCGGCTGCGCCGCGAGGCCAAGGCCAGGCTGGAGGAGATGCTCAAGGACAAGGCGCTCAACGACGAGGCGGCCGAGATCGCGCGCCACTTCCAGTACGGCGGCAAGATCAAGCGCATCTACGTCAATGCCGACCAGCTCAAGGCGCTCAATGCCGGCGAGCTGGGCGTGGTCCAGCTCAATGGCCGCTACCTGCTGGTGACGGCCCAGGTGCTGGCCGAGGCCGAGGCGATCTTTGCCCCGGCCGTGGCGCTGAAGGTCGATCCCGATGCGCCGGCCGGCGACGATCCCTACGCCGATCCCAGGTACCAGGTACCGGACGACCTGGTCTGGTAAGCGGCGCATCGCGCCATCGATGTGATATGCAAAGGGCCGGTTTTTCCGGCCCTTTGCTTTATTGACTGTCGTGGATCAGGCCGGCAGGCGGCTTGCGTGGCGGGATCCAGCGCCAGGCGATCAGCGTGCCCACCAAGGCGAAGCCACCGGCCACGAGGAAGGCGACCTGGCCGTTGCCCAGCGGCCACAGCTGGCCGGCGATCAGCGCACCGAGCACGCCGCCCAGGCCAGACGAGAAGCCGTAGAACAGCCCCTGGCCATGGCCATTGAGGCGGCCGGGGAAGTAGCCGGCCAGCAGTTGCATCGCCGAGGCGAAGAACGCGGCAAAGCCCAGGCAGTGGGTACTCTGCGCGATGAGCATCACCGCCAGGTTCTCCGGCCACAGCGCGGTGGCCCACCAGCGCAACGCGGCGCTGCCCATCGACAGGATCAGCAGCCAGCTCGCATCCCAGCGGCGGAAGAAGCGCGAGATGGTGAAGAACACCGCGACCTCGAACACCACGCCCACCGTCCACATCAGGCCCAGCGTGGACGTCGCGTAGCCGTGCTGGTCCATGTAGACCGAGAAGAACGTGTAGTACGGGCCGAATGACAGCTGCTCGAGGAAGGCGGCGATGAAGAACGCCAGCACCGCCGGGCGCCGCACGATCTGCCAGAAGCCCTCGGCATCGGCGCTGCGTACCGGGATGTTGCGTGCATAGTGGTTGGCAAAGCCCGAGGCGACCAGCAGCGCGAACAGCGGCAGCATCAGCCACGGCAGGCGGCCGGCGCCGTGGTGTTCGATCAGCCAGCCGAACAGCGAGACCACGGCAATGAAGCCGAACGAGCCCCAGACCCGGATCAGTCCGTAGCGATGGCTGTCACCACCCAGGTGGGTGAGGGTGATCGACTCGAACTGCGGCATCACCGCGTTGTAGAAGAAGCAGAACGCCACCATCGCCGGATACAGCCACCCATGCTCCAGCGGCAGCAGGAACGCCGCGAAGGTCAGCAGGGTCAGGATGCAGCCTGCGCGCAGCCAGCGTATCGGGTTGGACGAGCGCGCCGCGGCCGAGGTCCAGATGCTGGGGGCGACCACGCGCGTGGCATACCACAGGCTCATCATCACGCTGATGGCGGTCACGCTCATCCCGCGCGAAGCCAGGAACAGGCTCCAGTATGGGGTGAAGGCGCCCAGCGCGGCGTAGTAGACCAGGTAGAAGCTGGACAGCCGTGCGACAGGCACGGTGGGAGTTGCGGGGGACATCGACAGCTCGGTGGCGCCGCAGCGCCGTTGGAGGGAAGGGATCAGCCCTGGCGTGCCAGTTCGTCCAGCCGTTGCAGCCAGCGCTGCAGGTGGCCATCGCCGATCAGCGAAGCCCGGTGGCCATCGCAGAAGCGCTCGCCGCGCTCCATCCAGGTCAGCAGCTGGCACAGCTGGTCCAGATCGGCGCCGGCCATGGTAGCCGGATCGTCGATCAGCCGCCCGCACTGCACCGGGTCGTAATCGGGCCGGGACCACGGCGCTTGCGCTGCCTCGCGGAAGAAGGCGTCCACCTCGGGCACATAGCTGGGCCAGGAGTTCCTCCAGCGCACAGGCTCGGCCACGCCCAGGGCCGCGTGGCCGAGTGCGAGCAGGTGCGCGATGGCGCGGTCGTCTGGCAGTTGCCCAGGGCTGCGGCGGGTCATCCGGTCAGGGTCCAGTTGGAGGCGCGCCGTAGGTGCTCGCTGCCGCGCGTGGTCAATGTCATTCCGGGTCGTAGTCCAGGTTGGAGGCGAGCCAGCGCTCGACCTGCGCCTTGTCGACGCCCTTGCGGCGGGCGTAGTCGGCGACCTGGTCCTTGCCGACGCGGCCGACCACGAAGTACTGGCTGCGCGGATGGCTGAAGTAGTAGCCCGACACCGCCGCGGTCGGCAGCATGGCGAAGCTCTCGGTCAGCGACATGCCGGTCCGGGCGGGGGCATCCAGCAGACGGAACAGGGTGGCCTTCTCGCTGTGGTCCGGGCAGGCCGGATAGCCGGGGGCAGGACGGATGCCGCGGTACTGCTCGGCGATCAGGGCCTCGTTGTCCAGCGCCTCGTCGGCCGCGTAACCCCAGAACTCCATGCGCACGTGCTGGTGCAGGCGCTCGGCCAGGGCCTCGGCCAGGCGGTCGGCCAGGGACTTGAGCAGGATCGCGTTGTAGTCGTCGTGCGCGGCCTCGAAGCGGGCGACGTGCTCGTCGATGCCGATGCCGGCGGTGACCGCGAAGGCACCGATCCAGTCCTGCACCCCGCTGTCGTGCGGTGCGACGAAGTCGGCCAGGCAGAAGTCCGGGCGGTCGGCCGGCTTGTCCACCTGCTGGCGCAGGAAGTGCAGGGTGGCCGGGCCGTCGGCGTGCTGCAGCACCACGTCGTCGCCGTGGCTGGCGGCTGGCCAGATGCCGTAGACCGCGCGGGCGGTCAGCCACTTCTCCGCGACGATGCGCTCGAGCATCGCCTGGGCGTCGCTGAACAGTTCGCTGGCCTGCTTGCCGACCACCAGGTCCTGCAGGATCGCCGGGTACTTGCCGGCCAGTTCCCAGGCCTGGAAGAACGGGGTCCAGTCGATCACCGGCAACAGGTCTTCCAGCGGCCACTCGAAGCCATGCACGCCGGGCTGGTTCGGCACCAGCGGCACGTAGCCTTCCCAGCCGCCGTCGAAGCGTTGGGCTCGCGCCTTCTCCAGCGACACCAGGCGCTTGGCATCGCCGCGGTTGGCATGGCGGGCGCGGATCTCGGCGTAGTCGGCCTCGTTGGCGGCCACGAACGGGGCGCGCAGCTCCGGCGAGATCAGCGACTGGGCCACGCCGACCGCGCGCGAGGCGTCCTTCACCCAGACCACCGGGGCCTTGTAGTGCGGATCGATCTTCAGCGCGGTGTGCGCACGCGAGGTGGTGGCGCCGCCGATCATCAGCGGGGTGGTGAAGCCCTGGCGCTGCAGTTCGCGCGCCACGTGGCTCATCTCCTCCAAGGAGGGCGTGATCAGGCCGGAGAGGCCGACCAGGTCGGCCTGGTGCTCACGCGCGGCGTCCAGGATCTTCTGCGCCGGCACCATCACCCCCAGGTCGATGACCTCGAAGTTGTTGCAGGCCAAGACCACGCCGACGATGTTCTTGCCGATGTCGTGCACGTCGCCCTTGACCGTGGCCATGACGATGCGGCCGTTGTTCCTGCCGGCGTCGCCGGTGCGCAGCTTCTCGGCCTCGATGTAGGGCAG
This sequence comes from Stenotrophomonas sp. Marseille-Q4652, assembly GCF_916618915.1. Lineage (NCBI taxonomy): Bacteria > Pseudomonadati > Pseudomonadota > Gammaproteobacteria > Lysobacterales > Lysobacteraceae > Stenotrophomonas > Stenotrophomonas sp. Marseille-Q4652. The sequence goes on from NZ_CAKAKE010000001.1 coordinate 795,891, forward strand.
CAGGTAGGCCACGGCCTTCTTCATCACCCGCGCGGACTTGACCACCTGGGGCAGAAACATCTTGCCGGCGCCGAACAGGTCGCCGACGACGTTCATGCCGTCCATCAGTGGGCCCTCGATCACGTCCAGCGGGCGCGCGGCCTGCTGGCGTGCCTCCTCGGTATCCTCTTCGACGAAGGCGTCGATGCCATGGACCAGCGCGTGGGCCAGACGCTCGCGCACCGGCTTCTGCCGCCAGGCCAGGTCCTCGACCTTCTTCTCGCCTTTCTTCCCCTTGTAGCGCTCGGCGATCTCCAGCAGGCGCTCGGTGGCGTCGCGGCGGCGGTTGAGGACCACGTCCTCCACGCGCTCGCGCAGTTCCGGGTCCAGGTCGTCGTACACCGGCAGCGCGCCGGCGTTGACGATGCCCATGTCCATGCCGGCGCGGATGGCGTGGTACAGGAATACCGAGTGGATCGCGCCGCGCACGGTCTCGTTGCCGCGGAAGGAGAACGACACGTTGGACACGCCGCCGGACACGTGGCAGTGCGGCAGGGTCTGGCGGATGACGCGGGTGGCCTCGATGAAGTCCACCGCGTAGTTGTCGTGCTCCTCGATGCCGGTGGCGATGGCGAAGATGTTGGGATCGAAGATGATGTCCTCGGGCGGGAACCCGACCTCGTCCACCAGGATGCGGTAGGCGCGGGTGCAGATCCCCACCTTGCGCGCGCAGGTGTCGGCCTGGCCCTGCTCGTCGAAGGCCATCACCACCACCGCCGCGCCGTAGCGCAGCACCTTGCGGGCGTGCTCGACGAAGACTTCCTCGCCTTCCTTGAGCGAGATCGAATTGACCACGCCCTTGCCCTGCAGGCACTTCAGCCCGGCCTCGATCACGCTCCACTTCGAGCTGTCGACCATCACCGGGATGCGGGCGATGTCCGGCTCGGCGGCGATCAGGTTGAGGAACCTGGTCATCGCCTTCTCCGAGTCGATCAGGCCCTCGTCCATGTTCACGTCGAGGATCTGCGCGCCGTTGTCCACCTGCTGGCGCGCGACGTCCACCGCCTCGGCGTAGCGATCCTCCTTGATCAGCTTGCGGAACTGCGCGCTGCCGGTGACGTTGGTGCGCTCGCCGATGTTGACGAACAGCAGCTCCGGGGTGATGACCAGTGGCTCCAGGCCGGACAGCCGGGTATGGCGGGGAGCGGTGCTCATGCGGCCTGCTCCAGCGCGCCGGCGGGAATGCGTGGCGGCAGTCCACGCACGGCCTCGGCGATGGCGCGGATGTGGTCCGGCGTGGTGCCACAGCATCCACCGACCAGGTTGAGCAGACCGGCCTGCGCGAATTCGCGCAGGGTGGCGGCCATCTCCTCCGGCGTCTCGTCGTAGCCGCCGAAGGCATTGGGCAGGCCGGCATTGGGATGCGCGCTGACGTAGTACGGCGAGACCTGGGCCAGCGCCTCCACGTGCGGACGCAGCTCGCGTGCGCCCAGCGCGCAGTTCAAACCGATCGACAGCGGCCGCGCATGGGCGAGCGAGGTGTGGAAGGCCTCGGCGGTCTGCCCGGACAGGGTTCGGCCGGAGGCGTCGGTGATGGTGCCGGAGATCATCACCGGCAGCCGCGCGCCGCGGGCCTCGAACACTTCCTCCACTGCGAACAGCGCGGCCTTGGCATTCAGCGTGTCGAAGATGGTCTCGACCATGATCGTGTCGGCGCCACCGTCGATGAGTCCTTCCACGGCTTCGCGGTAGGTGCCGCGCAGTTCGTCGAAGCTGGTGTTGCGGAAGCCGGGATCGTTGACGTCCGGACTGATCGATGCAGTGCGGCTGGTCGGGCCGAGCACGCCGATCACGAAGCGCGGCTGGCCCGTGGCCTTCTCCACCTCGTCGCAGGCCTTGCGCGCCAGCGCGGCGCCGGCCCTGTTCAACTCATGGACCAGGTGCTCGAGGTGGTAGTCGGCCTGGCTGACCGAGGTGGCGTTGAAGGTGTTGGTCTCGACCAGGTCGGCGCCAGCCTCCAGGTAGGCGCGGTGGATGCCCTCGATGACCTTCGGCCGGGTCAGCAGCAGCAGGTCGTTGTTGCCCTTGAGGTCGTGGCCGCATTGCGGACCGTGGCCGTCGTGCGCCGGATGGTGCTGCTGGTCGTAGCCGTCGGCGAAGCGCTCGCCGCGGTAGTCGGCCTCCTCCAGCTGGTGGCGCTGGATCATCGTGCCCATCGCCCCGTCGATGACCAGGATGCGTTCGCGCAGGGCGCGCTCGAGCAGGGCGACGCGTTCGGGATGCAGCCAGGGCAGCGGATGCGGCATGACCTCAGGCCTTGTGGGCGATCAACGAGATCACCTCGAAGTGCGGCGGACGCTTCTCCCGCGTCACGGTTTCCAGGCTGGAGATGGTCAGCCCGGCCTTCTCCACGAAGCGGCGCAGCTCCTTGTCGGTGAAGCCGAGGTTGACGTGGCCATAGGCCTCGACGGCCGCGCGGTGCTCGTGCCGGGCCAGGCTGGTGAGCATCAGCCGGCCGCCCTTGCGCAGCACGCGTGCGCCTTCGGCCACCGCCTGCGCCGGCTTGCTGGCATAGGTGAGTGCATGCATCAGCACCACCAGGTCGAAGCTGCGGTCCTCGAAGGGCAGGGCGTGCATGTCACCCTCGCGCACGCTGACGTTGGCCAGCCGGCGCAGGCGCTCGCTGGCCGCGGCCACCACGCGGGCGCTGGTATCGATGCAGACGTACTTCTTCGCGTGTGGGGCCAGCAGTTCGGCCAGCACGCCATCGCCGGAGGCGATGTCCAGCACATCGCCGGTCTCCAGCAGCGGCAGGGCGCTGCGTGCCAGTGCTTCCCAGGTGCGGCCGGGCGAGTAGTGGCGCTCCATGTCGCCGGCCACGGTGTCGGCCCAGTTCTGGTCGGCCGCGCGCATGGCCAGCACCGATGGCAGGCGTTCGGCGTCCTGGCGCAGCAGCGGGTCGTCGCTTCCGGTGCTCAGCGCATGCCACAATGCGCGCTGCGCGTGATCCAGCGCAGCCTCGTCGAACCGGTAGTAGGCCGAAACGCCGGCGCGGCGGTCGCGCACCAGCCCGGCTTCCTTGAGCTTGGCCAGATGGGTCGACACGCGCGGCTGGGCCAGCGTGGTCACGGCCGACAGCTCGGCCACGGTGAGTTCTTCCTGTTCAAGCAGCGCCAGCAGGCGCACGCGGGTGGAGTCGGCAAATACCTTCAGCCGGATTGACCAATCCTCGAGATCCATAAATATCCACTTATCGCGATATAGCGATATTTTCCGTGCTCGCGTCATGGATGGCAAGCAGGAAAGCCCCGACGGCTGCACTCGAGGCTGGATGGTTACAATCGTAACTTCATCAGCCCGGGAGGGGTTTCGTGGATTTCAGCTATACCGAAGAGCAGTTGGTGTTGCAGGACGTGGCGCGGCGCATCGCGCAGGAAAGGATCGCGCCCAGTGCCGAGCATCATGACCACACCGGCGAGTATCCGCTGGAGAACATCCGCCTGCTGGGCGAGAACGGCCTGATGGGCATCCAAGTGCCCGGCGAATACGGCGGCGCCGGCATGGATACGGTCGCTTCGGTGCTGGCCATCGTCGAGATCGCCGCGGCCGATGCCGCCCATGCCACCATCGTGTCGGTCAACAACTCGCTGGTGTGCAACAGCATCCTGCGCTACGGCACCGAGGAGCAGAAGCAGCGCTATGTCGGTGCGATTGCCAGCGGCCAGGCCATTGGCGCGTTCGCGCTGACCGAGCCGCAGTCCGGGTCCGACGCCACCGCCATGCGTTGCCGTGCCATCCGCCAGGCCGATGGCAGCTATGTGGTCAACGGCAAGAAGAGCTGGATCACCTCCGGCCCGGTCGCCAGGTACATCGTGCTGTTTGCGATGAGCGAGCCGGAGAAGGGATCGCGCGGTATCACTGCGCTGGTCATCGATACCGACAAACCCGGCTTCCACCGTGGCAAGGCCGAACCCAAGCTGGGCATCCGCGCCTCGGCCACCTGCGAGATCGAGTTCACCGACTTCGTCGTGGCACCGGACGAGGTGCTGGGCGCGCATGGCGAGGGCTTCCGGATTGCAATGAGCGTGCTCGATGCCGGCCGCATCGGCATTGCCTCGCAGGCGATCGGCATTGCCCGCGCCGCGTACGAAGCCTCGCTGGCCTACGTGCGTGAGCGCCAGGCCTTCGGCGCGCCGATCGGGTCGTTCCAGATGATCCAGTCCAAGATCGCCGACATGAAGTGCAGGCTGGACGCGGCGCTGATGCTGACCCTGCGTGCGGCGTGGCTGAAGGACCAGGGCAGGCCGTTCAGTACCGAGGCGGCGGTGGCCAAGCTCACCGCGTCCGAGGCGGCGATGTGGATCTCCCACCAGGCCGTGCAGATCCATGGCGGCATGGGTTACTCCAAGGAAATGCCGCTGGAGCGTTACTTCCGCGATGCCAAGATCACCGAGATCTACGAAGGCACCAGCGAGATCCAGCGCCTGGTGATCGCACGCAACGAAACCGGCGTGCGCTGAAGCATGGCCCGGATCGGTTTCCCGGGCATCGCGCTCCACCAAAGGAAAAGGCCCCGGCAATGCCGGGGCCTTTTTTGTTGCGGTCCCGCCGGATCAGCGATCCTGGTTGTGGCCCGGACGCATCTCGTGGCGTTCCAGGTACTCGCGCGAAGGCTCGTCGATCTTGTCGCCGAGCATGCGCCGCACGACCACGAAGAACACCGGGATCATCAGCAGGCCCAGGAACGTGGCGAACAGCATGCCGCCGATCACGCCGGTACCGATCGCGTGGCGGGCGTTGGCACCTGCACCGGTGGAGATCGCCATCGGCACCACCCCCATGATGAACGCGAACGAGGTCATCAGGATCGGGCGGAAACGCAGGCGGGCCGCCTCGATGGTGGCATCGCGCAGGGTCTTGCCCAGTGCACGCTGCTCCACCGCGAACTCCACGATCAGGATCGCGTTCTTGGCCGCCAGGCCGATTACGGTGATCAGGCCGATCTTGAAGTACAGGTCGTTGGGCAGGCCGCGCAGCAGCGACAGGCTGAGCGCGCCAAGCAGGCCCAGCGGCACCACCAGCAGCACGGCGACCGGGATCGACCAGCTTTCATACAGCGCGGCCAAGCACAGGAACACGACCACGATGGACAGCACCAGCAGCAGCGTGGCGGCGTTGCCGGCCAGGATTTCCTGGTAGGACATGCCCGACCAGTCGTAGCCGAAGCCGGCCGGCAGGTCGTTGGTCACGATCTCCTCCATCGCCTGCATCGCTTCGCCCGAGCTCTTGCCCGGCGCCTGCGAGCCGACGATGTTGACCGCCGAGTAGCCGTTGTAGCGGTTGAGCGAGGGCGGGGCGGTGATCCAGTCCGACTTGACCACCGAGGTCAGCGGGATCATCACGTTGGTGCCATCGCTGTTGCTGGCAATGCTCGAGGGGCTGTAGAAGCTGCGCAGCGAGGCCTCGCCGGTGCGGTACGGGGCGTCGGCCTGCATGGTCACGCGCTTGATGCGGCCCTGGTAGAAGAAGTCGTTGACGTACACCGGGGCCAGCATCAGCTGGATGGTGCTGTACACGTCGGAAACCGACATCCCCATCGCCTGCGCCTGCACGCGGTCCACGTGCAGCGACAGCTGCGGCGAGTCTTCCAGTCCGTTCGGGCGTACGCCAGCCAGGCGCTCGGTGTCCTGCGCGGCCTTGCCCAGCAGGATGTTGCGCGCCTGGGTGAGCTCGGCGTAGCCGGCACCGGCACGATCCTGCAGCCACATGTCGAAGCCACCGAACTGGCCCAGGCCCTGCACGGTCGGCAGGTTGACCACGAAGATCTGCGCTTCCTTGATGCCGTAGAAGGCACCATTCATCTTCTGGATGAACTCGGGCGCGCTGACCTTGCGTTCTTCCCAGGGCTTGAGCCGGATGTAGCCCATGCCCACGTTCTCGCCGGAGCCGACGAAGCTGAAGCCGGCCACCTGCATCATGCCTTCGAAGGCGTCGTCCTTTTCCAGGATCCCGCGCATCTGCGCGAACGCGGCATTGGTCTGGCTTATGGTCGAGCCCGGCGGCAGCTGCACGATCGCCAGTGCGTAACCCTGGTCCTCTTCCGGCAGGAAGCTGCCCGGCATGCGGGTGAACAGGAATGCACACAGCGCCGCCAGCACCACGAACATCACCATCCAGCGCGGGGCATGGCGGATGGCCGAGCCGATGTGGCCGACATAGGTGTGGCTGATGCGGTCGTAGTACTTGTTGAACGTGCGGTAGACGACGTTCTGGCTCCCGGTATGGGTCGGCTTGAGGAAGGTCGCGCACAGGGCCGGGGTGAAGCCCAGCGCCAGGAACGCGGAGAACGCCATCGAGATGGCGATGGTCAGCGCGAACTGCTTGTAGATCTCGCCGGCCGCGCCGCCCTGCAGGGCCGAGGGAATGAACACCGCGGCCAGCACCACGGTGATGGCCACCACCGCGCCGGTGATCTGGCCCATGGCCTTCTGCGTGGCCGGCTTCGGTGCCAAGCCTTCCTCGCTCATGATGCGTTCGACATTCTCGATCACCACGATCGCGTCATCGACCACGATGCCGATTGCCAGCACCATCGCGAACAGGGTCAGCTGGTTGATCGTGAAGCCGATCATCCACATGCCCAGGAAGGTACCGAGCAGGGCTACCGGGATGACCAGGGTCGGGATCAGGGTGGCGCGGATGTTCTGCAGGAAGATCAGCATCACCAGGAAGACCAGGACCATGGCCTCGAACAGCGTCTTGACCACTTCCTGGATCGAGATCTTGACGAAGGTGGTGCTGTCATACGGCGAGAACCAGGTCACGCCGGCGGGGAAGCTGGGCTGCAGCTCGTCCATCTTGGCGCGCACCGCCTCGGCCACGTTCAGGGCATTGGCGCCCGGCAGCAGCTGGATGGCGAAGGCGCCGGTCGGGCGGCCGTTGTACTGGGTGTCGAAACCGTAGTTGTTGGCACCGAACGCCACGCGCGCCACGTCCTTGAGCAGCACGCGCGAGCCATCGGCGTTGGAGCGCAGGATGATGTTCTCGAACTCTTCCGGGGTGCTGAAGCGACCCTCGGCCGAGACCGTGGCGGTGAACAGCTGGCCTTCCGGGGCCGGGTCCGAACCCAGTGAACCGGCGGCGAACTGCACGTTCTGGCCGCGCACCGCGGCCAGCACCTGGCTGGCGGACAGGCCGTAACCCTGCATCCGCTCCGGGTTGAGCCAGATGTTCATGGCGTACTCGGAACCGAACTGCTGGGTGCTGCCGACGCCGGGGATGCGCGAGATCTGGTCGAGCACGCGCGACCCGACGATGTCGTTGAGCGCGTCCCGGCTGACCGAACCATTTTCCGAGCGCAGCGCGACCACCATCAGGAAGCCGGCGTTGGCCTTGGCCACCACCACGCCCTGCTGGGTCACTTCGGAGGGCAGGCGCGGCGTGGCCAGCGACACCTTGTTCTGCACCTGCACCTGGGCGATGTCCGGATCGGTACCGGTCTCGAAGGTCAGGGTGATGCTGGAGAGGCCGTTGGCCGAGGACGACGAGCTGAAATACAGCAGGTGGTCGATACCGGTGAGCTGCTGCTCGATCACCTGGGTGACCGACTTCTCGGTGGTATCGGCGCTGGCGCCCGGGTAGGTGGCGTTGACCGTCACCTGCGGCGGGGCGATGGAGGGGTAGGACTCCACGCCGAGGTTGAGGATCGCGATCACGCCGGAGAGCGAGATCAGGATCGCCACCACCCACGCGAAGATGGGATGTTCGATGAAGAATTTAGGCATTGGTGCGGTCCGTTACTGCTGCGGCTGTGCCGCGGCGTCCTCGGCGGGCTGTTCCTGCTGGGCGGCCGGTGCGTCGCCGGCCTGCGGAGCAGCTGCGCCTTCATTGCCCGGGGTGGCCTGCGGCTGCCAGGCCACGGCCCTGGCAGGGGCGCCTTCCTTGACCTTCTGCACGCCGCTGACGACCACCTGGTCGCCCGGCTCCAGGCCACCGGTCACCTGCCAGCTGGTGCCCTGCTGGCCATCGACGGTGACATTCTTGCGCGCCACGTTGCCGTCCTTGCCGACCACGTAGACGTAGCCGCCGTTGGTATCGCGCAGCAGCGCCTGCTGCGGCACCAGGTAGGCATCCTTGCGCTCGCCCAGGGTGGCCTTGAAGGTCACGAACGAGCCCGGCAGCAGGATGCGCTCGGGGTTGGGCAGGCGGGCGCGCAGCGAGACCGCACCGGTGGTCGGGTCGACCGTGGTGTCGGAGAAGTCCAGCGTGCCCTCGTGGCCGTAGGTGCTGCCGTCGGCCAATTCCACGCTGATGTTGGCCTGCGCCGTGTCGTTCAGGGCGACTGCGCCGCGGGTCTGTGCCTGGCGCAGCAACTGCAGTTCGTCGGCGCTCATCGAGAAGTTCACGTACAGCGGGTCGATCTGGTCCACGGTGGTCAGCAGGGTGGTTTCACCCTGGCCGACCAGCGCGCCTTCGGTCACCTGCTGCTTGCCGGCGCGGCCGCTGATCGGTGCGGTGACGCTGGCGTAACCCAGGCTGATGCGGGCGCTGGTGACGGCGGCCTGGGCCTGCTGCACGGCCGCGGCGCTGCTGCGCTCGGCGGCTTCGGCGTTGTCCAGGTCGGACTTGGACACGTAGCCCTGCGGTGCCAGCCCGCGGGCGCGGGTCGCGGTCGACCTGGCATTGGTGTAGCTGGCCTGGGCCGAAGCCAGCTGGGCCTCGGCGGCCGCCAGCGAGGCACGCAGCGGCGCCGGGTCGATCTGGAACAGCAGCTGGCCTTCCTTGACCTCGCTGCCTTCGGCGTAGACGCGCTTGAGCAGCACGCCCGGCACGCGGGCACGGACGTCGGCCGAGCGGAACGGCGAGAGGCGGCCGACCAGGTCGCGCTGCAGCGGTACCGACTGCGGCTTGGCCTCTATCACGCCCACTTCCGGCGGCGGCGGCATCTGCTGTTCGGGTTTGCTGCAGGCGGCCAGTGCAGCGGTAGCAGCACAGGCGAGGACGATGTGGCGGAGTGGCGCGATCATCAGGAATAACTCCGGAGCTTGTTTTTATTGGTATGCGGGAAGATGTTCTGCTCCGCCTCCGGAGCCATGGCACGCAGGAATGCGTCCACCGCGAATCCGGCCCAGTGGCGCCGTGCTTCGGCGCCGTCCCGGTAGGGGGCATTGAAAAGACGTCGATCGAAATCCAGACCGACGATCATGCTGATAAGCAGCTCCGCCATGAAGTGCGGGTCGTCATGGCGCAGATTACCGCGCCGGCTGGCTGTTGCCATCCATTCAGCCAGGTGCGAATGCAGTGCCACCGCGCTGTTGCGGTACAGCGCCTCGGCCTCCTCGGGGAAGGAGCGGGCCTCAGCCAGCAGCAGCTGGTGGGTCTGCATGGCCTGCGGCAGCGATCGGCTTTCCAGATAGGTGACGGCGAAGGCCTCCAGGGTCTGGCGGACATCGTCGTCGTCCTCCAGCGCCAGCTGCGCAGTCGTGGCGACCACGTACTGCTGCAGCACCCGGCGCAGCAGGTCCTGCTTGCAGCCGTAGCGGCTGTAGAGGGTCTGCTTGGAGCAGCCGGCGCGCGCGGCCACCGCTTCCATGCTCAGGCGCATGCCGTCGATGGAGAGCAGCTCGCGCACGGCATCAAACACGCGCTGGTCGCGCGGGTCAACGTCGCTGGCAGGGGAGGTGGGGGCGTTCACAGACAGTGGACTATACCGTCCAGTTCACAATTAGGACAGCGTCAGATGGTCCGGCGCGGGGACTTGCGGGCAGGTCGTGGGGCCAAGGTGCTGGAACGCGAACGCTCCGCCCCGATTCCACGTCGTCGACGGACGGGGTCGGGTTGTCTCGTGTGCGCTGCTCCGTGCACGCACCACACGGTGGCGAATGCTCGCGCTTCACTCGAACCCGCAGTTAAACGCGGCGGGATAATGCCGTCCTGCAGCAAGGCACATTTGGTTTCGGGAGATACAATTTCATTTTCCCAAACCGAGCATCACACCTCGCTCTGCCATGAAACCGCAAAACAGCGTTGCCAAGTCTGCAAAGTCCAAATCCAAAACGGCCGGTCAGCACAGTGTTTCGCCCGTCGGCTTCACCCTCGAACCGGTGTTCACGGCTTTGCGGAAGCGCTATCCGGCGGCTGCGCAGGCACAGGCAGTAGCGTTTGCCGGTGACTTCTACAAGCGCATGGAGGCGGACGAGTTCCCGCTGCATCCGGTGGAAGTCTGGGCGGCCATCGCCGCCGACATGCTCGAGTTCGCCCGCACCCGCAAGCCGGGCCAGGCCAACGTGCGCGTGTTCAACCCGACGGCAAAGGCCAACGGCTGGGAATCCCAGTACACCGTGCTGCAGATCGTCAACGACGACATGCCGTTCCTGGTCGACACCGTGACCATGGCGCTGGCCGAGCGTGGCATCGGCGTGCACGTGCTGGGCCACCCGGTCCTGCAGGTGCAGCGCGACAAGGCCGGCAAGCTGACATCCGTCGGCGACGGCCAGGCCGAATCGATGATGCTGCTGGAAATCGACCGCCAGACGGCAGACGCCATGCCGCGCATCGAGGCCGACATCCGCCAGGTACTGGGCGACGTACGCAGCATCGTCAAGGACTGGGTCCCGATGCGCGAGAAGATGGTCGCGCTGGCCGAGGAACTGGGCAGCCGCAAGCTGCCGATGGACGACGGCGCACGCAAGGAGTCGCAGGAGTTCCTGCGCTGGGCCGCCGAAAACCACTTCACCTTCTTCGGCTACCGCGAATACCGCGTGGAGAAGCAGGGCAAGGAAGAAGTGCTGGCACCCATTGATGCCACCGGCCTGGGCCTGATGCGCGGCAAGGACAAGTCCGCCGCCCGCCCGGTCAAGACCCTGGCCGCGCAGGGCCTGAACGCCACCACCGGGCTGAAGGACGCGCTGATCCTGACCAAGACCAACGCCCGCTCGCGCATCCACCGCGCCGGCTACATGGATTACATCGGCGTCCTCGAGTTCGACGCCAAGGGCAAGATCATCGGCGAGCAGCGTTTCCTGGGCCTGTTCACCTCCAGCGCGTACAACCGCCGGCCGTGGGAGATCCCGCTGGTGCGCCAGCGCCACGAATACGTGATGAATCAGTCCGGCCTGGCGCCGAGCAGCCACAGCGGCAAGGCGCTGCGCCACATCCTGGAAACCCTGCCGCGCGAGGAGCTGTTCCAGTCCAGTGAAGACGAGCTCTATCGCACCGCGATGGGCGTGCTGGGCCTGCAGGAGCGCGTGCGCAGCCGCCTGTTCCTGCGCCGCGACAAGTTCAGCCGCTTCATTTCGGCGCTGGTCTACCTGCCGCGCGAGCGCTTCAACACCGACGTGCGCCTGCGCATCGAGGCCATGCTGAAGGAAGCGCTGCAGGGCGAGTACATCGATTCCAGCGTGGTGCTGGGTGATTCGCCGCTGGCGCAGGTGCACCTGATCGTGCGTTCGAAGGCCGGCCAGGTGCTCGAGTTCGACGCCGCCGACCTGGAACAGCGCCTGGCCCACGTGCTGCGCAACTGGAACGATGACCTGCGCGAAGCGCTGGTCGCGCGCCACGGCGAAGCCGAAGGCCTGAGCATCGCCACCCGCATCGGTCGCGCCCTGCCGGCCGGCTACATCGAGGACTCCACCACCGAGGTGGCGGCCAACGACGTCAGCCAGCTGGCTGCGCTTGCCGGCCCGCAAGACCTGCGCCTGAGCCTGCAGTCGGTGCCGCGTGACAACGGCAATGGCCTGCGCCTGAAGCTGTACCGCCAGCTCAAGGACATCCCGCTGTCCGATGCGCTGCCGATGATGGAGAACATGGGCCTGCGCGTGATGGCGGAGCGCCCGTACCAGCTGCACGTCGACAACGCCCCGGTCTACATCCAGGACTTCGAGGTCGAATCGATCGCCGGCGACATCGACGCCGCCGCGGTCGACAGCGCCTTCGGCGAGGCTTTCAAGCGCGTGTGGCACGGCGATGCCGAGAACGATGGCTTCAACCGCCTGGTGCTGGCCGCCGCGCTGGACTGGCGCCAGGTCTCGATGCTGCGTGGCTACTGCAAGTACCTGCTGCAGACCGGCGTGCCGTTCTCGCAGGCCTACGTCGAAGGCACCTTCACCCGCTATCCGCTACTGGCCCGCCTGCTGGTGGAACTGTTCGAGGCCCGCTTCGATCCGACCACCGGCAGCGAGAGCAAGGCCGAGGTCGCTGCCGGCCAGGCCCGCCTGACCGAACAGTTCAAGGTGCTCGCCGCTGGCGACGAAGCCACCCTGAAGGTGCTGCAGCCGGTCATCGACGCGCGCAAGGGCAACCGCGCCGCGCAGATGGAGGCCACCCGCGAGGCCCTGCTCAAGCTGCTGGACCGCGTGTCCAGCCTGGACGAGGACCGCATCCTGCGCAGCTTCATCAGCGTCATCGAAGCGACCCTGCGCACCAGCTACTACCAGAAGAAGGATGGCCAGTACGGCCATTGCATCAGCTTCAAGTTCGACCCCGCGCTGGTCCCGGACCTGCCCAAGCCGCGTCCGTACCGCGAGATCTTCGTCTACGGCCCGCGCGTGGAGGGCGTACACCTGCGCTTCGGCGCAGTGGCCCGTGGCGGCCTGCGCTGGTCCGATCGCCGCGAGGATTTCCGTACCGAGGTGCTGGGCCTGGTCAAGGCGCAGATGGTGAAGAACACCGTCATCGTGCCGGTCGGTGCCAAGGGCGGCTTCTTCGCCAAGCGCCTGCCGGATCCGTCGGTGGACCGCGATGCATGGTTCGCCGAGGGCGTGGCCTGCTACAAGCTGTTCATCCAGGGCCTGCTGGACATTACCGACAACATCGTCAACAGCAAGATCGTGCCGCCGGTGGATGTCGTGCGTCATGACCTGGACGATCCGTACCTGGTGGTGGCCGCCGACAAGGGCACGGCCAGCTTCTCCGACATCGCCAACGGCCTGGCCGTGGCCCACGGCTTCTGGATGGGCGACGCGTTCGCGTCCGGTGGCTCGGTCGGTTACGACCACAAGGGCATGGGCATCACCGCCCGTGGTGCGTGGGAGTCGGTCAAGCGCCACTTCCGTGCGCTGGGCCGCGACAGCCAGAGCCAGGATTTCACCGCGGTGGGCGTGGGTGACATGTCCGGCGACGTGTTCGGCAACGGCATGCTGCTGAGCCGCCACATCCGCCTGGTCGCCGCGTTCGACCACCGCCACATCTTCCTGGACCCGAACCCGGATGCGGCCAGCTCGTTCCTGGAGCGCGAGCGCATGTTCGCGCTGCCGCGCTCGAGCTGGGCCGACTACGACACCAAGCTGATCAGCAAGGGCGGCGGCGTGTATGCGCGTTCGCTGAAGTCGATCGAGATCACCCCCCAGGTGCGCGAGGTGCTGGGCCTGGACGATAGCGTCAAGGCGCTGTCGCCGACCGACCTGATGAACGCGATCCTCAAGGCCCCGGTGGACCTGCTGTGGAACGGCGGCATCGGCACCTACGTCAAGGCCTCCAGTGAGCAGCACAGCGATGTCGGCGACCGTGCCAACAACGCGCTGCGCGTCAATGGCTGCGAGCTGCGCTGCAAGGTGGTGGGCGAGGGCGGCAACCTGGGCATGACCCAGCTTGGCCGTATCGAGGCCGCGCAGAACGGCGTGCTGCTCAACACCGACTTCATCGACAACTCCGCCGGCGTGGACACCTCCGACCACGAGGTGAACATCAAGATCCTGCTCGACGACGTGGTGCGCAACAAGCAGCTCACCGTGGCCGCGCGCAACAAGCTGCTGGCCTCGATGACCGACGAGGTCGCCGCGCTGGTGCTCAACGACAACTACCGCCAGAACCAGGCCATCAGCCTGATGGAGCGGATGAGCGTCAAGCGCCTGGGCTCCAAGCAGCACTTCATCCGCACGCTGGAACAGCAGGGGCTTCTGGACCGCCAGATCGAGTTCCTGCCGTCCGACGCCGAGCTGTCGCAGCGCAAGGCACGCGGCCAGGGCCTGACCCGTCCGGAGCTGGCCGTGGTGCTGTCCTACTCCAAGCTGGTCGCGTTCAACCAGCTGCTGGATTCGGACATCCCCGAGGATCCGTACCTGTCCAAGGAGCTGCAGCGCTACTTCCCGGCGCCGCTGCAGAAGAAGTACGCCGATGCGATGGAGCGCCACCGCCTGAAGCGCGAGATCATCGCCACCGCGGTGACCAACCAGACCATCAACCGCATGGGCGCCACCTTCCTGATGCGCATGCAGGAAGACACCGGCCGCAGCGTGGCCGAGGTCGCCAAGGCCTACACCATCAGCCGCGAGACGCTGGATGCCCGTGCGCTGTGGGCGCAGATCGATGCACTGGACGGCAAGCTGCCGGAGTCGGTGCAGATCGATGCACTGGAAGTGATCTGGAAGCTGCAGCGCTCGTTCGTGCGCTGGCTGCTGTCGCGCCCGGGCACCATGCCGGGCATCACCGCGGCGGTGGATCGCTACCAGGCCGCGTTCAACGACATCCGCGTCGCTTCGGGCGTGCTGCCTGACTCGCAGCGTCCGGCTTACGAGGCCTCGGTGGCCGAGTGGAAGCAGAAGGGCCTGCCGGCGGCACTGGCGCAGCAGCTGTCCGAACTGCAGTTCCTGGAGCCGGCGTTCGACATCATCGAACTGGCCCGGACCCGCAAGCTCAAGCCGGTGGACGTGTCCAAGGTCCACTTCCGCCTGGGCGAGGCACTGCAGCTGCCGTGGCTGTTCGAGCAGATCGACGCGCTGGAGGTCAACGGCCGCTGGCACGCGGTGGCCCGTGGCGTGCTGCGTGACGAGCTGGCCGCGCACCAGCGCACGCTCACCGGCCAGGTGCTGTCGACGAAGGGGGCCAACGCCGAAGCCAAGGTGGCGGCCTGGATCGGCCGCGACGACAGCAGCCTGCGCTTCACCCTGTCGATGCTGGCCGAACTGGCCGAGCAGAAGACCCTGGACTACCCGACCGTGTCGGTGGCAGTCCAGCGCCTGGGCCAGCTGGCCGCGCACGGCGCCTGATCGTTCCGGGAGCCTGCTCCCGGCATGGTTCGACAGACAGCCCCGCTCCGGCGGGGCTGTCTTTTTTTGGGCGCCGGGTGAACAGGCGGCGCGCACGCGGCCTTGCCGGGGGCTTCACTTCCCCCGCATGGATGCACTCCCAGGATGGGGCTATCCCAATGCAGGAGCGCTGCGATGAAGCACAAACCCCTTGGCGAGCAGGTCATCGTCATCACTGGCGCAAGCAGCGGCATGGGCCTGTGCACCGCGGTGCTGGCGGCCGAGCGCGGCGCGCGGGTGGTGATGCTTGCGCGCAGCATCGAGGTGCTGGAGCAGGTGGTGCTTGCCATCGAAGGCGAGGGCGGCTCGGCCACCGCGATGGAGGTGGATGTCGCCGACCGGCAGCAGGTGGAGGCAGCGGTTGCTGCCATCCTCGCCCGCCATGGCCGCATCGACACCTGGGTCAACAATGCCGGCGTGGCGATCTATGGCCGTCTGGACGAGGTTGACGAGCAGGACAGCCGGCGCCTGTTCGACGTCAATTTCTGGGGCGTGGTCAACGCCTCGCTGGCCGTACTGCCTGCGCTGCGCGCATCGCGCGGCGTGCTGGTCAACCTGGGCAGCGAGGTGTCCGAGGCGGTGCTGGCGCTGCAGGGCATGTATGCCGCCTCCAAGCACGCGGTGAAGGGCTTCACTGATGCATTGCGGGTGGAGCAGGAACTGGTGGAGGACGCTGGCGTTTCGGTCGTGCTGGTACAGCCAGGGGCGACCAATACCCCGTACCCGCAGCATGCCCGCAATTACCTTGACCACGAGCCCAAGCTGCCGACCCCGCTGATCGACCCGCAGCGCGTGGCCGAGACCATCCTCAAGGCGGCAGAGCAGGGTGGTCGCGACATCAAGGTCGGCGCCATGGCGCACATGGATGTGACCATGAGCCGGCTGCTGCCACGCCTGGCCGACCGCATGGCGGCCATGCAGGCCGGCCGGCAGGAACATGGGGTGGCGCCGTTGCGCCCGGAAGGCACGCTGTTCCGGCCCGGCAACAGCGGTCGGATCCATGGCGTGGATGACGAAGGCAGGATCCTGCGGAGCGGGGCGTGACCGGAGCGGTAGGCGAAAAAACGATGCCGGCAACCGTCTGGACCGTAGGTCATTCCACCCGTGAGTGGGAGGCCTTCCTTCAGTTGCTGGCCATCCATGGCATCGAGGCAGTGGTCGATGTCCGCCGCTTCCCCGGCTCGCGCCGCTATCCGTGGTTTGCCGAGCCGGTGCTGCGGAACTCGCTGCCGGATGCCGGCCTGGACTACCTGTGGCTGCCGCAGCTGGGAGGCCGGCGGACTCCGCTGGCCGATTCGCCCAACGGCGCGTGGCGCAACGCCGCCTTCCAGGGGTATGCCGACCACATGGACAGCACCGAGTTCGCCGACGGCCTCGGGCAGGCGATGGCGCTGGCCCGAGGCCGACGGACCGCACTGATGTGCGCCGAGGCGCTGTGGTGGCGCTGCCACCGGCGGCTGATCTCCGACCTGCTGGTGCATCGCGGCGTCGAGGTACTGCACGTGATCGACGAAAAACCTCCGCAGCCGCACGAAATCAATCCTGACGCCCGTGCAGTCGGGGATGGCCTGGTCTATCCCCCGGCGGCCGCGGCGCAGGGTTCGCTGTTCTGACTGGCCAGGCTGGCAGGCGCATGAAAAAAAGGGCCGTCGGATGACGGCCCTTTGCTCCAGCGATATACGGGGCTTACCTGCCCTGCAGCGCCTTGGCCTGTTCCAGGTGCTGGGCCACGTGTTCACGCGTGGTGGTCAGGTGGTCGCGCACTTCCGGGCGACTGGCGGCGGGAATGAGCTTGCTGTCGAGGGTCGACAGGGCTTCGGTATGGCCCTTCACCATCGCATCGATATAGGCCTTGGCGTACTCGTCGCCATTCTTCTTGTCCAGCGTGGCCAGCTCCTCCTCGCCCTTGCGCTTCTGCGCCTGGGCATCGGCGTCATCGGCATTCGGGCCGAAGCCGGAGGTGGTGTCGTGGTTACGGGTGTGCTCGTCGATCATGCGCTGGGCATAGGCGGCGACGTCGCCGCTGACGCCCTTGGACTGGGCCTGCTTGCCGGCGGCAATTTCATGCTGGTTGATGGCGTTGAGCACGCCCAGTGCCGAACGCTCGGCGGCCGGGGCGGAGGCATTGTCGGCGTTCATCGCACCAGTGCCGTCCATCGCGTCGGCCGTACCGGTGCCGGTGCCCATGGCGGTGTCGTCGGCCATGGTCGGATCGGTGCCATCGGCAGTGGCGGCGGTATCGCCTGCCATGACGGAGCCGTCGCGGTCATTGCGATCGTTGTTGCAGGCGGTCAGGGTCATGGCGGCCAGGCAGGCGGCGGACAGCAGGGCTAGCGTCGGCTTCTTCATGGTTTTCTCCAGGCATGGGAACGTGCAGCAAACCGCGGGGGCAGTGAACACGCCGTGCCGGCGTCTACGCATCCGCTTCACCTGCTGCCGATGCATGGGCGGCTAGCGTCAGACCCCATCCCCATTGGCGGCAGCAGCATGGCCCGGACGCGGAAACTGAAACTGGCGACCTTCAACGTGAACGGCATCGGCACGCGGCTGGCCCACCTGCTGGCGTGGCTGGAACAGGAGAAGCCCGACGTCGTCGCCCTGCAGGAACTCAAGGCGGTGGACGAGGCATTCCCGGCCGCCGAGCTGGAAGCCGCCGGCTACGGCGCGATCTGGCAGGGGCAGCGCTCCTGGAACGGCGTGGCCCTGCTGGGACGCGGCACGATGCCGGTGGAAAGCCGGCGCGGGCTGCCGGGCGAGCCGGCCGACAAGCAGAGCCGGTACCTGGAAGCGGCGGTGCATGGGATCGTCGTGGCCGGCATTTACCTGCCCAACGGCAACCCGCAGCCGGGCCCGAAGTTCGACTACAAGCTGCGCTGGATACGCCGCCTGCAGCGCCATGCCAGATCGCTGGTGGCGCTGCCACACCCCGCGGTGATCATGGGCGACTTCAACGTCGTACCTACCGACGAGGACATCTACGACCCCAAGGGCTGGCGCAAGGATGCGCTGCTGCAGCCCGAGGTCCGGCAGGCTTTCGAGGAACTGCTCGAGCAGGGCTGGACCGACGCGGTGCGCAAGGTCCACGGCGACAAACGGATCTACACGTTCTGGGACTATTTCCGCCAGCACGCCGAGCGCGACCGGGGCCTGCGCATCGACCACCTGCTGTTGAACCCGGTGCTGTCCAAGCGGCTGAAGGGCGCGGGCGTGGACCGCTGGGTGCGCCTGCAGGACAAGGCCAGCGACCATGCGCCGACCTGGATCGAGGTCAGCGCCGGCTGAGGGCAGGGACGCCGATTTCACGGTGCCGGGCTTAGAACGGGCTCCACGACTTCCTGGAGGCTGACCATGGCCCGCCCGATCTGGACCGGCTCGCTTTCGTTCGGACTGCTCAACATCCCCGTTTCGCTGATGTCCGGCGAGCGCCGTACCGACCTGAGCTTCCGCATGCTCGACTCGCGCGACAAGAAGCCAATCCGCTTCGAGCGGGTCAACGCCGACACCGGCGAGGAAGTGCCGTGGAAGGACATCGTCAAGGCCTTCGAATACGACAAGGGCAGCTACGTGGTGATCGAGAAGGAGGACATCGCCGCCGCTGCGCCGGAGACGCACGAATCGGTGGACGTGGAGGCCTTCGTCGATGCGTCCAGCATCAACCTGCGCTACTTCGAGAAGCCCTACATCCTGGTCCCCGGCAAGAAGGCCGAGAAGGGGTATGTGCTGCTGCGCGAGACGCTCAAGAAGACCGGCAAGGTCGGCATCGCGCGGGTGGTGATCCGTACCCGCGAGTACATGTGCGCGGTGATGCCCGAGGGCGATGCGCTGGTGCTGATCCTGCTGCGCTATCCGCAGGAACTGGTGGATCTGGAGGAGTACAAGCTGCCCGACGGCAAGCCCTCGGACTACCGGCTCGCGCCCAAGGAACTGGAGATGGCCGAGCAGCTGATCGCGTCGATGACTTCCGAATGGGACCCGAGCCAGTACCAGGACGAGTTCCGCATGCGCCTGTCGGACATCATCAAGAAGCGGATCAAGTCGTCCGGCTCCACCACCAGGTTCGAGGAGCCCGAGCCGCACGAGGATGCGGCGACCAATGTGGTCGACTTCATGTCGCTGCTGCAGGAGAGCCTGAAGTCCAACAAGCGCACCCCGGCCAAGAAGACCGCGGCCAAGGCGACCAAGGACGCTGACAAGTCCACTTCCAGCAAGTCGACCGCGAAGAAGGCCAGCAAGGCCACGAAGAAGGCGGCGAAGAAGACCACCGCCCGCAAGGCGTCCTGAGCCAGCCGGCCAGGAAGACGTCGAGGGGCGGATGGAACCGCCGCGCGCTCGCGTTATCCTCATGGCCCCTGACGGAGCCGATGATGACCGCCTCTCCCCGTATCGCCTTCCTGGCCAGTACCGCCGAACCGGCGCAGCGTGCGCGCGCCGACATGGCCGCCCGCTACGGCGACTGCGCGCCTGCCGATGCGGACGTGCTCGTTTCGCTGGGCGGCGACGGCTTCATGCTGCAGACCCTGCACCGGCATGGCGACCTCGGAAAACCGGTATTCGGCATGAAGCTGGGCACGGTCGGCTTCCTGATGAACCACTACCGCGAAGAGGACGACCTCTACGCGCGCCTGGCCGATGCCGAGCCGGCGCACCTGCACCCGCTGGAGATGCTGGCGCAGACCGAATCGGGCACCACCACCGGCTCGCTGGCCTACAACGACGTGTCGCTGCTGCGCCAGACCCGCCAGGCCGCGCACATCAGCATCGACCTCAATGGCCAGACCCGGGTCGAGGAGCTGATCTGCGACGGCGTGCTGGTCTCCACCCCGGCCGGCAGCACCGCCTACAACTATTCGGCGCACGGCCCGATCCTGCCGCTGGGTTCGCACACCATCGCCCTGACCCCGCTGGCCCCGTACCGGCCGCGGCGCTGGCGCGGCGCCATCCTCAAGGCCGATACCGAGGTGCGCTTCCGCGTGCTGGACCCATATAAGCGCCCGGTCAGCGTCACCGCCGATTCGCACGAGACCCGCGACGTGGTCGAGGTCACCATCCGCGAATCGCGCGAGCGCCGGGTGACCCTGCTGTTCGACCCGGAGCACAACCTGGAAGAACGCATCCTCTCCGAGCAGTTCATGTTCTGAGGCGCGCCCGCTGTCTCCGCGTTTGCGACGGGCAGCGGCTAGAATCGCGTCCGATCACAGGAACATCCGGCAGGCATGGGCGACAACACTCCAAGACTCCTCACCGTGGCGGTCACCTCGCGGGCGCTGTTCGACCTGGAGGAGGGCCACGCGCTGTTCGAGGCCGAAGGCGTGGAGGCCTATGCCGAATACCAGCGCAAGCACGAGGACGACGTGCTGCGCCCCGGCGTGGCCTTCCCGGTGGTGCGCAAGCTGCTGGCGCTCAACCAGGGCGCAAGCCCGGAAGACCCGCGGGTCGAGGTGATCCTGCTGTCGCGCAATTCGGCCGATACCGGCCTGCGCATCTTCAACTCGATCCAGCATTACGAGCTGGGCATCATCCGCGCCACCTTCACCGCCGGCGAGCCGACCTGGCCCTACGTCAAGCCGTTCGGCACCGACCTGTTCCTGTCGGCCAACCCGGACTCGGTGCGGCGCGCGCTCGTGCACGGCATTGCCGCGGCGACCATCCTGCCCAAACCCATGGGCGAGACCATCCAGGCCGCGGCCACCAGCCCGGTCGATACCGGCCGGCCGCTGGGCCAGCTGCGCATCGCATTCGACGGCGACGCGGTGATCTTCGGCGACGAGAGCGAGCGCATTTCGCGCGAGCAGGGCGTGGAAGCCTTTGGCCGGCACGAACGCGAGCGCGCACGCGAGCCACTCAGTGGTGGCCCGTTCCGCAACTTCCTCTCGGCCCTGCATGCGTTGCAGGCCGCGTTCCCAGCCGGCGAACAGGCCCCAATCCGCACCGCGCTGGTCACCGCGCGTTCGGCCCCAGCCCACGAGCGGGTGATCCGCACCCTGCGCGAGTGGGGCGTGCGCCTGGACGAAGCGCTGTTCCTGGGCGGGCGCCACAAGGGGCCGTTCCTGGAAGCCTTCGGCGCGGACATCTTCTTCGACGATTCCCAGCACAACATCGACAGCGCCCTGCAGCACCAGAGCGTGGCCGCCGGCCACGTGCCGCACGGCATCGCCAACGTCATCGCCACCGAATGAGCGGTGGGGCGTACGTCCGCCGCAGCTGGTGCTACCTCGAGTTGCAGTTCCGCGGCGAGGTGACCCAGACCCGGATGCTGCGCTGGGCGCCGGACCGGCTGCTGGTCGGCTACACCCGGACCATGCTGGCTGCGCTGTGGCTGCACCCCGCGCCGAAGCGCATCGGCATCATCGGCCTGGGCGGCGGCGCGCAGGCGAAGTTCTGCTACCGGCACCTGCCGCAGGCGCGGATCGAGGTGGTCGAGGCCGATGCCAGCGTGCTGGTGCTGCGTCGTGAGTTCCGCATTCCCGACGACGATGCCCGGCTGCAGGTCGAGCACGGCGATGGCGCGGCCTGGCTGCGTGGCCGCCGTGGCCAGTTCGACCTGTTGCTGGTCGATGCCTATGACGTTGAAGGCATCCCCGATGCACTCGGCAGCCAGGCCTTCTACGACGACTGCCAGCAGGCGCTTACCGCCGATGGGGTGATGGCATCCAACCTCTACGACACCGACGTGCGCCAGCACTGCCGACGCCTGCGCCGCAGCTTCGACAGCCGGGTGATCCGGCTGGAGGAGCCAAAGGAAAGCAACGAGGTGGTGATTGCCTGGAATGGCCGGCCGCAGCCAGTCAGCGCGAACGCGGCGCTGTCACGTCTGCCGTGGCGGGCGCGTGGCCAGCTCGGCGCCGGTTTCCTGCGGCTGCAACAGGCCTGGGCGCGGCGCCAGCCGGGCTGAAGCTGCGCGCTGGCCGGGCTCAGCCAGCGTCCAGCGGCAGGCGGATGTCGGTCAGGCGCCACTGCAGTCCCTGCCGGTCGAGCACGAACACCAGCGGCTGGCCGTCTTCGGTGTGCACGGTGGCGGTGAAGCGCGACAGTGATTCGAAACGATGGCTGGCATCCTTCAGCGGCTGTGCGGGCTGGGTGGGCGCATAGCTGTCGCCGCCGATGGTCTGGCCACTGGCGCGTTTCCACAGCGCGTGGCCCTGCAGCAGGGCGGCGATGCCGGTCGGGGTGACCATCGCATCGACGCCGGCGCCGGCAAGGTTGCCGGCCAGCGAGATCGCCACCGCACCGAACATGCTGGACTGCGCATCCACGCCCGCACGGCGCACCACCTGGTCGGCCAGCTGGGCCTTGAGGTTCATGCGCAGGGTTGGGAAGTCCACATGGCGCTCGAGCCGGGCGGTATCGCGCTGCTCGATGGCCTGGCTGATGCCACGGATGGCCAGGTAGGGGCCGGCGACGCTCCAGCCGAGCAGGCCAAGCAGCAGCAGGACCAGCACCGCAACGACTTTCCTCATTTGTTCGCTCCGTTGGGGTGGGCCTGGGCCTCGGCCCACTGCCTGAGCATCACCAGGGTCTCGGCCCAGGCCTGGCTGCACCAGCCGAGGAATTCGTTGTCCGGGCTCCAGCCCAGGTGCTGGAAATCGACCACGGTGAAGGGCTCGCCTTCCTTGTCCATGCCGCGCCAGTGGCCCAGGCTGGCGCGGCGCGAGATCTCGAACTGCACGTGGGTGCCGGTCCATGCCGAGGCCGGGCTCTGCGGCGGATGGTTGGAGATGATTTCCCAGCGGATGCGACGGTCGGGCACGGCCTCGATCACCTTCATCCGCACCATGCCGTGCGCCGGGCCGGGACTGTGTTCCAGCACCCGCACGCCATCGATCTCATGTTCGTGGTGGGCTGCCCACCACTGGCCCAGCCCGTTGGCATCGGCCAGGGCGCGATAAACCGTGGATGCCGGCGCGTCTATCCAGATCTGGTGGTGGATGCTGGTCATGGCACTGTCCCCGCTGCGACCGGCTCAGGGTGCCGCAATCACGGAAGGAAAGCGTAAAGCGGGCGTGCAGGCACCCGGCGGCCGTACTGGCAGGCAGCTCAGAACTCCAGGTCCAGCGCCGCGCACAGGTAGTCGATGAACGGTGCCAGCGTGGTGTAGTCGGCCACCAGAGTCTGGCGCAGCTTGGGGCTGCACATCTGCGCGTCAGTGAGCGATCGCGAGTACACCCAGTTGCGCTGCTTCAGGTCCTCGATGAACTCGTGGTCGGCCGGGTAGCCGCGAGGAGGGCGCTGCAGCTTCTCGTCCTCGTCCATCACGAAGCGCGAGGTGATCGACGGCGCGTGCGCGGCGCGCTGCCAGCTGGCCGGATTGTCGAAGATGAACTGCCGCACCTTCTGCAGGTTCTGCGGTTCCGGATGCCACAGGCCACCGCCGAGGAAGCAGTTGCCCGGCTGCATGTGCAGGTAGAACAGCGGCACGATCTGCAGGCGGCGGCGCTCGTGGTAGAAGCGGCAGCCCTGCCAGCCCTTGTAAGGCGATTTGTCGTTGGAGAAGCGCGCATCGCGCTGGATGCGGTACAGCGAACCGCCCACGGTGCGCGGATCGGCGCGGAAATGCGGGCTGATCGCCTCGATGTCCGGCGCGATGTCGGCGATCAGCTGCAGGAACGGCTGGCGCACATGCTGTTCGTAGTGGGCCTTGTGCTCGTTGAACCAGGCCTTGTTGTTGTTGGCTGCCAGTTGCGACAGGAAGTGCAGGCTGGCCGGGGTGAAGTAGCTGCTCACAGGGTCGATTCCAGTTGCCTGCCCCACGAGGCGAGCGCATCGAGCAGGGCGAGCTTGCCGCCGTCATCGGCGTGGGTGGTGCGGAGTTCGTCGATCTGGGCGAAGTAGGCCGGCAGGTTCTGCTCGCCCAGGCCCTCGCCCAGCAGGCGACGGCGGCGGTAGTCCTGCCACCGGCCGCGCTCGGCTTCGGTGAGGGTGTGCGGATGGTTGCGGGCGCGGTAGCGGAACAGCAGCTCGGGCAGCCGCGGATCGCGGAAGCTGGCCTCCATCGCCGCCAGCGCCTCGGGCGGTGCGGTACGCACCTTTGGCATCAGCGCACGGTCGCCTTCGGCGAGGAAGCTGTCGTAGATCGAGGCATCGGCGTCGTTCGGGGTGCCTTCATCCGGGCGTGGCTGGGCGAACACGCGGCGCACCTTCTCGGCCAGTGCCGGGCCCATGGCGCGCAACTGCGCGGCCTTGCGTTCGACCGCCACCGTATCGATCGACAGCCGTTCCAGGTCGGCCGGGCGCAGGTGGTTCCACGCGACCAGTGCCGGCACCTTGTTCAGGTGCACTTCCTTGAGCGGTACCCGCTGCTGGCCTTCTGGCAGGTCGGCGGCGCGGGTGTACACGCGGCGGGCGATTTCCTCGGCGTCCAGGTCCAGCAGCGCCTGTGGATCGCCGTCCAGGTCGAACACGATCACCCGGCTGGCGATATGCGGATGCCGGGTCAGCGGCAGCACCGGCGCCGCGCACAGGCGCGTGGCCGGATAGCGCATCGACACGTGCAGCACCGGCTGCATCGCCACCACGTCCAGCAGGCTGCCGGCAAAACGCTTGTCGCGCAGGCGCAGGGCGTAGTCCCACATCCGGGGCTGCGCCTGGCGGAAGCGGCGGGCCATGCCGATGGTGGCGTACACGTCGGACAGTGCCTCGTGGGCATCGCCTTCGCGCACGTCGTTGGCCAGGGCCAGGTGCTCGAGCTTGAACGAGGTGGCACCGTCCTCGCGCTGCGGCCAGTGGATGCCTTCCGGACGCAGCGCGTGCACCAGCCGCAGCATGTCCAGCAGGTCCCAGCGGGAATTGCCGCCGCGCCACTCGCGCTCGTACGGGTCGTAGAAATTGCGGAACAGACCGCAGCGCACGAACTCATCGTCGAAGCGCAGCGTGTTGTAGCCCAGCGTGCAGGTCTGTGGCCGCGACATCAGCTCGTTGATGCGGGCGAACGCCTCGGCCTCGCTGACGCCTTCGACCATTGCCCGCTGCGGGGTGATGCCGGTGATCAGGGTGGCAACAGGCGAGGGCAGCAGGTCATCGGCCGGTCGCACGAAGAAGCTGACCGGCTCCTCGACCTGACGCAGCTCGGCATCGGTACGCACCGCCGCGAACTGGGCAATGCGGGTGCGGCGGGGGTCCTGGCCGAAGGTTTCCAGGTCGTAGAAGAGGAAGGTGTCGGGCATCGTGGTGCGGTTTACGGGGACGGGGCAGGGCGCTCAGTGCGCCCCCTCCAGTGGCGGCAGGGCATCGTGCACGATCCGCTCGAGCGCGGCCCAGTCGACGGTGGCCAGGCTATCGTGGCCATCGGTGGCCTCGACCAGGATGCGGTGCTGCACGCGGGTCCGCTCCAGCGCCACCGCGTACGGCGTGTGCATGAAGGTCACCATCGTGTAGTGCGGCACGAAACGCGTGGGCCAGCGCCGCTGCAGTTCCTGCTCCAGTTCGCGCCGCAGCAGGAAGCCGGCGTCGGCGACCTGGTCGCGCATCTCGATGTAGTTCTCCAGTGCCATCTGCTGGATGGCTGCGGCATTGGGCTTGCGCTCGG
This sequence comes from Stenotrophomonas sp. Marseille-Q4652, assembly GCF_916618915.1. Taxonomy (NCBI): domain Bacteria; kingdom Pseudomonadati; phylum Pseudomonadota; class Gammaproteobacteria; order Lysobacterales; family Lysobacteraceae; genus Stenotrophomonas; species Stenotrophomonas sp. Marseille-Q4652. The sequence continues at coordinate 821,415 of NZ_CAKAKE010000001.1, forward strand.
CCTCGAACGCGGCGAAGGCCTCCTCGGCCGAACTGGCGTGCAGCAGCTTGTCGGCCAAGACCACGCAGTCCTCGAACGCACAGTTCATGCCCTGGCCGTGGAACGGCACCATCGCGTGGGCGGCATCGCCCAGCAGTACCGCCTTGCCACCGAGGTGCCAGCGGTCCAGGTACAGCGTGCCGAGCAGGCCCGGTGGATGCTGCTCCCAGTCCTGGCGCAGGCGCGGGATCAGCGGCAGCGCGTCGGGGAAGTCGCGTGCGAACAGCGCCTCGGCCTCCTCGCCGTTGCGTACCGTTGAGAAGCCCGGGTCGCCCTCGTTGGGGAGGAACAGGGTGACGGTGAAGGTGCCCTCGTCATTGGGCAGGGCGATGCACATGTAGCGGCCGCGCGGCCAGATGTGCAGAGCGTTGGGCTCGATCAGGAAACCGCCATCCGGGCCCGGCGGGATTTCCAGCTCCTTGTAGGAGTGGTCGAGGAACTCGGTGTGCTCGCCCAGCGGGCACTTGCGGTTCATCGCCGCGCGCAGCGCCGAGCCCGCGCCGTCGGCACCGATCAGCGGGGTGCAGAAGTGGATGTCGTGCGGGTGGTCGTCGCGGTCATCGATGAAGCGCGCATAGCCGGCATCGAAATCCACCGTGTGCAGGCGCCGGTGGAAGTGGATCTGCGCGCCGGCTTCCTCGGCCAGCTGCAGCAGGATGATGTTGAGGTCGTTGCGGTGCACCGACCAGATCACCTCGCTGTCGTCGCGCCCATAGCGCTGCAGCAGCGGGTCGCCTTCGCGCGGATGGACCATGCGCCCGCGCATCATCACCGCCTTGGCCATCACCGCATCTTCCACGCCGGCCTGGCGCAGCGCATTGCGGCCGCGTTCGGCCAGCGCGAGGTTGATCGAGCGACCGGATTCGTAGTCGGAGATGCGCGGATCGCCGCGACGCTCGTACACGGTGATCCGCCAGCCCTGGCGGGACAGCAGGATGGCCAGCAACGAGCCGGCGAGCCCGGCCCCGATCAGGGTCAGCGAGCGAGTGGGTTCTGCGATCAAGTCGATGGCCTGGAGGGGATCAGACGCCGGCCCACGCTTCCACTTCCTCGACGAAGTGGTAGACGTCGCGGAAGCGGTTGTAGAGCGGGGCGGGGGAGATGCGGATCACGTCCGGCTCGCGCCAGTCGCCGAGCACGCCGACCGAGTGCAGGTATTCGAACAGCGCACGGCCCTGTTCGCGGCCGCCGCGCACGCGCAGCGACAGCTGGCAACCGCGACGCTCCGGTTCGGACGGGGTGATGATCTGCAACACGCTGGACAGGCGTGCCTGCACCAGCGCCTCGAGGAAGCCGGTGAGCTGCAGCGATTTCTGCCGCAGCGCCGGCATGCCAGCGCGGTCGAACAGCTCCAGCGAGGCACGCAGCGGCGCCAGGCCCAGCACGGGTGGATTGCTGAGCTGCCAGCCCTCGGCGCCTTCGGCCGGGGAGAACGTGGGCGCCATCTGGAAGCGGGTGGCCTCGTCATGGCCCCACCATCCGGCAAAACGCGGCAGGCTGCCATCGCGTCCGTGGCGTGCGTGCACGAAGCAGCCGGCCACCGCGCCGGGGCCGCTGTTGAGGTACTTGTAGTGGCACCACACCGCGAAATCCGGGCCAGCGTCATGCAGGGCCAGCGGCGTGTTGCCGACCGAATGGGCCAGGTCGAAGCCGACATTGGCGCCCTGCGCACGCGCCAGGCGGGTGATCTCGGCAATGTCGAAGGCCTGGCCGCTGCGGTACTGCACGCCCGGCCACAGCACCAGCGCCAGGCGCGGGCCGTGTTCGGCGATCGCCCGTTCGATGGCCTGCATCGAGATCGTGCCGTTGGGCTCGTCCGGTGCCAGCTCGATCAGGTCGGTTTCCGGATTGAAACCGTGGAAGCGGATATGCGATTCCACCGCGTGGCGGTCGGTCGGGAAGGCGCCGGCCTCCATCAGGATCGCCGGACGTTCGGAGGTCGGGCGGTAGAAGCTGACCAGCATCAGGTTGAGGTTGACGCTGAGCGTGTTCATCGCCACCACTTCCGACGGCAGCGCGCCGACCACGCGGGCCAGCTGCTCGCTCACCAGGCGGTGGTAGTTCATCCAGCGGGTCGGGCCGGTGAAGTGGCCTTCCACCGCATGGCGCGCCCACAGGTCCAGTACCTCATGCACCATCGCCTTGGCGCCGCGCGGCTGCAGGCCGAGCGAGTTGCCGACGAAGTAGGTCTGGTCGGCGTTCTGGTGCTGGGGAAAGATGAACTCGCCTCGCAACTGGCGCAGTGGGTCTGCGGCATCCAGTGCGATGGCGTGGGTGCGGGTAAGCGTCTCGGTCATCGGGGCACTGCACACTGAAGTGGACCGGCAGTTTACCCGCCGCGTCCGTGTTGCGCCGTCGCGCAAACGCGTCCGGTCAGCCTTCGGGCAGGACCGTGCCGGCTGGCAGCGGATCGACGTGCCCGCATTGGCTGCAGGTGCGCAGTTGCAGGTTGGCGTGGTAACGCGCGAACAACTGCGGCAGGTCGGTCTCGATGTTCTGCAGCGGGAAATACTCCTCGTGCAGCTTGTGGTTGCACTGTTCGCAGTGCCAGATCACGCCGTCCAGCTCGTGCGGCAGGCGCTTGCGCTCGATCACCAGGCCCACGCCGCCGGGCGGGCGCCGCGGCGAATGCGGCACCTTGCCTGGCAGCAGGAACACCTCGCCGGCGCGGATCGGGATATCGCGCACCTTCCCGTCCTCCTGCACCTTGAGCACCATCTCGCCCTCGAGCTGGTAGAACCACTCCGGGCCTTCGTCGTAGTGGAAGTCCGTGCGCGAGTTCGGCCCGCCGACCACCATCACGATGAAGTCGCCGTTGTCGATCATCTTGTTGCCGACCGGCGGCTTGAGCAGGTGCCGGTTGGCCTCGATCCAGGCCTGCAGGTTGATGGGCGCGGCGAGCATGCTTGGCTCCGGCAGGGTCAGTCGCGCTTGCCGCGACGGGGGACGAAGGACAGGGCCTTCTCGTAGGCAGGCTGCAGGTCATCGGCATTGCCCACGTCGATGCCCATCTCGCGCACGCGGCCGTCCTTGAGGCTGTACACCCAGCCGTGGACCATCAGCTTCTGCCCGCGTGCCCAGGCATCCTGCACGATGGTCGAGCGGCAGGCGTTGACCACCTGCTCGATCACGTTGAGCTCGCACAGGCGCGCGTGCTTGAGGTCCGGGTCATCGATCGCGTCGAGGATGGCGGCATGCTTCTGGCCGACGTCGCTGACGTGACGCAGCCAGTTGTCGGCCAGGCCCACGCGGGTCTGGTGCAGGCTGGCATGCACGCCGCCGCAGCCGTAGTGGCCGACGATCAGGATGTGCTTCACCTTGAGCTGGTCCACTGCGTACTGGATCACGCTCAGGCAGTTCAGGTCGGTGTGCACGACCACGTTGGCGACGTTGCGGTGGACGAACACCTCGCCCGGTGCCATGCCGATGATCTGGTTGGCCGGCACGCGCGAGTCCGAGCAGCCGATCCACAGGTACTCGGGATGTTGCTGCTTGGCCAGCTGCTCGAAAAAGTCCGGCTGCTCGCGCTCGATCCGGTCGGCCCATTCCCGATTGTTCTGCAGCAGTTTGTGGATGTCCTTCATGGTGTCCCTGACGGTCTGTTTGGGGGATGGCGCGGGTTGGGCCGCGTCGTCGTGGGAAACGGATGCGCTCAGCCGGCGTGGCCGCTGCTGGCGCGGACCTGTCGCATCCACTGCGCCAGGTCATCGGAAGCGGGGGAGTCCTGGCGTTGCAGCGCGTCGATCACCGAGCGCTGGTTGGCCTGGGGATGGTTCTGGCTCAGCTTGAGCTTGACCTGCACCTGTTGCGGGCGGAAACGGAAGCCGATGATGCCCCCGAGCAGGCGCACGTGGCGTGGATCGGCCGGGTCGATCTGCCAGTCGCCGCCGACCGCGGCCTCGTTCACTTCGGCCAGGCGGGCGAGCATCGCCTCGAGCACGCCGATATCGGTCACGCGCTCCAGCGTGCCCCGCAGCTCGGCGGCGGCATAGTTCCAGGTCGGCACCCGGCCCTGGGCATCCTTGTCCGGATACCAGCCCGGCGAGACGTAGCCATGCGGGCCGTGGACCAGCATCACCGCGGGCCCGGAATGGCCGGACTGCGGATTGGCCCGGGCCCAGTGGCCTTCGATCAGGATGTCGCTGCCGTCACGCCGGTAGGTCACCGGCAGCTGGGTCAACTGCGGCAGCCCATCGTCGCCGGTGGTGGCCAGGGTGACGAAGGCATCACGGGCCAGGAGCCTGTCCAGCCAGACCAGGTCGGTCGCGGCGAAGGCCGGGGGAACGAACATCGGCGGTCAGGCGCGGCTGCCGAGGTTGAGCACCATGCGGCCGCGCAGGGCGTCATCGCTCTCGGCCTGCGGCGGCTGCACCTCGTGCAGGGAGAAGCCGCGGTGCAGTGCGTCTTCCTCGTCCAGCCCGTCGAACTCGACGAACTCGGCGTCGAACAGCTGCGAGCGGGCGGTGTCCTCGCTGTCGTAGCTGAGGGTGTTGCCGTCGCTGTCCAGGACCTCGGCGGTGCCGGCCGGACGCACCCGCAGCCGTGCCCAGATCAGGGTGTTGCCGAGCGTGGCCAGCCACCAGCTGTCGCGGGCTGTCGAAATGTCGTTCATGTGTGTCCTACCAGAGCGAGGCCAGCCAGAGCAGGGCAGCCATGCCCAGTCCGGCCAGCAGGGTCAGCAGCGATACCCAGGCCGGTGTCGCCAGGCCCGACAGCGAGCGGTCCGGCTGCGCGCGGTAATCGCGGCGCAGCAGCCAGGCCAGGGCTTCGGGCTTGAGGAAGGCGCCGCTGCCGAACTGCTGCGCGAGCGCCGGGTGGCGGTCGCGCAGGTGCACCAGGGTCAGCGGCCAGAAGATCACGAAGGCGCTGAACCCTGCGACCGCCACGCCAACGAAGCACAGCGCGAAGAACAGGGCCATGGTCGCCTCCGTGTCCGGTCAGAACTCCGCGCTGCCCGGGGCGCGCGGGTAGGGGATGGCGTCGCGGATGTTGCTCAGGCCGCAGACGTAGACGACCAGGCGCTCGAAGCCCAGGCCAAAACCGGCGTGCGGCACCGAACCGTAGCGACGGAAGTCGCGATACCACTGGTAGTGCTCCGGATCCAGGCCGAACTGCGCCATGCGCGCGTCGAGCACGTCCAGGCGTTCCTCGCGCTGGCTGCCGCCAATGATCTCGCCGATGCCCGGGGCCAGCACGTCCATCGCCGCGACGGTCTTGCCGTCGTCGTTCAGGCGCATGTAGAAGGCCTTGATGTGCTCGGGGTAGTTGGTCACCACCACCGGGCGACCGACATGTTCCTCGGTCAGCCAGCGCTCGTGCTCGGTCTGCAGGTCCAGGCCCCATTCGACCGGGAAGTCGAACTTCCTGCCCGAGGCCTGCAGCAGCTTGATCGCGTCGCCGTAGTCGATCTGCTCGAACGGCGCGTTGATGAAGCCTTCCAGGCGGGTGATGGCGTCCTTCTGCACGCGCTCGGCAATGAAGGCCATGTCGTCGGCGCGCTCTTCCAGCACTGCCTTGAACAGGTACTTCAGGAAGTCCTCGGCCACGCGGGCGTCTTCGGCCAGGTCGGCGAAGGCGATTTCCGGCTCCACCATCCAGAACTCGGCCAGGTGGCGGGTGGTGTGGCTGTTCTCGGCGCGGAAGGTCGGGCCGAAGGTGTAGACCTTGCTCAGCGCCAGCGCGTACGCCTCGACGTTGAGCTGGCCGGACACGGTCAGGAAGGTTTCCTTGCCGAAGAAGTCGCGGCTGAAGTCGATGTTGCCGGCGCCATCGCGCGGCAGGTTGGCCATGTCCAGCGTGGAAACGCGGAACATCTGGCCGGCACCTTCGGCGTCGGAGGTGGTGATGATCGGGGTGGAGATCCAGCAGTAACCGTTGGAGTGGAAATAACGGTGCACCGCCTGGGCCAGGCAGTTGCGGATGCGGGTGACCGCGCCGAACAGGTTGGTGCGCGGGCGCAGGTGGGCGACCTCGCGCAGGAACTCCGGGCTCATCGGCTTGGGCTGGATCGGATAGGTCAGCGGGTCCTCGACCCAGCCCACCACTTCCACCGCCTCGGCCTGGATCTCGAATGACTGGCCCTTGCCCTGCGACTTGACCAGGGTGCCGCAGGCGACGACCGAGCAGCCCGAGGTCAGGCGCTTGATCTCGTCGAAATTGGGCAGGGTGTCCGCCACGACCACCTGGATCGGGGCGAAGCAGGAGCCGTCGGAGACGTTGATGAAGGCCAGCGCCGCGGACCCGCGCATCGTGCGCACCCAACCGCGTACCGTGACTTTGCCGCCTTCCGGGATCTTCCCGGCAAGCGCATGTTCAACGCTGACCACCGTCATGACTTGAATCCTCTGCTGATCGACTCGATCTGTGAACGGGGAAGTTTAACGGCTGCGGCAGCGTGCTTGCGAGGCATTTCACGCCCTCGTCGCCGGCCCCGGCGGGCGACCGCCTATAATTGCCACACTTAGCTGGAGTCCACAGATGGCTGTACACCTCACCCCCGTTGCCGCCGCCCGCGTCAGGCGCTTCGTCGAGCAGACCCCCGGCGCGCTGGGCCTGCGTTTCGGCGTGACCCGCACCGGCTGCTCCGGATGGGGCCACGTCACCGACCTGGCCCGTGACCAGCGCGAGGGCGATGCGGTGTTCGAGCAGGATGGCGTGCGTGTCTATGTCGACGCCCAGAGCCTGCCACTGGTGGATGGGACCGAGATCGACTTCGGCAAGCACGGGCTGAGCGAGACCTTCACGTTCAGGAATCCGAATGCCGCCGCCGAGTGCGGCTGCGGCGAGAGCTTCACCACCGAGGCCGACAAGGCCTGATCCGGTCCCGGGCCACTGGCCCCGTAATGCCCCCGTGTGGCGCAGGATCCGCGTGATCCTTGCGTCAAGGTCCTTGCGCTGCCATAATTTCCGGCTTCTTGCGCCTGTGTGGTGCAGGTCCCTTGCTCCACCGTCGGGCCTCGTGCCCTGCCGGGGGGCTGTCCGGCCCATCAGGGCCAACATCCGAAAGGTAGAAAAACATGAGTCGTCATTACGAAGTCGTGTTCATGGTCCACCCGGACCAGAGCGAACAGGTCCCGGCCATGATCGAGCGCTACAAGGCGCTGGTCGAGAACGGCAACGGCACCATCCACCGTCTGGAAGACTGGGGCCGCCGCCAGCTGGCTTACCCGATCCAGAACCTGGTCAAGGCCCACTATGTCCTGATGAACATCGAGGCTGACCAGGCCGTGCTGAACGAGCTGGTCGAGAGCTTCCGCTTCAACGACGCCGTGCTGCGCAACCTGGTCATCAAGCGCGATGGCCCGGACACCGAGCAGTCGCTGATCATGAAGAGCAAGGACGAGAAGGGTGACAAGCCCGAGCGTGGCGAGCGTCGTCGTCGTGACGACGAGGAAGCCACCCCCGCCAACACCGACGAAGCCGGCGACGACGCCGCTTCGGCCGAATAAGGAGCACGCTCATGTCCAAGTTCTTCCGTCGCCGCAAGTTCTGCAAGTTCACGGCCGAAGGTGTGAAGGAGATCGATTACAAGGATCTCAACACCCTGCGCCAGTACCTGACCGAGAACGGCAAGATCGTTCCGAGCCGCGTGACCGGCACCAAGTCCAAGTACCAGCGCCAGCTGGCCACGGCCGTCAAGCGCGCCCGTTTCCTGGCCCTGATCCCGTACACCGACAACCACGACGTCTGATCCGTGGTGTCCCGGCACCGCGCTCCGGCGCGGTTGCCTGGCATGACTGGCAGATTTCCCGTCCTATTCGGACAGCACCCGTTGCGACGGCCACCGGCCGGCGCTAACGAATAACGGAGCAAGACAATGAAGCTGATCCTCCTGCAGAAGGTCACCAACCTCGGTGGCCTGGGCGACCTGGTCGAAGTGAAGCCGGGCTACGGCCGCAACTTCCTGGTCCCGACCGGCAAGGCCGTTCCGGCGACCGAAGCCAACAAGGCCGAGTTCGAAGCCAAGCGCGCCGAATACGAAGCCAAGGCCCAGGCCATCCACGCCGAAGCCGAAGCCCGCAAGGCCAAGCTGGAAGGCCAGAGCGTGACCATCGCCGCCAACGCTTCGACCGAAGGCAAGCTGTACGGCTCGGTTGGCCCGCGTGACATCGCCGAGGCCTTCACCGCCGCCGGCCTGCCGCTGGAAAAGAGCGAAGTGATCCTGGGCGAAGGCGCCTTCCGCAATGTCGGCGAGTACGAGGTGACCATTCACCTGCACGCCGATGTGGAAACCTCGGTCAAGGTCGTGGTCCAGGCCGAAGCCTGATTCCACCTCCCGGATTCAGCAGAACGGGCACCGCAAGGTGCCCGTTTTGTTTTGGAGCTCCGGCGACGCCTGCCCGGGGCGCGGCGCTCTCGTTATACTCAGGCATTCGCCTCGCCTTCACTCGTCTTGAAATTCTTTGAATTCAAGGGGTTGCTGGCGAAACCTGATCCGGATCCACATCATCGGCGATGGCCACCCACGGCCAGCGCCCGGAAACCACCGATCCCATGCGTCTTTCCACGATCAAGCTTGCCGGCTTCAAGTCCTTCGTCGATCCCACGACCCTGCACCTGCCGACCAACATGACCGGCGTGGTAGGGCCCAACGGCTGCGGCAAGTCGAACATCATCGACGCCGTGCGCTGGGTGATGGGCGAAAGCTCGGCCAGCCGCCTGCGTGGCGACTCGCTGACCGACGTGATCTTCTCCGGGTCCTCGGCACGCAAGCCCGTATCGCAGGCCACCGTCGAGCTGATCTTCGACAACTCCGACCACACGATCTCCGGCGAATACGCCGCGTTCAACGAGATCTCGGTCAAGCGCCTGGTCAGCCGCGACGGCACCAGCGCCTACTACCTCAACGGCACCAAGTGCCGGCGCCGCGACATCACCGACCTGTTCCTGGGCACCGGTCTGGGGCCGCGCAGCTACTCGATCATCGAGCAGGGCATGATCAGCCAGATCATCGAGGCCCGCCCCGAGGACCTGCGCGTCTACCTGGAAGAGGCCGCCGGCATCTCCAAGTACAAGGAGCGCCGCAAGGAGACCGAGACCCGTATCCGCCACACCCGCGAGAACCTGGACCGCCTCAACGACCTGCGCGAGGAGATCGGCAAGCAGCTCGAGCACCTCAAGCGCCAGGCGCGCCAGGCCGAGCAGTACCAGGCGCTGCAGGAAGAGCGTCGGGTCAAGGACGCCGAATGGAAGGCGCTGGAATACCGCGACCTTGACGGCCGCCTGGGCGGCCTGCGCGAGGCGCTGTCGCAGGAGGAGACCCGGCTGCAGCAGCTGATCGCCGAACAGCGCGATGCCGAGGCGCGGATCGAGACCGGGCGCATGCGCCGCGAGGAAGCGGCCGAGGCGCTGGCCAGGGCCCAGGCCGACGTCTACCAGGTGGCCAGCACCCTGGCCCGCATCGAGCAGCAGATCCACCACCAGCGCGAGCTGTCCGAGCGCCTGCACCGGGCGCGCGACGAAACCCAGCAGGCGCTGGCCGAGCTGGGCCGCCACATCAGCGGCGACGAGGCCCGGCTGGCCGTGTTGCGCGAGGCGGTGGAGACGGCCGAGCCGCAGCTGGAACAACTGCAGGAAGACAACGAACTCCGCCAGGACGCGCTGCGCGAGGCCGAGGCCGCGCTGGCCGACTGGCAGCAGCGCTGGGAAAGCCACACCCGCGATACCTCCGAGGCCTCGCGGGCCGGTGAAGTCGAGCGCACCCGCGTGGACTACCTGGACCGCCAGATCCTCGAAGCCGACCGCCGCCACCAGGCGCTGGTCGCCGAGCGCTCCGGGCTGGACCTGGAGGCGCTGGCCGAGGCGCTGGAGCAGGCGCAGCTCGAGCATGAAACCCGCAAGGCCGCGCTGGACGACCTCAACGAGCAGGTCGAGGTCCGCCGCGAGGCCGTGGCCGAGCTGCAGGAGCAGCACCGCGGCGCCCAGTCCGAACTGGCCGAAGTGCGCAAGCAGGCCCAGGCCGCCCGCGGCCGCCTCTCATCGCTGGAAACCCTGCAGCAGGCCGCACTGGGCCAGGAGCAGGGGGCAGCCGTGGCCTGGCTCAAGGCGCGCGGACTGGATTCGGCCGCGCGCGTCGGCGAGCGCATCACCGTCGAGGCCGGCTGGGAAAACGCGGTGGAAAGCGCGCTGGGCCAGTTGATCGAAGGCGTACTGGTCGACAGCCCGGAAACCCTGGTCGATGCGCTGGGCGAACTGGGCGAAGGCCGCATCGCGCTGGTGTCCGATGCCCAGGAGGACGTGGCGTTCGCGCCGACCTCGCTGGCCGCCAAGGTGCAGGGCCCGACTGCGATCCGTCGCCTGCTGGCGCGGCTGCATGGCGCCGAGGACCTGGCGCAGGCGCGTGAACTGCAGCGCAGCCTGGGCGAGGGCGATTCGGTCATCACCCGTGGTGGCGAACGGCTGGGCGAGGGCTGGGTGCGGATGTCGCGCTCGGGCGCGGCGAAGCAGGGCGCGCTGCTGCGCGAACGTGAGATCGTGGCCCTGCGCGAACAGATCCAGGCCCTGGGCGAGCGCGAAGGCGAGCTTGAAGAGCAGCTGGGCAGCCTGCGCGGACAGATGCTGGCCGCCGAGCAGCAGCGCGAGGAAGCACAGCGCGTGCTGTACCAGGCCCACCGCGCGGTGTCCGAACTGGCCGGCCAGCTGCAGAGCCAGCAGGGCAGGGTCGAGGCCGCGCGGGCGCGCATCGACCGCATCGAGGGCGAACTGGCGCAGCTGCTGGAGACGCTGGACGAAAGCCGCGAGAACGCCCGCGAGGCGCGTGCCCGGCTGGACGAGGCGGTCAACAGCATGGGCGACCTGGAGTCGACCCGGCAGGCGCTGGAAAACGAGCGCCGCCAGCTCACCGACGCCCGTGACCAGGCCCGCGAGGCCGCGCGCAACGTGCGTGACAGCATGCACGCGCTGGCCCTGAGCCTGGAGTCGCAACGCACCCAGATCAACTCGCTGTCCCAGACGCTGGAGCGCATGGGCGCGCAGCGCAGCCAGCTCGACAGCCGCCTCGGCGAGCTGCACTCGCAGCTGGAAGAGGGAGACTCGCCCGTGGTCTCGCTAGAGGCCGAGCACCAGAACGCGCTGGGCGAGCGCGTGCGCGTGGACCGCGTGCTGAGCGAGGCGCGCACCATGCTCGACGGCATCGATGCCGATCTGCGTTCGCTGGAGCAGACCCGGCACCAGCGCGACGAGCAGGCCCTGGCCCAGCGCGAACGCATCTCCCAGCGCAAGCTCGACCAGCAGGCGCTGGTGCTGGCCGCCGACCAGCTGGCCGCAGCGGTGACCAAGTCCGGCTTCACCCTGGAAGAGGTGCTCAACACGCTGCCCGAGGATGCGCGGATAGGTGAGTGGGAGCAGGCCGTAGGCCAGATCGACGCGCGCATGCGCCGCCTGGAGCCGGTCAACCTGGCCGCGATCCACGAATACGGCGAAGCGTCGCAGCGCTCGGAATACCTGGAAGCCCAGCACGTGGACCTGACCACCGCGCTGGAAACCCTGGAAGAGGCGATCCGCAAGATCGACCGCGAGACCCGCGGCCGCTTCAAGGACACCTTCGACCGCGTCAATGCCGGCGTGCAGGCGCTGTACCCGCGCCTGTTCGGTGGCGGCCACGCCTACCTGGAACTGACCGGCGAGGACCTGCTCGACACCGGCGTGACCATCATGGCGCGCCCGCCAGGCAAACGCGTGTCCAGCATCTCGCTGCTGTCCGGCGGCGAGAAGGCGATGACCGCCGTCGCGTTGGTGTTTGCGATCTTCCAGCTCAACCCGGCGCCGTTCTGCCTGCTGGACGAGGTCGACGCGCCGCTGGACGAGGCCAACGTCGGTCGCCTGGCCAACATGGTCAAGGAGATGAGCGAGAAGGTGCAGTTCCTGTTCGTAAGCCACAACAAGGCGACGATGGAAGCTGCGCACCAGCTTTCCGGCGTCACCATGCGCGAGCCGGGCGTCAGCCGCCTGGTCAGCGTCGACCTGGAAGAGGCTGCACGTTTGGCTGGCGCGGCCTGACGTGCCATTCTTCGCTGGATGAATTCACGCCGGAGACCCTACTGAATGTCCGACATGGCACTGCTGCGCATCGGCATCCTGGCCGCTGGCCTGCTCCTTATCGTCGCAATCCTCATGTTCGGCCGCCCGAAGAAGGCGCCGCAGGGACGTCGCAAGGAAGCTCCCGAAGGCGAACGTGCGCGCCATGAGCCGGTGCTGGGCGAGGCCGCCGACGCCACGCCGGGCGAAAGTGACGGCGAGGAAGTGTCGCAGCCCGAACTGGGCCTGCCGCCGGTCGATGGCAGCGCCAGCGAGCTCGGCAAGCGCGTCAGCCAGGACTTCGACAAGATCGTCTCGCTGTACGTGGCCGCCCGCGCCGGCGAGGTGCTGCGCGGCGAGGACATCGTCGTCGCCGCCGAGAAGACCGGCCTGGTGTTCGGTCACATGAACGTGTTCCACCGGCTGGTGGAAGGGCATCCCGAGCGCGGTCCGATCTTCTCGATGGCCAGCATCATGAAGCCCGGCAGTTTCGACATGGCCACGATCCGCGAGATGCAGACCCCGGCCATTGCCTTCTTCCTGACCCTGCCCGCGCCGCTGACCGCGCTCGACGCCTGGGAAAAGATGCTGCCGACCGTGCAGCGCATGGCCGAGCTGCTCGACGGCGTGGTGCTGGACGACAGCCGCAACGCCCTTGGCCGGCAGCGCATCGCCCATATCCGCGACGAGCTGCGCGCCTACGACCGCCAGCACCAGGCGCCGCCGCTGACCAAGACGCCGCGCTGGTAGGTCCGGCACGCCGCACCACCGCCGCGAGGGTCGCGGCGGAGCGGCGCACCCAGGCTCTGGCACCGCCACGCGGCGGGTGCCGCCGATCCAGCATCAAAGCGACCAGATCCGGCGCATCGGCTGTACATGCCGGCGGCTAGAATGCCCGGTCCGGCAGCCTGATCCAGCCCCATGTCCGCATCCACTTCCCCCGCCGCATGCATCGCCGAGCTGCGCCAGCGCATCGACGACGCCAACTACCGCTACCACGTACTCGACGAGCCGCAGATCCCGGACGCCGAATACGACCGGCTGATGCGCGAGCTGGAGTCGCTGGAGGCTGCCCACCCGGAGCTGGCCAGCGCTGATTCACCTACCCAGCGCGTCGGCCACGCCGCCGGCAGCCGCTTTGCCGAAGTCAGGCACGCGATCCCGATGCTGTCGCTGGGCAATGCCTTCAGCGACGAGGAAGTGACCGAGTTCGTGCGCCGCATCGACGAGCGCCTCGGCACGCAGGCGCCGGCGTTCTCGGCCGAACCCAAGCTCGACGGGCTGGCGATCAGCCTGCGCTACGAGAACGGTGAATTCGTGCTCGGCGCGACCCGCGGCGACGGTGCCACCGGCGAGGACGTCACCGCCAACCTGCGCACGGTCAAGGCAATCCCGCTGCGCCTGCGCGGCGAAGGCTGGCCGCCGGTGCTGGAAGTGCGTGGCGAGGTCTACATGCCGCGTGCGGACTTCGAACGCTACAACGAGGAGGCGCGGCTGCACGGAGGCAAGGTGCTGGCCAATCCGCGCAACGGCGCGGCCGGTTCACTGCGCCAGCTCGATCCGCGCATCACCGCGCAGCGCCCGCTGAGCTTCTTCGCCTATGGCATTGGCGAGGTGCAGGGCGGCGAACTGCCGGAAACCCATTCGGCGATCCTGCAGCAGCTCCGGCAATGGGGCTTCCCGGTCAGCAGCCTGGTGCAGGTGGTCCACGGCGCCGACGGCCTGCTGGCGTACTACCGCCAGATCGGCGAGGCCCGCGATGGCCTGGCGTTCGACATCGACGGCGTGGTCTACAAGCTCGACGACCTGGAAGGCCAGCGCGAGATGGGCTTCGTTTCGCGCGCGCCGCGCTGGGCGATCGCGCACAAGTTCCCGGCGCAGGAACAGTCGACCACGGTGGAGGCGATCGAGATCCAGATCGGCCGCACCGGCGCCGCCACCCCGGTCGCACGCCTGGCACCGGTGCAGGTCGCCGGCGTCGTCGTCACCAACGCCACCCTGCACAACGCCGACCAGATCGCACGGCTGGACGTGCGCGTGGGCGACAGCGTGATCGTGCGCCGCGCCGGCGACGTGATCCCCGAGGTGGTCAGCGTCATCGCCGAGCGCCGCCCCGAGGGCACCCAGCCGTGGCAGATGCCTTCGCACTGCCCGGTGTGCGGCGCGGAGATCGTGCGCGAGGAAGGCGCCGCGGTATGGCGCTGCTCGGGCGAACTGAGCTGTCCGGCACAGCGCAAGGAAACCATCGCCCACTTCGCCTCGCGCCGGGCGATGGACATCGACGGCCTCGGCGACCGTTTCATCGACCTGCTGGTCGAGACCAATGTCGTCCGTTCGCCGGCCGACCTGTACACCCTGACCCGCGACGACCTGCTGCTGGTCAAGCTGGTGCTCGACAGCGAGCGCGAGGACGTGGACAGCAACCTGCGCGCGGTGCTGGCGCCGGACATCAACGACCAGGTGCGGGAGCTGTTCGCGCAGCCGGCGGCGTTCCATCACGAGCGGCTGGCCGCTGACGGCTGGCGCGCGCAGGTCCTGCTGACCCTGCGCAGCCGCGGCGTCACCTTTGCCTGGCCAAAGAAGCACGCCACCAAGTGGGCTGAGAACCTGCTGGCGGCGATCGAGGCAAGCCGCGACGCCACGCTGGAGCGGCTGATCTTCGCGCTGGGCATCAAGCACGTCGGCGAGAGCACCGCGAAGGCGCTGGCGCAGTGGTTCGGCGACCTGGAACTGATCCGTCACCTGCCGTGGCCGCTGTTCAAGCGGGTGCCCGATATCGGTGGCGAGGTCGCGCGCTCGCTCGGCCACTTCTTCGAGCAGGCCGGCAACCAGCAGGCGATCGATGACCTGCTGCAGGTCGGCCGGGTCCGCATCCGCGACATCCACGTGCCGTCGCCGAAGCTGCGCGAGGGGCTTGAACTGGCGCAACTGCTGGTCGATGCCGAGATCCCCGGCATCACCCGACTGCGTGCCGAGAAGCTGGTAGCCGCGCTGCCGTCCGCTGCCCAGGTGCTGGACGCCGAGCAGTCGCAGTTCATCGCCACCGGCCTGCCCGAGGACACCGCGCGCGGCCTGGCCCAGTGGCTGGACGGCGACAACCACGGACAGTTGCTGCTCAAGGCCGAGCAGATGATGCAGAAGCTTCTCGAGTTGGCTCCCGAGCAGGCCGAGCAGGCGGCCGGCCCGCTGGACGGCCAGACTGCGGTGCTCACCGGCACGCTGTCGGCGCTTACCCGCGACGAGGCCAAGGTCCGGCTGGAAGCACTCGGGGCCAAGGTCTCCGGCAGCGTCTCGAAGAAGACCAGTTTCGTGGTCGCCGGTGTGGAAGCCGGTTCCAAGCTGGACAAGGCCAACGAGCTGGGCGTGCCGGTATGGGACGAGGAACAACTGCTGGCCTTCCTTGCCAGGCATGGGGCGCAGCCGTGAGCGCGCTGCACAGCCGCGATGCAGTGCCGGTCGACCAGGGCCAGCTGCTGGAGATGGTGCGCGCGTTCTACCTCGAGGACGAGATCGTCTACGACGCGGCGCGGGTCGAAGGCGGGCTGGGCACGCTGCTGCGCGATCCGTCCTGCGGCGCGGTGCTGCTGCTGGGTTCGGATGACGTGCCGCTGGCCGGCTACATCACCCTGTGCTGGTGTTTCAGCGTGGAGCAGGGCGGTCGCTTCGTCCTGCTCGACGAGCTGTACCTGCGCCCGCAGGCGCGCGGCCGCGGCTGGGGCCGGCAGGCGCTGCGGTTGGCAGCGGACTGGGCGCGACGGCAGGGCGCGAGCGTGCTGCGGCTGGAAGTCAACCACCACAATACCCGCGCCAAGGTCCTGTACCTGTCGGCCGGCTTCCAGGACGACAGCCGCGACATCCTCACCCTGCCGCTCGACGGCGATGCGCGGAGCCTGCACTCGTGATTGAAGCAATGCGCCAGCGTGCCCGCATCAACGCCCTCATCCGGCAGTTCTTTGCCGACCGCGGCGTACTCGAGGTGGAGACCCCGATCCTGTCGGCGGCCGGCAACACCGAGCCGAACATCGACAGCTTCCACACCGACTTCAGCGGCCACAGCGATGCCGGCGCACGCCGTCGCTGGCTGCGAACCTCGCCCGAATACCCGCTCAAGCGCCTGCTCGCCGCCGGCGTCGGTGACTGCTACGAGCTCGGCCGCGTGTTCCGCAATGGCGAGGCCGGCGGCCGCCACAATCCCGAGTTCACCATGCTCGAGTGGTACCGCGTCGGCTGGGACCACCATCGCCTGATCGACGAGACCGTGGAGCTGGTGCGCGCGGTGCTGGCCACCGAGGGGCGCAGGGCCGGCGTGCAGGTACTGACCTATCGCGAGTTGTTCCAGCAGGCCGTGGGCGTGGACCCGTTCGCCGACAGTGACGAGGCCCTGCGCGCGCCGCTGGCCGACATCCACATCGACGGCACCGGCCTGGTCCGCGACGACTGGCTGGACCTGCTGATGACCCATCGCATCCAGCCGAGCTTCCCGGTCGACCGGATCACCGTGGTCCATGACTGGCCGGCCACGCAGGCGGCACTGGCGCGGATCCGGCCCGGCGAGCCGCCGCTGGCCGAACGCTTCGAGCTGTACCTGGGCAGCGTGGAACTGGCCAACGGCTACCACGAGCTCAACGACGCTGCCGAACAGCGCCAGCGGTTCGAGCGCGACCACCAGATCCGTCGCCAGCGGGGCGCGGTGTTGCCGCCGATCGATGAAGCATTGCTGGCAGCGCTGCCGGCGATGCCGGACTGCGCGGGCGTGGCGGTGGGCATCGATCGGCTGCTGATGGCGCTCAACGGCACCCCCCGCATCGCCGACGTGCTGGCGTTCGATTTCGCCCAGGCCTGAGCGAGGCGAATCCTTCAGTAGCGGGTATTCACATCGCGCTGCGCCGGTTGCGCCTACGATGGGACCGGGCATCGCCGCATCCGGCGGTGCGCCATGGTCCATCGCTGGAGGGGGCTGGATGACACGCGTGCGGATCGCAGGTCTGTTGTTGCTGGGTGCCGTCACGGCACCTGCTGCCACGGCTGCACCGGCGGGGCAGGCATCCGGCTACGAGGCCCGCGTCGTCCGCTGCGAGTCCCGTGACATGCAGCGCGTGCGCTGTCCAGCCGATACCTCGCGTGGCGTGGAGCTGGTACGCCAGTTGTCGGAACAGGAGTGCATCCGCAATACCGGCTGGGGCGTCGATGCCGGCAGTATCTGGGTCAGTCACGGCTGCCGTGCCGAATTCCGCACCGGCGACGTGAACATCAAGCTGCCGACCCGGCGCGTGGTGCGTTGCGAGTCGAAGGGACGCCCGGAGAGTTGCGCTGTACAGCTGCGTGGAGCGCCGGTACGCCTGCTGCGGCAGCGGTCGGCCCTGCCGTGCCGCGAGGGCGAGAGCTGGGGTTACCGCCGCAACGAGATCTGGGTCAAACGTGGCTGCAAGGGCGAGTTCGAGGTCGGTGCCGAGGACGGGTCGGGCTTCCTCGACCTGCCGCGGGAGCTTGTGTGCGAATCCAAGGGCAAGCTGCGCCGCGTGTGCGGGGCCAGCATCTCGCACGGCGCAACGCTGGTGGAACAGCGCTCCGGCATGCCCTGCGAGGAGGGCGTGAGCTGGGGCTGGAACCGCGATGGGGTGTGGGTCGACAAGGGCTGCCGCGCGGTGTTCTCGGTGGATTGAATCGCGACTGGGGTGCCGCGCTTACAATGCGCGCATGAACGACATCAATGCCATCGATTACGCCCGCTACGACCACATCCGCCCGATCCTGTGGACCGGCGACGCCCTTGCACTGCTGGACCAGCGCAAGCTGCCGTTCGTGGTCGAGCACGTGCACTGTGCTTACAGCGATGCGGTGGCCGAGGCCATCCACGCCCTGACCGTGCGCGGCGCGCCGGCCATCGGCATCGCCGCGGCCTGGGGCGTGGTGCTGGCCGGTCGCAGCATCGAAGCCGGCGATGGCGCCGAGGCGCTGCAGAAGCTGGAGCCGGCGCTGCAGCGGCTCAATGC
Organism: Stenotrophomonas sp. Marseille-Q4652; assembly: GCF_916618915.1. Classification (NCBI taxonomy): domain Bacteria; kingdom Pseudomonadati; phylum Pseudomonadota; class Gammaproteobacteria; order Lysobacterales; family Lysobacteraceae; genus Stenotrophomonas; species Stenotrophomonas sp. Marseille-Q4652. The sequence goes on from NZ_CAKAKE010000001.1 coordinate 839,462, forward strand.
CGCGCGTCCGACCGCGGTCAACCTGGCCTGGGCACTGGCGCGCATGCGTCGCGTGCTGGCCGCCGCCGGGGGGGACTGGGCGCGGGTGATCGAACGCGAGGCCGCGGCCATCGCCAGCGAGGACCTGGCCGCCAACCGGCACATGGGCGCGCTGGGCGCAGCCCTCATCGCCCCCGGCAGCGGCGTGCTGACCCACTGCAACACCGGTTCGCTGGCCACCGCCGGCTTCGGCACCGCGCTGGGCGTGATCCGCGCCGGCATGGCCCAGGGCAGCATCGATCGCGTGTACGCCGGCGAGACCCGGCCGTGGCTGCAGGGTGCGCGCCTGACCGTGTGGGAACTGCAGCAGGACGGCATCAACGCCACCCTGATCGCCGACTCGGCCGCCGCGCACCTGATGAGGACCGGTGCGGTGCAGTGGGTGATCGTCGGTGCCGACCGCATCTGCGCCAATGGCGATACCGCCAACAAGATCGGCACCTACCAGCTGGCCATCGCCGCCCGCCATCACGGGGTCAAGGTGATGGTGGTGGCCCCGTCCTCGACGGTGGACATGGACACCGCCGACGGTTCGCAGATCGAGATCGAGCAGCGTGATCCGGGCGAGCTGTTCGGCGTCGGCGGTACCCGCACCGTGGCCGAGGGCATCGCTGCCTGGAACCCGGTGTTCGACGTGACCCCGGGCGAGCTGATCGATGCGATCGTCACCGAGAAGGGTGTGGTCGAGCACCCGGATACCGCCTCGATGCGGGCGATGTTCGGCGGCTGATCCGGCCGCTGCTGCGCGGCCACCGCGTGGCCGGCGGTCCATTGCGATGACGCCTGCCCGGCCACGCGCCTGGCAGGCGAGGGCGGGTCTCCGGGGGTTCCCCGGCCTGATCCACATGGCTGGATTGGCAGGGCCCGGCGATCCATGCGCAGGGCCTTCGGCGGATGCATCCGGGGGCGCGCCGGAACTGTTGGCCAGGCTGGCCGCAAGTACTTGTTTCAAGCCGGCAAATCCGGGCGTGAACAGGCCGTTCGTGATAGAATCCAGCGGTTCAACCATCGTCCGGAAACACGGGTCCCAACGGCCGGCGAGACCGCCTGCCGGATGACCTCCTCCGGGCCGGACCGCACCCAGAATACGGAACCCGAATGGCAGAAACCGCCAAGGAAATCATCCAGGTCAACCTGGAAGACGAGATGCGCAAGAGCTACCTCGATTACGCCATGAGCGTGATCGTGGGCCGCGCTCTCCCGGATGCCCGCGATGGCCTGAAGCCCGTGCATCGCCGCGTGCTCTACGCGATGAACGAGCTCAACGCGCACAGCAACAAGCCGTACTACAAGTCGGCGCGTATCGTCGGTGACGTCATCGGTAAGTACCACCCACACGGCGACCAGTCGGTGTACGACACCCTGGTGCGCATGGCACAGCCGTTCTCGCTGCGCTACATGCTGGTGGACGGACAGGGTAACTTCGGTTCGATCGACGGCGACTCCGCCGCGGCGATGCGTTACACCGAGGCACGCATGTCGCGCCTGACGCACGAGCTGATGGCCGACATCGACAAGGAAACCGTCGATTTCCAGCCCAACTACGACGAGAAGGAGCTGGAGCCGTCGGTGATGCCGACCCGGTTCCCGAACCTGCTGGTCAACGGCTCGGCCGGCATCGCAGTGGGCATGGCCACCAACATCCCGCCGCACAACCTGACCGAGGCGATCAACGCTTGCATTGCGCTGATCGACAACCCGGAAATCGACGTCGACGGGCTGATGGAATACATCCCGGGCCCGGATTTCCCGACTGCCGGCATCATCAACGGCACCGCCGGCATCATTGCCGGCTACCGCACCGGCCGCGGCCGCGTGCGCATCCGTGCCAAGGCCGACATCGAGGTGGCCGACAACGGCCGTGAATCGATCATCGTCACCGAGATTCCCTACCAGGTGAACAAGGCGCGGCTGATCGAGAAGATCGCCGAGCTGGTCAAGGAAAAGAAGATCGAGGGCATCTCCGAGCTGCGCGACGAGTCCGACAAGGACGGCATGCGCATCTACATCGAGGTCAAGCGCGGCGAGTCGGCCGAGGTTGTGCTCAACAACCTGTACCAGCAGACCCAGATGGAGTCGGTGTTCGGCATCAACATGGTGGCGCTGGTCGACGGCCGCCCGCAGTTGATGAACCTCAAGCAGATGCTCGAGGCCTTCGTCCGCCACCGCCGCGAAGTGGTGACCCGCCGCACTGTGTTCGAGCTGCGCAAGGCGCGCGCCCGTGCCCACGTGCTGGAAGGCCTGACCGTCGCGCTGGCCAACATCGACGAGATGATCGAGCTGATCAAGACCTCGCCGAACCCGAATGAAGCGCGCGACCGCATGCTGGCGCGGCTGTGGGAGCCGGGCCTGGTGGGTTCGATGCTGGGCGCCGCCGGTGCCGAGGCCTCGCGTCCGGAAGACCTGCCCAAGGGCGTGGGCCTGATCGAGGGCGGCTACCAGCTGACCGAGATCCAGGCCACCCAGATCCTGGAAATGCGCCTGCACCGCCTGACCGGGCTGGAGCAGGACCGCCTGACCGACGAATACAAGCTGCTGCTGGAAACCATCGCCGGGCTGATCCACATCCTCGAGGATCCGGACCGCCTGCTGCAGGTGATCCGCGAGGAGCTGACCAACATCCGTACCGAGTACGGCGACGAGCGCCGCACCGAGATCCGCCACAGCGAGGAAGACCTCGACATCCTCGACCTGATCGCGCCGGAAGACGTGGTCGTGACCCTGTCGCACGCTGGCTACGCCAAGCGCCAGCCGGTCAGCGCCTACCGCGCCCAGCGCCGCGGTGGACGCGGCCGCAGCGCGGCGGCGACCAAGGAAGAGGATTTCATCGAGCAGCTGTGGCTGGTCAACACGCATGACACGCTGCTGACCTTCACCAGTGCCGGCAAGGTGTTCTGGCTGCCGGTGCACCAGCTGCCGGAAGCCGGCTCCAATGCCCGCGGCCGCCCCATCATCAACTGGATCCCGCTGGAGAACGGCGAGCGCGTGCAGGCGGTGCTGCCGGTGCGCGAGTATGCCGAAGGCCAGTACGTGTTCTTCGCCACCCGCAACGGCACGGTCAAGAAGACCCCGCTGAGCGAGTTCGCCTTCCGTCTGGCGCGCGGCAAGATCGCGATCAACCTGGACGAGGGCGATGCCCTGGTCGGCGTCGGCCTGACCGATGGCGAGCGCGACATCATGCTGTTCGCTTCCAACGGCAAGACCGTGCGCTTTGGCGAGGACAAGGTCCGCTCGATGGGCCGTACCGCCACCGGCGTGCGCGGCATCCGGCTTGCCAAGGGCGAGGAGGTGGTGAGCCTGATCGTCGCCGAGAGTGCCGGTGGCATCGAGGACGAGGGCGAGGAGGACAATGGTGTCGAGGAGACCAGCGTGGACAACGGCGACGCCGGGGTCGACATGGCCGACGACGACAATGCGCTGTACATCCTCACCGCCACCGAGAACGGCTACGGCAAGCGCACCCCGCTGCACGACTACCCGCGCAAGGGTCGCGGTACCCAGGGCGTGATCGGCATCCAGACCACCGAGCGCAACGGCAAGCTGGTTTCGGCCGTGCTGATGGGCCCGCGCGACGAGGTGTTGCTGATTTCCGATGGAGGCACCCTGGTCCGCACCCGCGGCTCGGAGATCTCGCGCGTGGGCCGCAACACCCAGGGCGTGACCCTGATCCGCCTGTCCAAGGACGAGAAGCTGCAGGCGGTCGAACGCCTGGACGCCTCGCTGGATGCAGGCGAGGACGACCCGGACGTGGAGGCCCCGGCCACCGCTCCGTCCGAAGAAGCCGCCGGAACTCCGGCCGCCGAGTAAACGGTCGGGGGAAGCGGTTCAAGACAACGCCGGCGCAAGCCGGCGTTGTCGTTTCCGGTTCCGACGGGCGTGCACCGGAATAGGGATCCAGCCCATTTCCCGCGGGTCGCGAAGCTGGCCGGAACGTGCCAATTGCACCGGAAAGCCCGGAGATGACACCAATTTGGTAGGATTTCCCAGTTTCCAGTCAGGGTATTGCCGGTGTCTCTTCTGCGTTGGTTGCGTGTGTTCGTGGTCCTGCTGCTGATCGTGGTCAACACGCTGGTCCACTGCCTGCCGTTGCTCGCCGCGGCGGTGGTGAAGGCGGCACTGCCGTTCAAGCCGGTGCGCCGGGCGTGCAACCGCGTACTGACCCTGCTGGCGGAGAGCTGGATCTCGGTCAACACCGCGATGATCCATGCCTTCACCGATACCCGCTTCGTGATCGAGGGAACGGCCGCGCCGCGGATCGACGGGCATTACCTGGTGCTGGCCAACCACCAGAGCTGGGTCGACATCCTGGTGCTGCAGAAGGTGTTCAACCGCCGCGCGCCGCTGCTGCGATTCTTCCTCAAGCGCCAGCTGTTCTGGGTGCCGGTGCTGGGGCTGGCCTGGTGGGCGCTGGATTTCCCGTTCATGGGCCGCTACACCCGCAAGCAGATCGCGAAGAACCCGGAGCTGGGCCGTCGCGACATGGAGGTCACCCGCCGCGCCTGCGAGAAGTTCCGCGACATCCCGGTGTCGGTGATGAACTTCGTCGAGGGCACCCGCTTCACCCGTGCCAAGCACGATTCCCAGGGATCACCGTTCAGGCACCTGCTCAAACCCAAGTCCGGTGGCGTGGCCTTCGTGCTTGATGCGATGGGCGAGGGCCTGCAGTCGCTGCTGGACGTGACCATCGCGTATCCGGCCGGTATCCCGACCATGATCGACCTGATGGCCGACCGTCTCCCGGAAGTGCGCGTGCTGGTCAAGGAACGCCCGATCCCGGCCGAGCTGGTGCAGGGCAACTACCAGGACGACCGCGAGTTCCGCGCCCGTTTCCAGCAGTGGATGAATGGCCTGTGGGAAGAGAAGGACGCCGACCTGGAGCAGATGCTGCAGGCCTCTCCGGTGCGCGCGGCGGGCTGATCGGCCCGCGCGTTGGTCAGGGCGTTCCGGCCGGTCCGGCCGCTGCCCTGAGCTCGTCCAGCAACACACCCGTTTCCGCTGCATAGGCTTGGCAACTGCCGGGCAGGCGATTTCCTGCCGCGCCGGTGCGGCGAAGTCGCGCTCGTAGCTTTCCACATCCAGCTGCAGCTGCAGCACCTGCCGCTGGCGGGCGCTGGCAAGCAGGTTCGCGGCGTCGGATTCGATTCCAGCATCAGGGCAGTGCGCCACGACCTCTTCGGCCAGCGCCAGGATCAGCAGCGCCTCGTGCGCCGGGGTCGCCTTGAGCGTGGTGGTCGCTGGAGTGGCCGCCACGCCCAGCGGTGCGGCGGCCATCATGGCGGCGCAGGCAAGGCGCTTCATGGTGCCGGTGGCCGCTCGGCCGGCGCCCTGAACAGCGGACCTTGGCCCTCGTCACAGCAGCCCGGATCGAGCATGCGCAGTTGCGCCCCGGTTTCGATGCCGCCACGCAGGTGGCGATCCCCAGGCGGCGGCACAGCACCGCCATGGCCTGGATCACGGTCGCGGCCTGTTCGTCATCGGCCAGGTCGCGCATGTAGCACGGGTCGATCCTGACCTTGTCGAAGGAGAAGCGGCGCAGGTTGCGCAGCGAGGAATGGCCGGCACCAAAGCCGTCCATCACGATCCGCACGCCGGCCTGGCGCAGCTGGCGCAGGTCCGGGGCCACCGCGTCGAGCTGCGGCACCAGTGCTTCCTCGGGGATTTCCAGTTGCAGCCGGGTTCCATCCAGCCCGGCTGCCTGCAGCGCTGCAGTCACCTGCGCGGCAAAGCCCGCGCCCAGCTGGGCACCGGCCACGTCCACCGCCACCGGCAGCGGGGAGGACCAGCCCGCCGCCTCGCGGCAGGCCTGTTCGAGCATCCAGCGGAACAGCGGGGCGACCAGGCCGATCTCGGCCGCCAGCGGCATGAACATGGAGGGCAGCAGCAGCCCACGCTGCGGATGCTGCCAGCGCAGCAGCGCCTCGCAGGCCACCGGGGCGCGCGTACGCAGGTCCACCAGCGGCTGGTAATGCAGGCGGAACTCGCCATGCTCCAGCGCCTGGCGCAGGTCCATCTCCAGCGTGCGGCGCTGCTGCATGCGCAGGTCCATCGCCGGCTCCAAGAAGCGAAAGCAGCCGCGGCCATCGCTCTTGGCCTGGTACAGGGCCATGTCGGCGTTCTGCAGGACGCGGTCGCGGTCGCCGGCGCCGTCCTCGATCAGGTGGATGCCCAGGCTGGTGCCGATCACAACGTGGTGGCCCTGCACCCGGTAGGGCGCCCGGACGGTGTCCACCAGTCGCGCGGCCAGCGCGGCCACGTCATCGGCCGCCTCGTTGCCCTCGACCAGCAGGGCGAACTCGTCGCCGCCGAGGCGGGCGAGGGTGTCGGTCTGGCGGACCTGGTCGCCCAGGCGGGTGGCAACCTGGCGCAGCAGATCATCGCCGACCGGATGGCCAAGGCTGTCGTTGACCTCCTTGAAGCGGTCCAGGTCCAGGTACAGCACCGCCGAACGGGTACCGCGCCGGGCCTGTGTGATGGCCCGCTCCACGCGCTGGTTGAACACGGCGCGGTTGCACAGGCCGGTCAGCGGGTCGTGCCCGGCAAGGTAGGCAATCTCGTCCTGGGCCTGGCGGCGGGCATGCACGTCCTCGATCACGCCGGCCCACTCGGGCTGGCCGCCGTCCTCGACCAGTGCGCCGCGGGCGCGGACCCAGCGCCACTGGCCACTGGCGTCCTGCAGGCGGAACTCGACATCCAGCGGCTGCGCCTGGCGCAGGCCTGTCTTCCAGGCATGGTTGATGGCCGGCAGGTCTTCCGGGTGCACGCGCCGGGTCCAGCCGTGGCCGAGCGCGGCGGCCTCTTCCAGCCCGGTCAGTTCCCCCCAGCCGGTCACCAGGCGCATCGCGCCGCGCACGTCGGATTCCCAGAACACCAGTGCACCGGCCTCGGCCACCGCGCGGTAGCGGCGCTGGCCCTGTTCAAGCTGCGCGGCCATCGCACGGGCGTCGCGGGCACGCTGGCGCAGCGCGTCCTCGGCTGCGGTCAGGTTGAGCTGCAGTTGCTGGAATTCGGTGACCTTGGAGCCGATGGCCATGTCCACGCTGTCCACGCCGTCGGCAACCAGCTGGCTGCGCCGGGCCAAGGCGCGGACCGTACGCAGGATGCGCCGGGCCAGCCGTTGCGCAGCAATGACGGCCAGCACGAAGGCGATCAGGCCGCCGACCACGATGCCGCGCAACGGCGAGCGCCAGCCGGCCTCGAACCCCTCGCGCGGCTCGCCGACCACCAGTGCCCAGCCCGGTGCGGTCTGCAGCTTCTGGAAGGACAGGATCACCTCCTGTCCTTCCTGGGTGAGGGCACGGAAGTGGCCGTGGTCCCGGCCCACTGCCTGCAGTGCGTCCCAGTCCGGCACCTGCTTGCCCAGCCAACGTTCCGGATCGCGCGAGCGCGCGGCAATGCGGCCGTGGCTGTCCAACAGCGCGAACAGGGCGGTACCCGGATCGCTGGTCTGGCGATGGGCCAGGTTGATCATTTTCGTTGGAGTGCTGCAGCCGGGCAATGCGGTGGCGGCCATCCAGCGCATCGGCGGCGATCGCCACCCACGGCATCGGCTGGCCATCGATCAGGAACACATCGGACACTGCCGGCGCACCGCCAGCGAGCAGGCGTGCGTGTTGCTGCGCGGGCAGGTGGGTGTCGGGCGGATCGTTGGTCAGGTCAAGGATCAGGGGTTTGCTGGACTGCGCCGCGGCGCCGTCGTGCACATCGCTCGGCAGCCGGCCCTGGTCCCAGAGCAACTGCATCTGCACCACCTGGCCCTCGATGCCTGGTCCACGGCGCCTCGGCCAGCGTGGTGGCGGTGGCCTGCAGGCGCAGCAACGAGGCCGCACGGCTCTGCTCGCCGGCCTTCCAGGTGGCGAGCACGCCCAGCACCAGCATCGGCAACAGCGCCGCTGCCACCAGCACCAGCAGATGGATGTGCAGCCCGACCGTCTTGCGCGGCGGCGTGGGGCTGGATGGCGGACCGTGCATGCTTCCCCTGGCGAGCGATGGGCCGGATGGATCGTCATCGGCAGCGGTTGGCGCTGCCTTAGGGTCAATCAGCCCCGGGGTGGGTGTCCGGCCAGGGTGCGTGCACCGGTGACGATCATGCGGATCATCCAGCTCATCTGCTCGATCAGTTCCGGATCCTTCTCCGGCGGCAGATCCAGCGCGGTACCGCCCATGGCAAATATCAGCCGGGTGATGGCCTTGGCGGCCAGTGCCGGCTCGACCAGCACCGCGCCGTGGTCGGCTGCGGCCAGGCGGATCAGGTCCAGCTGCAGTTCGTCCTCGAAGTAATTCAATTGCCGGTCCACGGCGCGCTTGTAGGCGTCCGAGCCGGCGGTGCCCTCGCGCAGCAGCACATGCATCAGCTTGTCCTCGGCGCGCAGCTGCTCCATGAAGGTCTCCACCGACAGCCGGATCACGCCGCGGTCGGAACTGGCGGCGCGCTGGCGGGCCTGGCCGATGATCGTGCGCAGGGCGGTACCGGCCAGTTCGATCAGGGCCACGGTCAGCTCGTCCATGTCGCGGAACTGCCGGTAGAACGAGTTCGGCGCGATCCCGGCCTCGCGGGCGACCTCGCGCAGGCTCAGGGTCGACACGCTGCGGTGCGGGCCGATCAGCGCCAGCGCCGCCTTGAGCAGGTCATCTCGCGAGATCGAGTGCTTGCGCGCCGGCTGGGCGTCATCTGCGGCGGGAAGGGGCGGGGATAGGGTGGTCATTGCATCGGTCGATCGGGTCCCTGAATCATACCGTGTCACTGAATATACAACTGTATACACGGGTGTGTGGATGAACGTATAGTGCCGGCCATGAAGCACCGCTACCACAACCCGGCTCCGCCGCAGATTCCGTGGGTGACCGAGGCCTTCTTTGATTTCTGGTCCACGAGGTTCCATCCGCTGTGGACCCTGCGTCGACCGCTGGCCCGTCTGGTCAGCCGTCGCGCCGAAGGCAGTGCCGCGGTGACCGTGGTCCTGCAGCCCAACCGGCATTTCCCGGGGCTGCTGCCGGGCCAGCACGTGAACATCGCCGTGGAAGTCGATGGTCGTCGCACCACACGCTCCTACAGCCCGACGCTGCTGCCTGACGGTCGCCTGGAAATCACCGCCAAGCTGGTGCGTGGTGGCAAGGTCAGCGCCTGGCTGGCCGGCGGCATGCCGATCGGCGCGACCCTGGACATCAGCCCGGCGTTTGGCGACATGACCCTTGCCACCGGTGCCAGCCAGCCGCTGCTGTTGCTGGCCGCCGGTAGCGGCATCACTCCGATGCGCGCCCTGTTGCGCCAGCTCGATGCGGCCGGCATGCCGGCGCCGGTGGACCTGGTCTACTGGATCCGCGAGCGCGGCGAGCAGTGCTTTGCCGCCGAACTGGCCGCCATCGCCGCACGCCATTCCAACTTCCACCTGCATCTGGCGGTGACCGGTGAGGGCACCCCGCGGGTTGGCGGCTATGACCTGTCCGCGATCGGCGACCTGGCCCCGCGCCGGGTACTGGCCTGTGGCCCGGCGGGCTTCGTCCAGGCCGCACGCGAGCGCCTGCACGACAAGGTCGTCGCGTTCGAGGCCGAGGCGTTCAGCCTGCCGGAACTGGCCGACGTGGAAACCGGCGAAGTGGAGCTGGAACTGTCCCGCAGCGGCCGTCGCCTGCGCGTGCCGCGCGGCACCCCGCTGCTGACTGCCCTGGAGGCCCAGGGCATCAACCCGCCGTCCGGCTGCCGCATGGGCGTGTGCAACACCTGCGTCTGCGAGAAGGGCCAGGGTGTCGTCCGCAATACGCTCAACGGCGACTACACCAGCGAGCCGTCCACCCGCATCAAGCTGTGCGTCAACAGCGCCAGCACCGACCTGATCCTGGAGCTGTGAGCATGTCCACCCCGCACAACCGCGGCCTGACCCCGGCCGAACTGGACGCCTTCGGCGCCGAGCTCGACGCCCTGCGCGCCCGTCACGTGGCGACGCTCGGCGATGCCGATGCCCGCTACATCCGCAAGGTGGTGGCCGCCGTTCGCTGGACCGGCGTGGCCGGCCGCGTGCTGCTGTTCGTGGCCGCGTTCTCGCCGCTGTTCGCCGCCTGGTTGCTGTGGCCGGCCGCGATTGCCGGCACCCTGCTGCTGGGCCTGTCCAAGATCCTGGAGAACATGGAGCTGGCGCACAACGTCATGCACGGCCAGTACGACTGGATCGGCGACCCGGCGCTGCAGGGCAAGACCTACGAGTGGGACATCGCCGGCACCTCGGAGAACTGGCGCAAGACCCACAACTTCAGCCACCACACCTACACCAACGTGCGTGGCATGGACGAGGACATCGGCTACGGCCTGCTGCGCATCTTCCCGGAGCAGCGCTGGCACCCGTTCTTCCTGTTCCAGCCGCTGGTCGCGATCGTGTTCGCGCTGTACTTCCAGTGGGGCATCGCCATCCAGGACCTGCGCATCGGCCGCCTGCTCAAGGGCAGGATCACGCTGCGCCAGCTGTGGGACCAGTCGCAGCCCGTGCGTCGCAAGGTCGCCAAGCAGCTGCTCAAGGACTACGTGCTGTTCCCGGCGCTGGCCGGCCCGTTCTTCCTGACCGTGATGCTGGGCAACCTGGTGGCCAACGGCATGCGCAACGTGTGGACCTACGTGGTGATCTTCTGCGGTCACTTCACGGCCGATGCGGAGACCTTCCCGAAGGAATGCGTTGCCAACGAGAGCCGCGGCCACTGGTATCTGCGTCAGTTGCGCGGTTCGTCGAACCTGACCGGCGGCAAGTGGATGCACGTGATGACCGGCAACCTGTCGCACCAGATCGAGCACCACTTCTACCCGGACGTGCCGGCCAACCGCTACGCGGCGATGGCGGTGGAAGTGCGCCAGATCTGCGAGCGCTACGGCCAGCACTACAACACCGGCTCGATGGTGAAGCAGTTCGGCCAGGTGGTGTGGCGCATCCTGCGCCACTCGCTGCCGAGCCGGCCGGCTCCGGCACGGCCACTGGTCACGGCCACCGCGGGGCAGGGCGGCTGACCGCCACGCACCACGGATGAAAAAAGACCCACGCCATGGCGTGGGTCTTTTGTTTGCGGGACCCGATGGCGAAGCCCTTACAGGCTGGGCAGGTCCAGGCCCTGTTCGCGGGCGCAGTCGATGGCGATGTCGTAACCGGCATCGGCATGGCGCATGACGCCGGTGCCCGGATCGTTCCACAGCACGCGTGCAATGCGGCGGTCGGCGGCCTCGCTGCCGTCGCAGACGATCACCACGCCCGAGTGCTGCGAGTAACCCATGCCCACGCCACCGCCATGGTGCAGGCTCACCCAGGAGGCGCCGCCGGCGACGTTGAGCATGGCGTTGAGCAGCGGCCAGTCGGACACCGCATCCGAGCCGTCCTTCATCGATTCGGTCTCGCGGTTGGGCGAGGCAACGCTGCCGCTGTCCAGATGGTCGCGGCCGATCACTACCGGCGCCTTCAGTTCGCCGTTGCGGACCATCTCGTTGAAGGCCAGGCCCAGCTTGTGGCGCAGGCCCAGGCCGACCCAGCAGATGCGCGCCGGCAGGCCCTGGAAGCTGATGCGCTCACGCGCCATGTCCAGCCAGCGGTGCAGGTGCGGGTCGTCGGGGATCAGTTCCTTGACCTTGGCATCAGTCCTGTAGATGTCTTCCGGATCGCCGCTGAGCGCCACCCAGCGGAACGGGCCGACGCCGCGGCAGAACAGCGGACGCACGTAGGCTGGCACGAAACCGGGGAAGTCGAAGGCAGCGCGGCAGCCCGCATCCAGCGCCATCTGCCGGATGTTGTTGCCATAGTCGAACACCGGCACGCCCATCTGCTGGAAGGCCAGCATCGCCTCGACGTGGGTGCGCATGGACTTCATCGCCGCCGCGCGCACGCGCTCGGGCACGATCTTCTGTTCTTCTTCCCACTCGGCCACGGTCAGCCCGACCGGCAGGTAGCCGTGCAGCGGGTCGTGTGCGCTGGTCTGGTCGGTGACCGCGTCCGGGCGCACGCCACGGCGCACCAGCTCCGGCAACACCTCGGCGGCATTGCCGAGCAGGGCGACCGAGCGTGCCTCGCCTGCACGGGTGTAGCGCTCGATGCGGGCCAGCGCGTCGTCCAGGTCGGTGGCCTGCTCGTCGACGTAGCGGGTGCGCAGGCGGAAGTCGATGCGGCTCTGCCGGCACTCGACCACCAGCGAGCAGGCGCCAGCCAGCGAGGCGGCCAGCGGCTGCGCGCCGCCCATGCCGCCCAGGCCGGCGGTCAGGATCCACTTGCCGGTGAGGTCGCCGCCGTAGTGCTGGCGGCCCATCTCGACGAAGGTCTCGTAGGTGCCCTGGACGATGCCCTGGGTACCGATGTAGATCCAGCTGCCGGCAGTCATCTGTCCGTACATCATCAAGCCCTTCCTATCGAGCTCGTTGAAGTGGTCCCAGTTGGCCCAGTGCGGCACCAGGTTGGAGTTGGCGATGAGCACGCGCGGCGCATCCGGATGGGTCGGGAACACGCCCACCGGCTTGCCGGACTGCACCAGCAGGGTCTGGTCGTCTTCCAGCCGCTTGAGCGTTTCCAGGATGCGGTCATAGCTTTCCCAGTCGCGCGCGGCGCGGCCGATGCCGCCGTAGACGACCAGTGCGGCCGGGTCCTCGGCGACCTCGGCATCGAGGTTGTTCTGCAGCATGCGGAACGGGGCCTCGGTGAGCCAGGATCTGCAGTTGAGCGTGTTGCCGCGCGGCGCACGTGGATTGCGGGACGGATCGTGGCGGGTCATGGGTCTCTCCGGGAAGCAAATTGCAGGCAGGCGCGCAGCACCTGCTGCAGGGTGTCGCGCAGCGGGGTGGCCCGGGCGACGTCGTATTCGGTGGGCCAGTTGGTTTCGTCGACCTGCGCCGGCTCGTCCATGTAGCCGCGGCAGGCCAGCTCCATCTGCAGGGTGTGCACGCCGCCGGGGATGTCACTGTAGTGGCGGGTGATCCAGCCACCCTTGAAGCGGCCGTTGCGCACGTGGCCCATCCCGCTCATCGCGCACAGGTTGTCGACCACGTCGGCCAGCGCGTTGTCGCAGGACGTGTCCGGCGCGCCCGATGGCCCGGCGGTGCCGAGGTTGAACTGCGGCAGCTCGCCGTCGAAGAGGTGCGGAATGCGCGAGCGGATCGAATGTGCGTCATAGACCACGACCACCGGATGGATCTGCCGCAGCCGTGCGATCTCCGCGGCCAGCGCATCGTGGTACGGGGTGAACCAGGTGTCGCGACGGCGGGCGATCTCTTCGGCATCGGGCTCGGCGCCGGCCCGGTACAGCGGCTGGTTGTCGAAGGTCGTAAGCGGGCAAAGGCCGGTGGTGTTCTGCCCGGGGTACAGCGATGTGCCGCTGGGGTCGCGGTTGAGGTCGATCACCGAGCGCGAGATCGTCGAGCGCACCGTGGTTGCCCCCAGCTCGCGGGCAAATCCGTACAGCGCATGCACCCACCAGTCGGCATCGCGCAGCGCCAGCCACGGCGAAACGAAACGCTCGGCCAGCTCCTCCGGGATCCGGGTGCCGGTATGCGGAAAGCTCACCACCAGCGGCGCGTTGCCGCGGTGGACGTGCAGCCACTCCGGCGTGGTGGAAGCTGCGTTCATGCTGGGGTGGCCTCGCCGCCGGTGGTCACGCCCGGCAGGGCCATGCCGACGCTGGCGGCCAGCGCGCCGGAACCCACCAGCGTGGTGGCCGCGACCATGTCCGGGTGGAAATAACGGTCCTCCTCCAGCGACGGCACCTGCGTACGGAGCAGGGCGCGGGCGCTTTCCAGCGCGTCGCTGGAGCGCAGCGGCGCATGGAAGTCACAGCCCTGGGCCGCAGCCAGCAGTTCGATGCCCACCACGTTGGCGGCATTGGCCGCCATCTGCAGCAGGCGGCGCGCGCCATGCGCGGCCATCGAGACGTGGTCTTCCTGGTTGGCCGAGGTCGGGATCGAATCCACGCTGGCTGGGAAGGCGCGCTGCTTGTTCTCCGAGACCAGTGCTGCCGCAGTGACCTGCGGGATCATGAAGCCGGAATTCAGGCCCGGGCGCGGCGTCAGGAAGGCCGGCAGGCCGGACAGCGCCGGGTCCACCAGCATCGCGGTGCGGCGCTCGCTGATCGAACCGATCTCGCACACCGCCATCGCCAGCATGTCGGCGGCGAATGCCACCGGCTCGGCGTGGAAGTTGCCGCCGCTCAGGGCCTCGCCGGTATCGGTGAACACCAGCGGGTTGTCGGACACGCCGTTGGCCTCGATCTCCAGCGTGCTGGCGGCCTGGCGCATGATGTCCAGCGCCGCACCCATCACCTGCGGCTGGCAGCGCAGGCAGTACGGGTCCTGCACGCGCACGTCGTTGTCGCGATGCGATTCGCGGATCGCCGAACCGGCCATGAGTTCGCGCAGCGCGGCGGCGGTGGCGATCTGCCCGCGCTGGCCGCGGATGGCGTGGATGCGCGGGTCGAACGGCGTGTCCGATCCCTTGGCCGCTTCGACCGACAGCGCACCGGCCACCAGCGCGGACTGGAACACCGTCTCGATCTCGAACAGCCCGGCCAGCGCATACGCGGTCGAGTACTGGGTGCCATTGAGCAGGGCCAGGCCTTCCTTGGCGCCCAGCACTACCGGCGCCAGTCCGGCGCGGGCCAGTGCCTCGCTCGCCGGCAGCCTTTCGCCGCCGATGAAGGCCTCGCCCACGCCGATCATCACCGCGGCCATGTGCGACAGCGGCGCGAGGTCACCGGAAGCACCGACCGAGCCCTGCGCCGGCACCACTGGCAGCACGTCGTTGAGCAGCATCGCTTCGAGCAGGGCGAGCGTCTGCGGACGGATGCCCGAGGCGCCCTGCGCCAGGCTGGTGAGCTTGAGCGCCAGCATCAGCCGGGTGACATCCACCGGCATCGGCTCGCCGACACCGGCCGCATGCGAGAGCACGATATTGCGCTGCAGGGTTTCCAGGTCATCGCGCTCGATGCGCACGCTGGCCAGCTTGCCGAAGCCGGTGTTGATCCCGTACACCGGCTCGCCCCGGGCGACGATGGCCGCCACTGCATCGGCGCTGCGCTGCACCGCGGCCTGGGCGCCGGCATCCAGCCGCACGCGGGCGCCGCGGTAGACCTGGCGCCATTGCGCCAGCGAAGCCTGGCCCGGGCGCAGTGTCAGTGTGTTGCTCATGTGTTCTCCGGAAATACGGTGGTGTCAGGTCGGGTTGCCGCGCCACACGCGGGCGTGCAACGGATTGAAGCCCATGCGGTAGACCAGGTCGGCCGGCGCCTCGATCTCCCAGACCGCCAGGTTGCAATCCAGTCCGTCGGCCAGCCGGCCGATGCGCTCGTGGCGACCGAGCGCGCGTGCGGCCTCCCGGGTAAAGCCGGCGATGCATTCGTCCACGGTCATGCGGAACAGGGTCGCGGCCATGTTCATCGCCAGCAGCGGACTGGTCAGCGGCGAGGTGCCGGGATTGCTGTCGGTGGCCAGCGCCATCGGCACGCCGGCGGTGCGCAGCTTGTCGATCGGGGGCAGGGTGGTGTCGCGGGTGAAGTAGAACGCGCCAGGCAGCAGTACCGCCACGGTGCCGGCCCTGGCCATCGCGGCGATGCCGGCCTCGTCCAGGTGTTCGATGTGGTCGGCCGAGAGCGCGCCATGCGCGGCGGCCAGCGACGCGCCTTGCTGGTTGCTCAGCTGCTCGGCGTGGATCTTGACTGCCAGCCCGTGGCGGGCGGCGGCCTGGAAGACCTGTTCGGCCTGCGCACGCGAGAACGCCAGATGCTCGCAGAACACGTCCACCGCCTCGGCCAGGCCTTCGGCGGCGATGGCCGGGATCATCTGGTTGCAGACCTCGTCCACGTACTCCTGCGCCTCACGCCCGGGCGGCACCGCATGGGCGCCGAGGAAGGTCGGCACCACCTCGACCGCGCGCAGCTCGCCGAGCCGGCGCGCAACGCGCAGCTGCTTGCGTTCGTCCTCCAGGCTGAGCCCGTAGCCGGACTTGATCTCGATCGTGGTGATGCCCTCGGCCAGCATCGCGTCCAGACGCGGCAGGCTGGCTTCGAGCAGGTGCTGCTCATCGGCCTGGCGGGTGGCACGAACGGTTGCGACAATACCGCCCCCGGCACGCGCGATATCGGCATAGCTGGCGCCACGCAGCCGCTGCTCGAACTCGCCGGCGCGGTTGCCGGCGTAGACCAGGTGGGTGTGGCAGTCGACCAGGCCCGGGCTGATCCAGCGTCCTTGGCAGTCGATGCGCTGCGCCGGCGCCAGGTGCACGGCATCCGCGGCCGGACCGACGTGGACGATGCGTCCGTCGCGGCTGGCGACGACGCCGTCGCGGACGATGCCAAGGGCGCCGTCACCAGCCTCCAGCGTCATCAGGTGCGCGTTGTGCCAGAGGGTGTCGCAATGCATGGCGCCGCTTTCCGGTTGATTTGTATATACAATAATGGCGCGAATCGGAGAGTGTCCAGCGATGACGACGGCAGGCGGGGCGACAACACATTTCTGGGCACGGCAGGCGCTGCTCGACGTCGGCTGGGCCGGGCCAGTACGGCTGGGCGTGGCCGGCGGGCGGATCGTCTCGCTGGAGCCCGGGCAACCGGCCGGGCCGGGCGATGAGCGTTTGGGCATCCTCGTTCCCGGGCTGGGCAACCTGCACAGCCACGCCTTCCAGCGCGGCATGGCCGGGTTGACCGAGATCGGCGGCAGCGACGGCGACAGCTTCTGGAGCTGGCGCGAGCTGATGTACCGCTTCCTCGACCGGCTGGGCCCGGACAGCTTCCAGGCCATTGCCGAACAGGCCTACGTGGAGATGCTCGAATCCGGCTTCACCCGCGTTGGCGAATTCCACTACCTGCACCACGACACCGACGGCACGCCGTTCGCCGCCCGTGCGGAAATGGCCGGCCGCATCGCCGCCGCCGCGCAGCGCTCGGGCATCGGCCTGACCCTGCTGCCGGTGTTCTATGCCCATGCCGATTTCGGCGGCGCGCCGCCCAGCCCCGCGCAGCGGCGGCTGGTCCATGACATTGATGGTTTCGCGACGCTGCTCGAGGGCTGCCGCCAGGCGCTGCAGCCGCTGGAAGATGCCGTGCTCGGCGTGGCCCCGCACAGCCTGCGCGCGGTCACCGGCGAGGAACTGGCCGCGCTGCTGCCGCTTGTCGATGGCCCGGTCCACATCCATATCGCCGAACAGACCCGCGAGGTCGATGGCTGCCTGGCCTGGTCCGGGCGGCGGCCGGTGCAGTGGCTGCTGGAAAACGCGCCGGTCGATGCGCGCTGGTGCCTGGTGCATGCCACCCATGTCGACGCGGCCGAAGTGCGCGGCATCGTCGACAGGTGCGCGGTGGTCGGCCTGTGCCCGATCACCGAGGCCAACCTCGGTGACGGCGTGTTCCCGATGCAGGCCTTCACCCGTGCCGGAGGCCGCTTCGGCGTCGGTTCGGATTCCAACGTGCTGGTCGATGCGGCCGAAGAGCTGCGCCTGCTCGAATACGGACAACGGCTGCAGTTGCGTGCACGCAACGTGCTGGCCCCGGATCCGTCGCAATCCAGCGGCCGCTGGCTGTACGAGCAGGCCGGCCTGGGCGGCGCGCAGGCGCTGGGAGTGGAGACCGGCTTGCGCGTCGGTGCGCCGGCTGACCTGGTAGAGCTGGATGACGCCCACCCGGCGCTGCTGTCGCGCGACGGTGATGCGCTGCTGGACGGCTGGCTGTTCGCTGCACGCGGCGGCGCAGTGCGTTCGGTCTGGCGCCATGGCCGCAAGCTGGTCAGCGACGGTCGCCACCTGCAGCGCGACGCGGTGGCCGCCCGCTATGCCGCCGCCCTGCACAAGGTGCTGGGCTGATGGACGACACGGGCAACCAACACGCGGGATGAGTGCGCATGAGCAGCAGCAAGGGTGAAACCCTCAACCAACGCATCCGCAGCGAGATCGAAAGCCGGATCCTCAGCGGCGAATGGCCGGCGGGCCACCGCATCCCGTTCGAACACGAACTGATGGCCCAGTACGGCTGCTCGCGTATGACGGTCAACAAGGTGCTGACCACCCTGGCCGAGAACGGCATGATCGAGCGCCGCCGCCGCGCCGGTTCGTTCGTCGCCCGCCACCATCCCCACCTGGAGCAGGTGGCGCTGGAGATCCCCGACATCGCCACCGCGGTCACCCAGCGCGGGCACCGTTATGGCTTCCGCCTGCTGCAGCGGGTGCAGCGCGCGGCCGATCCGGACCGACCGGAGGAAGTGGCGCTGGTGGGCAACGGGGTGCTGCTGGAGTTGCGCAGCCTGCACCTGGCCGACGGCCAGCCATTGGCGCTGGAGTACCGGCTGGTCAACCCGTCGGTAGTGCCGCAGATGCTGGAGACCGATTTTTCCGAGTACGCGCCGGGCAGCTGGCTGCTGCAGCACGTTTCCTGGACCCGGGGCGAACACCGCATCAGTGCGGTGGCGGCCACGGCCGACGAGGCGGCGCAGCTGCAGGTGCCGACCGGCACCGCCTGCCTGGTGATCGGGCGCCAGACGTGGATCGGCGACCAGCCCATCACCTGGGTGCGGCAGATGTTCCTGGGCGACTCCTACGACCTGATTGCCCGTTTCGCGCCGGGCGCACGCGTCAGCTGAGCCTGCTCAGATCGTGCTGCACTGGCGCCAGCGCACCGGCTCGTCGTAACCGGGCCGCGGATTGAGCTGGATACGCACGGTGCGCAGCGCCGGGTAGCGGGTGACTTCCTCGCAGATCAGCGGCCACACCTTGTCGTCATCGGCCGAGCGGTCCACCGACAGGGTCAGCCGGGTCAACCACAGCGCGCTGATGATTCCGGGTCGGGTGGACAGCGAGCGCGACACCGCCTGCTGATAACGCGCCAGGGTGGCGTCGTCCGGGTTTTCCTGCAGGTAATCCTCGATCTCCGCAGTGTCCCCGGCGCCCGTGGTTTCGACTGGGGTGGCGTCGGCAGCCGCAGGAGCCGGCGCGGGCGCAGGCGGCTCGGGGGCGGCCGCCACCACCGGCAGGGCGGCGGTTGGTTCGTCAGGCTGGGTTACCAGGGCGGTCAGGTAGCCCATGCCGACCAGCAGGCCCAGCGTCACCGACGCCAGTGCGGCGATGCCGATATGGCGCTGCGCCTCGCGACGGGCCACACCCGTGACACTGGCTTCAAGCTCCCCGGGGAGGTAGCTGCGCAGCAGCGGCCACAGGTGACGGCCGTCCAGCACCTCGATCGACTGCTTCTGGGCCGCGGCAAGACCATCACGCTCCACCTTGCCTTCGGTGATCAGCACGCCACCACGGGCGCCGGCCAGGCGCAGGGCGGCACCGAGTTCGTTCACCGCGGCCGAGCCGATGCGGTAGGCGCGGCCGTGCTTGCACGACACCAGCCAACGCTGGCCTTCGCCGTCCTGCATCAGGAAATCCGACTGCGGTTCGCGGTTCTCGTCGCGCTCTTCGAACACGTCGACCCACCCGCGCTGTTCGTGCATGGCCCGGTGGATCAGCTGCGAAAACTCGCGCCAATGCATCCCCGCCAGGGCTTTCAGGCCAAGGCGGGTCTCGGTGGTGCGGCGCTTGATGAACCAGAGATGGAACGTGGCCAGGCACCAGACCAGCAGCGCCAGCACGAAAGCCAGAATCCAGGAGAACACGTAAGTACCCGGGGAAGCGTGGGCGAATCGGCCAATTCTATATCGGCCGGGGTTCGGAACCGTCCAACATCACGGTTGCACGGAAGGGGAGGCCGGGCGGAGGCAAAAAAAAGCCCGCCGATCCGGAGCCAAGAGGGGAGGGAACAATTGGCAACGGTCAAGCTGGCGGGCTGATACCGATTGTACCGGCCGCATGTTGCTTTGCAACATTAGACTTCAGTCGACCTGTGGCGGGTCCGACGGGGTGCTCCCGGTGCTGCTGGCCGAAGCCACAGCGGCGGCTGCCTGGGCCTGGGAAGCGCGGGTCTCGGCGCGGTTGAGGCGGGCGTTGAGCGTCTCGATCCGCTGGTTGAGCGCCTCGATCTCCTCGCGGGTCGGGATGTTCAACCGGCGCAGCGCCGACTGCACCTGGTCCTCGAACATGCCTTCCATCTTCCCCCAGGCGCCGGTTACGCGCTCCCTGGCGCGGTCAAAGGTGTGCTCGACGCTGTCGCGCAGCGGGGCACCACGTTCCGGATCCAGCCGGCTCTGCTGTTCGTAGTTCTCGCCCTCGCGGACCAGCGAATCGAAGAGCTTGCTGCCTTCGGCCTGGGCACGGCCCAGGGCGCCGAGCCCGGCCAGCCAGATCTGCTGGGCCGATTCGGCGACCTTGCGGGTCAGGCGCTCTGTCTGCTCGTGGGCCGAGGCGGCATCGTCGTAGGTGCGGTTTTCGGTGGTCATGGCCTTCTCCCTGTCAGGAATGGTCTGCCACCAAATCTAACGCCGCGACCGTTGCGCGGCGTGATGGCTTCGCGACGCGCCCGGCTCAGCCCAGCCGCTCGGACAGCACCCGCTTGATCTCCGACTCGACCATGTCCTGCATCGCCGACAGCAGGAAACCCAGCTCGGCGGTAACCCGGACCTCGCCGGGCAGCAGTTCGATCGCACCATCGACGCCGGAGCGCGAGAACTGCAGCCTGTCACCCTGCCAGCGCGAGGTGATGTCGAAACGCTCGTCGAGCTTCCGGGCCACGTCCTCGATGGCCGAGCGCGCCTGGTCGGCGGCGAGGGAGTGGGCGTGGCGGATATCGATGCGGGACACGGGTGCTCCAGGACGTCGTGGGCAGGGGAGGGGCGGCTATTGTGCGCACGGCGGCGTGCACGTCCAGCACATCCTTCTGCATGTTCATGCAACCTGATAGTCTGCGCCGCGTGCAGACCCTGCTAGTACATCCGACCAACCGCCAGCAGCCCGACCAGCCACTGCGTCCGGGCATCCTGCGCATCGCCCGGCATGCCTCGGGCGTGGTCCGCGTCGGCGAGGAAGTGCAGGGCACGCTGCTGCTGGCCCAGTTCTGCCTCGATGGCCGCGGCCTCTGGCTGCAGGTCGCCAACGGCATCCGCGGGATCCACGTCAACGGTCGCCCGGTGCGGCGCATGGCGATGCTGCGCGCGGGCGACGCGGTGTACGCCGATGGCCTGGAACTGGTGGTGCAGGGCAGCTGCGAACAAGTGCCCAACCCGCCTGAAATGCCGGTGCATGCCGGCGAGGACCAGCGCATGCTGCTGCGTGGCGTCGGTGGCCAGCACCACGGGCGCAGCTTCACCCTGGATCGCATGCGCCTGGTCGGGCGCAGCGCCGAGGCGGACATCATCATCGACGATCCGGCCTTTGCGCTGGAGCATGCGCGGCTGGAACGTCATGGCGACCGGATCCTGCTGCGCGACCTCGGCTCGGCCGAGGGCAGCACGGTCAACGGCGTCCCGGTGCGCCACTGCTGGCTGCAGCCCGGCGACCAGGTCGTGTTCGATGCCCAGCACCGTTTCGTGCTCGAGGTGCCGCTGGTGCACCAGCCCGTGCTCGATACCGAAGAGCCGACCGAGGTCGAAGCCACGCCCGAACATCGCCCGCTGGCAAGCGAGCCCCGGCGTAGTTCGCATCGCTGGCCGTGGTTGCTGCTGGCCGCCTTGCTGATGGCTGGCGCGCTGGCCAGCCTGCTCCTGTTCGGAGCGCGCTGAGGCCATCCGTTTCCGCGTCAACTCCCGCGGAACCGGCGAAAGAAAGAGCCGTATGAGAGGGTCACGCATACGGCCCATTACAGGGCTGGCTAATGGATGCAGTTGCAACCATTTGCCGCCAGCCCAAGCCTGATGTGCTGCGGCATACTAGGGCTCTTGCCCCATAGGTGTGACATGACGCGCGCGTTCAATTTCAGTGCCGGCCCTGCAACGTTGCCGGAATCGGTCCTGCGCCAGGCGCAGGAGGAAATGTTGGAATGGCGCGGCGTCGGCGCATCGGTGGTGGAGATCAGCCACCGCAGTGCCGAGTTCATTGCCCTGGCCGCCGAGACCGAAGCCGACCTGCGTCGCCTGCTTTCGATCCCGGACAACTACGCGGTGCTGTTCACTGCCGGCGGCGCGACCACCCAGCAGGCGCTGTTGCCGCTGAATTTCGCCAGCCCGGGCCAGCGGGCCGATTACGTGCTCACCGGCCACTGGGGCAAGACCGCGGTCAAGCAGGCGCGCCCCTATGTCGACGTCAACGTGGCCGCCGACGGCGAGGTGGATGGCTATCACGACATCCCGCCGCGCGCGGAGTGGAAGCTGTCCGATGATGCGGCCTACGTGCACATCACGGCCAACGAAACCATCCACGGCGTCGAGTTCCGCGACATCCCGGACGTGGGCAACGTACCGCTGGTGGCCGATTTCAGTTCCTCGATCGCGTCCGAACCGCTGGATGTGTCGCGCTTCGGGCTGATCTATGCCGGTGCGCAGAAGAACCTGGGGCCGGTCGGCATCTCGGTGATGATTGTGCGCCGCGACCTGCTCGAGCGTGCCGGCCAGCCGCGCGCCGACATCTTCGATTACCGCTCGCATGCCGCGCGCGATTCCATGCTCAACACGCCGCCGACCTGGAACTGGTACCTGCTCGGGCTGACGGTGAAGTGGATGCTGGCCGAAGGTGGTGTCACCGAGTTCGCCAGCCGCAATGCCGCCAAATCGGCCGCGGTCTACGAAGCGATCGACGGCTCCGGCGGCTTCTACCGCAACGAGATCGCCCCGGCGGCGCGCTCGCGGATGAACATCCCGTTCTTCCTGCCCGATGACACGCTTACCAGCCGCTTCCTTACAGAGTCCAGGGAGGCCGGGTTGCTGGCGCTGAAGGGCCACAAGGCGCTCGGCGGGCTGCGCGCCTCGCTGTACAACGCCATGCCGCTGGCCGGCGCGCAAGGCCTGGCCGGCTTCATGCGCGATTTCCAGCAGCGCCACGGTTGAGCCGTCGCCCCTGATTTACCTTTCCGCCGGGTAGCTGCCCGGCGACCGTAATCGCAAGGATCCACCCCATGGCCGACAAGCCAAGCAAGCCCGCACGCAAGCGCGCCACTTCCGCGAAGACGGAAAAGCCTGCCAAGGCGCGCCCCAATGTCGAGATGCCCGCGGTGGCCGCGCCGGTGCTGGCCGACGTGCGTGCCCGAATCGACCAGATAGATCGTGACATCCAGGGCCTGATCGCCGAGCGCGCGCGCATGGCCCGCCAGGTCGGCAAGGCCAAGGGCAAGCTTGCGCAGGCGGTGGACTACTACCGCCCCGAACGCGAGGCACAGGTGCTGCGCATGGTCGTGGACCGCAACGAGGGCCCGCTCAGCGACGAGGTCCTGGTCCACGTCTACCGCGAGATCATGTCTGCCTGCCTGGCCCAGCAGGAGCCGCTGAAGATCGGCTACCTCGGCCCGGAAGGCACTTTCAGCCAGCAGGCCGTGCTCAAGCACTTTGGCCGCTCGGCGCTGGGCCTGCCGCTGGCCAGCATCGAGGAGGTGTTCCAGGAGGTGGAAGCCGGCAATGCCGACTTCGGCGTGGTGCCGGTGGAGAACTCGGGGCAGGGCACGATCCAGATCACGCTGGACATGTTCCTGACCTCCAACCTCAAGATCTGCGGCGAGGTGGAGCTGCGCGTGCAGCAGTTCCTGATGTCGCGCAGTGGCCGCATCGAGGACATCGAGCGCATCTATGCGCATCCGCAGTCGTTCATGCAGACCTCGGCGTGGCTGCGTGCCAACCTTCCCAGGGCCGAGAAGATCCCGGTGTCGTCCAACGCCGAAGGCGCACGACGCGCACGCAATGCAGACGACGCGGCGGCGATCGGCGGCGAGAGCGCCGGTCATGTCTATGGCCTGAAGAAGGTGGTCACCAAGCCGATCCAGAACGACGCCGACAACACCACGCGTTTCCTGGTGATCGGCCGGCAGATCTTCCCGTCCTCCGGTCATGACCGCACCTCGGTGCTGGTGTTCATCCACGACAAGCCCGGCGCGCTGTTCGACGTGCTCAGCCCGTTTGCCCGCCATGGCATCAGCATGAACCGCATCGAGTCGCGGCCCTCGCACCAGGCCAGGTGGGAGTACGGCTTCTTCATCGACCTGGCCGGTCATGTCGAGGACGAGGCGATGCAGCAGGCACTGGCTGAACTGAAGGCGCACTCGGCACAGATCAAGGTGCTGGGTTCCTATCCGGTCGCCGTGCCCTGAGCGGCCGATCTCCGCACTACCGGTGCCTGTCCGCAGGCGCCATCACCGCAGCGCAGGCAACGGAACACAGATGAGCAGTTCGCAACACTGGATCGCCACCGCCGGCGGGCCCTTGCAGGGCACGCTTTCCATTCCGGGTGACAAGTCGGTGTCGCACCGGGCGGTGATGTTCGCCGCCCTGGCCGACGGCGTATCGCGGATCGAAGGTTTCCTCGAGGGTGAGGACACCCGCGCCACTGCAGCGATCTTCCAGCAACTCGGCGTACGGATCGAAACGCCGACTCCGTCGCAGCGCATCGTCCATGGCGTGGGCGTCGATGGCCTGCGCGCTCCGACCGGCGACCTGGACTGCGGCAATGCCGGCACCGGCATGCGTCTGCTCGCCGGCCTGCTCGCGGCGCAACCGTTCGACAGCGTGCTGGTCGGCGACGAGTCGCTGTCGCGGCGCCCGATGCGCCGGGTCACCGGGCCACTGGCACGGATGGGTGCGCGCATCCAGACCGAAGCCGATGGTACGCCCCCGCTGCGCGTGCAGGGCGGGCAGGCGTTGACTGGCATCGACTACGAACTTCCGGTGGCCAGCGCCCAGGTCAAGTCGGCGCTCCTGCTGGCCGGGCTGTACGCCACGGGCGAAACCCGCATCCGCGAGCCACATCCCACGCGTGACTACACCGAACGCATGCTGCGCGCCTTCGGTGTGGAAATCGATTTCCCCCCGGGTGAGGCGCGCCTGGCCGGCGGCCAGCGCCTGCGCGCCACCGACATCGTGGTGCCGGCGGATTTTTCCTCGGCAGCGTTCTTTCTTGTGGCCGCCAGCATCATTCCGGGCTCGGGGCTGCGGCTGCAGCGCGTCGGCCTCAATCCCCGCCGTACCGGCCTGCTTGCCGCGTTGCGGCTGATGGGCGCGGACATCGTGGAAGAGAACCACGCCAGCCAGGGCGGGGAACCGGTCGCCGACCTGGTGGTGCGCCACGCACCGCTGCACGGCGCGGAAATCCCCGAGGAACTGGTGCCGGACATGATCGACGAGTTCCCGGCGTTGTTCATTGCTGCGGCCGCTGCCAGCAGCCCTACCGTGGTGAGCGGCGCGGCGGAGCTGCGGGTCAAGGAGTCAGACCGGCTTGCAGCGATGTCCGCTGGCCTGCGCACCCTGGGACTGCGAGTGGATGAAACCCCCGACGGCGCGACGATCTTTCCGGGCCAGCTCGGCGCGGGGACCATCGAGAGCCACGGCGACCATCGCATCGCGATGTCCTTCGCCGTGGCCGGCCAGCTGGCCCGGGGCGAGGTGCGGATCAACGACATCGCCAACGTGGCGACGTCGTTCCCCGGCTTTGACGCCCTGGCTACCGGTGCAGGATTCGGGCTCAGCGTCCGGGACTGAAGTCCACGGGCACCTGCACCACGCTCGCCACGGCCTGGCCATCACGCATGGCCGGCTCGAAGCGCCAGGTGCGGGTGGCGTCGATCACCGCGCGATCCAGTGCGCGGTCACGCGCGCCTTCGCGGCTGACGATGGAAACGTCCTGCACGCGACCATCGGCCCCGACCTGCAGGCGGGCCACCACGCTGCCCTCAAGGCGCGAGCGCAGCGCCTCGCGCGGATAGTCAGGCATGGCATTGCTGGACAGCGGGCGCGCATCGCGGTCCTGGGCCAGTGCGGGCGCACGCCTGGCCTGCGGCTGGGAGGCGGTGGCCGTCGGACGCGCTTCCGGCGCGACGGCGCGTGAGTCACCCGGAGCCGGCAATGCCCGTTCGCCCACGGGGGGCGCGGTGACACCGTTGCGCTGCTGCGCGACCCAGGCCGCGGCGATGGCAAGTATCGCGGCCATCAGCGCAATCCACAGCCAGACCGATACCGGGCGGTTACGACGGCCCTGCGGCGTGGCGGCAACGCGGGTGGTGTTGTGCACGTAGTGGCCGGGGGGCGGGGACATGGCGGGCTCCTGCTTCGATCGGGAGTCCAGTCTTGCCCGGGCAGCTGCGCGGGTGTGTCACCCAGCCGTGAAGCATCGGCCTGAAACCCGATGGCATTCAGCCGCCGATGCTGCAAGTCACTGAAAGGTCGTTCCTGCGCGCTCAGGGCGTGAAATCGAAGGGGATTTCCAAGCTCCCTTCCACCGGCTGCCCATCGCGGGTCGCTGGCTGGAAGCGCCAGCGCCGCACAGCCTCCATTGCTGCACGATCCAGTGCCCGCGAGCCACTGCGCTGGACCAGCGTGACGCCGCCAGGCATGCCGTTGGCATCCACGTCGACACGCACCACCACAGTGCCGCGCTCTCCGCGGCGCAGGGCCGCAGGCGGGTATTGCGGCGCAGGGCTGCTGTCAGCCAGTGGCCGCGGCCGCTCAACGGGACCGGTCGATGCCGGCGTGGCGGCAGCGTTGGCCGCGGCGATCTCCGCGGGCGTGGGTTCCTGCTGTACCGGAGGCGGCACGGTTTCCACCAGTTGGGGGCGCTCGTCTTCTTCCACCGGCCTGGCATCAGGCATCTCGCTGGCCCCGGCACCGGCCGGCAGCGGTGCCGGCAGCGGCTGGAGCGTGGCCTGTGTCTCAGCCACGTCAGGATCCGGCCCGGCGACCTCGTTCTTGCGGCCGCCCAGCCACACGAGCACGAACAGCAGCACGCCGATGCCGAAGGCAATCCCGGCAATCGAAAGAGAGCGCGGAGGCAACGGGAAGCGGGAGGCGGAGGCGGGGGAAGCGCGGTCGGCAGGCATGGGGGTAACCGTTCGGAACCGCCCGATTCTGGCACAGCGCGCATGCAGGGGACGCAGACGCCGCCGGTTCAGGCGATAATTGCAGCTTACGTCGTCACAGTGCCGCCACCATGCTCGATCCCGTCCTGCTCCGCCAAAACCCCGCCGAACTGGCCGAACGCCTGCGCGCCACGCGCGGCTACGCGCTGGACGTGGCCGAACTCGAATCCCTGGAAGCCGACCGCAAGCGCATCCAAGTGCGCACCCAGGAACTGCAGAGCCTGCGCAACAGCCGGTCCAAGGCGATCGGCCAGGCCAAGGCCAAGGGCGAGGATGTGTCGGCGATCATGGCCGAAGTGGCCGGCTTCGCCGATGAGCTGAAGGCCTCTGAAGTGCAGTTGGACCAGTTGCGCGAGCGTATCGAAGCCATCGCCCAGGGCATTCCCAACCTGCCGGCCGAGGAAGTGCCGCTGGGTGCGGACGAGACCGAAAACGTCGAGCAGTCGCGCTGGGGCACGCCGCGTGAGTTTGATTTCCCGGTCAAGGACCACGTCGAGCTCGGCGCCCGCAAAGGCTGGCTGGATGCCGAGACCGCGGCCAAGCTGTCCGGCGCGCGCTTCACCGTGCTGCGCGGCCAGATGGCCCGCCTGCACCGTGCGCTGGCGCAGTTCATGCTCGACCTGCACACCAATGAGCACGGCTACGAGGAGACCAATGTCCCGGTCATCGTCAACGCCGAGTCGCTGGTCGGCACCGGCCAGCTGCCGAAGTTCGCCGAGGACATGTTCGCCACCGAACTGGGCGATGCGCGCCGCTACCTGATCTCGACCTCGGAAATCGCGCTGACCAACACCGTGCGGGACGAGATCGTCGAGGACGCGCGCCTGCCGATGCGCATGACCGCCCACTCGCTGTGCTTCCGTTCCGAGGCCGGCAGCGCCGGTCGCGATACCCGCGGCATGATCCGCCAGCACCAGTTCGAGAAGGTGGAGCTGGTGTCCATCGCCCGTCCGGAAGAAAGCGAGGCCGAGCACCAGCGCATGACCCGCGCCGCCGAGGTGGTGCTGGAGAAGCTGGGCCTGCCGTACCGCAAGGTGCTGCTGTGCAGCGGCGACATGGGCTTCTCGGCGCGCAAGACCTATGACCTGGAAGTCTGGCTGCCGTCGCAGAACACGTACCGCGAGATTTCCTCGTGCTCCAACTGCGGTGATTTCCAGGCCCGCCGCATGCAGGCCCGCTGGCGCAACCCGGCCACCGGCAAGCCGGAGCTGCTGCACACCCTCAATGGCTCGGGCGTGGCCGTGGGCCGCGCACTGGTGGCGGTGCTGGAGAACTACCAGAACGCCGACGGCTCGATCACCGTGCCCGAGGTGCTGCGCCCGTACATGGGTGGCGCCGAACGGATCGACTGATCCTTCGCTGGGATGCACACGCGCAACGGCCCTTCGGGGCCGTTTCTTTTTTCAGTCCGGACAGAACGACGGCCCCGAAGGGCCGTCGGTGCCGGTCATGCCGGCGGCATCGCGGTGGGGGAGGCGATGTCAGGTCAGGCGGCCAGCGCCGCGGCCGGCTGCGGCAGGGCAGCCAGCGCCTGGTCGATGGCATCGGAGCGGTGCTGCGGCGAATAAGCCACGCCTTCGGCGCGCACGAATTCCACGTCATTGATGCCGAGGAAGGCGAAGATCTGGCGCAGGTAGGGCTCCTGGAAATCAGTCGGCGCGCCGGTGTGCAGGCCGCCGCGGGTGCTGACCACGATCACGCGCTTGCCGCCGGCCAGGCCCTCGGGGCCGTTCTCGGTGTAACGGAAGGTCCTGCCGGCCACGGCGATGCGGTCGATCCAGGCCTTGAGCGTGGACGGCACGGTGAAGTTGTACATCGGCGCGCCGATCACCAGCACGTCGGCCTCCAGGAACTGCTGCAGGGTGCGTTCGGCATCGGCCTTTTCGGCCTCGTTGGTGCCGGCCAGCGAGGCGCCGGTCAGGTGCGGGACCGGTTCGCTGTCCAGGTCGCGGTAGTCCACCACCAGGTCGGGCAGGGCCTTGTGCCAGGTTTCCACCACGGCGGCGGTGAGCTGGCGGCTGATGGAGTTGCCACCCAGGGCGCTGGAGTCCATATGCAGCAGTTTCATGGTTCGGGTACCTCGAGGGAGAGCGGTGTTACCGCGGCAGGGTGTGAATGATGGATTGTTGCAACCGCGGGATAAAGGTGTTTGAATCACACCTATCGTTCTGAATATGAGACTGCTGACATGCAGGATCTGAATGACCTGTACTACTTCGCCATGGTCGTGGACCACGGTGGATTCGCTTCGGCCGAACGTGCGCTGGGCATCCCCAAGTCGCGCCTGAGCCGGCGCATCAGCCAGCTGGAAACCGATCTGGGCGTGCGCCTGCTGCAGCGCTCCACGCGCCGCTTCGCGGTCACCGACGTTGGCATGAGCGTGCACCGCCACGCACAGACGATGCTGGCCGAGGCCCAGGCCGCCCGTGAGGTGGTCGACCGGCTCAGCGCCGAACCGCGCGGGCTGGTGCGTGCGAGCGTTCCGGTGTCGCTGGCGCAGATGCAGCTGCCGCGGCTGTTGCCGAAATTCCTCGAGATGTACCCCAAGGTCCGGCTGCAGCTGAACATCAGCAACCGCCGGGTGGACATCATCAACGAGGGCTACGACGTCGCCCTGCGCGTGCGTTCGCGACTGGACGACGACGGCTCGCTGGTGATGCGCAGCTTCGGCCAGGTGCAGGAACTGCTGGTCGCCAGCCCGAAGTACCTGGATCGCGCCGGTCGCCCCAAGGATCCGGATGACCTGGCCAACCACGTCACGATGAGCATCAGCGAGGACGAGGCCCGCCAGCGCTGGGAACTGCACGGCCCGGACGGCGAGGTGCGACGCGTGGACCTGCAGCCGCGCGTGGCCGGCTTCGACTTCCCGCTGCTGCAGAGCATGGTCAAGGACGGCTACGGCATCACCATGCTGCCGGAAACCGTTTGCGCCGAGGCCGTGCGCAACGGCGAGCTGGAGGTCGTGCTGCCGGACTGGTCGCTGCCGCAGGGCATCTGCCATGCGGTGTTCGCCTCCCGTCGCGGCCTGCTGCCGGCGGTGCGGGTGTTCATCGACTACCTGGCCGAGAACCTGCCGCCGCTGCTGGAGGCCTCGCGGCTGGATTGCGGCGGTGCCTGCGAGCGCGCGAAGGAAAAGATCAAGGCCTCGGCGATCGGGGCGCTGGCAGTCGACGCGGGCTGAGCAAAGCCGCGCCAGTCATGCGAGAATCTGCGCCCGCGACGGCAGCTCGTCGTCGCGGCGCAATGCAACGGACAGATGGCCGAGCGGTTTAAGGCACCGGTCTTGAAAACCGGCGAAGGGTCAAACCTTCCGTGGGTTCGAATCCCACTCTGTCCGCCATTCCTTGCCCCCGGGCTGCAGGCAGGCGCCTCGCCCATCCGGTGAATCCCGATGCTGCAGCTCCGTCCATCGCGTGCACAGGACGCCCCGCGCGTCATCGAGATCTGGCGCCGCGCGGTCGACGCCACCCATGGTTTCCTGTCGCCGGCCGGCCGTAACGCCATTGACGTCGAGGTCGCCGGCTTCCTGCCGACGGCCCCGTTGCTGCTGGCGGTGGATGCCACCGACCGGCCGCTCGCCTTCATGTGGGTCACCGACGGCCACATGGAAGCCTTGTTCGTCGATCCGGATGCGCGTGGCAGCGGCATCGGTCGCCAGCTCGTTGGCCATGCACTGCGCGAGGACCCGCGGCTGACCACCGACGTCAACGAACAGAATGGGCAGGCGGTGGGCTTCTACCAGCGGCTGGGATTCACCATGGTGGGTCGCTCGCCCCTGGATGGGCAGGGCAGGCCCTATCCGCTGCTCCACCTGCGTGCTGGCGAGGCCGGCGCGCCCGACCCTGTTTCCAGCCCCTGATGTCCGTGACCACCGACCACCGCCCCGACGACGAACACTGGATGCGCCAGGCGCTGGCGCTGGCCCGGCGTGCGCAGCACGAATTCGACGAGATCCCGGTCGGCGCGCTGCTGCTCGACTCGCAGCGCCAGGTGGTGGGCGAGGGCTGGAACCTCAACATCGCCGAGTGCGACCCCAGCGCGCATGCCGAGATCGTGGCGATGCGCAGGGCGGGGCAGGCGCTGGGCAACCACCGGCTGGTCGGCAGCACCCTGTACGTGACCCTGGAGCCGTGCGCGATGTGCGCGATGGCCATCGTCCATGCGCGTGTGGCGCGGGTGGTGTACGCGGCAAGCGACCCGAAGACCGGCGCGGCCGGCAGCGTCTTCAACCTGCTGGGCGACCCGCGCCACAACCACCGCGTGGAGGTCGCCGGCGGCGTGCTCGCCAGCGAGGCCAGCACGATGCTGACCAACTATTTCCGCGCCAAGCGCGGGCGGCCCTTGCTGCCACATTGAGCCGGTTTGCGCCACGGCCGGCGTATCATTGCCCATCCATCAACAATCGGCCGGCGCCTTGCCGGTCGCGGCAAGAGGCAGACATGGCGGAAGTGCGCGCGGGTAGTGATCGACTGATCTGGATCGACCTGGAAATGACCGGGTTGGACACCGACAACGATTCGATCATCGAGATCGCCACGGTCGTCACCGACGCCCAGCTCAACGTCCTGGCCGAAGGTCCGGAATTCGCCATTTCCCATCCGCTGGCCACGCTGGAAGCGATGGATGAGTGGAACCACAACCAGCACCGGCGCTCGGGCCTGTGGCAGCGCGTGCTCGACAGCCAGGTCAACCTGGCCCAGGCCGAGGCGCAGACCGTGGCGTTCCTGGCGCAGTGGGTGCCGGCTGGCGCGTCGCCGATGTGCGGCAACTCGATCTGCCAGGACCGTCGCTTCCTGCACCGCGAGATGCCGCGCCTGGAGAAGTACTTCCACTACCGCAACCTGGACGTATCCACCATCAAGGAGCTGGCGCGCCGCTGGGCCCCGACGGTGGCCGGCGCGGTGCGCAAGACCTCCAGCCACACCGCGCTGAGCGACGTGCACGATTCGATCGACGAGCTGCGCCATTACCGCACCTACATGGGCGCGCTGTCCGGCCTGCCGCAGCCGGAGTGACCCGGTCGCCGCGCATGCAGGCTGAGTTCCCGGACATCCGCGACAGCCAGCAGGACCTGGCCGACTTGCAGCGGGCGGTCAGCCTGCTGGAGGCGCCGACGCTGACCGCGCGGATGGCCGCCGTGGTCGGCACGCCGCTGGAATTTGCGGTCCGCAAGCTGCCGGCCGGCGTCACCCGGCGCATCAACGGTGCCAGCGAGGCCGCCCTGTCCAAAGCCGCCAGTGCCGCGCTGTGGAGCCTGGAAAAGACCCCGGGCAAGGCAGCGTCGACGAAACTGCACAAACTGGCTGCCGCGGCCTCTGGCGCGGTGGGCGGGGCGTTCGGCTTCGCCGCCCTGTTCGTAGAGCTGCCGCTGTCGACCACGATCATGATGCGCGCGGTGGCCGACGTCGCCCGCAGCGAGGGCTTCGACCTCGACGACTTCGCGACCAAGCAGGCCTGCCTGGAAGTGTTCGCGCTGGGCGGCAATTCCGAGCAGGACGACGCCAGCGAGACCGGCTATTACCTGGCGCGGGGATTCACCGCCGAAGTCATGCGCCACCTGTCGGCCGAGCTGGCCGGTGGCGCGGCGCGCAGCGGCTCCGGCCTGCTGCTGGGATTGGGACCGAAGGAGGCCGCCAAGTGGCTGGCCCGGATCGTGGAAAAGGTCGCGGCACGCTTTGGCATCGTGGTCACCGAGAAGTTCGCCGCGCAGGCGGTGCCGGTGGTGGGCGCGGTCGCCGGGGCCAGCCTGAATGCCATGTTCACCGACTACTACCAGGACATGGCGCGAGGCCACTTCATCGTGCGTCGGCTCGAACAGCGCTACGGGCTGGAGCACATCCGCGCGCAGTACTCGCTGCTGGCCGGAAAGTCGGCCTGAGTTTCGCGGTTGCCGGTGTCGACGGGCCCGATTCCCGCCGCAACCCATGAAAGGGAAAACCCCGCCGGAGCGGGGTTTTCCTTGACGCCTGCAGGCTGGATCAGCCCTGGGCCTTGAGCTTGGCCAGGCGCAGCCAGGTGTCGACCACGGTGTCCGGATTCAGCGACACCGACTCGATGCCTTCCTGCATCAGCCACTCGGCCAGGTCCGGATGGTCGGACGGCCCCTGGCCGCAGATGCCGACGTACTTGCCCTTGGCGCGGGCGGCCTTGATCGCCATCGACAGCAGCTTCTTCACCGCCGGGTTCCGCTCGTCGAACAGGTGGGCGACGATCGAGGAGTCGCGGTCCAGGCCCAGGGTCAGCTGGGTCAGGTCGTTGGAGCCGATCGAGAAGCCGTCGAAGATCTCCAGGAACTCGTCGGCGAGCAGCGCGTTGGACGGCACCTCGCACATCATGATGATCTTCAGGCCGTTCTCGCCCTGCTTGAGGCCGTTGGCCTCCAGCACCTCGACCACCTTGCGGCCTTCCTCCAGCGTGCGCACGAACGGGATCATCACCCAGAGGTTCTCCAGGCCCATCTCGTTGCGCACCTTCAGCACCGCCTTGCACTCCAGCGCGAAGGCCTGGGTGAAGGACGGATCGACGTAGCGGCTGGCGCCGCGGAAGCCGATCATCGGGTTCTCTTCGTGCGGCTCGTAGTTGTTGCCGCCGATCAGGTTGGCGTACTCGTTGGACTTGAAGTCCGACAGGCGCACGATCACCGTGTTCGGCGCCACCGAGGCGGTCAGCGTGGCGATGCCCTCGGCCAGGCGGTTGACGTAGAAATCGACCGGGTCGCCGTAGCCGGCGATCTTGGCGTCGATCTTCTTCTTCGTCTCGGCGTCCTGCTTGGAATACTCCAGCAGCGCGTTCGGGTGGATGCCGATGTGGCTGGCGATGATCATCTCCAGGCGCGCCAGGCCGATGCCGGCGTTCGGCAGCTGGCCGAAGTCGAACGCGCGCTCCGGGTTGGCGACGTTCATCATGATCTTCAGCGGCGCCGGCGGCATGTTGCCGAGGTCGGTGGTGGTGCGCTCGAAGCTCAGCTTGCCTTCGTAGATGAAGCCGGTGTCGCCCTCGGCGCAGCTGACGGTGATTTCCTGGCCATCGCGGATGAGGTCGGTGGCGTTGCCCGAGCCGACCACGGCCGGCACGCCGAGCTCGCGGGCGATGATCGCCGCGTGGCAGGTGCGGCCGCCGCGGTTGGTGACGATCGCCGAGGCGCGCTTCATCACCGGCTCCCAATCGGGGTCGGTCATGTCGGCGATCAGCACGTCGCCGGGCTGGACCTTGTTCATGTCGTCGAGCGAGCGCACCACGCGGGCCACGCCGGCGCCGATCTTGGCGCCGACCGCGCGGCCTTCGGCCAGTACCTTGGCGCCCTTGGCGTCGAGCGCGAAGCGTTCGATCTGGGTGGCATGGCTGCGCGACTTCACCGTCTCCGGGCGCGCCTGCACGATGAACAGCTTGCCGCTGACACCGTCCTTGGCCCACTCGATGTCCATCGGGCGGCCGTAGTGCTTCTCGATGACCAGCGCCTGCTTGGACAGTTCCTGCACGTCCTCGTCCGAGATGGAGAAGGTGTTGCGCAGTTCGGCCGGGGTGTCCTCGATGCGCACACGCTCGCCGGGGACGTCCGAATAGACCATGCGGATGGCCTTGGAGCCCAGCGAGCGGCGCAGGATCGCCGGCTTGCCGGCGTTGAGGGTGGGCTTGTAGACGTAGAACTCGTCCGGGTTGACCGCGCCCTGCACGACCATTTCGCCCAGGCCGAAGGACGAGGTCACGAAGACCACGTCGCGGAAACCGGACTCGGTGTCCAGGGTGAACAGCACGCCGGAGGAACCGACGCCCGAACGGACCATCAGCTGCACGCCGGCGGACAGGAACACGTCCTCGTGCTTGAAGCCGTGGTGGACGCGATAGGCGATGGCGCGGTCGTTGTACAGCGAGGCAAACACTTCCTTGACCTTGTGCACGACGTCGTCCGCGCCGGTCACGTTGAGAAAGGTTTCCTGCTGGCCGGCGAACGAGGCATCGGGCAGATCCTCGGCGGTGGCCGAGGAGCGGACGGCCACGGCCACTTCGCCGCCGCCGTTGTCGGCGCACAGCCTGGCGTAGGCATTGCGGATGTCGGCATCGAGATCAGGCTGCAGCGGGGCATCGATCACCCAGCTGCGGATTTCCCTGCCGGCAGCGGTCAGTGCGTTGACGTCCTCTACGTCCAGCGTGGCCAGCTTGTCGAAGATGCGCTTGGACAGGTCGTTGTGGGCGATGAACGCCTTGAACGCATCGGCGGTGGTGGCATAGCCCCCCGGAACCGAGACACCCAGGCCGGCCAGGTTGCCGATCATCTCGCCCAGCGAGGAATTCTTGCCACCTACGCGGGCCAGGTCGGCCAGGCGCAGCTCATGCAACCACAGGATGTTCTCGTTCAAGCGCGATGCTCCATTCGGCCATCGCCCGAGGCGGGCTTTGATGGCCACGTCCGTAGGAAGAAGCCACTATGATGCCGTGCACAACCGACCCCGCACAAGGTTTGACAAGCCTGCGATGTCCTGCCACTTGTCCCGGCGCTGGCCTGCCGCCACACTCCCTTGTCACGAATTTCACCAGGGGTTGACAATGTCGGCAGTCCGGCCGGTTTTTTACGTCTCCGATGGCACCGGTATCACCGCCGAAACGATCGGCCACAGCCTGCTGACCCAGTTCACGGGTTTCAGCTTCGTCACCGACCGCCTGTCCTTTATTGACGACCCGGACAAGGCCCGCGAGGCCTGCCAGCGCATCCAGGCCGCGGCAGAGCGCTACCAGGTCCGTCCGATCGTGATCAGCTCCTGCGTCGATCCGGGCCAGACCCAGATCCTGGTCGAGAGCGGCGCGCTGATCCTGGACGTGTTTGCCCCGTTCATCGGGCCGCTGGAAGCCGAGCTCAACGCTTCGCGCCTGGCCAAGGTGGGCCAGGCCCACGGCATGGTCGACTTCGAGACCTACCACCGCCGCATCAATGCGATGAACTTTGCGTTGTCCCACGACGATGGCGTGGCAGTGACGTATGACGATGCCGACGTGATCCTGGTGGCGGTGTCGCGCGCGGGCAAGACTCCGACCTGCATCTACCTGGCGCTGCATTACGGGGTGCGCGCGGCGAACTACCCGCTGACCGATGAAGACCTCGAGCATGACCGCCTGCCGCCGCGCCTGCGTCCTTACCGGAACAAACTGTTTGGGCTGACGATCGATCCGGAGCGCCTGCAGCAGATACGCCAGGAACGCCGTCCCAATTCGCGCTACGCCGCGCTCGAGACCTGCAAGCGCGAGGTGGCCGCGGCCGAGACCATGTTCCGCATGGAGCGCATCCCGACGCTGAGCACCACCCACACCTCGATCGAGGAAATCTCCAGCAAGGTGCTGGGAACGCTCGGCCTGCAGCGCGAGATGTTCTGAGCGCCGCCTGGTCAGCCGGGGTGGTTGACCAGGCGTGTAGGATCGATCCATGTCATCGCTCATTCCACGTCGTGGTCGCATCCCGCACCTGAGCCGTCTCGGCTGGCTGATGGGGTTGTACGCCGAAAACCACGGGCGGCTGGACCGCCTGTTCGCCCCGGGCCGGCTGGCCAAGGGCAGCTATTCGTCCTCGGTCGGCGATGGCCTGGACGTCCGCCTGGACGTGATCGAGTGTCATCGCTACACGCTGGAGCTGCGCCTGACCTACGATCTGTGCGACCCGGTGACCGGCGAGCCGGATCCTTCGGCCTACCTGCGCATGTACCGCGATGCACGCCAGGTCGAAACCACGCACTGCTATGTCGGCCGTCGCTGGCAGGACGTGGTCGGCATGTACCCTCCGCCGCGCGAGCTGATCAGCCACCGCATGCGCATGAACACCTTCCTGGGCAAGTGGCTGGAATACCTGGCCGACCGCGGCCATGGCCTGCACACGCTGGTCGCTTCCGACGTGGATACCCCGGCGGTGCCGGCGCCGCTGGTGTCCGTGCGCTGACCGCGCCGGGCATCGGGCATACTCGCCGGTCCCGCCAGCCATTCCCGTCTGCCGATGCCTTACACCCCGATCATGGCCACCCTTGGCTACGTGCTGTCGCCCGACGGCACCCAGGCCCTGATGATCCATCGCAACATCCGCGCCGGTGACATCCACCTGGGCAAGTACAACGGACTGGGCGGGAAGATGGAGCCGGGGGAGGATGCGCTGGCCTGCATGCACCGCGAGATCCGCGAGGAAGCCGGCATCGAGTGCGGGCGCACGCGGCTGCGCGGCACCATCAGCTGGCCGGGCTTCGGCAAGGGCGGGGAGGACTGGTTCGCCTTCGTGTTCGTGATCGACGACTTCACCGGCACGCCGCTGGAGGTCAACCCGGAAGGCACGCTGGAATGGGTGCCGCTGGACCGTCTGGAGAGCCTTCCGTTGTGGGAGGGCGACCGCCACTTCCTGCCGCTGGTGTTCGATGCCGATCCGCGTCCGTTCCACGGGGTGATGCCTTACCGCGACGGGCGCATGCAGTCGTGGAACTACACCCGGGTCTGATCGGGCAGGGCGTTTTCCACAGCGGATGTGGATGGCAGGTGCGCAATGCTGTGGATAAGCCGCGTCGCCCGTTGCGTAGCAAGGCCGCCTGACTGTCTGGCCAAAAATTCACCAGTCGCTGGTGGGTGTGCCGATCGTGGCCTTGACCTTTGCTGTGTCTCCACAGTCGCACGCGCTACGCTGTGCCGACCTTCTTCCGCCGGGTGCCCATGAAACGTCATTTCTCGATGCTGCGTGACTTCCAGCTTGCCGACTGGTTCACCCTGGGCAATGCCTTCTGCGGTACCGGCGCGGTGTTTGCGGCGATGCGTTTCCTCCAGGACGGGCAGCGTGGCTTCCTGCTGTTCGGCATGGCCTTGATCCCGCTGGCCTTCGTGCTCGATGCGCTGGATGGGCGCGTGGCCCGCTGGCGCAAGTCCTCGTCCACCCTGGGTCGCGAGCTGGACTCGCTGTCGGACGTGATCTCCTTCGGTGTCGCGCCCGCCGCGCTGGCCTATGCCTGCGGCATGCAGGGCGGCTGGGACTGGCTTGTGCTGAGCTACTTCGTCTGTTGCGGCGTCAGCCGCCTGGCGCGCTACAACGTCACCGCCGAGGCGATTGCCGGCGAGGCCGACAAGGTGCCGTATTTCGAGGGCACGCCCATCCCGACCAGCCTGCTGCTGGTGGTGGTGCTGGCTGTGGCGGCCGCCAACGGCGCGATCGGTGGTGCGCTGTGGCTGGGGCAGTGGCAGCTCGGCCCGTGGCAGCTGCATCCGATGGTGCTGCTGTTTGCGCTGTCCGGCTCGCTGATGATCAGCAAGACGCTGCGCGTTCCCAAGCCCTGAAGCGCGGGCCCCGCCCTGGCATTGTTATCATCCCGGCTTGAACCGGGAGGATGGCAATGACGACGTCAGGCGATGAAACAGGTGGATTCGAGGCCCTGGCGCGCCAGTATTTCAATGCCTGGGGCGATGCACTCCGGCATGCGGTGAACCCGCAGGGTGGCAAGGCTGCGCCAGGGGACGGCGCACCCTCGTGGCAGCAGGCCATCGACTGGTGGACCCAGCTGCTCCCGCCCGACGAGGGCACGACCCGTGACGACGTCGTCCACCGCTTCCGCGAACAGGCCGGCAGCTGGTACGGGACCATGCAGGAAGTGGCCGCGCGCTTTGCCGGCCGAGATGCCAGCAGTGCCGACGTGGCCTCGGCATGGCGCGAGGCGGTCAATGCCAAGGGCGATGCGATGCTGCACTGGATGCTGGACGCCGCCCGCGGCGGTGCCCGCACCGGCGTCGACTGGTCTCCCTTCATGGGCGGCGCGGCGGGCAACCCGGGCATCCTTTCCAATCCCTGGCTGCACGTGCCCGGCTTCGGCCCGTCGCGCGAACACCAGGCGCGATGGCAGGCCCTGCTCAAGGCGCAGCAGGAGTACCAGGCCCGCTCGCAGGCCTACGTGCAGCAGGTCCGCACGGCGCTGGACGATGCCTTCGTGCTGTTCGAGCAGCGCCTGGGCCAGCACCAGGACCCGGGCAGCCAGCTGACCAGCGCCCGCGCCCTGTTCGACCTGTGGATCGAGGTGGCCGAGGAGGCCTACGCACGGGTCGCGATGTCCGAGCAGTTCCAGCAGGTGTATGCCGAAATGGGCAACGCGCAGATGCGGCTCAAGGCCGGCATGCAGCGCGAGGTCGAGCGCCAGTCGGAAATGCTCGGCCTGCCCACGCGCACGGAGATGGACGCAGCCCACCGCCGCATCGCCGAGCTGGAACGGCAGGTGCGCCGGCTGATGCAGGCCAGTACCGGAGACAGGCCTGCGGCACCCACGGCAACCGCCGGGGTGTACCCGCGCAGCAAACCGCCCGCCAAGGCAGCCCCACGCGCCAGCAAGTCCGCGCCGGCCCGCACGGCGACTAAGGTGGCGACCAAGGCCGCCGGCAAGCGGGTCTCGAAGACCGCGACAAAGACCGCGACCAGGCCCGGCCCGACCCGCGCCGCCCCCAAGCCCGGTAGATCGCGATGAAAGGGCCGCTGGGTTT
Organism: Stenotrophomonas sp. Marseille-Q4652; assembly: GCF_916618915.1. Lineage (NCBI taxonomy): Bacteria > Pseudomonadati > Pseudomonadota > Gammaproteobacteria > Lysobacterales > Lysobacteraceae > Stenotrophomonas > Stenotrophomonas sp. Marseille-Q4652. The sequence continues at coordinate 878,828 of NZ_CAKAKE010000001.1, forward strand.
CAGCCCGGAGGACCTGCTGCAGGAGGCCATGACCATGCAGCGCAAGCTGATGGATGGCCTTAAGGTGCTGCCGGGCATCGATGACGTGGACTACGGCGTAACCGAGCGGCAGGCGGTGTGGAGCGACGGCAAGGTCACCCTGTACCGCTTCGTCGGGGAGAAGCCGGCCACCGCGCGGGTGCCGCTGCTGATCGTCTACGCACTGGTCAACCGGCCGTACATGGTCGACCTGCAGGCCGACCGCTCGCTGGTGCAGAAACTGCTCGATCTGGGGCAGGACGTGTACGTACTGGACTGGGGCTATCCCGACCGCTCCGAGCGCTTTCAGACACTGGAGGACTACCTGCTGCGCTACGTCGACGGCGCCGTCGACCACCTGCGCAAGGCGCACGGGCTGCCGGCGATCGACCTGCTGGGCATCTGCCAAGGCGGGGTGTTCTCGCTGTGCTATGCCGCGCTGCGCCGGTCCAAGGTCCGCAACCTCATCACCATGGTCACGCCGGTGGATTTCCACACCGCGGACAACATGCTCGCGCACTGGGCGCGCGGCGTGGATGTGGACCTGTTCGTCGATACGCTGGGCAACATCCCGGCCGACCTGATGAATGCCAGCTACCTGATGCTCAAGCCGTTCCGGCTCAACGTGCAGAAGTACGTCGGCCTGCTGGACATCCTCGATGACAAGCAGGCGCTGGAGGATTTCCTGCGCATGGAGAAATGGATCTTCGATTCGCCCGACCTGGCCGGCGAAGCCTTCCGTGAGTTCATCAAGCAGTTCTACCAGGGCAATGGCCTGGTCAACGGCAGCGTGCGCATTGGCGAGGAGGCGGTGGACCTGCGCAAGGTCGACATGCCGGTGCTCAACATCTACGCCGAACAGGACCATCTTGTCCCGCCGGCTGCCTCCAGGGCGCTGGCAGGGCTGGTAGGCAGCAAGGACTACACCGAGACCGCGTTCCGGGGAGGGCACATCGGCATTTACGTATCCGGTCGCGCCCAGCGCGAGGTGCCGGCGGCCATCGACAGCTGGCTCAAGGCCCGCGAGGGGTGAGGACGCTGGCGCCACTGGCTTCCGTGGCGCTGACATTCGTTGGAATGCCGGTGCCACGCCCACGCCACGGGCGGAGAGGGTCGACGCCCTGATTGCCGCGCTGGAAGGCTCGAGCCGCCAGTTCCAGCGCAACGGGAAGTGGCATGACGCCGCCGCTGCGCGGGTGCGCCTGCAGCGCAAGAGCCTTGGCCGCCGAGCCTTTTATCGAACGGGCGGCAAGCCGCAGCAGCGCGTCCGGCACCGCCTACCGGTCCATTGCCCGGGGCAGCCCGGACAGGGGCAGGGGAGTGGTTCAACGCCCACCTGCGCGGCAGCGCGAAGATTCACCGTAGCCATCGATGACGGTAGGCTGGTGGCCAGTCGTCCCACAGGAGGTTCGAGATGAATACCGCCACGTCCGGCACGCTGTCGCGCTCCACCAACGACCGGATGATCGCCGGCGTCATGGGCGGCATTGCCCGCCGCTACGGCTGGAATTCCACCCTGCTGCGGGTGATCTACGTACTCGTGTCGATCCTCTCGGCCGCGTTCCCCGGCATCCTGGTCTACCTGATCCTGTGGCTGCTGATCCCCAACGAAGCCAGCTGAGCCATCGCCGCGCCCTGCGCAGGCTGCTGTTCGCGCTCGGTGCGGCGTGGACCCTGCCGAACACGCTGATCGGGCTGGCCGGCGGCCTCGCGGGAATGGTCGCCGGAGCGCGTCCTCGATGGAGCCGCACCGAGCTGGCCATCGTATTCGTGCGTTGGCCCTGGGGGCCGGGTGGGGCCATCACCCTGGGCAACGTCATCCTGCATACGGGCGAGGAGCTCGACGTGCCGTGCTTGACCTACGAGCACCGTGCGGGGCTGTGCCGGCATCCGCTGGTGCGCCTGTCCGACCACGAACGCGCACACGTGTTCCAGTACCTCGTGCTAGGCCCGCTGTTCCTGCCGCTGTATCTGCTGCTGGGCGGCGTCTCTGTCCGCAACCCGCTGGAACGCGCCGCGGACCAGTATGCGCTGCATGGCCACGGCTGGTGGCCGTGGCGCCGCCGCTGATCGCCGTCTGGCTGCGGCCTGAACATGCACGATTCCTTCCGGCCTGCTCGACGCGGCCATTACAGGCTGCCCTCTAGTCTTGCCTGCAGTTGAGCAACACGTTCTGGAGGAACACAGCAGATGTCAGTGGTTCTTTACGTCGGTGGCAGCAAACATGGCGACAAGGGGGTGATCCCCTGGGGCTTCAGCAAGTCGCGCGCCGATACCGAGCAGGGCCCGGAGATCTACACCGAGCGGTTCATGGATCTGCAGGGTGTGGGCAAGGTACGGGTCATGGCGCTGGAAACCCTGCGCGACGACATCGTGATGCAGAGCACTGCCAAGCTGTACCGCTGACCGCAGCACCTACGGCGACACGCCCTGAACGAGCGCCGGCTTCCGCAAGGACGCCGGCGCTGTCGTATCCGCCGGGCGACAGGTCCCGCCGCGCCTGTCAACGGCTTTCCCCATCGGTCCCGCATTGCCAGAATGGCCGCCTTTCCGCAGAAGCGGCCCCGGCCGGAAGCAATGCAAGACATCAAGCTCGCCAACCAGATCGCCCAGACCATCGCCGAGGAAATCGGCGCCCAGCCGGCGCAGGCCAAGGCAGCCATCGCGCTGCTGGACGAGGGCGCCAGCGTCCCGTTCATCGCCCGCTACCGCAAGGAAGTCACCGGCGGCCTGGACGACACCCAGCTGCGCAACCTGGAAACGCGCCTGACCTACCTGCGCGAACTGGAGGACCGCCGCGCCGCGGTGCTGGCCAGCATCCAGGAGCAGGGCAAGCTGACCGACGAACTGCGTGGAGACATCCTCGCCGCCGACACCAAGTCGCGCCTGGAAGACCTGTACCTGCCGTACAAGCCCAAGCGCCGCACCCGCGCGCAGATCGCCCGCGAGGCCGGCCTGGAACCGCTGGCCGATGGCCTGCTGGCCGATCCTTCGCTGGATCCGCAGGCCTTTGCGGCCGGCTTCGTTGACGCCGACAAGGGCGTGGCCGACGCCAAGGCCGCGCTGGACGGCGCCCGCGCGATCCTGATGGAGCGCTTGGGCGAGGACGCCGCGCTGGTCGGCGAACTGCGCAGCTGGCTGGGCGAGGTCGGTGTGATCCGCGCCCGCGTGGCCGAAGGCAAGGAGGCCGAAGGCGCCAAGTACCGCGACTACTTCGACCATGCCGAGCCGCTGGCGAATATTCCCTCGCACCGCCTGCTGGCGCTGTTCCGTGCGCGCCGCGAGGAGTTCCTGTTCCTCGAGCTGGATCCCGGTCCTGACGCCGAGGCCGGCCACCAGTACGCCGAAGGCCGCGTCGCCCGCGCCGCCGGCATCTCCGACCAGGGTCGGCCGGCCGACCGTTGGCTGCTCGACGCCTGCCGCCTGACCTGGCGCGCCAAGCTGCACATGCACCTGCTGCTGGACCTGTTCAACCAGGCCCGCGAGAAGGCCGAGGCCGAGGCCATCGCCGTGTTCGGCGACAACCTCAAGGACCTGCTGCTGGCCGCTCCGGCCGGCCCGAAGACCGTGCTGGGGCTGGACCCGGGCATCCGCACCGGCTGCAAGGTCGCCGTGGTCGATGCCACCGGCAAGCTGGTCGCCACCGAGACGATCTATCCGCACGAGCCCAAACGGCAGTGGGAACAGTCGCTGCAGACGCTCAGGCACCTGTGCGCCAAGCACAACGTCGAGCTGATTGCGATCGGCAACGGCACCGCCAGCCGCGAGACCGACAAGCTGGCCGGCGAGGTGATCAAGGCCTGCGACAACCCGAAGCTGCAGAAGGTCGTCGTCAGCGAGGCCGGCGCGTCGGTGTACTCGGCTTCCGAATTCGCCGCGAAGGAATTCCCCAACCTTGATGTCTCCCTGCGTGGTGCGGTCTCCATCGCCCGCCGCCTGCAGGACCCGCTGGCCGAACTGGTCAAGATCGAGCCCAAGGCGATCGGTGTGGGCCAGTACCAGCACGACGTGGACCAGTTCCGCCTGGCGCGGGCGCTGGATGCCAGGATCGAGGACTGCGTCAACGCCGTAGGCGTCTACGTCAACACCGCCTCGGCGCCGTTGCTGTCGCGCGTATCGGGGCTGTCCTCGACGGTGGCCGAGAACATCGTGCGCTACCGCGACGAGAATGGCCCGTTCAAGCGCCGCAAGGATCTGCTCAAGGTGCCACGCCTGGGCGACAAGACCTTCGAACAGTGTGCCGGCTTCCTGCGCATCGCCGATGGTGACGAGCCGCTGGATGCCTCGGCCGTGCACCCGGAAGCCTATCCGGTGGTCGAGCGCATCGTTGCCACCGCCCAGCGCCCGATCAAGGCGCTGCTGGGTGACGGCAGCTTCCTGCGCGGTCTTAAGCCGGAGCAGTTCACCGACGAGACCTTCGGCGTGCCGACCGTGCGCGACATCCTCAAGGAACTGGAAAAGCCGGGCCGCGACCCGCGCCCCGAGTTCAAGGCGGCCCGCTTCGCCGAGGGCGTGGAAGACATCAAGGACCTGCGCGAAGGCATGGTGCTGGAAGGCGTGGTCAGCAACGTTGCCGCGTTTGGTGCCTTCGTCGACATCGGCGTGCACCAGGACGGCCTGATCCACATCTCCGCGCTGTCGGACACCTTCGTCAAGGATCCGCGCGACGTGGTCAAGGCCGGCGACATCGTCAAGGTCAAGGTGCTGGAGGTGGACGTGGCGCGCAAGCGCATCGCCCTGACCCGACGCCTGGACGACGTGCCGGGCCAGAGCACCAGCCGCCCGGGTGCACGTGACGAGCGTGGTCCGGTCAGTGGCGGTCGCCGCGACCTGGGCAACGCGCGTGGTCCAGCCCGCGGGCCGCAGGGCGGCCGGGCAGGGCAGGCGCCCGCTCCGGCGAACAACGCCCTGGCCGAAGCCTTCGCCCGCGCCAAGCGCAGCTGATCGCGGCACGCGACGCTGGCGAGGTGCCAGCGTCCCGTTTGCCCGCAGGAACGTACGCCCGGGGCTTCCAGCCAGCGCTAGGCCCCCAGAAAAACGGCAGTGCAGCGTGCCAGCTTCCGGAAGCTCCGGTATACTGCGCGGCCAGCCAGCCGAAGTGGCGGAATCGGTAGACGCAGCGGACTCAAAATCCGCCGCCCTTAAAAGCGTGTGGGTTCGAGTCCCACCTTCGGCACCAGCATAGTTCCAGTCATCCGACAGGGTGCACTGGAATAAAAAAGCCCAGCACTTGCTGGGCTTTTTTGTTTGTTGGGATGGAAATCAACTTAAGTGATCCGCGCTACGGTCATGCGGGCTGCCGCGTGTTTGGCCGATCCGCTGATCGGCAACGACGGGTTCCAGCGATCATGTAAGTCAACCAACTCCTTGTTGTCCCCAGGCGTGCAGGACCGCTATTGTCTATTCCTACGCCTCTGAAGGCGGGACGATGGAGATGGCATGGATGCCACTTGTTCCAGGTCAGCGCGTCATTGAGGTGGACTTCGAACGCCTGCTCGAAGACGGGTGGGAAAATACAGCCGCCCTGCTGGATGAACTGGAGAACATCGGCGACAGGGAAACAGAGCTTGTGCTCAGGGCGCACATCACGATGGAGAGGTCGCTCGATGCCATCCTTGAGGCGAGTTTTTTTGCGCCAGGACACCTTCGCCTCGATCGGGAAACGTTCTCCAGAAAACTCGCCTTGGTTCGGGCAATACACGAACCCCTTAGCGACCATTGGCACATCATCGAAAAGCTTACGACGCTGCGTAACAAGATCGCTCACAAGGTCGGCAGTCCGGAACATGTCGAGGCTGGAGCGAAGTTCCTGATTGCTTTCAGATCGCTCCCTCAGGCTGGGAGCCAGTTATCAGTGACGAACGCGACTCGTACGAGGAGTTGAAGTTGGCAATCATCCATTGCCCCGTTCTACTCAACTCGCTCCATACGCTTGTTTTGAAGCTCGGTCCCCACATCGCCATCTATGGAAATAAATGACCTGGGAGGCCTTGTTCCAGGATCAATGCGGATTCGTCAGGGCAGGGCAATAAAAAAGCCCCGAACAAGTCGGGGCTTTTCTTTGAAACTGGCGTCCCCACGGGGATTCGAACCCCGGTCGCCACCGTGAAAGGGTGATGTCCTAGGCCTCTAGACGATGGGGACGCTTTGAAACTTCTGACTTGCCAGACAGGCCTAGTGTCTGAAAAGTGGTGGAGCCAAGCGGGATCGAACCGCTGACCTCCTGCATGCCATGCAGGCGCTCTCCCAGCTGAGCTATGGCCCCACGTTGTTGCTGCGAGCCCGCTATTCTAGCGGCGTTTTCACAATCTTGGAAGAGGTTGTGAAAACTTTTTCGCAGCGGTCTTCCGGTGCAGGAGGGTGGGACATCGTCCCGGTCTTCCGAACCAAAAACCCGTTACCTCTACAAGAAGACCCGCCTGGTGGTGGGCTTTCCTGTACCTGATGAATGGCGTCCCCACGGGGATTCGAACCCCGGTCGCCACCGTGAAAGGGTGATGTCCTAGGCCTCTAGACGATGGGGACGCATAAACTTCATCAGATTGTTCCTTCGCGATCCGAACGGCCTAAAATCCGGATTGGTGGAGCCAAGCGGGATCGAACCGCTGACCTCCTGCATGCCATGCAGGCGCTCTCCCAGCTGAGCTATGGCCCCACGTCGCTAAGAAGGAAATAATAGCCGGCGCTTTTTTCCTGCGCAAGCAGTTTGTTGCAAAAAACTTCGCATCCCCCGCATCAAGCTGCGGGAAGCCGCGTCGCACGCAGGCGCAGCGCGTTGCCGATCACCGAAACCGAGCTCAGGCTCATCGCCAGTGCGGCCAGCATCGGCGACATGCTGATGCCCAGCGGAGCCAGTACGCCGGCCGCGACGGGAATGCCCAGCCCGTTGTAGAGGAAGGCGAATCCCAGGTTCTGGCGCATGTTGCGCACGGTGGCGATCGAGAGCTGGCGTGCGCGCAGCACGCCACGCAAATCGCCCTTCACCAGTGTCACCTGGGCGCTGGACATGGCCACGTCGGTGCCGGTGCCCATGGCCATGCCGACGTCGGCGGTGGCCAGGGCAGGGGCGTCGTTGATGCCGTCGCCGGCCATCGCCACGCAGTGCCCCTGCGCCTTGAGCGAAGACACCAGCGCGGCCTTGTCCTCGGGGCGGGTTTCGCCATGCACCTCGTCGATGCCGAGGCGGACGGCCACCGCACGTGCCGTCGCCCACCCATCGCCGGACGCCATCACCACGCGCATGCCGCTGCGATGCAGCTCGTCGATTGCGGACGGCGTCGAGTCCTTGATCGGATCGGCCACCGCAACCAATCCGGCAAGGCGGCCATCGATGGCGAGGAACATCACGCTGGCACCTTGCTGCCGCAGCCCGTCGGCGCCCCCGTCCATCGAGGTGGTATCGATGCAGTGGTCGTGCATCAGCGCATTGCTTCCCAGAAGGAGCGCGCGTCCTTCGGCCTCGCCGCGCACCCCCAGGCCGGTCATCGACTCGAACCCCTGCGGGGCGGCGAGCATGAGCTTCCTTTCGCGGGCCTCCGCGACCACGGCCTGGGCCAGCGGATGCTCGCTCCTCTGGTCGAGGCTGGCAGCCAGGCGCAGTACTTCATCCGCGTCCAGACCCTTGGCCGGGATGACCTCCCGGAACGCCGGGCGCCCTTCGGTCAGCGTGCCGGTCTTGTCCACGACCAGGGTGTCGACCCGGCGCAGGGTCTCGATGGCCTCGGCATCGCGGAACAGCACTCCGAGCTCCGCGGCGCGGCCGGTCGCGACCATGTTCGACATCGGTGTGGCCAGTCCCAGCGCGCAGGGGCAGGCGATGATCAGCACCGACACCGCGTTGAGCACCGCGTGTGTCCACGACGGTTGCGGGCCGAACAGGCCCCAGCCCAGGAAGGTCAGCACGGCAATGCCCAGCACCACCAGCACGAACCAGTAAGCCACGCGGTCGGCCAGGCGCTGCATCGGTGCGCGCGAGCGCTGAGCCTGCGAGACCATCTGCACGATCTGCGACAGCATGCTGTCTGCGCCGACCCGCTCGGCGCGTACCAGCAGCGTGCCGGAGCCGTTGAGCGTGGCGCCGATCACGCGGTCATCGACTGTGCGCGTTACCGGCAGCGACTCGCCGGTGAGCATGGATTCGTCCACGGTGGAACGGCCTTCGATCACCACGCCATCGGCGGGGATCTTCTCGCCGGGACGCACGCGCAGGTGGTCGCCGGCGCGGATTGCGCTCAGCTCCACGTCCTCCTCGCTGCCGTCCTCGCGCACGCGGCGGGCGGTCTTCGGTGCAAGCCCGAGCAGCGCCCTGATCGACGCCGAGGTGCGGGCGCGTGCGGACAGTTCAAGCAACTGGCCGAGCAGGGTCAGCGAGATGATCATTGCCGCGGCCTCGAAATAGACGCCGACATGGCCGTGGTCATGGAACGAGGCGGGGAAGATCCCGGGCGCGATCGTGGCGACCACGCTGTAACCGTAGGCGGCCAGTACGCCGGTGCCGATCAGCGTCCACATGTTGGGACTGCGGTTGGCAATGGAGGCGGCCCAGCGCTGCAGGAACGGCCAGCCGGCCCACAGCACCACCGGCGTCGCGAGCGCCAGCTCCAGCCATGCGCGGAGCGCCGGATCAAGGCCCTGCAGCATCCCGAGCATCGGCGTCATCGCCAGGGCCATCACCGCCAGACTCAGCGGCACGCTGATCCAGAAGCGGCGACGGAAGTCGGTCAGCTCCGGGTTCTCGCCGTCCTCCAGGCTGGGCAGCATGGGTTCCAGTGCCATGCCGCAGATCGGGCAGGTACCGGGGCCGTCCTGGACGATTTCCGGGTCCATCGGGCAGGTGTAGCGGGTTCCGGCAGCCGCTGGTGGCGTGGGGGCGGAGGACTCGGGTTGCAGGTATTTCGCCGGATCGGCGACAAACCGCCGGCGGCACTCCTCGCGGCAGAAGTGGTACTGCACGCCATCGACCTCGGTGTGGTGCGGCGTCTGCGCCGGATCCACGCTCATGCCGCACACCGGATCGCGTGCCTCGTCCGCGGCAGCCGCGGATTGTTCCGTACTGGCAAGGAAGGACTGCGGATCGGCCTCGAACCGCTCGCGGCAGCGGCCACAGCAGAAGTGGTAGTCCTTGCCCTGCCAGTGCGTGTGATGGGCCCTGCGGGCCGGATCGACCTGCATGCCGCAGACCGGGTCGGTGGCGCTGGCAGGTCCGGATCCGCCCTTCAGGAACGCCCGGGGATCGGCAATGAAGCGCTGCCGGCAGCCGGCGCAGCAGAAGTGGTAATCCACGCCCTGCCACGATGCATGGTGGGCCGTGCGCGCCGGATCGACCCGCATGCCGCAGACAGGGTCGCGGTTGCTGTCTTCCTGGCCGGTGGTTCCGTGCTTTCCGCAACACGAAGCACTCATTGTCCTTCCTCGTTCGATGTTTCGATGACCACGTTGCCTGAGCGCCCTTGCAGGACGGGCTGCAGGACCCGCAACTCCAGCCTATGATCCCGGAACACAGGAGTAAACGACATGGATGGTCGGAACGTGGTGTTGTTGATGTGTCTCGTTGCCGCGCCGGTACAGGCGCAGCAGGTGTTCAAGTGCGTGCAGGGCGGCGCGGTGTCCTACCAGTCCGCTCCGTGCAGTGGCGGGGAGGCGAGCAGGACCTGGGACGCGGTGCCGGAGGCCGAACGATCGCCCCAGGAGCGGCAGCGACTTGCCGCGATCGAACAGGAGCTGGCACGGCGCAACCGGCCGGCAGCCCGGCCTGACCCGGCCATGCGGATTGCCAGACCGGCGCGTTCGGCAGGCAGCAGCCAGTGCGACGCGGCGAAGGCCCAGCGTGATGCTGCCTACCGGAGCGTCGGGCTGCGACGGTCGTTCAAGTTCTCAAGCGAGTGGGACAAGCGCGTCCGGCAGGCCTGTCGATGACCCGAGCGGCCTATGCGCCGCCGTCACATCCGCCTACGCCGGCATAACACCTCCGCGGCCAGAGTGCGGCAATCATCGCGGGCCGGGCCATTGGCAATGCCCGCCCTGCAAACCCGCACCAGGAGGTGGAAAATGCGCGCTCTGACCTACCACGGCAGCAAAGACGTCCGCGTGGAGACCGTACCGGATCCGGTACTGCGCGATGCCGACGACATCATTCTCAAGGTCACGGCGACCGCGATCTGCGGTTCGGACCTGCACCTGTACCGCGGCAAGATCCCCGACATGCACACCGGCGACATCCTCGGCCACGAGTTCATGGGCGTGGTCGAGGACGTGGGCCCCGGCGTGACCCGGGTGAGGAAGGGCGACCGCGTGGTGATCCCGTTCGTGATCGCCTGTGGTGACTGCTTCCACTGCCGCCTGGCGGAGTACTCGGCCTGCGAGACCACCAACGACGGCCAGGGCGCGGCGCTGAACAAGAAGAACATCCTGCCACCCGCCGCGCTGTTCGGGTTCAGCCACCTGTACGGCGGCATCGCCGGGGGGCAGGCCGAGTACGTGCGCGTGCCCAAGGCCAATGTCGGCCCGCTGCGCATCCCCGATGTGCTGACCGACGAACAGGTCCTGTTCCTGTCCGACATCCTGCCCACAGGCTACCAGGCGGTGGTCGATGCCGGCGTGACCCGGGGCTCCTCCGTGGCGATCTTCGGTGCCGGCCCGGTCGGCCTGATGGCGGCGGCCTGCTGCCGCCTGCTGGGTGCCGAGCGCGTGTTCATGGTCGACCACATCCCGTACCGGCTTGCGTTTGCCGAACAGGCCTACGGCGTGATTCCGATCAACTTCGCCGAGATCGACGACCCGGCCGGGTACATCGTGTCGGCCACTGCCGGACGCGGTGTGGATGCATCGATCGAGGCAGTCGGTTTCGAGGCCGAAGGCAGCGCACTGGAAACCGTGGCGGTGAACCTCAAGGTCGAGGGCAGCAGTGGCGTTGCCCTGCGCCAATGCATCGCGGCGACCCGCCGCTGCGGCACTGTCAGCGTGCCGGGCGTGTATGCCGGTTTCATCCATGGCTTCCTGTTCGGTGATGCCTTCGACAAGGGCCTGACCTTCAAGATGGGCCAGACCCACGTGCAAAAGCACATGCCCGAATTGCTGGAGCACATCGGCGACGGCCGCCTGGATCCGGGCGTGATCATCTCCCACCGCCTGTCGCTGGAAGAGGCGGCCCAGGGCTATGAGATCTTCGACAGGAAGGAACAGGACTGCCGCAAGGTCGTGCTGACCCCGCACGCGCACAAAGTGGAGACGCTGCAGGACGAGGCATTGACCGAGACCTTCCCGGCCAGCGATCCGGTTTCACCGTTCGTGCCGGCCAAGGCACCGTGATGGCGGGCGGGCGCGTGGCCCTGTCCCGCGCCCGCTTCTCAACCCGGCTCGCGCTGCAGCCTTGCGTATTTCAGGCAGCGCAGCAGTTCGAACAAGGCGGGGACCACGCCCAGCAGGAATGCCGGCAGCAGTGCGAACACCCAAGTGGAGAGGGGGCGTGGCGCCGGGACCGGCTCGAGCCCGACCCCCGAGAGCATCGGCCAGCAGGTTGCAGCCAGGGCTACCCAGGGAGCGATGTCCATGATGCTGTGCACGTGCTGCTCCAGCGGGGTGATCGTGCGTCGGGGAAACGCGACCCGCGTGTCCCAGTAACCCACCGCGGCATGCACGACCACCAGGATGGTCAATCCCACGCACAGGCCGGTGGACCGCGGCAGCAACAACCACAACAGAACACCGAGGCCGAGGACTGCAAGCTGCGCCAGATGCAGTGCGGACTCGCGCACGCCGGATGTCCATTCGATGCAGCTGCGACGGTGCAGCCAGAAATCCAGTGCTCCGGCGCAAAGCCAGAGCAGGTAAAGCCAGTGCCATAGCGTCATCTGGGAGCCTTTCGGTGCGGCTGAGTGCGTGCAGCGTAAGCAGGCCCGGGTACACACCGTGTCCATCAGGTGCGCCATCCGCGCGCGTAAACGCTTCAGCTTCGCGCATACGCTCACCATGCACTCGCGTTGGATTCACGAGGACTTGATTCCAAGAGGATTAAGATTGCTTCGCTGCTATTGTTCTGGTCGCGCATCTGGGGCCGGCAATCGGCGCTCGAACGTCAATTCACCTTCCTAGAGTGCATGTCATGTCGCATCCGCATGAGTCGGTTGTGCCCGTCGTCCAGTCCCCGAAAGGGCTGTTGCGCGACGGCGACGGCTCCAGCATCCGCGTATCGCGGCGGCTGCGTCCCGGCCAGACCACGCCTTCGCGGCGGCGGACCACGTCTCGACCGGAAGGGCGGATTCTTTTCGTCACCTCGGAAATGGCGGATTTCATCAAGGCGGGCGGGCTGGGTGACGTCGCCTCGTCGCTGCCGCGTGCCGTGCGTGAACGGGCCGACATCCGCGTACTGATTCCCGGCTATCCGGACGTCATGGCCCGTGCCAAGGGCATGCGCAAGGTCGGGCGCATCCCCGCACTGGCCGGCCTGCCGCCGTGCGAGATCGGCAGGCTCACCCTGGCCGATGGCCTGCCGGTATACGTGCTGATCTGCCCCATGCTCTACGACCGTCCCGGCAGTCCCTACGTGGACCATCAAGGCCGCGACTGGGTGGACAACGCGGTGCGCTTTGCCACCTTCTCGCGAGCCGCAGCGTTGATCGCCGGTGGCCAGGCGGGATTGAAGTGGCGGCCGGACCTGCTGCACCTCAATGACTGGCCGTGCGCACTGGCCGCGGCCTACCTGAAATGGAACGGGGCAACGGCCTGCTCGTTGCTGACCATCCACAACCTGGCCTACCAGGGCCTGTTCCCGCTGGACGAGGCCGCCGTGCTCGGCATCGAGCCGGAACATGTTGCCGAGCTTGACTTCCACGGACAGCTGTCCTTCCTGCGCGCCGGCATCGTCCACGCCGACCAGGTGAGTACAGTCAGCATCAGCTATGCGCGCCAGATCACCGCGCCGGCCGATGGCTGCGGCATGGACAGCCTGTTGCGCCGGCATGCGGCACGGGGCCGGCTCAGCGGCATCGTCAACGGCATTGATGCCAGCTGGGATCCCCGCAGCGACCACCATCTGGAAGACCATTTCGACCTGCATCGCTGGGAGGGCAGGGAAGCGAACAAGCAGCGGGTGCGTCGCGCGTTCGGCCTGCCCGACAGCGATGGCCCGGTGTTCGCGGTGGTTTCGCGGCTGGTGCACCAGAAGGGTCTGGACCTGAGCTGCGCGGTAGCGCCGCAGATCGCCGCCGCCGGTGGCCAACTGCTGATCATTGGCGGTGGCGAACCGCAGATCGAGGCCGAAGTAGCGCAACTGGCACGGCGCTTCCCTGCCTGTGTCGGCGTATATCCCGGCTTCGACGAGGCGCTGGCACGGCAGATGTTCGCCGGTTCGGATTTCCTGCTGATGCCGTCGCGGTTCGAACCGTGTGGTCTCAGCCAGATGTACGCCCAGCGCTTCGGGTGCCTGCCAATCGCACACGCGACCGGCGGGCTGATCGACACCATCGAGGACGGCGTGACCGGCCTGCTGTTCAGCGGGGCCGACGTCGACGCGTTGCGCCGCTGCGTGCAACGGGCCTTCCGCATCCATCGCATCCCGGGCCTGATGGCAGCCATGCGCCGTGCCGCGATGCTTCGTCCCGCCAGCTGGGAAACCGCCGGCGGGCATTACCTGCGTCTTTATGAACGTGTTGTGGAGCAGTACGCATGAGTGAGGGAGCAACCGCGATGCACGGTGTATCGCCGGTCAGGGAGGATGCCGTGGTCAACGACACGGGCTGGGAACTAGGTGCCTTGGTCGCCGGCCAGCCGGGCGACGCGTTCGCGCTGCTGGGCCCGCACCTGATCGACGGACGGTGGCGGCTGCGGGTACTGCTGCCGGGTGCCTTGTCGGTGTCCGTGCGCACGGCGTCCGGCCAGTGGAAGGCGCTGCAGGCCGTTGGCAACGACGGCCTGTTCGAGACCGGGCTGCCGGACCGGCAGCTGTGCCGGTTGAGGATCCAGTGGCCGGAGGCCGTTGAGGAGGTCGAGGATGCCTACGCCTTCGGTCCGCAGCTGAGCGATGCCGAGCTGGCGCGCCTGCGCGCCGGCGACGCGGATGCCGCGCGCGCCTGCCTGGGCGCGCACCTGGGCCAAAGTGATGGTATCGAGGGCGTGCGCTTTGCAGTGTGGGCACCCAACGCACAGCGCGTAGCCGTGGTCGGCGACTTCAACGGTTGGGACCGCCGCCGGCACCCGATGCGCCTGCGCCATGACGCCGGGGTATGGGAGCTGTTCCTGCCTCGCGTGGCGGCGGGTGCCCGCTACAAGTTCGCGATTACCGGCATCGACGGCAGCATGGCCGAAAAGGCCGATCCGTATGCCCGTGCCGCGGAACTCCCTCCGGCCACCGCCTCGGTGGTGAGCCCGCCAACCGGTTTCGACTGGCACGACCAGGCATGGATGGAGGCTCGCGCCCAGGCACCGGGCCAGGCGATCTCCGTGTACGAGGTCCACGCCGGGTCCTGGCGCCGCGATGCCAACGGGCAGCCGCTGGACTGGGATCGCCTCGGCGACGAACTCATTCCCTATGTGCGCTCGCTGGGCTTCACCCACATCGAGCTGCTGCCGGTCAGCGAGCACCCGTTCGGCGGCTCCTGGGGCTACCAGCCCCTTGGCATGTTCGCGCCGACTGCGCGGCACGGTTCGCCGGATGCGTTCGCGCGCTTCGTCGACCGCTGCCACACCGCAGGTCTGGGCGTGATCCTGGACTGGGTCGGCGCGCATTTCCCCGGGGATGCCCATGGCATGCAGCGCTTCGACGGCACTGCGTTGTACGAGCACGACGACCCGCGCCTGGGCCTGCACCCGGACTGGAACACCCTGATCTACAACTACGGCCGCGCCGAAGTCGCCGCGTTCCTGGTCGCCAGCGCGCTGGAGTGGTTCGAGCGTTTCCACATCGACGGCCTGCGCATCGATGCCGTGGCCTCGATGCTGTACCGCGATTACAGCCGCGCCGAGGGCGAATGGCTGCCCAACGCCGAGGGCGGTCGCGAGAATCTGGAAGCCGTGCACTTCCTGCGCCAGCTCAACCAGACCGTGCGCCAGCGCCATCCCGACGTAATGGTGATGGCCGAGGAATCCACCGCCTGGCCGGGCGTCACCGCACCGGTCGAGCAGCAGGGTTTGGGTTTCAGTCACAAGTGGAACATGGGCTGGATGCACGACACGCTCGACTACCTGCGGCGTGACCCGGTGCACCGCTCTCACCACCACAGCGAGATCACCTTCAGCGCGATCTACGCCTTCAGCGAGCGCTTCATCCTGCCGCTGTCCCACGACGAGGTCGTGCATGGCAAGGGTTCGCTGCTGTGCAAGATGCCGGGCGACCGCTGGCAGCAGCTGGCCAACCTGCGGGCTTACTACGGCTTCATGTGGGCCCACCCCGGCAGCAAGCTGCTCTTCATGGGCGGCGAGTTCGCCCAGCCGGCCGAGTGGAACCACGATGCGCAGCTGGACTGGGCCACCGCCCGGCTGCCCGCGCATGAAGGCATCTGCCGGCTGGTCACCGACCTCAACGGGCTGTTGCAGCGTGAGCGTGCACTGCAGCTCAACAATGATGACGAGTCCGGCTTCGAGTGGAGCGTGGCTGATGACTGGCGCAACAGCGTGCTGGCCTTCGTCCGGCATGCGCCGCAGCGCGAGGGCAGGTCGATGCTGGTGGTGACCAACTTCACCCCGGTCATCCAGCGCGACTACCTGGTGGGCGTGCCCACGGCGGGTCGCTGGGCCGAAGTGCTCAACACCGACAGCGCCTTCTACGGTGGCAGCAACGTCGGCAACGCCGGGGAGCTGCAGACCGTGCCGCGGCCCATGCATGGCCACGCACAGTCGCTGGCACTGACCCTGCCGCCTCTTTCCACCCTGTACCTGCAGGTCAGGGAATGAGCGCCGTGCAGCGCCGCTGGGGAGCATGGCGCAACGAACAGGGGACCTGGACATTCTCGCTTTGGGCACCGGCGGCGACGTCGGTAGAACTGCTGCTGGAGGGCCAGCCGCTGCCGATGCAGCCGGCAGGCGACGGCTGGTTCCAACTCGAGCGCATTGCCGAGGCCGGGATGTTCTATCGCTACCGGATCGACGGTGACCTGACGATTCCCGACCCGGCGTCCCGCTGCCAGCCCGAAGGCCTGTTCGGGCCCAGCGTGCTGGTCGATCACGCACACCGCTGGGAGAATCCGCAGTGGCGTGGCCGGCCCTGGCGCGAGGCGGTGGTCTACGAGGTGCATGTCGGTGCCGCCGGCGGCACCTATGCCGCGCTGGAACGGCAACTGCCGAGGCTGGCCGCGCTTGGCATCACCGCACTGGAGCTGATGCCGCTGGCGAGCTTCCCGGGGCGCCGCAACTGGGGCTACGACGGCGTGCTGCATTACGCACCGGCCGCCTGCTACGGCCGCCCCGAGGAGCTGAAGTCACTGATCGACCGCGCCCACGGGCTCGGGATGATGGTGCTGCTGGACGTGGTCTACAACCATTTCGGTCCGGACGGAAACCCGATGCCGGCCATCGCGCCGCCGTTCTTCCGCCACGACATCCGCACCCCGTGGGGTGATGCGGTGGACTTCCGCGAGCCCGCGGTGCAGCGCTATTTCATCGACAACGCGCTGATGTGGCTGCGTGATTACCGCTTCGATGGCCTGCGCCTGGATGCGGTGCATGCCATCCAGCCGCGCGGGTTCCTGCAGACCCTGCGCGGGGAGATCACCCGCGAACTGGGGGGCCGCCACGTGCACCTGGTGCTGGAGAACGAGGACAACCAGGCCTCGCTGCTGGCCGGCGGCTACACCGCGCAGTGGAACGACGACTTCCACAACGCGCTGCACGTGCTGCTGACCGGCGAGGACGAGGGCTACTACGGCGACCATGCCGACGACGCCACGGCGCGCCTGTGCCGGGTGCTGGGCGAAGGTTTCTCGTGGCAGGGCGAATGCAATCGCGCCGGCAGGCATCGCGGCGAGCCCAGCGGCGCCTTGCCGCCGGAGCAGTTCGTCGTGTTCGCGCAGAACCATGACCAGATCGGCAACCGGGCGCTGGGCGAGCGCCTGCTGTCGCTGGCCGGGGACGGGCGCACGGCACTGGCCATGGCACTCACCGCGCTGACGCCGATGATCCCGCTGTTCTTCCTCGGCGAGCCGTGGGGCGAGACCGCCCCGTTCCTGTTCTTCACCGATCACCGCCCTCCGCTGGACGAGGCAGTGCGCGAAGGCCGGCGTGCCGAGTTCGCGCATTTCCGCAGCTTCCAGGACGAGACGCTGCGTGCGCGCATCCCCGATCCCAACGCTGTGGAAACCTTCGAGCGGTCCAGCGTCGCATGGCCTGCCGATGACGACGCCGGGGCCCGGCAGTGGCTGGAGCTGTTCCGCCGGCTGCTGCAGGTACGTGCCGACCATCTCGTTGCCGAAGGTCCGGTGCGGCCACTTGGCGCCACCGCTATTGCTCCGGGCGCGATCCGCGCCGGGTGGCAGCTGGGCGGCGGCCAGTGGTGGCTGGCGTTCAATGCGGGTGAGCTGCCGGTGGCCATCCAATTGCCGCGCGGTCGGGAAGTATTCCGGCTAGGTGCGGATGCCGACGGCCTTGTTCCACCCTGCGGCTTCGTCGCTGTCCATGTGGAGGCCGCATGAGCGCCTCACCCTCCCTGGCCGAGCTGGCCACCGCAGCCGGCATCGCGGTTGAGTGGACCGATGTCGATGGCCGTCCGCAGCGCGTGGGCGAGGGCACCCTGGCCAGCTTGCTGGCTGCCCTCGACCTGCCGGCACGTGACCTCTCCCAGCGCCGCGACAGCCTGCGCCGGCTTGCCCAGCGCCAAGGCCATCCGCCGCTGCTGACCACCCGCGTGGGTGGGTACCTGGAACTCGGCGTGGCTGATGCGGCATGCCTCTGGCAGCACGAGGACGGCAGCGAGCAGGCCGTACATACCGATGCCGGCGGCCTGGTCATCGCGCCCGCGCGGCCCGGTTACTGGACGCTGTTGTGCCAGGACCACGTGCAGGCCGTGGCAGTGGCGCCGGAGCGCTGTTTCAGCGTCAGCGATGCGGTGGCGGAATCAGACCCACGCTGCTGGGGCCTGGTGCTGCAGCCTTACGCGGCCCGCGGCGAACACGACAGCGGGGTCGGTGACACGTCGGCCTGCGGCAACTGGGCGTGGCGCGCGACCACCGCTGGCGCGGATGCGCTGGCGCTGGGGCCGGTGCATGCGTCCGATTCCATCGGGGAGTTGTACAGCCCGTACTCACCGGGTGACCGCCGTTTCTTCGATCCGATCTACGCCGCGCCGGTGGACATGCTGGGCGACCGCGCCCTGGCCGCACTCGGTCGCGCACCAACCCTGCGCCGCGAGCTGGAGGTGCTGCGACAGACGGAACTGATCGACTGGCCGGCTGCGGCCCGGGCCAAGTGGCAGTGGCTGGAACTGCTGGAGCCCGAGGTGCGTGGCGGCAGCGACGACGAGGCGGCCGACCTGCGCCGCTTTGAGGCGCAATCCGGTGATGCGCTGGCAGCGCATGCCCGGTTCATGCAGGGCCGCCATGGCATCGCGCCGTCGCTGACCGTGTTCGGCCAGTGGATGGCCACGCGCGGCTGGCAGCGTGTGCATGACGAGGCACGCCGTGTCGGCATGCGCATCGGCCTGGTCGCCGACCTCGCCGTGGGCTTTGACCCGGACGGCGCCGAGGCCGACGCCGCCGGTGACAGCCTGCTGCATAACCTGGTGCTTGGCGCGCCGCCGGACGCGTTCGCACCGGGCGGGCAGGTCTGGGGCGTGACCGGCTACTCGCCGGAAGGGCTGGTTGCCTCGGGCTTCGCACCCTTCATTTCGCTGCTACGCGCGGTGATGTGCGATCGCGGCGGCATCCGCATCGACCACATCCTCGGCCTGCAGCGGCTGTGGGTGGTGCCGCGGGGCGGCGAGGCGGGCGAGGGTGCCTACCTGCGCTATCCGCTGGAGGACCTGCTCAACCTGCTCGCGCTCGAATCCTGGCGGCACCGCTGCGTGGTGATCGGCGAGGACCTGGGCGTGGTGCCCGAGGGCATCCGCGCCACGCTGTCGCGTCGCGGAATCATGGGCATGGACGTGCTGGCATTCTGCCGCGACGAGCAGGGCGACTTCGTGCCACCGGCGCGGTGGCGCAAGGATGCAGTGGCAATGACCGGCACCCATGACCTGCCGACCCTGGTGGGCTGGCGCCGTGGCCTGGACCTGCGCTGGCGGGCCCAGCTTGGCCAGCTCGACAAGGCCCGGCTGCGCAGCGAGCGCGACCTGCGCCAGCGCGATGTAGCCCGGCTGGAAGCCTGCCTGGCGGCCGGTTCCAGCGCCGGGCCAGCCTCGGCGCGACTGGCGCTGCTTGGCCATGTCGCCTCCAGTCCATCACCGCTGGCCCTGCTCCCGGTGGAGGACGCCCTGGGCCTGCCCGAGCAGGTCAACCTCCCGGGCACGGTGGGTGACCATCCGAACTGGCGCCGGCGCCTGCCCGAACCGCTGCCGGAGAACGTGCTGCGGCAGTCACTCAAAACCTTCGACCGCGCCCGCGCAAAGGTGGGCCCATGAGCCAGGTACGCGCCACGGTCCGCCTGCAGCTACATGCCGGCTTCACCCTCCGTGATGTGGCGGCGCAGTTGGATTACTACGCTTCGCTGGGCGTCAGCCATCTGTACCTGTCGCCCATTGCCAGTGCCGTGCCGGGATCGACCCATGGCTACGACGTGGTCGACCCGGCGCGCGTCAACCCGGAGATCGGCGGCGAGGAAGCACTGCGCGAGCTGTCGACCCGCGCCCGCGGGCATGGCCTGGGCCTGGTGCTGGACATCGTGCCCAACCACATGGCCGCCCATCCGTTGAACGACCGCTGGTGGGACGTGCTACGGCTGGGACGGCGCAGCGCGCATGCGCACTGGTTCGATATCGACTGGCGGGCGCTACTGTCGGCAGGGAAGGTCGTGCTGCCGGTGCTCGACCGGCCGCTGGCCGAGGCGCTGGACGAGGGCCTGCTGCGCCTGCAACCCGGGCCTGACGGCAACCCGGAACTCCTGCACTACGAAACCCGGCTGCCGCTGCAGCCCGGGTCCTGGCCGGCCACGGACGTGGAGGGATGGTGCGCGCGGCTCAATGCCGAGGCGTCCGTGCAGGATCCTGAGTGGTCTGCGCTGCTGGCTGCCCAGGCCTGGCTGCCGGTGTGGTGGCGCCACGGCGATGATCGCCTCAACTACCGGCGCTTCTTCACCATCACCTCGCTGGTTGCCTTGCAGGTCCAGCAGCCGGATGTGTTCGCCGCGGTGCATGAACTGCCGCTGCGGCTGGTGCGCGAAGGCGTCCTCGATGGCCTGCGCGTGGACCATGTCGATGGGCTGGCCGATCCTGCGGCCTACCTGCAACGACTGCGCGTCGAACTGGATGCCGCAGGCGAAGGCAGGCAGCGGCCGCTGCTGTGGGTGGAGAAGATCCTCGCCCCGGGCGAGCGCCTGCCCGATGACTGGCAGTGCGATGGCACCACCGGCTACGACTTCATGGACGAGGTGTCCGGCTGGCTGCATGACGAGAATGGCCTGCAGCCACTGACCCGGCACTGGCAGGAACTGGCCTGTCGCAGTGGCGACTTCCTCAGGGAAGAACGACAGGCCCGCCGTGAAGTACTGCGCCTGGGCCTGCGCTCCGAGTTCGAGGCGCTGCTCACCCTGCTGCTGTGCGTGGATGCGCGCGAAACCGTCTGCGGCCAGCGCATTGGTGGCCCCTTGCTGCAGCGGGCGCTGGAGGCAATGCTGGTGCATTTCCCGGTGTACCGCACCTACGCAACGGCCAGCCAGATCAGCGACGAGGATGTGCGCTGCTGGCAACAGGTGCTGGATACCGCCTGCCGCGGCGAACCGCCCGAAGTCTGCGCGGCCGCCGCCACCATCGTGCGCTGGGTCATCGACGGACCGGTCTCGGACCGCAACGGGGCGATCCGCGCGATGCTGCGCCGGCGCCTGCAGCAGTTGTCGGCGCCGCTCAACGCCAAGGCGGTGGAGGATTGCGCGTTCTATCGCCACGGCGTGCTGGTCTCGCGCAACGAGGTTGGCAGCCGTCCGGACGAATTCGCGCTGACCACCGACCAGTTCCATGAGCGCATGCAACTGCGCGCTGCACGCCATCCGCAGGCGCTGCTGGCCACCGCGACCCACGACCACAAGCGTGGCGAGGATGCACGGGCCCGGTTGGCCGTCGTGTCCGAACGACCGGCATGGTGGCAGCGGCAGGTGCGCAGCTTCGACCGCAAGGCAAACCTGCTCGACCTGCCAGTTCCGCCGGCGGAGGTGCGCCTGGTGCTGTGGCAGGGCCTGGTGGGGTCATGGCCGCTGGACGGGGCCGAACCGGACTGGGCGGACTTTGCCGGGCGCATCGCTGCCTGGCAGGTCAAGTCGGTACGCGAGGCCGGCCTGCGCTCATCGTGGACCCATCCCGACGAGGACTTCGAAAAACAGCTGCAGCAGTTCATCGAGGCCGCACTGCTCAGCCTGGAAGGTCGCCCGCTGCGCAAGGCACTGGAGGCCGCGGCCGAGGCCATCGCTCCGGCCGGTGCCCGCAATTCGCTGGTGCAGGCCGCACTGCGCATGACCGTGCCCGGCATCCCCGATCTGTACCAGGGCGGGGAGGGCTGGGACCTGTCGCTGGTGGATCCGGACAACCGGCGCCCGGTGGATTACGCGCAGCGGCGGCAATGGCTGTCCGACCAGCGCCCGTGGCTTGAACTCCTGAAGCAATGGCAGGACGGGGCGGTGAAGGCACGGCTGGTGCGTGAGCTGCTGCAGCTGCGCAGTGAGCGGCCCGCCCTGTTCGCCCAGGGCGACTACCAGCCGCTGGCGTGCAATCGCCCGGTGCCGATGCTCGCGTTCTCACGCGGGCTTGGCGGCGAACGCCTCATCGTGGCCGCCGCCCGCTTCACCCGGCGTACGCCGGTGACCGCGGGCGCCACGCTGGCCGCCGCCCACTGGCGCGATGCGCGCATGCAGGTTCCACCGGGCCGCTACCGCAACGTGCTGACCGGGGCGGCCCTGGAGGTGGATGACACCCCGCAGCGCCTTCGCACCCTGTTCGACAACAGCCCCCTCGCCATCTTCAGTACCTGGTAACCCAATGGACGAACAAAGCAAACTGGAACGGACCCGTGAACTGGCACGCCAGATCTGGGAGGCCGAAGGCCGCCCGGATGACCAGGCCGAACGCCACTGGCTGATGGCAGAACAGCTGGTCGCCGCCGAGATCGAAGCGGCGCAGCACGACCAGGAGGCCCGGTCATGAGCCGCCACAGCAACGCCACCGGCACGTCCCGCGTGCAGGCCGGCAGGCCCTGGCCGCTGGGCGCCACCTGGGACGGACTGGGCGTCAATTTCGCCCTGTACAGCCGCCATGCCACCCAGGTGGACCTATGCCTGTTCAACGGGAAGGGCAGGGAGGTCGAACGCATCCGCCTGCCCGAATACACCGACGAGATCTGGCATGGCTACCTGCCCGATGCGCGGCCGGGGCTGCGCTACGGCTACCGCGTGCATGGCCCGTACGCGCCGCGCGACGGCCACCGCTTCAATCCCAACAAGCTGGTGCTGGATCCCTATGCCAGGCAGCTGGTCGGGCAGATCCGCTGGGCTCCGCACCTGTTCGGCTACACCATCGGCCACAAGGATGCGGACCTGAGCTTCGACAAGCGCGACAGCGCGCCGTACATGCCGCGCTGCGTGGTGGTGGATCCGGCCTTCACCTGGGGCCAGGAAAGAAGCCCGGCCGTGCCGTGGGACCGTTCGGTGATCTACGAGGCCCACCTGCGCGGGCTGTCGATGCAGCATCCGCAGGTGCCCGAACCACTGCGTGGCACGTTCTCGGCGATCCGTTCCGATTCGGTGATCGCCCACCTGCAGCAGCTGGGCGTCACCGCGCTGGAGCTGCTGCCGATCCACGCGCACGTGGATGACCAGTACCTGGTCGAGCGTGGGCTGCGCAATTACTGGGGCTACAACACCTTGGGTTTCTTCGCCCCCGACCCGGGCTACCTGTCCACCGGCAACATCGCCGAGTTCAAGCAGATGGTCGCCCAGCTTCACGATGCCGGGATCGAAGTGATCCTGGACGTGGTCTACAACCACACCGCCGAGGGCAACGAGCTGGGCCCGACGCTGTCGTTCAAGGGCATCGACAACGCCAGCTACTACCGCTTGGCGGACGACCGCCGCTACTACATCAACGACACCGGCACCGGCAACACCTTCGACCTGACCAATGCCGGCGCGCTGCGCATGGTCATGGACTCGCTGCGGTACTGGGTGCAGGACATGCGCGTGGACGGTTTCCGCTTCGACCTGGCCACCATCCTCGGCCGCGAGCACCACGGCTTCGATCCGTCCGGTGGCTTCCTCGATGCGGTGCGCCAGGACCCGGTGCTGAGCCAGGTCAAGCTGATCGCCGAACCCTGGGACATCGGTCCGGGCGGCTACCAGCTGGGAAATTTCGCGCCGGGCTGGGCGGAATGGAATGACCGATTCCGCGACAACATGCGTGCGTTCTGGCGAGGCGACGAAGGCCAGCTGTCCGACTTCGCGACCCGGCTGATGGGCTCGGCCGACCTGTTCAACCACCATGGCCGCCGCCCCTCGGCTTCGGTGAACTTCATCACCGCCCACGACGGCTTCACCCTGCATGACCTGGTCAGCTACGACCACAAGCACAACGAAGCCAATGGCGAGGACGGCAAGGACGGCAGCGACCACAACATCTCGTGGAACCACGGCGCCGAAGGTCCCACTGACGATCCGGCGATCAATGCGCTGCGCCAGCGGCAGATGCGCAACATGCTCGCCACGTTGCTGCTGTCCCAGGGCACGCCGATGCTGCTGGCCGGTGACGAGTTCGGGCACAGCCAGGGCGGCAACAACAACGCCTACTGCCAGGACAATCCCATTACCTGGATCGACTGGGAGCGCGCATTGTCGGAAGACGGCCAGAAGCAGTCCCGCTTCGTGCGCCAGTTGCTGGCCCTGCGTCGTCGCTATCCGCAGTTGCGCCGCAAGCGCTTTCTTGACGCACGCGATGACCATGACACCGCCGAGGTCGGCTGGTTGCTGCCCGAGGGTGGGGCAATTATGCCGGGCGACTGGCATGACCCACAGCGCCGCAGCCTGATGCTGCACCTGCCCCCGGTCACCAGCGAGGAGGGCCATGGCGCAGCAGCCCATACCCATCTGCTGCTGTTGGTGAACGCCGGCATCGAGGTGCAGCGCTTTGTCCCGCCGGATTCCACGCAATCCAGCTGGCGCCTGCTGGTGACCAGCCTGGATGAACCGGATCTCCAGGCCGATGAGCAGGGCGGCTGGACGCTGCCGGGCAGGGCGATGGCCCTGCTGGCCAGCCGGGGACTGGACCCGGCTGGCTGAGCCACGGCTGCCGCTGTCCGGAGCGGGACGTCACCGGGGTTTCACCCAAAGGGACCTATAGCCAAGGCGTACGGAGGGAGCGGCGCGGCCCCCTGCGCCCTCCCGGCAGGTAGAAGCGGTAGACAAGGTCGGCGCGCTGTCCGCCGACCTGCGCCACACAGGTGATCGCACTGACCACGCCGTCCCGCGCTGACGGGACGACATGCACCCAGGAGAAGCCATGAACGACAAACTTCCTTTCAACCCGACTGCTGACGTGAGCGACCAGGACAAGGCGCACACGCCAGACAAGCTCCGCAACGACAAGGCCCTGCGCAAGGACCGCGACATGCCCGAGCAGGAACGCAACGCCGATCCGGGCGATTACGAGCGCCCGTACGACGGTCACGGCGACAAGTGATCGCGCCAAATCTTCATTGCATGTGGAGACGACAGCTCCTGACTCTCACGGCTCGATCACCGGAATTGGACGTGTTCTGACAGCCGAGTCCTGCACCATGATTCCACGGTCAGGATTTCCCTGATCCCCATTGGAGGATAGAGAGATGACCAACCAGCAGAATCAGAACAACCAGCAGAACCAGCAGAATCAGAACAACCAGAACAACCAGCAGAATCAGCAGAATCAGCAGAATCAGCAGAACCAGCAGAACCAGCAGAATCAGCAGAATCAGCGCAACCAGCAGAACCAGCAGAGCCAGCGCAATCAGCAGCGCTGATCCTGGGGCGGACCTTCCGCCCACGACGGCCCGAACCCCTCCAGACGCAAGTCTGGAGGGGTTTTTCATGTTCGTCTGAGCAAACTGAGCCGAAGCCGCTCGGAGGTCATCAACGCGGGGGGATGCTGACTACGCTCCTCGCGACGTTGCCATCGCAGTCGGCAAGAAATCCGCAATGCGTTGGCGGGCAACGAGTCCAGATCGGGGCGTTGGCTTCAGTGGGCAATCGGCTCATGGAGCATCCACTGGGACCACGGTCCTGGAATCTCCCCGTCAGGCGGGAAGCGCTTCTGGATGCCAGTTCGCACCAGGGCCAATCTCGTGGACGACGACGAATCAAGGTGGGGTTCACAACATTCGACGCGGAGATAACGAGCGCCTGCCTATGGTGGGCCTTCCATCGCCACAAGAGAGGCCAACCACATGGCTATCACAACCGCAGAAGACCTGTTCATCCACGAGCTGTCCGACATCTACAGTGCCGAGAAGCAGCTGAGCAAGGCCCTTCCGCGTCTGGCGCGCGCGGCTTCCAATCCGGACCTGGCCGCCGCCTTTGAGACTCACCTCGAAGAAACCCAGGGCCAGATCGAGCGCATCGACCAGGTCGTCGAAGTGCTGGGCATCCGCCTGAAGCGCATCAAGTGCGCCGCGATGGAAGGCCTGGTGGAAGAGGGCAAGGAAGTGATCGACAGCATCGAGGAAGGCCCGGTGCGCGACGCCGCGTTGATCGGTGGTGCGCAGAAGGTCGAGCACTACGAGATTGCCTCCTACGGCACGATCGCTGCCCTGGCCAAGCAGCTGGGCTACAACGACGCACTGCCGCTGCTCCTGGAGACCCTGGAGGAGGAAAAGGCCACCGACGAGAAGCTGACGATGCTGGCCAAGGCCGGTGGCAACGCCAAGGCTGCCAAGGCTGCTTGATCACGCAGCGCCCGCGCGCGGCCAGCCTGCGTCGGGCGCTTCTTCATCTGGAGGAATGATGACCGAGCAACGTAAAGACCAAGGCGATGGCCCCGCATCGCCAGGCAAGACCACGGACGCCAACACGGTTGACAACCAAGGCTACAACCAGCACGGCCACGGCAAGGGCGGCAAGCTCGGCGAGGGCGAGCCGGAAGGCAGCCCGGAGCGGGACGGCGCCACCCAGCCGAACTTCGGCCAGGCCGGCACCTACGGCAAGGACCCGGATGCGGCGACTGAGACGGACCATCAGTAACCCTTGCCGCACGCTTTTCCCAGGATGGACCGCATGAGTTCCCCGGAACTGGAAAGTTTTGATGTCATCGTGGTCGGCGGAAGCTATGCCGGCATGTCCGCGGCACTCCAGCTGGCGAGAGCCCGTCGCAGGGTTCTGGTAGTCGACTCCGGCCGGCCCCGCAACCGTTTTGCGTCGACGTCCCACGGCCTTCTCGCCCACGACGGTGATGACCCGGCCGCCATCCTCAACAAGGCCCGCACCCAGCTGCTCGCTTACCCGACGCTGCGCTGGGTGCAGTGCGAAGTGGACTCCGCCGTCCGGCGTGACGGTGACGAGGGCCGGTTCCATGTCCGGTGCAGCGATGGTCAGGAATTCGAAGGACAACGGCTGATCCTGGCCTACGGCACGGTGGATGACCTGCCGGACATCGAGGGCCTGGATGAGCGCTGGGGAATTACCGCGTTCCATTGCCCCTACTGCCATGGCTATGAGGCTTTCGGCGGCAGGATCGCCGTGCTGGGCTGCACCCTGGACGAAGCCACGCAGCAGGCGTTGATGCTGACCGAGTGGGGGGAGGTGACGCTGGTCTGCCAGCATGCCTCTGAGCTTGATGGCGACGTCGTCAGTGAGCTTGCCGAGCGCGGGGTCAGGATCGAAACCGTGCCGGTCGTGAAGATCAGCGATGAGGCCACCCTGCACCTGGCCGATGGCCGGACGCTGCAGCAGTCGGCGATTTTCCTTTCCCCTACCTCGCGGCTGTCTTGTTCGCTGGCGCAGGAGCTGGGCTGTGAACTGGAGGACGAGGGGTGCATCACCACCGATTCCTCCAAGCAGACCACGGTGGAAGGTGTGTTTGCCTGTGGTGATGCGGGTCGACTGGCGGGCAATGTGTCACTGGCCATTGGCGAAGGTGCACTGGCCGGCATTGCCGCGCACCGCTCGCTCTGGGATGCACCGGATAGCTGACCACTACCTACCGCGGCGCGAGCCCTTGCCGCGGACACCACACCTTGCCATCCAGGGTAGGACCAGGCCTACGCCAAAGGCGGCGTAGACGAAGAACATGTCGCGGTCCTTCATCCGTTGGTCGAAGCCCGGCGAAAGCCGCGGATGCACGACCTTGTAGTCGACGACGTAGGCCAGCACCGACGTGGCCACAGCCAGTGGAAGCACCGGGGATGGTTTGCGCCGCCCCTTCCGGACCCACTCATAACCGGACGCCCAGAAGATGGAACACGCATGGTGGATCACGTAAACCTGTACCTGGCGCACCGATTGGGCGTGCCTGGTGCAGTGGAACGGGGACGAGCGCAGCTGGGACTGCCCCTGCCATGGCAGCCGCTTCAGCGCCTCGGGCGAGTTGCTGGAAGGACCTGCAATGTCCGGACTGGAACCCCGGGAACTGGCCCTCGCTCCGCGCTCGTCCTCCTGACAATCTGCCAGCCCGCGGCCATGCTGGCCGCGGGGCGGTGACGGAACAGCGGCGCCAAGCCAGGGATGGCGAGGCGGCGGTCAAACGTGGATGCCCGGGAACGGGAGGGTCATCAGCGGTGCCGTTCCATCCCGCGCGGCGTGGCGCCTTCGGGCAGCTTGCGCGTGGCTACGCCCACGATCACCGCGGTGGCCAGCAGGGTGCTCGATATCACTCCCGCCAATGCGAGCAGTCCACGCGTGCCAATGGCGATCCTGACCCGGAGCGCCGCCTTGCCAAACGACGCGTCCACCCTGGCCATGTGTCGATCACGCCTGGCCTTGGACTGATGCGCGTCACTCGTGTGGATGTCCTGTGCCATTGCACTTCCTCTCTGAGGTCGGGGAGAGGTTGGTCCACGGTTGCGGGTGAACGTCGTGCGCGGATGTCACCAGCATCCTGGTCCATGCGTCACGACGAAGGGTGTGGCCTCAATCAGCCGGGGCGCGGAGCATGCGCTGGATGGCAGCCACTCCCGTCTCCATCCGTCGACGTGCGGCGGGATTGGCGGTAGGCACATGGATGATGGGTGGCGAGAAGCCATCACAGGCCACCGCGCGCTCGATCCATGACACGACGTCGCAGCCGGTGCCCCTCGTGTCGTCGCCGAGGTCGTGGTCCAGGCTGATCTCGCTTACCGAGCCGGCCTGCAGCAATGCGATTGCCTCATCTGGCCAGTAGACGCGTGTCCACCCGTCAGGCGTGGGGCGCTCGTCATCCAGATAGACCTTCATCGCTTTTCCGTATCGGGGTGCAGGGTCTGAAGCTTGGTGGCGTACGCAAGTCTTCGTCAAATCCGACATGTACCGAACGGAATCGATAGCGCGGACCGGACGGGAGCTGAACCAGACGTTCACCGCCTGAGCACCGCTTCACAGTTCGTCAACGTATCGGAACAACCGATGAAGTCCCCACATGACGCTGACAAAAAGCTCGCTATATTCCAGAGCCCCAAACGACGGAGGTTCAGAATGAGCATGACCAACACCGCAAAAGTCCGCCTGGCCGCTGTGGCAATCGTGGCTTCGCTCGGCCTGTCCGGCTGCGCCACCTACAGCGACGAGTTCGCCACCATCAACTCGCGTCTGGACACCCTTGACCAGCGCGTGCAGGGCGCTGCCCAGAGCGCAGAGTCGGCCAACCAGTCGGCCCAGCGCGCCAACCAGCGCCTGGACCAGATCGAAAGCCGTGTGCAGCAGCTCGAGACCTCCCCGCGTCGCGTTCCGCGCGGCTGATGCAGCGCAAGGACCGGTGGCTGTCTTGGCTGCCGGTCCTTTCGTTTTGATGGACCCCCGATAGACCCCGCTTCCAGGAATACCCCCTTGCCCCCCATGCATACCGCGATCCGCAATGTTGCTGGCGTGCTGGCGCTTGCGCTGGCTCTTTCCACCTCCAACGTGGCCCATGCCGCGGATGACGTGCAGCCCGCAACAGCGCTTGATCTGCTTCCGTCCAACCAGGACGTCTCCGAGACGGTGACCGAGCTGGCAGGCTGGGTCGTGGCATCGCGGGACAGCGAGGGCTATCCCTTCGCGATCATTGACAAGGCTGCGGCGCAGATCCTGGTGTTCGGCGGCGATGGGCGCCTGCGCGGCGCTGCCCCTGTGCTGCTGGGTTCTGCAGTCGGTGACCACTCGGCCCCGGGCGTCGCGGGCCTGGCGCTGCGCGAGATCCCGGGGCGCGACCGCACCACGCCGGCGGGCCGCTTCGTGGGCGGCTACGGCCCCTCGCTGGATGCAGGGCGTGTGCTCTGGGTGGACTACGACACCGCAGTGTCCATCCATCCCACTGCCACCGGGGTGAAGAAGGAACGTCGCCCCGAGCGTCTGGCGTCGCCGACGCCGGATGACAACCGGATCACCCACGGTTGCATCAACGTCGCGCCGGAGTTCTACGAGGGCGTGGTGAACCCGACATTCGAGCGCGGCGGTGTGTTCTACGTCCTGCCCGAGACCAAGTCGCTGGAAGAAACCTTCCCCGAGTTCGCGCAGGGCCGCGCCGGTGGTAACGAAGGCAAGCGCGCAAAGCGCAGGTAAGCCGGCTCGGATTCTTCCAGTTGCCGGCGTTCCGGCACAGATCGGGTCGGTGGAAGCGAAGGCGGTACCCCTGAGCGCGATCAGGCAGCGCTTGGGCTGATGAACTCGCTGTCTTCTGCGCCGCCCCGGTTTTCAGCGGCATAGCGGGCCGGTGGGCATCCCACGTGGCGCGGGAAGGCCACGCTGAAGGTGCTCGCCGAACTGTAGCCAACGCGTTCGGCTACCGCGGCAATGCTGATCTCTTCCCGGCGCAGCAGATCCTTGGCCACGGCCATGCGCCAGACGAGCAGATACTCCATGGGCGGCATGCCCAGTACCCGGTTGAAGCGTTCGAAGAATGCCGAGCGCGACAGTGCAGCCTCCTTAGCCAGTTCGTTGACCGTCCACGGGTGGGTGGGTCGCGCGTGCATGGCACGGATGGCTGCGGCCAGCCGCGGTTCGGAGAGTGCTTGCACCAGGCCGCGGGCCACGCCGGTTGCGCTGATCGAGCGCAAGGCTTCGATGAACAGCACTTCCAGCAGCCGCGCCAGCACGACTTCGCGCGCAGGGCGCTCCTCGCGGGATTCATCGGCCAGCAGCTGCACCAGGGTCTGCAGACGGGATTGGCCACGGACATGGATGAGCTGTGGCATCAGCGAGACCAGCAGGGCCGAGTCCGGCGAATCGAAACTGCAATGACCTATCAGCATCCGCAGGTCGGTCGGCCCGCGCTGCTCGCCAATGCGGAACATCCCACCACCCAAGGCGACCGGCACCGAATTGGCTGCCCCGTCGGGAACGTCAAGACTGGACGTCGCGACCCCATGGGCCGCTGGAACCAGCACGAAATCCCCGGCCTGCAGGACGATGCCCTCACTCCCATCAAGCGCAAGGCGGCACGTGCCCTCGATCACGGCGCAATAGAAAGGCTCACCCGCGTCGGATCGCTCAACCTGCCAGCTCCCGGCACCGACCACGTGTTTGTAGAAGCGGGTGGCTGGCCGCAGCAGCATCACGACTTCGGCCAATGGATCGGTCATGGCTGGACTCTCGCAAACGGGATACGGACTTCTGGTTGTAGTCAGTACTGAGGCCGGGACGTACCGTGGATCTCGACATCCACGCAGGAGACGCGAATGAAGACCGTACTGATAACCGGCTGTTCTTCCGGCTTTGGACTGGAAACCGCCCGCCTGTTCCTGGAGCGCGACTGGAGGGTCATCGCCACCATGCGCTCCCCGCGCGAAGACCTGTTCGCGGCGTCACCCAATGCGGTAGTGCTCCCGCTGGATATCACCGATCCCCAAAGCATCAGGGCCGCTATGGCCGGGGCAGGGAGATCGATGTCCTCGTCAACAACGCCGGCTTCGGCGCGCCGGCGCCGTTCGAGCTGATGGACATGGATACCGTACGCAGCCTGTTTGAAACCAATACCTTCGGCACCATCGCAATGGCGCAGGCCGTCCTGCCGCAGATGCGGGAGCGCAGGTCCGGCGTCATCGTCAACGTGACCTCCAGCGCGATCTACCGGCCGCTGCCACTGATCGGCGCCTACCGCGCCGCCAAGGCCGCGGTGAACGTGATCACCGAGTCGCTGGCCGCCGAGATCGGCCAGTTCGGCCTGCGCGCGCACCTCGTCCTGCCCGGGTCCTCCGGCGAAACCCGCTTTCGCGAATCCGCCCGCGCCGGCCTGCGCGGTTTCGATGATCCGGTGTATGGCCAGTTCATGCAGGACACCATTGCCCGCATGGCCGCCTCCACCGGCCCGGGCACGCGATCGGTGGACGTTGCCGAGGCTGTCTGGCGGGCGGCGACCGATCCCAGGTCGCCGCTTTACATCCCCGCGGGTGCGGATGCGGAGCTCTGGGCAGCGGAGGCAGGCGGCGCCAGGTAATGCCGCACAGGGTGGGGGGCGGCGGAGGATCCTTGCGCAGGTCGGTCGGATCGACCACGTCCAGCCGGCCCTGCAGCCTGGCCTGCTGCAGCAGGGCCCCGGGTGATTGCTGGCTGGCCAGCAGCAGGCGGCTGTCACCCGGCAGGCCGAGCAGGAACCACTCCAGAAGTTCGCGCGCCGATGCATCGGTCACGCGCTCCAGGTTGTCGATATAGGCCACGCCGCCGCCGGGAAGTTCACCCGGTTCATCAGCCACTGACTCCACGCTGCCACCCGGGAACGCCTGGCCAGGTGCCGGCGCAGCACCTCGGGCTGGTTGTCCTCGGACGTAAGGTTGAGCCACTGCACTGCGAGCCCTTGGGCCTGCGGCTGGCCAGCAGGCCCGACTTGCCGCTGCCGGGCGGACCATGGACCACGCAGATCCGTCCCGGCGGTCCGTCCAGCCGGGCGATCAGGCCGGAACGGGCAACCAGGTCGGCTGGCAGTGCCGGCGGTTGGTAACGCCTCCCGCCCGCAGGCCCACTCGGACCTGTCCCCCGGGCAAGGGAGAAATTGATGATGTTCACGCAGGTGCGCCCCAGTCGGCGTCCCGTGCTTGGACAGGACGATGCGGCGGTGATGACGCCGGTCGTGCCGGCGCATCGCGCACTTTGGCACGGTGCCTGCGCCGGCTTCTCACCGGCATCCGCCCCCAGCAGTGACAATCTGAGCATTGGCCCGCGCTGGCGCGCCCCCACTGCCTGCAGGAACGCGATATGCCCATCAAGACCCTTGGCGATGTCCCGAGCGAAACCGGAGGTTGCGTCGAGGTCCGCGGGGCGCGCGAGCACAACCTAAAGAACGTCGACGTCTCCATTCCACGCAATGCACTGGTGGCATTTTCGGGGGTGTCCGGTTCGGGAAAGTCGTCACTGGCGTTTGGCACCATCTTCGCCGAGGCCCAGCGGCGCTACTTCGAGTCGGTTGCGCCCTATGCGCGGCGCCTGATCGACCAGGCGGGCGTGCCTGATGTGGATGCCATCGAGGGATTGCCGCCGGCGGTAGCCCTGCAGCAGCAACGCGGCGCCAGCAATGCGCGTTCTTCGGTGGGCAGCGTAACCACGCTGTCCAGCCTGGTGCGCATGATGTATTCGCGGGCGGGGGCGTATCCGGCCCACCAGCCCATGCTCTACGCCGAGGATTTCTCGCCCAACACGCCACAGGGCGCATGCACCACCTGCCACGGCCTCGGCCACGTCTACGAGGTGACTGAAGCGTTGATGGTGCCGGATCCTTCGCTGAGCATCCGCGAGCGTGCCATCGCTTCCTGGCCGCCGGCCTGGCATGGGCAGAACCTGCGCGACATCCTGGTCACGCTGGGTTACGACGTCGACGTACCGTGGAAGAAGCTGCCGAAGAAGGACAGGGAGTGGATCCTGTTCACCGAGGAGACGCCGACCGTACCGGTCTATGCCGGCTTCACCCCTGCCGAGACCCGCACCGCGCTCAGGCAGAAGCTCGAGCCGAGCTACATGGGCACCTATACCGGTGCCCGTCGCTACGTGCTGCATACGTTCGCCAACACCCAGAGCGCACTGATGAGGAAGCGGGTATCCCGTTTCATGGAAGGCAGGCTGTGCCCTGCTTGCCAGGGCAAACGGCTGAAGCCGGAGGCACTTTCGGTCACCTTCGCAGGCGTGGATATCGGGGAGTTCATGCGGTTGCCGCTGGATCAACTGGCGGACCTGCTGCAGCCGGTAGTGGAGGGCGATTTGAGTGCCCACGGCCACGGCCAGGGCACCAACAGCAGCGCGACACGTCGCGATCGCAGGCAGCGGGCGGCAAGCGGGCGCGCGGTCCACGCCGCCGCGCCGGACGTGCGGCTCACCTCGGCCCTGTCGGAAGAAAAGCGCCTGGCTGCACAGCGGCTGGCAAGCGGGGTCATGGCTCGTGTAACGCAGTTGCGTGGCCTGGGCCTGGGATACCTCTCGCTGGATCGCGCCACGCCGACGCTTTCGGCCGGCGAGCTGCAGCGTCTGCGGCTGGCCACGCAACTGGGTTCGCTGCTTTTTGGCGTGCTGTACGTGCTCGATGAGCCATCAGCCGGCCTGCATCCTGCCGACAGCCAGGCGCTGTACGACGCACTGGACCGGTTGCGTGACGGCGGCAACTCGGTGTTCGTCGTCGAACACGATCTGGAGCTGATCCGCCGGGCGCAGTGGCTGGTGGATGTGGGTCCGGAGGCCGGGGAGCGGGGCGGGCGTGTCCTGTACAGCGGCGCGCCCGAAGGCCTGCGCCAGATCGAGGAGTCCCGGACTGCCCGCTACCTCTTCGACCAGGTCCCCGCACCTGCAAGCCGGCAGCGCAGCCCGGGGAGCTGGCTGGAACTGAAGGGCATCCACCGTCACAACCTGCAGGGCGTGGACGCGCAGGTGCCGCTGGGCGTGCTGACCGCAGTGACCGGCATCTCGGGTTCGGGCAAGTCCAGCCTGATGGCCCAGGCGCTGCCCGAACTTCTGCTTCCGCACCTCGGGCATGAGCCCGCGGATGATGGTGCCGATGCCACGCCTGCGGACGGTCCGAAGGTGATCGAGACCACCCGCGGTCAGCTGGCCGGCGAGGTGGATGCCATCCAGCGGGTAGTGCAGGTGGACCAGAAGCCCATTGGCCGCACGCCACGGTCCAACCTGGCCACCTACACCGGGCTGTTCGACCACGTGCGCAAGCTGTTCGCCGCAACCCCGGCCGCGCGCCGCCGGCGCTTCGACGCCGGTCGCTTCTCCTTCAACGTGGCCAAGGGCAGGTGCGGGACCTGCGAAGGCGAGGGATTCGTCAGCGTCGAACTGATGTTCATGCCCAGCGTCTATGCGCCGTGTCCCACCTGCCACGGTGCCCGCTACAACGAGGCCACGCTGAAGGTGCTGTGGAATGGACGCAATATCGCCGAGGTCCTGCAGATGACGGTCGAACAGGCGCACGCATTCTTCATCGAGGAGGATGCCATTGCCCGACCACTGCAGTTGCTGCAGGAAATCGGCCTGGGCTATCTGAAACTGGGTCAGCCGGCCACGGAGCTTTCAGGCGGCGAAGCCCAGCGCATCAAACTGGCGACCGAGCTGCAACGCAGCCAGCGTGGGCGCACGCTCTACGTGCTGGACGAACCGACCACAGGCCTGCATGCCTCGGATGCGGACCGGCTGATGGTGCAGCTGCAGCGGCTGGTCGACGCCGGAAACACCGTGGTAATGATCGAACACGACATGCGTGCGGTGGCGCAGGCCGACTGGGTGATTGACGTCGGGCCTGGCGCAGGCAGTGCCGGCGGCACAATCGTGGCTACAGGAATACCGCATGAGGTAGCCCGGGCCAAAGGAAGCAGGACAGCGGAGTTCCTTGCGCGCGAACTTGCACGGAACGCCTGGGATCCCGGGACTGCGTAGCCCAGATGCCAGAACTGCCAGCCAGACCGAGGGGCGAGTCAGGCCGGACGCCGAACATCATGCGCACCTTTGATTTCGCATAATGCATATTATGTTAAGTTCCGGGGTGCTACTGGCACGATTCTTGCTGTCGGTGCTACCCAAACTCTGTCGTCTGCTCCTTAACCATGACGTGACCCGTAACCATGTCGTCGTCCGACAATCACTCCCATGTAGATCAATGATATAGAGCCTCCATGCAGTGACCTTTGTCGTAGCCGATTCGAGCGCCTTGCCCCCCCTTAACCGTGTCGTGCTCCGATACGATGTCGCGCCCCGACACCTTGAGAATAGATCAATCGGCCACTTTCGCACGACGCCGGCGTGCCGGCTGGCTGGATTGCTTCGTAGCTTTGGTCTGCTTCGAGGGCGCAACTTTGCTCCGGCTGCGCGACTTCCGAGCCGCGGACCCAGGGGCAGCCTGGGGGAATGCCGCTCTGAGCGCCGCGGGCAGATCCCGCAGCACGCCCAGCTGACCCTCAAGCGCGTCCGCGCGGGCCCGTTGCGCCGAGGCCTCGCGAGAAGCTTCAACCGCCTTGGTGTTCGCCTGGTCGATCAGTTCACGTAGCGACTTCTCGGCAGCAGCCGATTGGCGCACGGCGGCCGTCAGTCTCCCTTGCAGTTCCTTTGTCTCCTGACGAGCTCGGTCGATCTCTTTGAGGGCTCGATCCTCCACCGCACGGACATGCTGACCGAGTGACTCGCGTTCAGCCAGGGCGGCATCCTGCAACGAGCGGGCCCTGGCCTCCAGGGCGTCGCGGGCGCTTACGCCGTCTGCTGCGTGGGCGACGGCCGCATCGCGCTGGCGGCCGACTTCTTCAACCTGCTCCTCAAGCCTGTCGACCAAGCGCTGGAGCTCTGCGGCCCGGGTGGTAGCCAGCTCCGCCTTGTGGCCTGCGGCCGCCACCTGTTCCCGCAAAGTGGCAGCTTCCGCCAGAAAGGCCTCGCGATCACTTTCAAGCGCTTGGATCTCACGCCCCAGAGCTGCGCGGTCAGCCCTCAACGCATCGTCCGCAATGCTTTGAGCGTGCCTCATAGCCGACGCCCACAATTCGCTCGCCAAGCGCGCGACCGCATCTGGGGCGTCTGGAACGGCGACGCTGCGGTGATGCGCGTCCAGCCGCCTTCCGAGTCCTTGCCACCAAGTTTCCAGCCACCGCGTAACCGTGTTCGGCGAGCCGGTACCTAAGTGCGCACGGACGCGCTCCACAGTCGGCCGTTCGCCCAAGCCGACGATCTCGTCGGCAGCGGTGTGCACGTCGGATTCGGTGATGCCTCGGGCCATGGAAGTGCCTCCTACTCGGTCGCCCTACTCTGTTGATTCCGTACTGGTGATAAGTGATGATTATCGCTAGTAAACGCCCTATTTCATAACGTACATTACATAGTATGAAACGAAATGGCACATTGCCCGCCGCGCCAGCGACAGCCGCAAATCTGGTCCTGCCAGAACAGCTGGCCCAACAGGCCGCCGATGCGGTGCGCGAACTGCTCGCCGAGGCCGTCGCCGCTAACACGACCCGCAGCTACGCCACTGCCCTGCGCTACTGGGCCGGCTGGCACCAAGCCCGCTATGGCGGTGAGCTGGCCTTGCCGGCGAGCGAGGCGGTGGTGATCCAGTTCTTGGTCGACCACATCCAGCGCAAGAGCAAGACCGGTCTGGTCAACGAGCTGCCCCTGGCCATCGATCAGGCGTTGGTGGCCGCCGGCCTGAAGGCCAAGGTCGGTCCGCTGAAGCTCTCGACCGTGGTCCAGCGCGTGGCCGTGCTGTCTACCGCCCACAAGCTCAAGCGCCTGGCCAACCCCTGCGAGCTACCCAGTGTCCGGACGTTGCTGAGCCGGGCTCGGCGTGCCGCCGTCAAGCGTGGCGAGCGGCCGACCAAGAAGACCGCGATCACCCGGGCCGAACTCGAGGCCATGCTGGCGACCTGCGATGACAGCCTGGAAGGCCTGCGCGACCGTGCCCTGCTCTGCTTCGGCTTTGCCAGTGGCGGGCGCCGGCGCAGCGAAATCGCGGCCGCGGATATGCGCGACCTGCGCAAGGTCGGCGAAGACGGCTACATCTATCGGCTGGAGTACTCCAAGACCCAGCAGGCGGGCGTCACGGCGGATTCCACGCCGGACAAACCGATCCTAGGGCGAAGTGCTAAAGCGGTGTCGGGCTGGTTAGAGGCCGCGGGGATCCGCGAGGGAGCGATCTTCCGTCGAATCTGGAAGGATCGGGTGGGCCCTGCCCTACTCCCTGGCTCGGTGGCTACCATCGTGAAGCGCCGGGCTCGATTGGCGGGCTTAGAAGGGGACTTTGGCGCCCATAGTCTGCGGTCGGGGTTCGTGACCGAAGCTGGCAAGCAAGGTGTTCCCCTGCCCGCGGTGATGGCCATGACCGAGCACCGATCAGTGGCGAGCGTGATTGGTTATTTTCAAGCAGGTGCTGCTGAGGACAACCCAGCTGCGCGACTATTGAAATGAATGGCGCCTATTGTTGATCGATTGGACAGGTAGCGACCTAAAGCGGACATCCAAGCGATCGCGCAGCAGCGGAACACCTTGGGGAAAGTCGCCCGGTAGCACGCCCTTACAAACAACCTAACGCCTTCCCTTAAGTAGAAACTCCGACGTTAACCGCGCAATCTCGTTCCTGTGTTGGGAACCCAACGTGCTGATCGCCGAGTGGTATCTGCGTGCGGCGCGTGCGCAGGGACATTCACATTCGGCAGCTGTGGCTCAATAGATTGCGGCCAGTCGAGCGAGATCGCGATGCCTCATGTTCAGCGGCGCGAGCGAGTTCTCTGAGCATCGCTATCGCGCGGCATTGAGGGCGACGCGTCGTAGGAATGGATTGCCATAGAGCGTCAGCGCCATGGCGTCCTGTGGTTCGTTGCCCATCTGCGCACTGACGGCACGGTTGCCCGCAGCGTTGGCTTCGAGCAGGGTTTGGCCGCCATCCCACGCGGCGAGGAATGCCGGAAGCCAGTGAGAAGGCACGCGCGCGTCCAACGGCCAGGGTGAGGCTATAACAGCGGCGCTCCCGCGATCGAGCAGTTGCTTGGGCAAGCCCACCGCCGTGCTGGCGGCGGGGTGTTCGTCCTGGCGTCCGCCATTGCACACGAACAAGACCACCACGCCGGCGCCTTCGAGTGCGCGTGCCAAGGCGGGCCCGCTGACCCGCAGCTGTGCCTCGTCCGCGATGCCCCTGAAGAAGCGATTGTCGTCCGCGAGGCCCCCGTGCGCGGCGACGATCACCAGCTGTGCACCTTTGAGGCAGTCAGGCACCTGCGCGCCCGTTTGCAACGTCACGGCATGCTCGGCAAGTACATCCGTGACGCGCTCGGCCACCGTGACCAGCGTACCGTTCGCCTCACCTTCGACCGCCGTGGGAATCCATGCCGCCGGCGGCCCCAACGCGCGATGCGGCAACGCCGTGACCGCACGCAGCCATGTCAGCGATGGCGCGACGGCCAACTGGGTCGTGCGGCCGAGGAGCTCGCCATCCACGAGCAGCAACTGCGGCGGGAGCCGCTGCAGCCGGGTATCCAGAACGAACAACGCCCGATCGCCCGCGCCCGCGGACAAGCCCAGGTCACGCATGCTGGTGTAGAACAGGTTGGGGTCACGCGGACGCCGTGCGACCCCGGGCCCATCCCTGGGGCCGCCATCGGCGTAGGCGTAGGGAAAACGCCTCGACCAGACGTGCAGCGCTGGCATCGAGAACGCCTCATGCTCGCGCCGCACCGTGATGGCGCCGGCTTCGGCGCTGACGCGAATCAGACGGTCTTGGTGATCGATGGCCAGCAGCTCTATGCGAACGCCGTGCTGCGAGAGCGCCTGCAGGGCTTGTGCAGGCTCGTCCAATGTCGCCGGCAACCAAGCGCCTTCGACGGCACCCGGAACGGCAATCGCGTGATCGGTCGTCAGTTCGGCGGCGAAACTTGCCGTCCGCGCGTCCGTCAGTGTCGCCTCGTCCGCCAACTGCGCCCTCGCCGCGCGAACTAGGTACTGCACGTCGAATCCGACATCGTCGGCGTAGCGCGCCTGCTGCACCGCCTGGACGCGCTCCAGCAGCCGCTCGGGCCCTACGGCGTCATGGGCTGCCAAGCGTACGAGCTCCGCGGTGATCGCTCCTGCTGCCCCGATCGCCTCCTCAACATGGGCTCGCAGCGCGGGCTCGATCGCGATGCCCAGCCCTTCGGCATGGCGCATCACCTGTATCGCGATCATCAAGATGGTGGCTAGTTCGTCGTCCTCGCGCCGAACCGCCTGAAGGTTGGCATCGATGGCGGCGAGCAGCGGCGGCCATGGCGCCGGGTCTGCGGCCCGCGTCGCCATGAGCTCGGCCATCGCGATACCCACGCGCACGGTCTCGATCCGATGCCCGCGACGCTCGAAGTCTCCCAGCTGATGCAGCAGCCGCTCACACCGATCTAAGAGCTGCCGCGCGGTGTCCCACAGTCCCGCATCCCTCAAGGCGCGAACCACCCCCATCGTTTCGTAATAGGCCTGATCGAGCGCCACGGCGCCTCGTGTCGCCAGCGCGCAACCAAAAGCCAGAAGCGCGCGCGATTCGTTTCCCATCCGATGAAACACGTCGCCATAGGCGAACCACGCCAAGCGAAGACGATCCGGGCGGCCCTGCGTGGCCGCCAATCCAGCCTCCACCAGGTCGCGCGCCAGTTGCGCTTCCCCCGTCGTCACCAGGCGGCTGGTCACCATCCGCAGGATCTCCAGGTCCTCGTTTCGCCGCTGCGCATGGGGCGCGAGCGCGAAGGAGACCAGCGCCATCAACCGCAACGTTGGACCGTCGTCCGCCTGCTCCCGTTCAATCACGTGCTGCACCATGCGCTTGATAAACCGCAGTGCCGAATCGGCAGGCATCGTCAGCATTTCTCGGGGCAGCACAACCTTGCCCAGATCGACGGCGCGTTGCTGCTTTAGCCAAGCGGCCACGCGTCCGTACAAGGCCATGACATCGTTGGGCTCCACAGGCTCGTCACCCTCGGCGTCCGCCGGCGGCTGCGGTTCCGGGTGCGGTGCGCCAGCGATACGGAGCAACGCGAAGGCGAGTAGTGCCATACCCACGGTGCCCGCGACCTCGACCGATAGCAGCTCATCCAGCCGCTCGCGCGTCCCGGTCTCGGCGGGGTGATTGGCTAAATAGAGCAGCATGAACAGGACCGCGTCTGCCAACACGTCCTGTGCGCCGTCCTCACCGCGCAGGAGCACCCGCTCAATTGCCCACATCAACGCCATTGCGGCAGGGCGAGCCAAGGGCGACGTCTCGCCCATCGACGAGGCAATCAGCGCGACGTGCAGAGGCAAGTCACGACGTCGCGCATCCAGCGTCATCGCCAACCGAGTCTCGCCGCGAAGGTCGGGCCATTGCCCATCCAGCGCCTCCACCGCGGCCACATAGTCCGGCACGCGCTCCGGGAGCACGGTGGTCAGGACGGCGTCGATGTAGTCGTCGAGCGGTAACGGGATGCCGTACTCGGTTCGGGCCAGCGGCCCGTCACGGGTCGCCAGGAACAGCCTGCGCAATTGGTGGTC
Organism: Stenotrophomonas sp. Marseille-Q4652; assembly: GCF_916618915.1. Taxonomy (NCBI): domain Bacteria; kingdom Pseudomonadati; phylum Pseudomonadota; class Gammaproteobacteria; order Lysobacterales; family Lysobacteraceae; genus Stenotrophomonas; species Stenotrophomonas sp. Marseille-Q4652. The sequence continues at coordinate 919,535 of NZ_CAKAKE010000001.1, forward strand.
CCGAAGCGCCGTGGATGTTGGAAAGTTCGCGGCCAACCACGCCAGGCTTCGCGTCTCGATGACCGCGGACGGGACCGATTCGGTCAGTTCCAGCGCCAGTTCGTTGAGGTCCAAGTCACTCAGTTCGTTTGCACTGGCATCCATCAGCTGTCGCGCCAGCTCGAGGTCGTCGGCACCGAGCGCCATCGTCGCGAGCTTGAGTTTCAGATCGGCCGGTGTCTGCTCCAGATGGGGCAGATAGGCCCGAACAAACTCCATGGCGCGCAGCGTCCGCCCGCCGCGATGCAGAACCTGTGCCTTCGTCAGCATCTTGACGGGTGGCGTCCAGCCCGCCGTGGCATCGATTTCGCCTAGCACCGACAGTATGTCGCCGTGCTCGATCCGCTCGACCCACTCTTGGAACCGCCTCATTTGCGCATCCCCCACGGCGTTCGCCACGTCGGCACCCCAGATCGACGCCTCCATGCCACGCAGCGCATCCAGATTGCGCGCCAAGCCCGGCAAATACTCCCCGGCGTCGATCAGCACGTACGTCTCCTCCCCCGCACGGTCCCGGCACAGATTCGCGAGATCCATCAAGTGCGGCACCCACCGATCTTCGGGCGCCTGCAATGTCGCAGGCGCGCGAACGGGCGCATCGATGCGGCGGAAACGTGCGCCGCCCACCACGATCACGAAGCTGCCCGCTGGCGCCGCCGCCACGGTGCGCAGCACCTCATCGGTCTCGAAGGTTGTCATGCGATGCACTTGCAGCCGGCGCGCGAGCACCTCGCGTTCCTCGGCGTCCATGGGATCGGGGCGCACCCGCGTGACATCTCTTTCGACATCGGCTGCCGCCGTGTCCAGAACGTCGGGAGGCAAGATCACGACCGCCTGCCTGAAGGCGGGGCGGCCTTCGGCATTGGTCATCCCCGCAAGCACGACGAACACCAGGCGTGCCAGGCGTGTGCTCTGGTGGTTCGGTCCCATCAGCGCCAGATTCAAATCGCTCAGGTTTCCATCGCGAAACAGGTCAAGCCAAGGGACATCGCCCGGGTCGAGCATCGCGGCCATGGGGACTCTCGGGAGGTCAGGGTGAAGACACGGACGGCGGGGCGGGCAACGCGCTGGTTACGATCTCCGCCCCTTCGCGCATGGCCCGGGTCACCGGCGAACGATCGGCGATCTCCATGAGGCGCGCCCATTGCTCTGCGCTCAGTTCGCGGTCGCTGTGCAGGATCCGTTGTACACGTACGGCACCCGTCTCATCGCGTCGTAAGATAAGTTCGGCACGGAAGGCGCCGATGTCCCATGCCCTCCTTTTCGCATACATGCGAATAGTGATCGCCGTGCACGCTGCCAGAGCCGCCAGGTACAGGTCGAACGGCGCCGGACCCTGCCCTTGGCCGCCCAGTACTACGGGCTCATCGGTGACCAGGTCGAAGTGACCGGCGCGAATTCGATGCTGGAAGTCCACATCGGTGGACGTCACCGATGCCTTGCTCAATACAGCCATGTCTCCTCCGAACGCAGCACCCGGCCCGGCCGCCAGCTGGGGCGTCCGATGTCCATTATTCCGCACCGGGGCGCCCGTCCGTCGGCACGCCAGCCACTGTCGTTCGTAGCGCGGCTAGGTGCCGATGCCGGGGATCAGGCGGGTCACGTAGGCGTAAAAGCCCAGAGCCAGTAAAACGGTGAAGCCGATGCGGAACAAGTAGGCGTTGGTCCGGCGCTTGGATTGCTCGGTTTCCACACCACAGCGTTCGCACGTGTCATCGCGCTTTCGCTGCATGAAACCGCAGTTGGGACAGGAAATCGTTCGGCGGGGCACGGGAAACCCACGTTTTTGGTGGAGGAGCCTCCTTCTCGCTCAAGTTGCTCTCACCGGCTGAGACTGCCAACCCGACACCTTCGCCTTGTGGGTTGGCGGCTCCGCCCCCACGTTTGCCAGTCTCTGCCCATAGCTCCCTTTTCCCATGAGCGTCGCCGCGATCGAACAACAGTTGCAGGGCAACCCTTCGGTCTCAGCCAAGGAAGCCTGGGTGCGTGCGAATGCCCACATCGGGGGCACGGAAAAGCTGTCGCGCAGCGATCTGGGGCGTTTAGCGGAGCTGATCCGTGGCAACCGCCGCCAGGAGGCTGCGGCGCTACTGCTTGCCTTGGCGCTGGCCTCCGGCGCCAATGAGCTGGTGGCAGGCCTGAGGCGCCAAGGCCTGCTGCGTGCGTCGCGCTACGACTTCAAGATCGCGAGCCTCCGCGAGCTCGTGCGCCTGCTGGGGCGACTCGCGGACGCTCTGGACCTGCAGCCACGCTGGATCGAGTATTTGATCTCCGTCGACGCGCTGTACGAACTCGCCGCGGACGCCAAGCGACAGCGCGATGGATTGTTGTCGCGGCTGTCGAGTCGCCGCGGCCGAGCGCTCAAGAGTTTCCTGGTCATGGCCAACCAGGAGTTTGCTCGCCGCACTCAGATCGCACTCGATGCCCAATCCGGTGGCCTGACCGCGGCGGGACTGAGAAGCCGACTGGACGCTGAAGACACGGCCACGGCGGTGTCGCGCATCCTGGCGCTGGCACAGGATGCGACCGGCCTGCGCATGGTAGATTTCGCCTTTACCGACGAGCAGGCGCTCAATCCCAAAAACGACACCTATCGGCAAGACCTGGACTGCGCTTTCCGACTGGACGAGCTCTCACGCGCCGAGACCTTGATCGATGGCCTGCCCTATCGGGCACAGATTCGCGGCGAACGGGTAGTCGTTGGGTCGATCGACCCGGACGTGGAGAAATCCGTGCGGGCGGGCTACGTGCAGATGGAAATGCAGATGCTGATCCGTCGAGTCGAAATGGAGAAAATCTGGGCGCAGGCGGCCGCGCCGCCCGTGTCATTGACGACGGTGTTCCAGCGCTACTACGACGACGTGATCTCCAGGTTCGTCGAGATCAAGGACAAGCCCATCCGCCGGATCACGTTCGGCATCCCCGGAATCCCGCATCTGTTTGATCCCCTCGCGGACGATCGACTGTTTCGCGAAGACTTCCTGGCTCTTCTGCAGCTGGACGTGGACGACTACGAGGACTTCGAGTTGGGGCCGTTCGACGTGGCCCCAGGCGTGCAATCGATCGACTTGTTCCGGGTCAGTCGCTTGTTCGCGCTCATGGAGCACCTGTTCCAGTGCGAACTCGCGAAGGTTGCCGATTTCGCCGAGCGACAGCGGCTCGCCTTGCATTCGATCATTGCCGTGCTTCGCCACGAACAACTGCTCGCCTTTCTCGGAACGGTGCTCCCGGTCGAGACGGCGGAAAAAGTAATCGAACTTCTCTCCTGGAACGACTGCCGCAGCTTCGTTGACCTGCAGTACACCCCGTTCCTCAAGGTCGATGGCTACTACCTGCTCGCGCCGTCGCTGATCGCGCACTCCAACCTGGTTCGCAATATCGCGTTTGCCAACGGCCTCAACGAAAAGCGCCTGGCCGAAACGGAGGAAGACCCGATGCCGGCTGCCGTCGAGGAAGCCCTCCGCGACGCCGGGTTCAAAGTCGGGGTCGAGGTCCAGAGCACGAATCGTTCGGCAGATACCGACTTGGTGGCCTATCGGGATGGCACTCTTTACTTGATCGAGTGCAAGAACGCGTACCACCCCTGCAATGCGCACGAGATGCGCAACAGCTACGAGCACATCCGCAAGGCGGGCAAGCAGTTGACCGAAAGGCGCGACCGGTTCGGGAAGACTGAACACCTGAAGCGGATCTGGGAGCGCTTGGGCTGGGACATGCCGGCGCCCACCCGGATCCGCACTGTCGTGCTCATCGCCAATCGCGTATTCACCGGCTCGTCCATTGACGGTCACCCGGTGCGCCAGGCGCACGAGTTCATCAACGTCGTGTCCAAGGGCGAAATCCGCAGCCCCGACACGATCTATCGGTTCTGGGACGGCGACACGTTGACGACGGTCGACGTCGATCGCTACCTGGCGGGCGATGGCGTGATGGGAGACCACTTCGCCTCGCTCGACAGGGTCGACTACGAGTTCGACTTCGGCGCCCGCACGCTCGTGTTCGAAAGCTGGCGGTACGACCTGCTGAAGCACCATGAAATCGTCAAGACGCGCTATGCCGATCGCGCCGAGGCCATCATTGGCTAGCGCTTCGCAGGAGCCAAACCTCGCAGCTCCAGAAAGCTTATCTCGGGATCGACTGGGCGCACGTCGGCGGCCAACTTCACGCTGAGCGACCGCTTGAGCACGGGCAGGTGCTTGAGCAGTACCGGCTGGGCCTGTCCCTCCGGCAACACCATCGCCATCAGCAGGTACGCGCCGAAACGCTGGTAGTCGGTCAAGAAGCGGCTCAGGTTCGCGTCATCGGCTGGCTCCATCGACAGCGACCGGGACACGACCATGGGTTGGCCTGTCTGCGTGTCGAGGTCCGTGTCGGGCAGGCGGGACGTCACGACCATGCCGTAGTGCGCCGGATGTGCGCTCGAGTACTGGCGAATGATGGCGATGTAGATCTCTTCGGCCTCGTCACGCTCCCCAAAGCGCTCGCGCCATCGTTCGAAGATGCGCGTCGCGGCGTCCGCGTTCCTGAACATCAGCGCCATGAAAGGCGGTGCGGATGGGCCGAGGCTCCCGTACGCCGTTCCGGTCCATCCGGCCTGGTCCCACTGGTGCACGTCGATCACCGAGCGCACCTGGACCGCGAGATGGTCCGTCACTTTCCGCGGATCCGACACTTCGTCTCGCTCCCGCGCTGGCGACGCAGCGGACTGCGTGGGCGCTTGCGGAACCACCGTCGGTCGATCGGCTCGCAGTTCGTGCACCCGAGGCGAATGCTTGTCCCATTTGGACAGGCGGGCCACCCCACCGAAGATGCGGTGCCGGCTCAGGCACAGCGATCCCACCATGGCCAAGCGGTCGGCCGCCGCGTCGCCTTCCAGAAGCCGCAACGCCGCCTCTGCATGGCTGCGCGTATAACAGGTAGCCCAGAACACGGTCGTCGCGGCATCGAACAGCATCCGCTGGAAATCCGGATAGACCGTCGGCGAGCCGGGAAACACGCCGACGGGGCATCGCACCGTCACCCTCATGCGATCCAGATCCGTTTCAACCTGGAAGTTGTCGACCGAGTCCTCGAGCACCTGGATGCTGAAACGTTCGACATGTCCAAAAGCGCCCAGTTCGAACGCTGTGGCGAAGAATGCCTCCACCGCGCCGGCGATGGCCTCGGCCACGATGATCGCCGTGTCGGTGGGCTCGTGCACGATATCCACGCGTACGCCGAGCACCGTCGTCGCGCACACCTGCGTCTGGCCGGCGTTGAAAACGGCTGGCCGCCAGCGCGCCACGCCGGTGGGTTGCCCTGCCATCTTGGCGAACAGGGCCGCGACGTCGTCGGGCGATTCGCTCTGCGGAATCCAGCCTTCCGCCCGCAGGTGGTCTTCGTATCCCAGGCGGTACATCAATGCCGACCAGCTGTGGTGCAGCCCCAGCCCGCGCAATACATCGGGAACTGACGTGAGCTGCGCGAGTTCGGGCTCGGTCAGGCTGACCAGCTGGCAAGCCAGCACCATGTCGAATGACTCGAGCTGCTTGTTCGCGCGCTCGGCGGATTCGTCGTCAAACGGCAATGCCGTCAGGCAGCCACACGCGACTTGGATGGCATCGAGTACGTCTGGCAGATACTTCAAGGACAGCGCCATCCAAGCAACGTTCATCAGTATCGGGAAGACGCTTGCGGGCAACTCGCTGCCGTCGTTGGCGTCGATGAACATCGTGGCCGCGGCGGACATCGCGCTCGCGCGTGCGGCCCAGCCCAAGCCGGCGCTTTTGTAGGCCACGGCCAATTCGGCCAGCGCACTCACCTGCTCCTGCGCGTGTTCCTTCTTCGAGAGCAGCCGCGCCGCGCGTCCGAGCAGGCGGATCATCTCCATGTTTTGTTCGAGCGAGATCTGCCTGGCGCGCCGCAGCAGAATCAAGGCGCCCTCGCTCTCCCCGGTGCGCTTGGCCGTGAAGTCGGCTAGCTGGTCCAGGAGGTCGCGATAACCGCGGTCGTCCCCGGCCACCTCACCGAACCGCTCGATCAGCTGTGACAGGCGTGAGGCATCAAATTCACCGAGTCCCTCGGCCTGCGTGAGTACGTCGGCGAACTTCGGCCAGAGCGCGGCCAGTACCTCGGGGGCCTGCGCCAGCATCGCGCGATTGATCTCGATGGTCAGCCAGGACGTCCGGGCCTCCAGCGCGTTGTTGGGCCGCTCGGTATCCTCCGACAAGGCCGCCAACCGCGCGGTCAGACGTCCGATCCGAGGCTCCAATTGCACGTGCTCGGGCGAGTGCTGTCCGGTGATGACGGCATTGAAGAGCAGTTGCCCCAGATTGCACAGCATCTCCAGATTCGACGCTTGCGAGTCCTCGAGCACTTGGGCCTCGAAGCTGTCATATCCAGCCAGCACGGCGTGCAGGTCGTCGAACCACCAGAACGCGGTCCACAGCGACTCGTAGCGTGCTTCCATCTGCTGCCGATACGTGCCGCCGTCGTCCGCGAGCCGAATCGCGCGAAGGAACCGCCCCTCGACCTCGACCCGAGGCAGTTCCAAGCTGCGCGCCAACTTGGCGGCGACCAGCGCTTCGGTCGCGCGGTGCATTTCCATCCCGCCAAATGCAGACGGATCCGCCAGCTCACGTTCGACTTCGGCCAGTTGCCTGGTGCGTGAGTAGTCTTCAGGACCCACATCACGGTCGCGGGATTCCTCCCCGATGCCAAAGTAATGGAACGCCAGGTCACGTCGATCCTTCTCGATGACTTCGTCGACGATCCAGCTGCGGTCGAGAATCGTCACCGGAACGCCCGCCTCGGCGGTCAGCTCGTCCTCCAGTCTCGCCCGGTCTTTGGCGCGGGCAGCGCGGGACGTCACAAAGAAGATGCGCTGGTACCCGCGCTTGGTCGCCACGATGCCCGCCACGTCGGACCGGGCCTTTTCAGCCCAGGTTCGCTTGGCGCTGAACGCAAAGGCCCATCGCTCGCTGCCGTGGTTGGCGACGCCGACGTAGGTGAGCTTGCTGATTTCGTCAGCGACCGGCGTGGTCTCGGTATCGGCCTTGCTGTCGCCTCCCCCTTCCGGACCGGTCGCCGGTCGCAAGTTGGGGCAAATCGTCCGCTCACACAGTTTCCGACAGAACAGCTCGAAGTCGTGGGTTTGGTTTCGCTCGGTGAGGGTATCCAAGTAGTGCGAGAGGACCTCGGCGCCGAGCCGGTACTGAGATCGGGACGTGGAATCCGAGTAGAGCTCGGGCCGCAATTGGCGCATGAACTGCGATGGCGACGGGCGGCTGGCGGGGTCCTTCGGATACATCATGGGGTGTCCTGTGACATGGGCAACGACACGTCGAGCCTGCCATCGTTGGTGCGCGGACCGGCTAACGGTCCGACGATGATAGCCAGCCGCCCATCGTCGGATTGGCCCGCCTCGCCGGCGTCATGCCCGTGGCCTCATCTGCAGCGCGGTCGCGGCACCGACGCAAGCGCGCAGGGTGTCCGCGTCCAGCGCGGCGAGTGCCGCCGCCGTGGTCGCGCCCGCGCGGGCCAAGGCCAGGCACTGACCACGCGACAGACGGGGGCGCACTTGCGTCAACTCCAGCAGGTCCTTCGGCAAGCCGAATTCCAGGCGCGTCAGTAGGTCATCGAGCGCCATCAGGAATTCGGGTCGATCGGGTACGAGCGTGGAGATGATCTGGTGGGCCGAGCGCAGGTGGAATCGCGTGGCCTCCGCGATCGTCATCAAGCTGCCGTAGCCGATGGAGCCCTGGAACGGCGTGGTCGAGTAGCGTTTCTCGATCACTTCCACCGGGGTGCCTTCGACCCAGTCGAACAGCATGGCCGCTCGCTTGCATCGACCCCAGAACACGAACTGGTCGGCGCGGTAATGCTGCATGGTCCGCATCCGCTCATGACCGTAGCGCTGCGCCATCTCGTTGGCACGCACGGCTTCGGACTGGCCACGTTTCATGATGGGCGTATACACGCCGTCCATCTCCTCGAGCACCTGCACCAACGCCAGCAGATGCAGCGGCGAGGTGGTGCCGAAGTCGATCGGTCGCACCAATTCGACCAGTCGCAAGCTCGACTCCAGCGACAACGACGAGGCGCCGCACGCGCGTCCCAATAGCGTCAGATGCACCCACTCCCCTTCCCGCTCCGCCAGTCCGGCCTGCAACAGCCGCTGCACGAGCGCGGCAACCTCGCGCTGGACACTCGTGACCCACTGCGGGTTGGCGCGAGACGCGGAGTACCCGCCGAAGGTATTCAGCAGCAGTGCCGGGATCTCGTCCTGGCGTACCGCACGCACTTGACTCAGCAAGCGCAGGACCCACGTCGGCAATGCGTCGGGTTGGAAGGAAGAGCGCACGTTCTCGGGCGTGCCCAGCACGTAGCGACGAAACAGTTGCGACCGCTCCATGCTGGTGTCGGCCAACAAGATGGCCTTGCCGGTTTCGTTGAACCCAAGGCGGCCGGCGCGACCAGCCATGTTCTTGTACTCGGCAACCGTAAAGGGGCGGCCGTCTTCCCCCAGAAACTCGTTCTCTGCCAGCACCACGGTGGACGCCGGCGTGTTGATGCCGGCCGCCAGCGTGGTGGTGGCAGCCAGCACGTGGATGCCCCCGTCTGGCCGCCGGTATCCCTTCTCGACCGCCTCGCGCTCCGCCCGAAGCAGATTAGTGTTGTGGAATGCTGTGCCACCCGCCAGACAGCGCCGCAAATCCTGAGAGGCGGTGGTCAGATCCTGCTCCGGCAACGCCGCCAGCACCTCGCTCGCCGGCGGCAGGCCGAGTTCCTTGGCGAGGTAGCGTGCGCAGCCTTGGGCCGTTCCGCGCTGGTTGCGGAAGATGAGCAATTTCTCCCCCTCGCCCACCAGTTGCTGCGCGAGCGGCACGATGATGTCCTGCGAACTGGGCTTGTCGCCCCTCTGCACGATGCGTCGACGCAACAGCACTTCTGTCTTGGTGGTGCCATCGGCGTCTACAAACTGGAAGTTGCCTTGGCGGTCCAGCACCCCTTCGACCAGCGGCACGGGGCGCTCGCGCGACAGCAGCAACGGCACGTCAAGCCAGCGATCGAAACTATTGAGGTCGCCGATCACGGCCGATAGCACGAGTAGTTGTGGCTGGATAGCTCGCTGCCGTGCACGCAACAGCATCGAGAAAATTAGTTCGACCGTGATGCCCCGGTGAGGATCGGTGATGAACTGACCCTCGTCGACCACCACCACGCCCAGCTGATTGAGCAGGCGGGGCGATCGCAAGGCCAGATTCAAGAAGGTCTCGTAGGTGAAAAATGCCAAGTCGTATCGACCCGCCATGACCGGGCCGATGCCATCAGAAGAGTCGCCACTGCAGCGAACCACGCGGACGCCGGCCGGACCGTAGCGCTCGGTGAATTCGTCGAACTTCTCATTGACCAACGCGCGATAGGGCAGCAGGAACACCGCCTTCTTGCCGGCTACGACGGCCTGCAGCGCCGCCAGTTCCCCCACCAGCGTCTTACCGGAGCTGGTCGGCGCCACGACCAGCAGCGACCGGCCGGCCAGTACGCCGAACTCGTTGACCGCCTTGAGCTGGAGTGCGTTGAGACCTTGCGGGAACTCGCGGGTCCACTGGGACACCACGTCCGGCGGGAAACCATGCTGGGCAAATTCTGCGAAATCGCCCGACATCGTCTGGATAGCGTGTGAGGGAAACGCGGCGGCAAAGTTGTCCCCGCGCTGCAGCCGCGGAAAGCTCAGTCCGCCCTTGACGCTGCCGAGGAACTCCGGCGTTTGGGTAAGGCTCAGCCGCTCGGCCTCGACGCGCGTGAGTCGAATGATCTCGCCGGCCAGCTCCGGAAAGCTTACCGTGTCGGCGTCGCCGCCGCTCCATGCGCTGATCACGGCATAGGTCAGCAGCCCGTGCCCGGTTCCTGGCTGTTCCCATGCGGCTTCGTTGGGCGCGCAAGCCGACAAGAGGATGCGGCCTTCGCCTGCGATGCCGTGCAGGGCGAAGGCGTTCCGGGGCTGGCTGGCGACCTCCAGGACCCGCGCCGGCGCCTGCCCGCTGAAGCAACAGTCCAGGATGCACAACACTGCCTGGGCTCGACTCGTCTGGAACGCTTCTGCCAATGCCGCCATCGAGACGGCGGTTCCAGGGAGGTCACTCGCGTCGGTGTCGAATGCCACCAGGCGGCCATCGGGAGAACCGTGCCCCGCGAAACTCACGATGACGACGTCGTCCGGCGTCGCGCTCGTCAGCGCGCCAAGGATCGACTGTCCCACCGCGTCGTGCGTGGCTGCCTCGTCCAACAGGAGACGCGGGGCAAGACCAGGGATGGTGTCGGAGAACAACGCCCACAGTGCGGTCGCATCGCGCGTCGCACCGCTGAGTTCGGAAATCGAAGGATCCTGGTGCTTGCTGACGCCGATGAAGACCGCCTTGATCGCCATGTCGTTTCCTTGAACTCAGTCCCGTCGAGACAACCGCCACGGCCAAACGCGCTCTTCGGTGTCACGACCGAGGAACTTGCGCTCCAGGTGCAGGTGGGTGCTCTCGGCACCGTGCTTCCAGTCCGGCTGCCTGACGGCCCACTGCCGTCGCTTGATGGCCTTCAACGCCTCCGAGTTCGGGCTGACCTCGGCTTCCGATGCCTGCCACGTCAGCGCATGACGGTCGGCGCATTGCCAGAACAGGACCCAGGCCGCATACGCCTCTTCGCGGACTTCCAACCGCCAGTACTCCCGCCACCAGTGCCGCGCGCATGCTTCGTGGTGGCGCAACCGCGCCGAGCGACGCGCCACGTCTTCGGCCCAAGACGTCGACGGCCCTTCGGCCCACGCGTCAGCCACGGGCAATTGGTTGTCGCTCCGGAACCCGGCTAGCGTCGCGCCCCGCTGCTGCCGCCACGGCAACGGCGAGGCGGCGTCGCGCGCAATGTGATCTTCAAGCCAAGCCCGGTGACCATTGATCTGAGCCACCAGCGCGATCTCGTAGAGCTCGGCGTCGGTGTTGGCTTCTTCCAGCGATAGCAACGCGTCGCGAGCCGCGACGACGGCCGGTGACTCGGGCGCCCGGAAAAGCACGTGCACCAACTGCGGCACGCCGGCACGCCCCACGATCCGGGTGAACATGGCGCGGGTCAGGGCGTTTCGCAGGCTGACGCCGCGGGGCGGGTCCAGCTCCAGCAAGCCTTCGCACACGGCCAGGAACAAGCCTTCGGCCTGCTGCACGCGAAGCCGAAAATCGTTGCTGAGACTCTCGTGGCCTTCGATCCAGCGGCGAACCACCTCCGGCGCATGCCGGCACAGCGCCAAGCCGTCCTCACGGGTTACGAACTGCAGGTAGAGGCTCGCGCCTTCCTTGCGGGCCTGCTTGATGGCCTTCTCCGCCTGTTCACTAGCCCGCTCCTGCGCTGCCGCCTGGGCGTCGCTGTCGAAGATGTCTCGGAAGGCTTCGGGTGAATGCGGATCCGGCGGCGCCGGTGGTCGGACCGAAAGCCAAGGCGGAGCGGTCGTGTCGTTATCGCGCTCGACGGTTAGGCGAGCGCCGACCTCGAACACGCCCGACGGTCCCTTCGCAAGAATCGCGTCCAGGTGCTCGGCAGCCACCCGCACTTCAGAGGTATCACCGCCGCGTGCTCGCACCGCTTCCAGCAGGCGCCACGGGGCCAATCGACCGGCTACCCGATCAAACGCATGCGACTTGGTGACCTCCATTAGTGCGCCGGTGGCGGCATGCGCCGCCATGGCATCCGTCCCGGGCACGAAGCTCCAGCCTCGGCGCTCGAGGTCCTGACCGAGCCGCTTGGCGTCCGCGCTCTCCAAGACCATGAAAGCGAGCCGGACATCCATGGGGTCGTCCGACGTGGTGAATTGACCGACCCACGCCCACGCGGCGTCGCTGAGCACCGGCGGGGCCGTGACCAGGACGACCACCAGATCGCGCTGCTGCTTCTGACTGCCGTTGCCGAAGCGTCCGATCAGCTCATCGACCTGCTGCGTCGTGAGCGGCAACAGGTTGTCTGTGATCGACAGAGGAATGCGCAGCAAGTCCGCCTCGATGACCAGACTGGCCTGAGCGAGAGCGTCCAGGTCCAGCAGTTCGGCCTGAATCCATTCCGACCCTGCTAGGGTCTCGTCACCCTCATGGGATTCGCGGCCGACCTCGCGCATGGCGCGCGCCGCGGCCACTTCCTCCGGCCCGTACAAGAGCAACGCCCGGTTGATTTCCCAGGATCGGGGCGCGCGCAGGTTCGCAGCCGCAGGGGTTCGGGCGAGTCGGCGACGTAGCGCGGCCAGGGCGCGCGGCGCGCAGCGCGCCATGACCGCCTGCAGCTGCCGGAAATCGTTGTCTTGCGCGGTCAGGTTACGCCCGGTGAACAAGCTGACAGCGTCAATCGCCTCGACCGCGTCGGCGATTTCCTCGCAGAAGGCCGGGGGCGGTACGAAGCTCGGATCAGTCCACATCGCTTCGCAGCGTCGGGCGCGCACGCGCAGCGGCAACGACTTGTCGTTGAGTACGTCCAGCGCATGCCGGCGCTCGAGGCTGAAGATGCTGCGTACCGGGTCGGCGAGATAGTCGTCGTCGTAGTTGAAGCTGCGGCCCAATGACACCTTCATGGCGTTGGCAGCCTCGTCATCCTTGCGCTCGCCAGAAAGGTGCAGCAGCAGCTCGGCCACGCGGCGATTGAGCTGTTCGGCGATCCCGGGCTCCGGCACCCGTTGCAGCATATCGGCCGCCGCGGCCCGAACGGCGGTCGCGACGGCCTCGGGATCCACCGGGTTGAGCAAGCAGGCCCAACGCAACTGGTTCCACCCGGTGTGATTGAAGGAGGTGGAGGCTGCAACGGCCGCCACGCGGAAGACCGGCAGCGCCTGCGCGAGGGGATAGCCCTCCAGCAGCGCTGGCACGTGCTCGCTCCACCGCCCTTCGTCCCGGTCGACCACGCGCATGGCCTCGCCCAGCACCGTCAGCTCGCCCGCGGCATCCACGCCTAGCCGACTGAGCATGCGCTCTCGTCGGTGTCGTTCGGCTTGCGGCTCGGCCTTCTGGCGAATGTCGAGGTCGCGCGAGATCAGCCGAAGCCAGTCATGCGCCCGCGCCAGCACGGCCTGTCGCACGCGAACGTTGGCGCGATCCACCCCACGCAATGCGGCCACGGCGATCTGCCGGCAATAGCCATGCGTGTAGCGATTGGACAGCTCGATCGCGTCGAGCAGGTCCTCCGGCATTTCCGGTGCCAGCGCCTGGGCGTCGCGCACGTGGGTCTCGGCGAGGTTCTGCGTTTGCAACCACGCTGCGACCAGGACGCCCAGGAGGGGGGCGGCGTACTGCGACTGCAAGGCGATGGCGACGGCGGCCTGCAGGATGTCGGCCCGCTGATCCAGTCCGGAAATGGGGTCGAGCCACTTATCCAGTTGGGACTGCAGCGATTGACGGTCCGCGGTCTGCGCCGTCGCCAACAGGAAAACGACCGTCGTGCCCAAGGCGTGCGCCATGAGCTCTGCCGTCAGCTCCACCTTGTGATCGACCCGAGGCAGGACCAACGGCGATCCCATCACCGCGCTCAAGCGTCGATATTTCGCCGGGCTGTCCAGCGTGTCATCGGCGGCCAGCGCGCTCAGTTCCTGCACGGTGAACACCCGTTGACCGGACCGGATCTTCTCGCCCGCCGCCACGAGCCACTGTTCCCACTGCGCGGCGGAGAACTCGCGGCTCATGGACACCCCGGCCGTGTCGCGTCCGTACTCCCACAGCAACCGATGGGTCGTGACGGCGCCGCCGTCCACCAACTTGTCCCGGAATCGGACGACCAACGCGAATAACCGAGGATTGCGGGCCAACGCATGGAGTTCGGGGTGGAGATCACTTCGGGTGAGCCCGTGCTTCGCGAGAATCTGATCGAACTCCCCGCCGTCGCGGTCGTCGTAATCCTTGACTGGAATCGACACCGCGCGGTCTTGCAATCCCGCTAGCCGGTGCAGATGCGTTTCGAAATGATGCGTCCTGGTGGTGGCGATCGCGCGGATCCGACCTCGGAACTGCTCCGATTGCAGTTGGGCGAACAGTTCCACCCACTGCACGCTCGCCTGCTGGTTCAGGCCGTCAAACACGACCAGCAGCGCACTGCCCTCCTCGGCCGGACGCTCCAGCATGCGTTCCAGACGGGCGCGCCAGTGCGTGCGGTCGCGGACCTGCGTCAACTCTTGGAGGCGATCGGCGAGGAAGTCCTTGGCGGCTGAGATCGATCCCATGGCCTGCCCGGCGCCGGGAACAGCGGAGGCAGGGATGAGCAGGACCGGCGGCAACACGTCGGTTCGCTGGATCAGCCAGTCGGCGACGGCCCACGTCTTGCCCACGCCGAACTGACCGCACAGGCAAACGGGCGAACCTGCTGCTGGCGGCGACGCCCACCATGCCTCCAGTGCATGCAGGACCTGCATGCGATGCACCAACGGGTTCTTCCCGCCGGTGACCACCTGGCCGAAGTGCGCACGCGATTCGTAGGGGTCGGTCCAGATCGCGGTCAATCGCTCCCGCGACAGGCGTCGCAGCGTCTCCGTGCCGATCTGCCACGCCGCCATGTCGCGCCGCAGGCGCTCGAGTGTGGGATCGATCGCCGGACGCAGTCGACGCGCGATCTGTCCCGCCTCGGCGCCGAGGTATTGGGTTACCGTGTCGGGGTTCACGGCGAACAAGGCGGCGAGCAGCGGGGTCTCGTGCGCCTTCCAATCGATCACGAGCACCGGCACGCCGAGGCGGTGCGCCTTCGCGAAGAGCGACGCCTCCAACTGCTCGGGTACGTCGCGGGTCACCGCCAGGACCCACACTTCCAGCCCGGGATCGCTGGCAATCGCGTCGTCGAGTTCGCCCTGGAGCTCTCGCGCGCTCAGCGCGGTGGTGTCCTTGTACCGCTTGCACTCGATGCGCAGCGCTCGCTGCTGCCGTCCGCTCGTACCGGCGTCGCCACCGCTCTGGAAGCCCGATTTGGCGACCGCGACGCTCGTACCGAGCAACTCGCCTATCAGCGAAGCAACCAGGTGTTCGAACTTAGTAGGCGGGTCGACCCCTTGTGCCAACGCCCGGAGGCGTTCGAGATCTTGCGGGTCGATCGATGCCATCGATGGGTCTCCGGCTCGCCACAAAGGACGGTCCGCCGCCGACCATCGCCAGCGGACCGCGGATGCGTTACTAGGGATTGCGCTTGTTTGGCACGAATTTTACCAAAGTTGGCGGCGCGTTCCGGCCAATCTCCTTTTTGCGCCAGCCCCCTTGTGAACTATTTCCGGTCGGCCGCCGGGATCGCCCCTCCCCCGGGGTTCCTCCTCGTGCGGAGTCCTCGCCAAATGCTTCCGACAGTAGCTCCGCCAGCACTCGCACCTTTCGCGCGGGATGCCGACTGGGCGAGCGAATCACGTAGAGCCCTGCTTCCGCGGGTGGGAAGCGCGTCATGATCGGAATCAAAGCGCCGCTGTCGAGATGCGGTTGGCTCAGGAAGTCGGGCAAATACGCGATGCCCACGCCGGCCACGGCGGCCGCCGCGAGTGCGGCGCAACTGTCGGCTTTGAAGCGACCTTGTGGGCGGATGGTGACTGTCGTCGCCTAGTCCTGAAACTGCCAGGCCTCGGTGCCGAGCATGAGTGCCTCGTGTGCCAGAATTTCATCGGGCGTTTCTGGCGCGCCGTGACGCCGCATGTATTCGGGACTGGCGACCAGCTTGCCGTAGATCGGGCCGATGCGTTTTGCGATCAGGCTCGTGTCTCGTACCAGCAGTACCTCGTTACCGGCGCTTGCAGCCGAGTACGACTCGACGACCCTAAATGTCATTATCGAGAAATCCCTTTGATGTCGTTAGCGCGCCGGTCACGTCGGTGTCCCGCCGCGAAGCCGATCCTACTCCAACCATACCGACGCGTCCGCCCGTTCCGCTTGGGCTGCTGCCTGGCTTCGCGTACTCGCGATAAATCGATCTAATCCCCTGCCCTATCGATGTTCGCTTCCGGCCAAAGCGGCCTACGATCACGGCGCCGGTATCGTTTACTCGGCGCCCCAACGGCTAGCTGTTGCTGAGCGATTTCAGGTCAGCGACGAACTGCTCGGGATGCGGTGGGTGTGGTAGACCATGACCAACGGGGGCATCCTCCGCCGCGCGAGGAAATCGCTCGGCGCGCGCCGCAATGACAACGTGTACGTACGGGCCACGTGGAGATTCCGGGCGACCCTGGTGATCGTGAGGCGACAGGCTTCGGCTGGCCGGACCCGCGCGCACAGCAGACAATGGTCGCCATGAAACCCCGCGACGGACCGGCCGAAGCCACGCCGGACCTGAAGAAATACGCCTGGCTGGCCATCGTGACCGCGGTGCTGACGGTGCTGCTCAAGGGCAGCGCCTGGGCGATCACCGGCTCGGTGGGCCTGCTGTCGGACGCCGCCGAATCGATGGTCAACCTGGTGGCCGCCATCGTCGCCCTGGTCTCGCTGACCATCGCCGCCCGGCCGGCCGACGACGACCACCACTTCGGCCACAGCAAGGCGGAGTATTTCTCCGCCGCGCTGAAGGGATCATGATCTTCGTCTCCGCGGCCTCGATCATCTACCTGGGCATCGATCGCCTGCTCAACCCCCGGCCGCTGGGATCGCTCGGCATCGGCCTCGCCGTTTCGATCATGGCCGCCGTCCTCAACGGCATCGTCGGGCGGATCCTGATCAAGGTCGGCACGCGCCACCGCTCCATCACCCTGCGCGCCGACGGCAAGCACCTGATGGCCGACGTGTACACCTCGGTCGGGGTCGTGGTGGGCCTGGGGTTGGCGTGGCTGACAGGCTGGAACTGGCTGGATCCGGTGATCGCGATCCTGGTGGGCGTGAACATCCTGGTTGTCGGCTACCGGCTGATGTCCGAATCCGCCTCCGGCCTGATGGACGCGACCCTGTCCCCCGAGGACAACGCCCGAATCCAGGCCATCCTGGACGCGCACGCCGAACCGGGCCGGATCGAATTCCACGCCGTGCGCACGCGCGAGTCCGGGGCCCGCCAGTTCATGGAGATGCACATGCTGGTGCCCGGCGACTGGAAGGTGCTGCGCGGGCATGACGCCATGGAAGACCTGGTGGAGAAGATCGTGGCGGAGTTTCCCGCCATGCGCGTGACCGGGCACCTGGAACCGGTCTCCGATCCCCGCAGCTACGAAGACATGGCCCTGTAGCCGAAAAGCGGGAGGCGACGTTGGGTCAGGCAGGCGACGAAGACCCGCGGCTCGATCCCCCGTGCGTTGTCACTGTATTCATCCGGAGTTTATATCCGCACGTATACTAAGGCGCATGACTTTCCGCGCGCTCCTGATGCGATTGTTCCTGGTCGTTGCCTTGCTCGCCAACGGTCCGGGCATCGCTGGCGCGTCCATGCACATGGAGCACGTGCGCGACTCCGCCGGTGACGTCACCTCGGCACCGACAGCAGCCGAGGCCATGGCGGCCTGCCATGGAGGAGCAGCGGCTGCTACGGGGGCCAATGAACACCATCACCCCCAGGCCACTGACGAGGCCGGAGCGGTATCGCCGTGGGACGACTGCTGTGAGACGGACAGTTGCTGTGCGTGCATGCACCATTGCTTCGCGGCCTTCGCAGGGTCGGCGTCTCCCGTCGTGGAAGTTCTTTACCGGCAGATCGCTGAACCGTTTCTGTCGGTGCACGCGTCCGCGGCCCTGACCAATCACTTCCGACCTCCGATCGGCTAAGTGTCGCTGAGCGCCTTTGAGGCGCCGATGGACCCTGTCCGCGTTGTCCGCACCGACAGGGTCACGCTCGCTTCGCGAGCCCTCGACCTTTCCCGGAGTTCCCATGTCATCCGATTCTTTCGGCCGTGCCGGAGGGCTGTCTTCCCCGTCGCGCCGCCTCTTTGTTCAAGGACTTGCCGCCGGAGGCGCCGCCGCGGCGCTTGGCTTCTGGCCGCGCACCAGCTGGGCCGTCAAGGCTGAAGGCGTGCCCAACGTACTTTCTGGCACCGAGTTCGACCTGACCATCGGCGAGACGCCGATGAACTTCACCGGCGCCACGCGTCCTGCCATCACGGTCAACGGCTCGATTCCTGCACCGCTGCTGCGCTGGCGCGAGGGCACTACCGTCAACCTGCGGGTCCGCAATGCCTTGCCGCCAGGCTCCATCCATGGCCACCAGGCATCGATCCACTGGCACGGCATCCTGCTGCCAGCCAACATGGACGGCGTGCCGGGACTCAGCTTCGACGGCATCGACCGCGGCGAGACTTACCAGTACCGCTTCAACGTCGTACAGGGCGGCACCTACTGGTACCACAGCCACTCCGGTTTCCAGGAGCAGGCCGGCCTCTACGGGCCGCTGGTGATCGAGCCACTCGAGCCCGAGCCCTTCGCCTATGACCGCGATTACGTGGTCATGCTCAGCGACTGGACCGACCTGGATCCGCAGCGTCTGTTCGCCCGGCTCAAGAAGCGGTCGGATTTCGACAACTTCTCCAAGCAGACCGTGGGCGACTTCTTCGCCGACGTGAAACAGCACGGCCTGGCCGCCACGGTCGAAGATCGCAAGATGTGGGGCCAGATGCGGATGACACCGACCGACCTGTCGGACGTCAACGGCAACACCTACACCTACCTGTTGAACGGCACGACCTCGCTCGGCAACTGGACCGGACTGTTCCGGTCCGGCGAGAAGGTACGCCTGCGCTTCATCAACGGGTCCGCGATGACCTACTTCGACGTGCGCATCCCGGGCCTGAAGATGACCGTGGTCGCAGCCGATGGCCAGTACGTGCATCCGGTCACGGTCGACGAATTCCGCATCGCCACCGCCGAGACCTTCGACGTCATTGTCGAACCGACCGGGCAGGATGCGTTCACCATCTTTGCCCAGGACAGTGGCCGTACCGGCTACATCAGCGGCACGCTCGCCGTCAGGCAAGGGCTGCGGGCTCCCGTGCCCAACGTCGATCCCAAGCCGATTCTCACCATGGACGACATGGGCCACGGCGGAATGGGTGGCGGCGGCCATGACATGTCTTCGATGTCTCACAGCGCAATGGCCGGTGGTGCAACCGGCGGCATGAATCACAGCGGTCACGACATGTCGGCGATGGCTGGAGGCGCAATGGCCGGCGGAAGCATGGCCGACATGGATCATGGCACCGGCGGGAGCATGGCCGGGATGGACCACGGTGCCGGCGGCATGCAGGAACACCCTGCCACCGAAACCGGCAACCCCCTGGTCGACATGCAGACGATGGCGCCCGCGCCCAGGCTGGATGACCCGGGCATCGGCTTACGCGACAACGGCCGCCGCGTGCTGACCTACTCCGACCTGCGCAGCACGTTCAGCGACCCGGACGGGCGTGAGCCCGGTCGCACGGTCGAGCTGCACCTGACCGGGCACATGGAGCGTTTCGCCTGGTCGTTCAACGGAGTGAAGTTCGCTGACGCCGAACCCCTGCGTCTGAAGTACGGCGAGCGCATGCGAGTCGTCTTGGTCAACGACACGATGATGTCGCACCCGATCCATCTGCACGGCATGTGGAGCGACCTCGAGGACGAGTCCGGCAACTTCATGGTGCGCAAGCACACCATCGACATGCCGCCTGGTACGAAGCGGGCCTTTCGCGTGCGCGCCGACGCGCTGGGTCGCTGGGCGTTCCATTGCCACCTGCTTTACCACATGGAAGCCGGCATGTTCCGCGAAGTGCGGGTGGAGGAATGAACGCCATGAGCCGTTCCAATCGTCACTCCCTAGCCATCGGCCTGACGTCCGTACTCGTTCTTGCAACTGGTTGCGCCCCGGCGTGGGCGCAGGAGACGGACCACGCCGCACACCATCCGGCAGCCAAGCCGGCTGCGTCACCATCGTCGCCAAGGCCCGCGGATTCGCACGCCGGCCATCTACCGACTTCACCGGACAAGAGTTCCGACGATCACGGGACGATGAACCACGGGAACATGCGGCACGGAGCTGCGAATCCTGCCGACAGCGAACACACCGGGATGGACCACTCCACGATGGACCACTCCACGATGGATCACTCCACGATGGATCACTCCACGATGGATCACTCCACGATGGATCACTCCGGGATGGATCACTCCGGGATGGATCACTCCGGGATGGATCACTCCGGCATGGATCACTCGGGCATGGATCACGCTTCCATGGGCCATCAACCTGGTGTCAGCGAGGACCTGCCGCCGACGGCCGAGCCGCGCGAGCCAATCCCGGTTGTCACGCCGACAGATCGGGCTGCGGCGTTCCCGGACCTCGACGAGCACCTGATGCATGGTGAATCGATCAATTCCTACTGGGCGCTTGACCGGCTAGAGGCGTGGGACGCGGACGAGGACGGCACCGGCATGGCCTGGGAAGCACAAGGCTGGGTGGGTTCCGACTTGAACCGGCTCTGGCTGCGCAGCGAGGGCGAGCGTGCAGGTGGATCCACCGAGTCGGCGGATGTGGAAGTGCTGTACGGCCGAGCGATCGCCCGATGGTGGGACGCAGTCGCCGGTGTCCGCCATGACTTCGCCTTCGGCGGCGGGCCGTCGCGCACCTATGCCGCGCTCGGTGTGATCGGTCTTGCGCCGTACAAATTCGAAGTCTCCGCGACGGCCTACCTAGGCGAGTCCGGTCAGCTCGGGGTAGGTGCGGAAGCCGAATACGAAATGCTGTTCACCAACCGGCTGATCGGCCAGTGGCTGGTCGAAGGCGAGGCCTGGAGCAAGGACGATCCGGCGGTGGGAATCGGCAGTGGGCTGAGCAAGGTCGAAGCCGGTTTCCGCTTGCGCTACGAGTTCCATCGACAGTTCGCGCCCTATGTCGGCGTGGTCTGGGAGCGTGCTTACGGCGGAACCGCAGACCTCCGTCGCGCAGCATCAGGCGATGTTGACGACACCCGGATTGTGGCGGGCGTCCGCATCTGGTTCTGACAGGAACTGGCATTGAGCCAGCGTACGCAAGGCTGGCTGAAGTTTCTTCAGCGACACACACACCACTGATTTCGGAGTTCACGCATGAACGTAACACCCGTCGCCCTCGCCCTCGCACTGGCATTTGCCGTTGTGTCGCCCGCTATGGCGCAGACAACCCAGGCGCATGCACATCACCCCGCCACTGCGGCAGCGGCGAACGTGGATGTTCCTGCCGCCGCCACGGCCGCCGTCGCCGTGGTAGAGCGGTTCAACACCGCACTGTCCAGCGAAGACCTGGCAACGGTCGGATCCCTGCTCGCTCCTGACGTCCTCATCCTCGAGTCCGGTGGTGCCGAGCACAGCCGCGAGGAATATCTGGGCCACCACGCCATCAGCGACGCGGCGTTCCTCAAGGACGCCCATCGCCAACTCCTGCGCCAGCGCGCACGAACCGCTGGTGAGTTCGCATGGGTGGGAACCGAAAGCGAGCTGCACGCCCAGAAGGACGGCAAGCCCCTGACCGTTCTGAGCACCGAGACAATGGTGCTGAAGCAGACCGCCGACGGCTGGCGGATCGTCCACATCCACTGGTCCTCGCGGACCAAGCGCTGAGCGCAGAACCGACATGAATGCTTACGGATTGAACCGACTGACGTGGGTGGTTTTCGCGGTCGCCGGCCTGGGTGCTTGCACGCAGGCCAGTACGCCTGCGCAATCCACCACCGCGCAGACAGCACAGGTCGTCCCGGGAACACCCGCCGTGACTCCAGCAGCCCTGCCACGCATGACCGTCCATAAAACCCCGACCTGCGGATGTTGCGGTGCCTGGATCGAGCACATGAAGAAAGCGGGCTTCGCGCTGGACGTGCACGACATGGATGACCTGGGCCCAGTGAAGGAGCGACTGGGTGTGCCCTACGCAAAGGGGTCCTGCCACACCACCGAGATCGCCGGATACGTGATCGAAGGCCATGTTCCAGCCGCCGACATCAAGCGCCTCCTTGAGGAAAGGCCGGACGCACGGGGCCTGGTCCTGCCCGGAATGCCGCTCGGGTCGCCGGGCATGGAAGTCCCGGATGGGCGCCAGCAGCCCTACACGGTCGAACTGGTCCATCACGACGGAACCACCGAACCATTCGCGCAGCACTGAGCCATCGGCGAATCAGGGGGCGGTGTAGCGGGCGCGCCGATTCTCGTCCGCGATGAAGCAGGAGATCCACATGACTCACCATTCCGAAGACCACCGGTCCCAGGCCATGAACACGTGCATCGACAACTGCACGCAATGCCATGCGATCTGCCTGGAGACCATCAACTATTGCCTGACCAAGGGAGGTGCACACGCAGCACCGGAACACATCGCCCTGCTGGCGACGTGTGCCGATATCTGTGCCACCAGCGCTGACGCGATGCTGCGCGGTACGAGCGTTCATAACGTCATTTGCGGTGCCTGCGCGGAGATCTGCCGCCAGTGCGCGGATGCATGCGATGCCATGAACGACCCCGAGATGACGCGTTGCGCTGAAGCGTGTCGTCGATGCGCGGAAAGCTGCAGCGCCATGGCAGCTTGATGCATCGAGGGTCCCGCCTGCGATGGCGGGATCCTCACCTCCGATTTCACAAGGCTCGGCGCCCACCAACGGGGCTTTGCATCAGTTCACAAAGAGGTCCATATGAAGTCTTCAAGCGTTCTTCGCTCTTTCGCGCTCGTACTCGCAATCGCGGCAGGGCAGTTTTCGCTGCAGGTCGCGCGCGCCCACGCGGCGTTACAGCAGTCCACACCGGCAGCAAATGCGGTCGTGGCCTCCCCAAGCCAGATCGATCTCGTGTTCAACGAGACGCTGATTCCGCGCGCGTCGCGTCTCAACCTGCTCATGAAGCACGGCAGTTCCACTATGCCGATCGAGAACGTCACGACCGAGATCGTCAACAACGGCAAGACCCTGCGTGCCAAGTTGCCTCGTCCGTTGGCTCCAGGTCTCTACACGGTGGAATACCGCGCTGTTGGAGGTGACAACCACCCCATGCCGGGCAGCTTCAGCTTCACGGTGCGTTGAGGAGTCGAGGATGTTCGACCTGTCGGCCTACGCACTGAGATTCCTGGAATACATGGTTCTCATGGTTCTTTTCGGGGTTCCGCTGTTCGGCTGGTATGGTTTGCGGCGACCGGCACTCGCCGACGCCCTGGCCGGATGGCCCTTCATGGGCATTCTGTTGGTGAGTGCCGCCGTCGGGCTCGTGCTCACCGGGGCCGATGTCGTATTCAAGACCGCCGGCATCATGGGAATGCCGATTGCCGACGTTGATCGCGAATCGCTCGGCTGGTATCTGTTTGATACGTCCGCAGGCCGCGCAGCCATGGCGAGAGGCGCGCTGCTGATCGCCATGGTGTTTGTACTCGGATGGCATCGTCGTCGCGGGAAGGTGGAGGCCGCCTTCCCGTTCGCGGCGACGCTGGCGGGCGGCGCCCTCGCCTCGCTGGCATGGAACGGCCACGCCGCCGCTGGCGAGGGCGTGGCAGGCGCGGTCCGGCTCTTTGCGGGCCTCGTCCATCTTCTCGCTGCAGGCGGCTGGATCGCAGCGGTCCTGATGTTCCTGGGAATGCTCCTGCGCGGCAAGGGCGCTGCGGGCAACGGGCGTCTGCGATCAACGCATGACTTCCTGCGTGGATTCTCGACGCTTGGAACGATTTTCGTTGCTGCGCTCATTGTGTCCGGCATCGCGCATTACGGTGATCTCACCGCGTGGTCATTGTCGACGCTGGTCCAGAGCACCTACGGAAACCTGTTGCTGTTCAAACTTGCCCTGTTCGGCGGAATGCTGGGCCTGGGAGCAATGCACCGATGGACGCTGGTGCCGCGCCTTGAACGGGCGCTGGCCGGCGGAGATCCCTCGCAGGAGGTGCGAGCCTTGCGGCAGAGCGTTGCGGCCGAGGCTGCGCTGGCGATCCTGATCCTCATTGTCGTTTCAGTGCTCGGGACGCTCAGCCCCGCTTGACCATACCTTTCAACGACACACACGCTGGCAGGCCTAACTGGTGCCGCCTGTACGTCTCCGACGCACCCGAGAACCAGGTGCGACCGCACACGTTGCCGTAACTGTCGCGGTGCAACGCTTTCCAGCATGGTTGACGTCGGGTGGGACACTGTTCCGGAAACACTAGGAGAAGCAACATGGCACACGCTGTTCAAGGGACAGATCACAAGCACGCCGAGGGCAGCGGGCGTCCCTATCTGCTGTTCTGGATCAACATGGTGCTCGGTCTCGCGGTGATGTACATCGTCATGTTTTCGATGATCGATGGTGTCCGCGACTTCCGGAACAACCTGAACATGTTCTACATGGCACTGACCATGTGGGCTCCGATGGGGATCTTCATGCTCGCCACAATGCCTGGCATGTTCCCCAAGAAGGGCCTGAACATGGCGCTTTACGCAATCTTCGCCGCAGTGACGCTCGGCTCGTTCGGCGCCACGCGCGCGCAGGTGCTTGTAGATGACCGTCAGTTCATCGACTCGATGATCCCCCATCACTCAGGTGCGATCCTCATGTGCCGGGAAGCCAGACTGCGTGACGCCGAACTGCTCGCGCTGTGTGACGACATCACCAAAGCGCAGCGCTCCGAGATCGACCAGATGGAGAGCATCAGATCCCGTCTCGACTAGGCCGAGGATCTGCCTCCATCTGCTGCCCGGTGTCCGAGAAAAATGCCGCCCGGCCTCGCTCCAGAACTCGCCAAACTCCGGCGCCGAGACCGGCAGCCGCATGATGGCACTCGACAATGTGCCGCCGGCGCTGTCCAACTTCGAAACGCGCGGTCCATGACGTTGATCACCGGAGCCGGTTTCGGTCGACCGATCGTCTTACAGACAGCGGTCCAGAGGCCAGCGAGCTGATTCAACAGCCGCAATCGCCATCCGCACGATGGCAGTGCATGAGCTGGCTGCGCGGTAGCGACCTGGCGAGCTGCCGGGCCTTGACCTTGCCATCGTGGGAATCTTTAAGCTGGGCTTCCCGCGCATATTCCAGGGATAGTTCCATGACTTTCGTCGCCACCCGACCGGTCGCCAATCCACCCAGCTCCGCCGTCTCCCGCCTGAGCCTGCCAGTCGAGGGCATGACCTGTGCCTCCTGCGTTGGCCGCGTCGAGCGGGCGCTGAACGCGGTCCCCGGAGTGCAGGCGGCCGCGGTCAATCTCGCCACCGAACGTGCCGACCTCACCTTCTTTGGCCTGGCCGATCCGCGGGCTGCGGTTCGCGCCATCGAGAGTGCCGGCTACACGGTGCGCGAAGAGACCACCGAGCTCGCGATCGAGGACATGACCTGCGCGTCGTGCGTGGGCCGGGTCGAAAAGGCGCTCGCACAGATCCCGGGCGTGCTCGAAGCCAACGTCAACCTGGCGACCGAGCGCGCGCGGGTGCGCCACCTTGCCGGGGTCGTTTCCACGGCGGACCTTGAAGCGGCGGTCGAACAGGCGGGTTACAAGTCCCGCCGCTTGTCCGTCGATACGGCAAGTGCAGGCGATCATGACGCCGAGCGTCGTGAGAGCGAGGCACGGGGGCTGCGGCGGGCTTTGACCATTGCCGCCGTCCTCACCTTGCCAGTCTTCATCCTCGAGATGGGGTCCCACCTGATTCCCGCCATGCATCATTGGGTGATGGGGGTCCTGGGTCAGCAGACGAACTGGTATATCCAGTTCGCGCTCGCCACCCTCGTGCTGTTTGGTCCGGGGCTACGCTTCTTCCGCAAGGGCGTACCAGCGTTGCTGCGCGCTGCCCCCGACATGAATTCACTGGTCGCGGTTGGCACGGCGGCCGCGTACGGCTATTCAGTCGTCGCGACCTTCGTCCCCGACGTGCTGCCCCCGGGCACCGCCAACGTCTATTTCGAGGCCGCCGTGGTCATCGTGACCCTGATCCTGCTCGGGCGCTCGCTGGAGGCGCGCGCCAAGGGGCGAACCTCACAGGCGATCAAGCGCTTGGTCGGACTCCAGGCCAAGAGCGCGCGCGTCGAGCGCAACGGCGATACGGTCGAAGTTCCGCTCGATCAGGTGGCGACCGGTGACGTCGTGCTGGTTCGTCCGGGCGAGAAGATTCCGGTGGACGGCGAGGTCGTCGAGGGCGCCTCCTATGTCGACGAGAGCATGATCACCGGCGAGCCGGTCCCCGTATCGAAGGGGGTGGGCGCCGATGTCGTCGGAGGCACGATCAACAAGACCGGCGCTTTCAGTTTCCGCGTGACGAGGACCGGCGCGAACACGGTGCTCGCGCAGATCATCCGCCTGGTCGAGGAAGCGCAGGGTTCCAAGCTGCCGATCCAGGCGCTGGTCGACAAGGTCACCATGTGGTTCGTCCCGGCAGTGATGGCCGGGGCCGCGCTGACCTTCCTTGTTTGGCTGGCCTTCGGACCGGAGCCCGCGCTGTCCTTCGCGCTCGTCAATGCGGTCGCGGTGCTCATCATCGCCTGTCCCTGTGCCATGGGGCTGGCCACGCCGACCTCGATCATGGTCGGGACGGGCCGCGCGGCCGAGCTCGGCGTTCTCTTCCGCAAGGGCGACGCCTTGCAGGCGCTGCGCGATGTGAGTGTCATCGCGCTCGACAAGACCGGCACGCTGACCAAGGGGCGCCCGGAGCTGACCGACCTGGTGCCTGCCGAAGGCTTCGAATACAACGAAGTCCTGGCGTTTGTCGCCGCGGTCGAGACCCGCTCCGAGCACCCGATCGCAGAAGCGATCGTCGACGCCTCCAAGCAGCGGGACATCACGCTCGCACCCGTCGGGGGCTTCGAGGCCACGCCGGGTTTCGGCGTGTCGGCCAAGGTCGCCGGTCGCACCGTCGCCGTCGGCGCGGACCGATTCATGACGCAGATCGGTATCGATGTGTCGGACTTCCTGCCTGTCGCCCAGCGTCTCGGCGACCAAGGCAAGAGTCCGCTCTATGCCGCGATCGACGGCCGGCTGGCGGCGGTGATCGCGGTGGCCGACCCGATCAGGGAGACCACGCCCGAGGCGATCAAGGCGTTGCGTGCGCTGGGACTCAAGGTCGCGATGATCACCGGCGACAATGCCGCGACGGCCGCGGCGATCGCCAGGCAGCTCGGCATCGATGAAGTCGCGGCCGAGGTCTTGCCCGACGGCAAGGTCTCGGCGCTGAAGAAGTTCCGGACCAATGGCGCGCGGGTCGCCTTCGTGGGCGACGGCATCAACGACGCGCCGGCGCTGGCCGAAGCGGACGTCGGGCTCGCCATCGGCACGGGAACCGATGTGGCGATCGAGGCTGCCGACGTGGTGCTGATGTCGGGCGACCTGCGCGGCGTGACGAATGCCATCGCGCTCAGCCGAGCGACGATCCGCAACATCAAGCAGAACCTGTTCTGGGCTTTTGCCTATAACGCCCTGCTGATCCCGGTCGCGGCGGGTGCGCTTTACCCGGTGAACGGCATGTTGCTTTCGCCGATCTTCGCTGCGGCCGCGATGGCCCTCTCCAGTGTCTTCGTGCTCGGCAACGCGCTGCGGCTCAAGCGCTTCCAGGCTCCCATAACGATCGAAACCCGTACGGGGATGCCCCAGAGCGGGGCGGCATTGCCCAATCCGCGCCAGGCAATCGAACATTGATCCCAAGACACGGTGCCGCCTGACTGAACACCAAGACAGGATCGATGTGGCGGACGCCGGCCTAGCGTGTCGAACCAAGCATCCTTGGGTGACCAGGAAAAGAGAATGATGAATATCGGTGAAGCAGCCAAGTTTTCAGGCGTGTCGGCGAAGATGATCCGCTACTACGAACAGATCGGCTTGATCCCCAAAGCTGCGCGCTCTGAGGCCGGCTACCGACACTACAGCACGCCTGACGCTTATAGCCTTCGCTTTATCCGTCGCGCACGAGACCTTGGCTTCTCTGTCGAACAGATCGCAGAACTGCTGGTCTTGTGGCGCGACCGTGACCGCGCAAGCGCCGACGTCAAGGCGATGGCGCTTTCCCATGCCGCCGGACTGAAGACGAGAATCGCCGAGCTGCAGGCGATGGTGCAAACGCTCGAGCATCTGGCCGACCACTGCCACGGGGATGACCGACCGGAATGCCCGATCCTTGCGGATCTGGCCGAGCCAACAGCGGCGGAGTCGCGTTCGCAGGGTCCACATAGGACGCCTCGGTTTGGGGCCGACACGCCCGCCTCCTCGCGTAACCGCGGCGTCAGATGACTCATTCGTGGTCGGACGTGCATTCGCAAGAGTTCTCGGCGCCGTTGTCGGCCAGCCGTGAGCAGCTTGCAAACATTCTGCTGATAGCCGATTGACCTTGCCACGCTGTCAAACCCCATATTGATCCGACACCACAGTCGATCAGGAGATCAAGATGCTTCGTTTCCACATTCCAAACATGACATGCGGCGGCTGCGCCAAGTCCGTCAAGAAGGCACTGCTCAGTGTGGACCCCCAAGCCCGCATCGAAACCGACCCACCGACGCGTCAGGTGAGGGTCGATAGCGACATGGACGGGGGCGCGTTCCTCTCAGCGCTCAGTGAGGCTGGGTACCCGGACGAGCGATCAGCCTGAAGCTGGTTCCGGCCGCCGCCGACGCGCTCTACTCGCGCTCGGGGATCCCGCTGAGCCCGATGGTTGCGGCGCTCGCCATGAGACTGAGCTAGGTGTCGGTTGTGGCCCGCGCGCTTCGCCTGGCCGGGTCGGTTCCGGTTTCGGCGACACCGAAAGCGGCCTACCGGTCCAGTCACCCGATCTGCCCGGGGGATTGATCTGGATCAGTTGCATCTGACCGAGCAAAAGGTAACCTCAAGCCATGATCCGCCGTCGTCACCGTAGCTGGTTGCAGCGCGCCGCCCTCCTCGCGATGGCGGCGCTGCTCTGGTCCCAGTTCGCGCTGGCCGGTCATGGCGGTTGCCTGGATCTCCCGGGAGCGACCACCGCAGACGCGGCTGACGCTTACGCCCAACACGACCCCAACCACGGCTGTGACGCCGATCTTCCCTCAGCGGACACGGCGCTGTGTGCCGCACATTGCAGCGAAGGGGGCATTTCGGCTGACAGCAGTCGCATCCCCCCGGTGCCACCGCTTATTGTCGGTGCGTGGCTCTCCTGGTTCGCGGTCGCTCAGACCGCAGACGCCGGTCCCGGGGTTTCGTCTGCATGGGTGGATGCACCACCCAGGCCCGCCTGGCACCGCCCCACCGCCCATCCAGCGGCTCTCCTGCTGATCTGATGCCCGAACGCTGACTGCTCCGCACGCCTCTGTGCGGCGCAGTGCTGTGCGTTCTTGCCGTGCGCGTCACGGCATGTGTTCAGGGCGTGTATGCACGCATGCGTCACCCGCAGTACGTCGCCTTCGTACTCGTACTGACTGGTTTCCTCCTGCAGTGGCCCACGCTGCTCACGCTCGCCAGCTATCCGGTGCTGGTGTGGGCCTATGCCCGCCTCGCGCGTCGTGAGGAGAGAGATTGCCTGAGCCGCTTCGGCGAGGACTACGTGAGCTACATGCAGGAGGTGCCGGCCTTCATACCGCGACGCCGGCGCGGTCCTGTCCGATCGGCGGGGGAAGTCCGATGAAGGCCGACCGTCGTGTTCCATCCGTTTGTGCTCTCGCAGTCTCGCTGTTTCGCCTCACATCCATTCAAGGAGTTGGACCGCCCAGCCTTTTGTAGACACCCGCAGGCCATAATTCATGGCTACAGCAGAGGTGTTCATGAGCAGCAAGCGATACACGGATGAGTTCAGGGCGGAGGCGGTGAAGCAGGTGCTCGAGCGGGGCTTTACGGTGGCGGATGTGGCCGCGCGGATCGGGATCCCCAAGCACACGCTGTACGACTGGGTGCAGAAGGCGAAGAAGGCCGGGAAGGCAGCCGCAGGCTCTGCGTTGGTGGGGACCGACTCGGCGGAGATACGCCGCCTCAAGGCCGAGCTCCGGCGCGTGACCGAGGAGCGCGACATTCTAAAAAAAGCCGCCGCGTACTTTGCCAAGGGGTAAGGGCGAAGTACGCGTTCATGCGTGCGCACATCGGCGAGTTCCGACTGGTCGCGATGTGCCGGGTGCTGGGCGTGCACCGCAGCGGCTACTACGCCTGGGTCCGGCAGTCGGCCAGCCTGCGTGAGCGCGAGGATCAGCGGCTGCTGGGGCTGATCAAGCACTTCTGGCTGGCCAGCGGTGGCGTGTATGGCCACCGCAAGATCACGCTTGACCTGCGCGAAGCGGGCGAGACCTGCAGCCGCCACCGCGTGCAGCGGCTGATGAAGGCCGAGGGTCTGCGGGCGCAGGTCGGCTACGGGAGCAAGCCGCGACATCGCGGTGGCCCGGTGGGTGCGGTCGACAACGTGCTCAACCGCGACTTCGCCCCCGACGCGCCGAACAAGGTCTGGGTCACCGACATCACCTACATCCGCACCTACGAGGGCTGGCTGTTCCTGGCGGCGGTGATGGACCTGTACTCGCGGCAGATCGTGGGTTGGGCCACGGCGCCGACGATGACCAGCGACCTGGTGCTGCAGGCCCTGGTGGCGGCGGCATGGCGGCGCAAGCCGGGACCGGGCGTCATGGTGCACTCCGACCAGGGCAGCCAGTTCACCAGCAGCGACTGGCAATCGTTCCTGAAGGTGCACCGGATGGTGCCGAGCATGAGCCGCCGCGGGAACTGCCACGACAACGCGGTGGCCGAGAGCTTCTTCAGCGTCCTGAAAAAGGAGCGGATCAAGCGGCGGATCTACCCGACCAGGGCCGCGGCGGCCTCGGACGTGTTCGACTACATCGAGATGTTCTACAACCCGGTTCGTCGGCATGGTTCCGCTGGCGATGTCTCACCGGTAGAGTTCGAAAGGCGCTACGCGCAAAGCGGCCGATGAGTGTCTATGAAACTCTGGGCGGTCCAAGTCCACACAATGAACAACGTCACACATGCCGCCTGTTTTGCTGGCCCGCGCACCAATCCCAATCGCTGGTTCGCCGCGGTGGCGCTGGCGGGCGCCTTTGCCTTCTCCTTCGCACTGCCGGGGGCTGCTTCCGCGAGCGAAGGCGGGTTCCGCCACAACGTGTTGATGCGCGGCCAGGTTCTGGAGACGCAGGACGACACACTGGTGGTCTGCGTCGGCAAGGCCGACGGAGCCCAGGTCGACCAGGTGCTGGATGTGATCCGGCACAAGCGCCGTAACCCCGGTCCCCGGGATATCGGGCCGCGCTTTCGCCGGGAAGCCGTCGGTCAGGTGCGCATCACCGGGCTGTTCGACGACCACTACGCAGAGGCTGAAGTGATCTCCGGAAAGCCCAAGGTCAATGACATCGTCGAGCTGATTCGACCGTGAGCAAGCCACGCGTCCGGCGCGATCTGCGTCGGACGTGTGCCCGCTTTCCACCATCACTTCCTGCCAGAACCGGAGCTCATCATGACCTCGACTTCCCGCCCGACGCTGCAGTTCCTCGGTGCCGCCGGTACCGTCACCGGATCGCGCTACCTGGTCGAGGCCAATGGCCAGCGCGTGCTGGTCGACTGCGGCCTGTTCCAGGGCTACAAACAGCTGCGCGAGCGCAACTGGGCACCGTTTCCCGTCGACGCGGCATCAATCGATGCGGTGATCCTGACCCACGCCCACTTGGACCATTCGGGCTACCTGCCCGCACTCGTCAAGCAGGGGTTCCGCGGCCGGATCCACTGCACCCACGGCAGCGTGGCGCTGTGCGGACTGCTGCTTCCCGACAGCGGGCACCTGCTGGAAGAAGAGGCGAAGTACGCCGCGCGCAAGGGCTACTCGAAGCACAAGGAGCCGCGACCGCTCTATACGGAAGAGGACGCCCGTCGCAGCCTGAAGCAGCTGCAGGGACATGACCATGAACGCGACATCGAGGTCGCGCCCGGCTTCACGGTGCGCTTCCACCCCGCAGGCCACATCCTGGGCGCCGCCCACGTCAGCCTGGATGTCCAGGGGCAGCGCCTGCACTTCAGCGGCGACTTGGGACGGCAGCAGGAATCGCTGATGAATCCGCCGACGCCCCTGCCCGCCTGCGACGTACCGGTCTGCGAGTCCACTTACGGCAATCGCGAACACGTCCCGATCGACCAGGAAGCGGAATTGGCCCCGATCATCCGCCGTGTTGCCGCGCGCGGGGGCGTTATCGTCATCCCCGCCTTTGCTGTCGGCCGCGCCCAGGCGCTCATGCTGCATATCGCCCGGCTGCGTGAGCGCAAGGAGATCCCTCGCGTGCCGGTGTACCTCAACAGCCCGATGGCGATCAACGCGACCCGGCACTACCACGCCCACCATTCCGAGCACCACGTGTCCGAAGAGGACTGCCAGCGGATGTTCGACGTGGCCACCTTCGTCAACACGGTGGAAGAGTCGAAGGCGCTCAACCGCCAGCGCGGGCCGATGATCATCATCTCCGCCAGCGGGATGGCGACCGGGGGGCGCGTGCTGCACCACATCGAGGCGTTCGGCCCCGATGACCGCAATGCGATCCTGCTGGCGGGCTACCAAGCCGGCGGAACACGCGGTGCCGCGCTGGCGGCGGGAAAGCGCACGCTGCGCATGTTCGGTCGGGAGGTCCCCATCCGCGCCGAGGTGGTGCAGCTGGAAGGGTTTTCCGGTCACGCCGACGCCGAGGAGCTGCTGGACTGGATGCGCACCGCGCCGTCCGCGCCGCGCATCGTCTACCTCACCCACGGCGAGCCCGACGCAGCCGACACGCTGCGCGGGCGCGTGCAACGCGAGTTGGGTTGGCGCGCACGGGTGCCGGAGCACCTGGAGCGCGTTGGACTGGAGGATGCGCAATGACCAAGCAGGTCCCCGGCCACAACCGGCTGCGCGTCACCCGTGCCGGCATCGACACCTACCAGCAGCCGGTGGTCTATATGCACCGCGACTGCGAAGTCTGTCGCTCGGAAGGCTTTGCTGCGATGACGCGCGTGAGACTGGACGTGGGCACGCGCACGCTGGTGGCGACGCTGAACGTGGTCATCGATGATCGGCTCGGCTTGGACGAGATGGCGCTGTCGGAGGTCGCATGGAGGCTCCTCGACCCCATGCCAGAAGCCTTGGCTTGGGTCCGGCACGCGGAACCCGCGGCGTCGGCCGGTGCGCTCCGCGCCAAGGTGTTCGGTGCACGGCTGGACGACGCCCAGTACCTCGCCCTGGTGCAGGACGTGATGGAAAGCAGGTTGTCGGACCTGGAGCTTGCCGCGTTCGTTGCGGCCAGCGCGGGCGACCGCCTGGACCATGCGGAGACGACTGCACTGACGCGGGCCATGATTGCCGTGGGCCAACGCCTGGACTGGGGCGAAGGGCCGGTGCTGGACAAACACTGCGTGGGCGGCCTGCCAGGCAATCGCACCACGCCGATCGTGGTGGCCATCGTGGCTGCGCTGGGCTACCGCATTCCGAAGACCTCATCGCGCGCAATCACGTCGCCAGCGGGCACGGCCGACACCATGGAAGTCATGGCGCCGGTGGCGCTCGACCTGGCAGCGATGCGGCGCGTGGTGGAGCGCGAGGGCGGCTGCATCGTCTGGGGCGGCAACGTGCGCCTGAGCCCGGCCGACGACATTCTGATCCGGGTCCAGCGGCCGCTGGACTTCGACAGCGACGGCCAACTGGTCGCCAGCGTGCTGTCCAAGAAGGTCGCCGCAGGCTCGACCCACGTCCTGATCGACATGCCGGTAGGCCCGACCGCCAAGGTGCGCAGTGAGGTCGCCGCTGACAGCCTCGGCTCGCGGCTCGCACACACCGCGGGCGCGCTTGGACTGCAGCTGGGCATCCATCGCTCCGACGGCAGCCAACCGGTGGGTCGGGGAATCGGTCCGGCGCTTGAAGCGCACGATGTGCTCAAGGTGCTGCGCAACGCCGCCGATGCACCGGCAGACCTTCGCGAACGCGCGCTTGCGCTGTCCGCGGCACTCCTGGACATGGCACCGGGCAGCAGCGCCGGCACCGGATTGGAGCGCGCGCGCAGCGTGCTGGATTCCGGAGCCGCGCTGGCCAAGTTCCTGGCGATCTGCGAGGCCCAGGGAGGTTTCCGCGAACCGCCACGGGCGGCGTTTACCGCCGACGTGCCGGCAGCCACATCGGGACGCATCTTTGAGATCGACAACCGCAAGCTGGCCAAACTGGCCAAGCTGGCCGGCGCACCGCCATCCCCCACCGCTGGCCTGGAAACCGGTCTGCGGGTCGGCGATACGGTCGAGCGCGGACAGCCTCTGCTGACCCTGCATGCGGAGTCGCGCGGAGAACTGGCCTATGCCCTGGAGCACGCCGTCACGTTGCAACCCTTTGTCCTGGGAGAGGCCCCATGACCCGTGTGCTGGTGCCGTTCCCGGCCGATGCGGCGTTGGCCAGCACCATCGCCATACCCCTGCAGGCGCGCATTGCACCCGTGGGCTGGCGGCACTTTCCCGATGGCGAGTCGCTGGTCACCCTGGACGACGCGCTGGCCGGCGCCGATGTGGCGATCCTGGCCAGCCTGCGCAACGCCGATGCCTTGGCCCTTCCGTTGCGCTTCGCCGCCCGGACGGCGCGCGAATTCGGGGCGCGCTCGGTGGGCCTGATCGCACCTTATCTGGGATACATGCGCCAGGACACCCGGTTCCATCGCGGTGAAGCGGTCAGTACGCCGTTGTTCGCGCAGTTCCTGGAGGAGTCGTTCGACTGGCTGGTGACCGTGGACCCGCACCTGCACCGCGTCGAGCGCCTGCAGTCGCTCTACCGAATGCCGGCGGCCCACGTGTCGGCGACGCCTGCGGTGGCCCGCTGGATCGCAGAGTCAGTCCCCGACGCGGTGCTGATCGGACCCGACAGCGAGAGTGAGCAATGGGTCGCCGACATCGCGGCCCGGTCCGGCATGCCATACCAGGTGCTGGCCAAGGAACGCCATGGCGACTATGACGTGCGCGTGAGCCTGCCTGACCCGGCGGCCGTGGCCGGCCGGACCCCGGTCCTGATCGACGACATCGTGTCCTCCGGCCACACGATCCTGGAGACCCTCGTGCACCTGCGTCAGTTGTCGCTGCCGCAGCCGTTGCTGGTCGCCATCCATCCGGTGTTCGCCGGCGATGCCTATGCCCGCCTGCAGCAGGCGGGCCTCGCCCGCATCGTGAGCACCGACACCATTGCCCACCCGTCGAACGCGATCGCGCTGGGCGCGGACCTTGCCGCCGCGGCCTTGTCCCTGATGACCGCTTCGACCGATTCGCCGGAGAACCCATGAACCTGCATCTCAACTGCTGCACCGCCGACCAACTGTCGCCCGCCGAGCGCCAGCGGATCTCCGAATTGGCCAACGCCCACCGGCAGGCCGATCCCGCGTTCGCCCATTGGGCGGCCGGTTACGGCGTGATCCGGCACGACCCGCTCACCCAGCTTCGGGTTCGTCAGATGGTGGACGAGCTGGTGGCCCTGGGCCGCACGCCCGATGCCGGCACCGCATGGCAGCGGCTCGCCGCCGCCGACCGCGTCACCAGCGCCGGGATGTGGCTGGTGGCGCACATGACCTACAGCCACCGGGTCCGTACCGACGGTGCGGCGCTCGAGTTTGAGGACTTCAAGACCACGCCTGAAGGCCACACCGGCGGGTCCCTCAACATGGTGCCCGCCTATGCCGGCTACCTGCTGATGGATTCCCTGGATGGCGTCACCCGCGCGTGGATGATGGGCCAAGGGCACTGCGTGGCCGCCATCGACGCGCTGAACCTGCTGGTGGGCAACATGACCGACCGCCACGCCGAACGTTACGACCGCTCCGACGCGGGGCTGAGCAGGTTCGTCGGCGACTTTTACGCCTACACCCTCAATCCGGACGGAACGCCGGCGTCGCCCCTGGGGTCGCACGTCAATGCGCACACCGCCGGCGGCGTGATGGAAGGCGGCTATCTCGGCTTTGCCGAGCTGCAGTACGTGCATGCGCCGCTCAAGCACGAACGCCTGGTGGCGTTCCTCAGCGACGGTGCGTTCGAGGAACAGCGTGGCAGCGACTGGGCGCCGCGCT
This sequence comes from Stenotrophomonas sp. Marseille-Q4652, assembly GCF_916618915.1. NCBI lineage: Bacteria > Pseudomonadati > Pseudomonadota > Gammaproteobacteria > Lysobacterales > Lysobacteraceae > Stenotrophomonas > Stenotrophomonas sp. Marseille-Q4652. The sequence continues at coordinate 955,429 of NZ_CAKAKE010000001.1, forward strand.
GGTGGCGTGCCGAGGACAGCGGGCTGGTCAGCCCGATCATCATCCTCAACGGGCGGCGCATCGAACAGCGTAGTCAGATCACCCAGCAGGGTGGCGAGCGGTGGCTGGACCGGCACCTGCGCTTGAACGGCTTTGATCCGATCGCGCTGGACGGGCGTGATCCGGCCAGCATCGCGTGGGGCATCCACGTGATGGAGTCGCGCCTGCAAGCGGGCGCCGCCGTCCCCGATGTCGACGTGCGGCTGCCCTATGGCATCGCCGAAACCGTGAAGGGCTTCGGCTTCCCCGGCGCCGGCACCAACGCCTCGCACAACCTGCCCCTGCCCGGGAATCCGGCGAAGGATGCGCAGGCGCGCACGCTCTTCAATGAAGGCGCCGCGGCGCTGTTCGTGGCCGCGGCCGAGCTCGAGGAGGCCCTGGCCGCACTCAACAGCCACGAGCTCCAGCAGCGGGTGCGCGAGCGCGATCATGCGCTGGCCGATCGCCAGGTGGACCCGCCCCGCGTGCCAGCGATCGCCGACCGCGGCGCCGGCGGCGAGAGTTCGCCAATGACCGCGCTCGACGAGCAGTTCGTCGCCATCGCTGAAGCGAACCCCGGGCTGCGCGTGCGCGTGGGCAATCCTGACGAGCTGCGCAGCAACAAGCTCGACCGCACCCTGGACGCGATGAAACACCGGGTGCACGAGCCCGAGCCCGGCGTCGCCGAATCGCCAACCGGCGCGGTCATCACCGCGCTCAACGAGGAAGCCGTGGTCAGCGCTGCGCTCGGCAACAAGGGTGGGCTGAACCTGGTGGTCACTTACGAGGCGTTCGCACCGAAGATGCTCGGCGCCGTGCGCCAAGAACTGATCTTCGCCCGCCATCAGGCCCAGGCAGGGCGTCCGCCCGGCTGGTTGGGTGTGCCCCTGGTGCTGACTTCCCACACCTGGGAAAACGCGAAGAACGAGCAGTCCCATCAGGATCCGACCATGGCCGAGGCGCTCCTGGGCGAAATGGCCGATATCTCACGCGTGGTATTTCCGCCTGACGCCAACGGCGCCGCCGCAGCCCTTGCCCACGCCTACGCCCAACGCGGCACGGTCACCGCCCTGGTCGTCCCCAAACGGCCGGTGCCCCACGAGCTGACGCCGCAGCAGGCCCAGTCACTGGCCGCGACCGGCGCGATATGCCTGGCCGGCGATCCAGCGACGGCGGCGATCCTGCTGGTCGCCACTGGTGCCTACCAGTTACAGGAAGTGCGCCGCGCGCAGGTGCGTCTCGTCGAACGCGGTGTGGCGGCGGCGATCCTCTATCTCGGCGAGCCCGGCCGGTTCCGCACGCCGCGCGATCCGGAGGAGGCGCGATACGTGCACTCCGGCAGCGACGTCCATGCACTGTTCCCGGCGGAGCGGCCGCGCGTATTCGTCACCCACACCCGACCCGAGCCTTTCCTGGGCGCGCTGCGTCGGCTCGACACCGGCCCGGCGACGACCGCGGCACTGGGCTTCGTCAACCGCGGCGGCACGCTGGACGTGCCGGGACTGTTGTTCGCCAACCGGAGCACTTGGGCGCACGTGGTCGATGCGGCCGCGGGCGTCCTCCGCTGGTCCCGTGGCAGCCTTTTGTCCGAGGTGGAACTGGCGGCAGTGGATGGCCGCGGCGATCCGGCCACCATCCTGCGTCCAGCAAGTGGGTCGACGCCGTGAGTTGGCCAACCGGGAGCGCGCACTGATGGCGGGCACGGTGCGGCGCGGAGGCCAGATCGCTTGGGCTGGACTGAAGCTTGGAGTCGCTGTGCTGCGCCTGCGCCGGCGCGCACCCGACCGCCTCCCCGCCTACATCAGCACGACCCTGGTGGGGCTGGGGACCACCTTCGTCAAGCTGGGCCAGGGCTTGAGCCTGCGCTGGGACCTGCTGCCAGTGCCCTATCGCGAGGCGCTGTCACGATTGCACAGCGACGTGCCAGCGTTTCCTGCGGACCAGGCCAGGCACATGGTCGAAGAGGCGTTCGGCGCACCGGTCGACGCGCTCTTTGCCAGCTTCGATGACAAGCCGATGGCTGCAGGTTCAGTAGCCCAGATCCACCCTGCGCGCATGCATGATGGTCGCGACGTGGTCGTCAAGATCACCCGCCCCGGCATCCATGCCCAGGTGCAGGCCGACCTGCGGCTGCTCCGGCGCACGATGCGCGTGGCCCAGTGGATCTGGCCGCCCCTCAAGCGACACCGGCCGCTCGAACTCGTGGACGAACTGGGCGCCTTCATGCGCGATGAAATCGACATGCGTCACGAAGCACAGAACATGCGGCGCATGGCCAAGGTGCTTGACTCACTGCCCGGCATTACCCAGCCACACGTCGTCGAGCCCTACGCTACCCGCGACGTGCTGGTCCAGGACCGAAGCCACGGCACCCGCCTGGAGACCGCTTACGGAACCGGGGCCGCTCCCGCGCTGGCGAGCGCGCTGCTCGATGCCTACGTGCATCAGCTCTTCGGCGCCGGTGTGTTCCATGCAGATCCCCATCCGGGAAACCTGTTCTTCTTTGACGACGGTCGCCTGTGCCTGCATGACTTCGGCTCGATCGGTGTGCTCGACCCGGCATCGCGGCTCGCGCTTGGCGGCATGGTCGAGGCCATTGCAGCCGACGACGCCGAGGGTGTCCTGGATGCGGCAATCGCCCTGGGCTTCTTCCCTCCGCAGGTCGAGCGACGCTCGCATGTGCGCGAGATCCACCTGATCCTGGCCGAGATGGCCAGCCGCCCATTGGCGGCGTGGTCCATTGCCGAGGCGATCTGGCGCGTGGCACGCATTGGCCAAGGCGCGGGCTTCCGGCTTCCTGCCCACCTGCTGTCCCTGATCCGGACGCTTTTCCTGGTCGAGAACACGTTGCGGGCACTGGATCCGGATCTGGATCTGCTGGGGACGCTGTCGGCACAGGCCGCCGAGATCGCCGAGATCGCCGATGCCAGCCGCCCCGGCGGCAACAGGCCGCTCGCCATGCGGCTGGCCCGCACCGCCCGCCAGCTGCCCCAGATCGCCACCGACCTGTTGCGGCAGGCGCAACTGAGCGACGGACGGCCCGCCCTCTCCGTACATCACCATGGCCTGAGTTCGACGCAGGAGGCAATCGCCCGCACGGGCATCGGCTGGCATTGGCCCTGGTCACCTTGGGCCTGTATGTATGTGGTGCGCTGTTGAGCCTGCACTCCGACGGCCCGCAAGTGTTCGGTCACATGCCTTTCCTGGCTATCGTGGCTTTCGCTGCTGCGGCATTGCTCTCGCTGCGGCTGGTGACGGCCATCGCCAGATCGGGGCACTTGTAAGCAGCTGGAGCCCCGACCATTGGGGATCGCGATTTCAGACAGTCCCTTGCAGAATCACTGATCAATCTCCCCGCTGATGCCCAATGCATCAGTGCATCCAGGAAGGCAGACCCATGACGCAACACGACCATCATCAGCACGATCATCAGGCGCATGGCGGGCAACCGCCGCATTCCCGCAAGGGTGCTGACGGCGACGTCCATGCCGGGCACGACAAGCATGCCGGCCACAGCGTGGCGAGCTTCCGCGACAAGTTCTGGCTCACGCTGCTGCTGACCATTCCCACTCTGATCTGGAGCGGGATGATCCAGCACTGGTTCGACTACACCGCACCACAGTTCCCGGGGTCGGCGTACATCCCGGCGGTGTTCGGCACGATCGTGTACTTCTACGGCGGCTCGCCGTTCGTCCGCGGCGGATACCACGAGCTGAGAAATCGCCTGCCGGGCATGATGACGCTGATCTCGCTTGCGATCACCGTCGCCTTCCTTTACAGCGCGTTGGTCACGCTCGGCGTTGTCGAGGGCTTGGACCTGTGGTGGGAGCTGGCGACGCTGGTGGCGATCATGTTGCTCGGCCACTGGATCGAGATGCGTTCGATCAACCAGGCACAGGGCGCTCTCAAGGAACTCGCGAAGCTGCTGCCTGATATGGCGGTGCGGTTGGATGAGGCCGGTACCGCGAAGGAAGTCCCTGTCGCGGAACTGAAGCGCGGCGACCTGCTGCTCATCAGGCCCGGCGCGAGCATTCCCGCCGACGGCGTCGTGAAGGAAGGGACCAGCGCCGTCAACGAAGCGATGATCACCGGCGAGTCCAAGCCGATGGACAAGTCGACGGGCGACCGGGTGATCGCCGGCACCGTCAACGGACAGGGCTCGTTGCGTGTCGAGGTGACGGGAACCGGCGACGAGACCGCGCTCGCGGGTATCATGCGGCTCGTCGAGCAGGCCCAGACGTCGCGCTCGCGCGCCCAGGCCCTGGCGGACCGGGCGGCGTTCTACCTCACGATCATCGCCATCGTCTCCGCCGCGGTTACCGCCATTGTCTGGCCACTCCTCGGTCGACCGTGGAGCTTCACGATCGAGCGCGTAGTGACCGTGCTCGTGATCGCCTGTCCCCATGCGCTAGGTTTGGCCATCCCGCTGGTGACCGCCATCTCGACCACGATTGGCGCACGGAACGGCCTGCTCGTGCGCGATCGACGCGGCCTGGAAGAGGCCCGTTTGCTGAACACGGTCGTGTTCGACAAGACAGGCACGCTCACGCTCGGTTCGCACCGCGTCGTGAAGACCACTGCCGCCGATGGACTCACCGACGACGAGGTGCTTCGCGTGGCCGCGTCGGTCCAGCGCGACGCTGAACATCCGATCGCGCAGGCGCTGATGACCAGCGCCAAGGAACATGGCATCGACGTTCCGATGTCGCAGGACTTCGAGTCCATGCCGGGACGCGGCGTGCGCGCAGTCGTCGAGGAGCGCTCGCTTCACGTTGGCGGGCCGGGTCTGTTGAGAATGCTCGCGGTCGAACCGCCGGAGACGCTTCGGCGGGCTGCCGAATCAGCGGCAGCCGATGGTCAATCTGCAACCTACCTGGTGGAAGGCGACCGGGTGCTCGCCGTATTTGCGATCGCGGATGCCATCCGTCCCGAATCGTTCGACGCGGTCAAGCGGCTGCACGACGAAGGACTGGAGGTTGTCCTGCTGACGGGTGATTCCACGGCGGTCGCAAACGCGGTCGCGAAGGAACTCAACATCGACACCGTCTTCGCCGAGGTATTGCCCGAGGACAAGGTGGCAAAGATCGAGGAGCTGCAGGCCCAGGGCAAGCGCGTCGCGATGGTGGGTGACGGTGTCAATGACGCTCCGGCGCTGCTCACGTCCGACGTCGGCATCGCCATCGGCACAGGGACGGACGTCGCGGTCGAGGCCGGCGACGTCGTACTCGTGCGCAGCGACCCGCGCGACGTGCCGGCGATCATTGCATTGAGCAAGGCGACCTATCGCAAGATGATCCAGAACCTGTGGTGGGCCGCCGGGTACAACATCGTCGCCATCCCGCTCGCTGCCGGCGTTCTCGCTGCATGGGGGATCATGCTGCAACCCGCGCTTGGTGCAGTGCTCATGTCGCTGAGCACCATCGTGGTGGCGATCAATGCGCAGCTGTTGCGCCGGGCGGTACGGTCCCCATGAACATGAACTGGCGACACCTATGACCACGCGCCGGCTTCTGGCACTCAACGTTGGCTCGTCCACCCTCAAGGGCGCGTGCTATCTGTTGCACGCTGAGGGGCCAGGCGCGCAGCCACGCGTCGTGGAGCGCTCCCGGGCCGAGATTGCCGTCGGCGCGGATGCGCAAGAGCGACTTGCCACCCTGCTCGAAATATTGTCGATACCGGCGCCCGGCCCCGACGTGGTGGTCCACCGAATCGTACATGGCGGCGACCTGCGCAACGCCAGCGAGCTCGACGAAGATGTACTTGCGAAACTGGATGCCTTGGTGCCATTCGCACCCTTGCACCAGCCGGTCGCCCTCGCGTTCGCGCGTGCCGCGCGCCTGCGTTGGCCGCAAGCCCGCCAGGGCGTGGCCTTCGACACGGACTTCCACGTGACACTCGCACCCTGGAGCCAGCGCCTGCCCATCCCCGAAGCATGGGATGCGCTGGGCGTCCGCCGCTACGGTTTCCACGGACTCGCCTTCGCCTCTGCACTGCGAGTCGTGGCCAGCCAGGACGCCGGAATCCTGCGGAGCCGCGCCGTCTTCGCGCATCTGGGGGGTGGTTGCAGCGTCTGCGCCGTCGAGGACGGTCGGAGCCGCGACACCACCATGGCGCTCACTCCGCTGGGGGGAATCCCGAGCCCTACCCGCTCCGGGGATCTCGATCCCGGTGCGTTGCTGTACCTGCTCAGGCACGAACGGCTGGACGCGCAAGCGATTGAAGATGGTTTGTCCCGCACTGCAGGTCTTGCCGGCATCGCCGGGCACGGCGATATGCGCGTGCTGCTTGCCGATCCTGGCCCGCAGGCCCAGCTTGCCGTGGACCTCTTCGCAGTCCGAATCGCGCAGTCCATCGCGGCCATGGCCACGGGAATCGGCGGACTCGACCATGTCGTCTTTTCCGGCGGCATCGGCCACCGCGCGCCGGGTCTGCGGGCGCGGATCATCGCGCGCTTGGGCTGGCTTGGCCTGGCGCTGGCACCTGACGACAACGATGCTGGGGCCACGCGGATCGATGCCGCGAGCGGGCCGGCCATCTGGAACGTCGCGATCGATGAGGAACGCGAGCTGGCCGAATCAGCATTGGCCTGGCTGTAGTCCACGGCATACCGCCAGGGCGGCCCCAGCCAGGATTACTCGCCGATCAGTGGCGTCGTGAGCACCGCTGCGAATCCACCACCTGGGGTGCGCATGTTCGTAGTCTGGCCCTGATAAAGCCGGGCCGCGAACAACAGCACACCCGCCTCGGACGCGAAGCAGCGCACGTCCGCCTTGAGGGACTGGCCCCCATGCACGATCCGCATGCTCGGTGGCGCGAAGGCCTGTGCGATGTAGGTCGCCGACGCCATCGACTCCCACGTTCGCCGGGTGAGCTTGTCGCCCCGATAGCTGCCACGGCTGCCGAACCCTGCTGCAGGCTTGAAGAAGTAGCCGTTGCGCGCTGCCCACAGCGCATCCCGGTTTCCGGGGACGACTTCAACCGTTGTCGGGATCACCTCGGCCAGCAGGGCTGTCAAACCCGCATCGACCCCAAACCCGCCGAGCAAAGCCGCGTCTCCAAGCACCGCCAGGTTGCGCTTGTCGGCGAACAGCGCGTGCGCACGCGGATGCGGGGTGAGTGCGACGTCCCCTGCGAGATAAGCCTGACGAAGGTCCGCATGCGAAGCTTCCTCAAGCGCGAAATCGGTCAACCGGTTGTAGACCATGTCGATCGGGCCGTCGGCATCTGCAAGCCCCTCCGGGCCGAACCTCAGATCCTCGGGCGCGCGTATCACGCAGTCCACGCCGTGCTCCCGGAATGCGTCCGCGTACAGCTCGAACTCGGGGTAGAGGAACTGCTCCCGCGGGGCGCTGTCCACGATGGCCACACGGGACGGCGCGCGGCCCGACTGCTGCCGGGCATCGTCAAGCCAGGCGGCTACAGCCGCGCTATGGGCCTCCGTCGCCGTGGTCCAGGTAGTCCACGCAGCCGGCGCGCAAGATCTCACGGCATCGAGCAGCGCGGCATTGAGGAGCAGCCCGCCTGGATTGGTGTTGACCTCGATCAACCGCGGGCCGTCGACGGTCAGGTGAAAGTCCAGCCCCAGGACGCCACCCGCCGAACCCGGGTAATGGGTTGCGATGTCGGGGGCCCATTGCAGGACCCGTTGGCTATATCCCGGGTTTCCTGCGACGTCGAAGACCGCCGCCGCGACTCGTCCCATGGCCTCCAACGCGGGCCGATCAACGAACAAGGCATAGGGTGAAAATAAGTGCGCGTGTACGGCGGGATCAGTCGTGAACTCCGGAAAGGCACCCCGGATCGACTCGTGCAGACGGAGGATGTCGACCACTTCGCATGCACACCGCTGGTTGAGCGGCGCGCTTTCCAGGGTGGCACAGTCGATCTCGCAGCCTGTCTGTCCAACTATTATCGGAGTCCGCGGTTCAACCACAACAGGGATTGTTCTGTTGGATCGGTGGACATGGCACTGTTCCGAACGAGCAGAACACACAGCAGTCGCCTTGATGCGGACGCAAAACCGCTCCACAGCCCGTGCACTCATAGAAGAATTGACACGCTGTGATGGGCATTGTCTCGGTCGCCCGATGGCCGCACTCCGGGCAGGTCAAGACGCTTTCCAGCTTGACGTCACTCACCGCGAGTCCGCACCTTGGCCGGGAAGCCTGCTTCCGTGACTGCACGCGCGATTCCGGCTGCATCCGTCTGGCTTGATTCGAACGTCACCGTGACTGTTTCAGCCCGGGTGTCCACCTTCACATCGGCCACGCCCGGCACCTTCTCCAGCGCCTTCCTGATGGTGATGCCGCAGGCGGGACAGGTCATGTTCTCAGCATCGAGCATCACTACGGTTGCGGGCGTCGCAAGAGCGGCACCGACCGACAGAGCAGCCACCAGGGCCAGTATCCACTTGTGCATCGCGCCTCCTACAGAATCCAGACGATGTAATAGGGAAACAGCAGCAACAGGACGATGAGGGCTGTCGCCAACCAGAGCCAACGTCGCCTGCGTCGCAGAGCGTCCGGGGCGATGCAACTGCCATCCACACCGCACCGTGCCGCCGGTCGATACAGCATCCAAAACGCCACGGCCAAGGACAGTACGGCGGCGGCGCTGAACCAGGGCCTCAAGGGATCGAGAGCTGTCAGGGTGCCGATCCAGGCGCCACTGATGCCCAGCAGGACCAGCACCAGCGGCACGACGCAGCAGACCGATGCGCCAATGGCGGCGATGCTCGCGCCAACGATGGCTGGAACAGACGATTTGGCCGGGGTTGTTTGCATCAGAGTATACTAGCCTCTGTACCTAGGTACGGAGTCAAGCCGTGCGTCCGAACACGTTTACGATCAGCCGGCTGGCGGCGGCGGCCGATGTGCACGTCGAAACCGTGCGCTACTACCAGCGACGTAGGCTGCTGCGTCAACCCGAGCGACCCATAGGAGGCGTGCGTCGTTACGACGAAAACGATGTCAATCGGCTTCAGTTCATCCGGCGCGCTCAGATGATGGGATTCAGCCTCGACGAGATCGCTGGCCTGCTAGAGATCACAGGCGAACGTTCTTGCGAGCAGACCCGTCAGCTGACCGAGCGAAAGCTCGTCGATGTCCGTCTACGAATCCGCGAGCTGCGACAGCTGGAGAGGGATCTCGAACAGAAGATAGCGCGGTGCGCCCAAGTGCCGGCGGGAGAGTGCTGCCCAACCCTCGATTTTCTGGAGCGGCCAAGAAAGCCAGCTGCGACAGTCAGTTAGCTCACTTTCGGCCCGTTTTTACACGAATCCCTGCCGACCCTCTCATGGCTTGAACCGGCGGTCGAGCTCCGCCTGGGCAAAATACGCTGACGCCTTGCGCAGGATCTCGTTGGCCTGGCGCAGCTCGCGTACTTCCCGCTCCAACGCCTTTATCCGCGCCTGCTCGTCGGTAGTCGGCCCGCTGCGCAAGCCGCGGTCACGCTCGGCCTGACGGACCCAGCGACGCAGCGACTCGGGCGTGCACCCTACCTTGCCTGCGATCGAGACAATCGCCGCCCACTGCGATCCGTGCTCGCCCTGATGCTCCAGCACCATCCGTACCGCGGGGTTCTACCCCGAAATCACGGACGGTTGTAAAAGAGCTGACAGCTTCCGGTCTTTCCTGGCCACCCTGCGCCGCATCCTCGGGTTGTGGAACCGCTCGATGTATTCGAACACATCAGCCCTGGCGGCATCGGGTGTCGGATACGTCATGCGGTGGACCCGCTCGCGCTTGAGCAGGCCGAAGAAGCCTTCGCACGCCGCGTTGTCACCGCAATGGCCCACCGCGCTCATCGAGCACACCAGTTCGTTGGCCGCCAGGTAACGCTGGTAGTCGCCGCTCCGGAACTGGCTGCCGCGATCGGAATGCAGGATCACCGGGTCGCTGCCCTGACGCTGCCAGACCGCCATCTGCACGGCCCGGATCACCATCTGCCGATCCTGCCGATGGTGCATCGACCAGCCCACCACGCGCTGGTCGAACAGGTCCAGCACGATGCACAGGCACAGCTTGCCCTGCCGGTCTTGAGTTCGGTGATGTCGGTGACCCACTTGGTCTCCGGCTCCAGCGCAGTGAAGTCCCGTTCGAGCAGGTTGCGCACGCCCGGCGGCGTCAGCGCGGGCCGGCCACGCTGCCCACGCCGCTTCGGCCGCGGCCAGCCCTGCAGGCCATCTTCAGCCATCAGGCGCGCCACCCGGTTCAGGCTGACGGGTTCGCCGGCATCGGCCAGATCTTCCTGCATCCGACCGGCGCCCAGCGTGCCCCGGCTGTCTTCATGCAGCTCACGGATGCGGTCGAGCAAGCGCTCGTTGTCGAGCTGGCGGGTGCTTGGCAGGCGCTTGCTCCAGTCGTAGTAACCACTGGCCGAGACCCGCAGGCAGCGGCACATCAGCCGAACCGGGAACTCATCGCGGCAACGTTCGATCGCCTGATACCTCAGGACGATCCCTTGGCAAAGAACGTCGCCGCTTCTCTTAAAAAATCCCGCTCCTTCTTCACCCGGGCCAGCTCGCGCTTCAGGCGGGCGAGTTCCTCATCCCGGGGCGTGCCGGTGCCGCCGAAGGCCACCTTGCCTTGGCTCTGGGCCTCTCGCTTCCAGCGGGTCAGCAGCGTGTCCCGGATCCCCAGCTCCCGTGCCACCTGAGCGCAGCTGACGCCAGGCTGGCTCGCCTGCTCAAGCGCGCCACGCTTGAACTCTGCACTGAACTTCCTTCGCTTCGACATGAACACTCCTCATGGCCTCGATCGGCCTTCTCGTAAGTGTCCGTAAAAACGGGGGTGAACCCTCGGTGGCCATGTGAGCCGCGTCGGACAGCAGCGCCAAGCTGTTGGTGACGAGGCCACCCACCACCTCGGCGACCAGGAAGGCGGCGGTGGGTCCGAAGGCCCACCACAACGGTTTCTCATGCTGGACTTCGCCCAGCCCGTGATCGTGTCCTGCACCCATGCCTTGTGCTCCTAAGTGGCCGCAGCCTGCATGAAGTTTCGATCAAGCGTTCGCAGCCCGCGGTGAACCCTCCGCCTGCCGATGCAGCCAGCGATACAACGCCGGCAGCACGAGCAGCGTCAGCAATGTCGAGGACACGATGCCGCCGATCACGACCGTCGCCAGCGGGCGCTGCACTTCCGAACCTGCGCCTACGTTGAGCGCCATCGGCAGGAAACCGAGCGAGGCCACCAGCGCCGTCATCAGCACCGGGCGCAAGCGACCCAGCGCCCCATCCACGATCGCATTGTCGAGAAAATCGCCTTGCTCACGGAGCTTTCGGATGAACGCGATCATCACCAGGCCGTTCAGCACGGCAACGCCCGACAACGCGATGAAGCCGACGCCAGCGGAGATCGACAGCGGAATGCCGCGCAATGCCAGTGCGATTACGCCGCCGGTCAACGCCAGCGGCACGCCACTGAACACGATGGCCGCATCCTTCGCCGAACCGAAGGCCATGAACAACAGGCCGAAGATGATCACCAGCGTCACCGGGACCACGATCGCCAGGCGCCGGCTCGCGGAGATCAGTTGCTCGAACGTGCCGCCGTATTCGATCCAGTAGCCAGTGGGTACCCGGACCTTCGCTTCGATCGCCGATTGCAGTTCGTTGACGAAGCCGCCGAGGTCGCGGTCGCGCACATTGGCCGTGACGACCACGCGGCGCTTGCCGTTCTCGCGGTTGATCTGGTTGGGGCCAAGCGTGGACTCGATGCGCGCCACTTCCCGCAACGGCACCGTGCGTGGCGCACCGCCCACCCAGCTTGCCGGCCGGCTCGATTCGTCGGCCTCGCCGTTGCTGCCCAGCGGGATCGGCAGATCGGCGAGTGCGGCCGGGTCCTGGCGCACACCTTCGGGCAGGCGTACGACCAGATCGAAGCGCCGATCGCCGTCGAACAACTGGCCGGCCACCTCGCCGCCTACGGCCGTGGCCACCGTGTCCTGCACGTCGCCTGGGTTGAGCCCGTAACGCACGAGCGCCTGGCGATCCGGCACCACGGTCAGCAGCGGCAAGCCGGCGACTTGTTCGGTCTTGACGTCGGCCGCACCGGGCACGGCCGCCATCACTCGCTGCACCTGCGCCGCCGTGCGGACCAGCTGGTCGAGGTCGTCGCCATAGATCTTGACCGCCACGTCCGCACGCACGCCGGAAATCAGCTCGTTGGTGCGCATCTGGATGGGCTGGGTCAGCTCGTAGTTGTTGCCGGGCAGCCTGGTGATCGCCGCTTCCATCTCCTCCAGCAACTCGTCCTTCGGCTTGCGTGGGTCGGGCCAGTCCTCACGCGGCTTGAGCATCACGAAGGTGTCTGAAATCGACGGCGGCATGGGGTCGCTGGCCACTTCGGCAGTGCCGATCTTGGCGAACACGCGTTCCACTTCCGGGAAGCCTGCCAGCGTCTTCTCCAGTGTTTCCTGCATGGCTACCGACTGGGTCAGGCTGGTGCCGGGAATGCGCAGCGCCTGCACCGTGATGTCGCCTTCGTCCAGGTTCGGAATGAACTCGGTGCCCAGACGGGTAGCAAGCAAGCTGCACAGCACTACCAAGGCGGCAGCGCCAGTTAGCACCCAGCCCCGACGCTTCAACGACCAGGCCAGCATCGGTGCATAGCGGCGTTTGGTCCATGCCATCAGACGGTTTTCCTTCTCCTCGACGCGGCCGCCCAGGAAGGTGGCGACGGCCGCCGGCACGAAGGTGAGCGAGAGCAGCATCGCACCGGTCAGCGCAAGCACCACGGTGATCGCCATCGGGTGGAACATCTTTCCTTCGATGCCGCTCAGCGCAAAGATGGGCAGGTACACGGCGGTGATGATGCCGACGCCGAACAGGCTGGGACGGATGACTTCGGCCGTCGCGACCGCGGTCAGGTCGAAGCGTTCCTCCCGCGTCATGGTGCGGCCGAGGGCGTGCTGCGCCTCGCCGAAGCGGCGCAGGCAGTTCTCGATGATGATCACGGCGCCGTCGACGATGAGTCCGAAATCGAGCGCGCCCAGGCTCATCAGGTTGCCCGACACGCCGCCGCGCACCATGCCGATAACGGTGAACAGCATCGCCAGCGGAATCACCGCCGCCGTGACCAATGAAGCGCGGACGTTCCCCAGCAGCAGGAACAGCACGACGACGACGAGGATCGCGCCCTCGATGAGGTTCTTGGCGACGGTGTGGATCGTGCGGTCGACCAGTGCGGTGCGGTCGTAGACTGGACGGGCCGTGACGCCCTCAGGCAGGCTCGCGTTTGCCGTTTCGAGCTTCGCCGCGGAGGCCTGCGATACCTCCCGGCTGTTGGCGCCCACCAGCATCACAACGGTGCCGATGACCACCTCGCGGCCGTTCTGTGTCGCGGCACCCGTACGCAGTTCCGGTCCTTCGCCCACGAGCGCCACGTCGCGTACCCGGATCGGCACGCCTTCGCGCCGGTCCAGCACGATCTCACGGATGGCATCGAGATCGGCAACCTGGCCCGGTACGCGAACGAGGAACTGCTGGCCGTTGCGCTCGATGTAGCCGGCGCCGACGTTCTGGTTGTTGGCCGCGATCGCCGTGACCACGTCATGCAGGGTGAAGCCCAGCGCCACCAGTTTGGCCGGATCCGGCGTGATGTGGATCTGCCGTTCGAAGCCACCGATGGTGTTGACCTCGGTAACGCCCGGCGTATTGCGCATCTGCGGACGCACCACCCAATCCTGCAGGGTGCGCAGGTCGGTGGCCGTATACGGTGTGCCGTCCCGCTTGCGCGCCGTCGGACCGGCGTCGACGGTGTACATGAAGATCTCGCCCATGCCGGTGGCGATGGGCCCCATGTCCGGGTCCAATCCTTCCGGCAGCTGCGACTTCACCTGCTGCAGGCGTTCGGATACCTGTTGGCGGGCGAAGTAGATGTCGGTGCCGTCCTCGAAGATGACGGTCACCTGCGACAGGCCATAGCGGGACAGCGATCGGGTGTAGTCCAGGCGCGGCAGGCCGGCCAGCGCCGTCTCGATGGGGAAAGTGACGCGCTGCTCGGCCTCCAGCGGCGAGTAGCCCGGCGTCTCGGTATTGATCTGCACCTGGACATTGGTGATGTCCGGCGTGGCATCGATCGGCAGCTTCGTGAAGCTCCACACGCCCAGCCCGACCAGGGCGAGCGTGAGCAGCAACATCAGCCACCGATGCGCGATGGCGAATCGGATGATTTTTTCGAGCATGGCGGCGACCTCAGTGCTCGTGCTCGGCGGTCGATTTCTCGATGTCCGCCTTGACGAGGAAGCTCTGCTCGACCACGACCTGCTCGCCGGCCTTCAGGCCGGACACGATCTCGACGCGCTGTGCGTCGCGGCGCCCGCCCCGCACCGGGCGCGTGACGTAGGTGTCGCCCCGGCGCACGTACACCACATCGTCCTCGCCGGCGGTCTGCAGCGCGCCGAGCGGGACCACGAGGTTAACGGGCTGGTGATCGACCGTCACCCGCGCCTTTACCGCGGAACCCGGCCGCCACAGGCCGTCGAGGTTGCGGATCGTGGCACGCGCCACGGTGCTCTGGCTCGCGGTGGCGGTTCCCGGCAGCACGCGTTCGAGCGTGGTTTCGGCGGTGACGCCATCGCTCATGCGGGTAACCAACACCGGTACGCCGGCGGTGATGTGCTGTGCGTCCGCGCCGAAGATGTGCAGGTCCACCCACAGCTCCGACAGGTCCGCGATCTCGTACAGCGCCGCGCCCTCGCCGGCGACCGTGCCGATCGACGCGTTGCGCGCGAGGACCACGCCGGAAATCGGCGCAGGCACGGTGTAGGTGGTGAGGCTCAGGTTGCTCTCGATCGTGGCCAGCGGCTGCCCGGCCCGCACGCGGTCGCCCACGTTGGCGCGCAGCGTACGGATCGGGCCGGGAAAGCGCGCCATGACCTTGGCGACGCGGCCTTCGACGGGCGTGAGCAATCCCTGGACTTCGTGCTCGTCGGCGATCACCCCGGCGGCAGCCGGTGCAACGCGAATGCCGGCGTCCTGCGCCACCTTCGCGGCGATGGTGGTGCGATCCATCGCCTCTTCGTGACCTTCCTCTTCGTGGCCGCCCGCTTCGGCCTGCGATTCGTCTTCATGGCCGGGCTCACCCGCGGGCTTGGCGCCGCCACAAGCGCCCAACAGGACAGCCAGCGTCAGCGCGCTGATCCGGTGCATCCACTTCATGGGGTGTCTCCTTGCGTCGCCCGTGTCGGTGCCGCCACGAAAGGCGCTCCGGTCAGGCGTTGGATTTCGATAAGGGCGCGCTGGGCTTCAAACGCGGCGTCGAGTTGTTGTTTGCGCGCGGCGGTGCGTTCGGACTGCAACTGCGCCCATTCCAGGTAGCTGATGGCCCCGGCGCGGTAGGCGCGCTCGGCCGCCGCTTCGGCCCTGGCGAGCTTGGGCATCACGTCGGTGCGCAGCCGATCCAGCTCCACCTGCGCCGTGAGGTAGCGCCCGTGCGCTTCGGCCAGTGTCGAATACAGCGACAGCCCCTTGGACTCGCGTTCGATCTCCAGCGCGGTGAGTTCGGCCTCGGCCACGCGGATCTCCGGCTGCGCGCGGCGACTCGCGCCCAGCGGCATCGACACACTGCCCACGAGGGCCAAGTCGTCTGTTGACTGCAACCTGCGGATGCCGACTTCCCAATCCAGATCCGCCTTGGCATCGGCACGCGCGAGTTGCAGGCGCGCCTCACGGATACGGCGCTCACCGACGAACTGCGCAAGCTCGGGCGTCTGTTCCAGCAAGCTCGCCAGGGTGGCAAACGCAGGCACCTCGGGCAGGACCGTCGGGTCGCCAGCCACCGCGTCGAAGGTGGGTGATCGCTCGCCCCACAGGGCGGCCAGGTGCTGCCGCGCCGCCGCATGGCGTTGCTCGGCACGGGCACGATCCAACTCCGCTCGGGCCAGGGCCGCCTGCGCGGTCAGCACGACCGACTCGGGCGAAGCGCCGGCCTGCAGCCGTTGCCGCGCTCCGGCGACGGTACGTTGCCGCTGGGCAATGTCGAGCTCGGCGATCTCGCGCTGGCGTTGCGCGGCGACCATCGCCAAGTAGCGACGCGCGACTTCCGCCAGCAGGTCGAGGCGCCGGGCCTCGCGCTCGACCGCCAGGGCATCGATGCGACTTTGCGCCAGCGTGCGACGCGCATCGAGCTTGCCGCCACGCTCCAGCACCGACGCCAGGGTCAGGGTCAGCTCCGCGCCGCTCAGGCCACTCGCCTCGCCGGTGCCGAAAGCGTTCTCGACGCTGGCGCCGGCGACCAGTGGGGGGCGCAGGGTTGCGCGGCCCAGTTCGGCGGCGAGCACGTTGTGTCGCGCCCCGAGCAGGCGCAGATCGGGATGGGATTCGGCGACGCGCGCAAATGCGTCGTCCAGGGAGAGTCGATCAGCCGCGTTCGCCGGCCATGCAATGGCGGACACGGCGACCAGTGCGGCGAACGCCGCAAGTCGCACAGACATGGAAACACTCCAATCGGAAAGGGCCAGAAGCCGGCATCAGCGCCGGTGGGGCGTCAGGCCGAGATCGGAGGTCGGAAGGGGGCGAGCCATCGCCCGCTAGGTGTGATCTCTCAGTAGGTTGTTCATCCGGGGTGATCCCGGAAGACTGGAGGTGCGAATCAGCCACCCCTCCAGGAGCCCCGGATGAACCTGCATAAACATGCCCGTCTTACGCCTCGCGGTCGAGCCTTGCTTGTGGAGCGAGTGATCAACCATGGCCTGCGGGTCGAGGAGGCAGCGCATGCCGCGGGCGTGAGCGTCAGAACCGCTTACAAGTGGCTGCGCCGCTTTCGCGAGGAAGGCTGGGCAGGCCTGGATGACCGGTCATCGCGCCCGCACCGCTGTCCGCATGCCACCCCACCATCGGTGGCCGCCGAGGTGACCGCGCTGCGCCGTCAACGCCAGACCTACCGCCAGATCGCATTGGCCCTGCCGGTCGGCCTGAGCACCATTGCCCGACTGATGCGCCGTGCCGGGCTGCACCGGTTGGCCGAGCTGGATCCTGCGCCCCCGGACAATCGCTACGAGTATCACCAGGCCGGGGACCTGCTGCATCTTGATATCAAGATGCTGGGTCGCTTCTGGCGCCCTGGCCATCGGGTCACGGGCGATCGCCAGGGCGCCTCCGATGGCGCAGGCTGGGAGTTCGTCCACCTCGCCATCGACGATCACTCACGAGTCGCCTTCGGCACCATCGAAGATGATGAGCGCGGATCCAGCGCCTGCCGCGCACTGCTTCAAGCCCTGCGCTACTACCGCGGCCTGGGCGTCACCTTCACCCGGGTGATGACCGACAACGGTGCCTGCTACAAGTCCCGGCGCTTCCGCCGGCTCCTGCGCCGCTTGGGCCTGCGCCATCTGCGCACGCGACCCTACACCCCGCGTACCAACGGCAAGGCCGAACGCCTGGTCCAGACCGCTTTGCGCGAATGGGCCTATGCCCGCTCCTACGACAGCTCGGAGCAGCGTCGGCACGCTCTTCCTCGCTGGCTGCACCAGTACAACTGGCACCGGCCGCACGCCAGCCTTGGCTACCAACCCCCGATCAGCCGCATCCAGCTTCCACTGAACAACGTCCTGGGTTTACACAGCTAGGCACAAGGCGCGAGTCCGTCAGGTTCGTGGGTTCGCTGTGACTGATCCGGGGCAGCACCAGCGGTGCAGCGGGTGTAGGCACCACATGCCCGCAGCAGTGAGCCAAGTGGTGCATGACGTGCAGCGTGCCGGCGGCATTGCCCTCTTCATCGGGCGCTCCGGTTTCGCTGATGTCGTGCACGCTCGCGGCGCCGTGCGACAGCTCGTGCAATTCGCTCACCGAGCCCAGCACCGGCTGCAGGACCACGCTCAACGCCAATGCCGCCAGCATCAGCCAGCGACAGAGGGACAGCGGGGGACGGCGCGAGGTCATGCAGAGGGCGATTTCGATTCGGCGCGGGCACGGCGGGCATCGCCGAGGATCTCGATGGCTTCCTTGATCACGTACAGGCCGATCAGGGTGCCGATGACGTAATCCGGGTACGGGGTGGCGAGCCAGAGTACCAATACACCGGCCAGGATGACGCCGATGTTGGCCACCACGTCGGCGCGGGTGAACAGCCAGGTGGCACGCAGGTGGACCTCGCCCGCCTTCAGCGGGGCAAGCAGGCGCAGGACGGTGACGTTGACCGCAAGCGACAGCAGCGCGGTGCCGATCATCCAGCCGCTGAGCGGCTCGGCGCCATAGACGACGCGCCGGCCCACCTCCACCAGCACGCCGATACCGAGCACGAGCAGCACGCTGCCACTGAGCCAGGCCGCGTTCGCCTTGAAGCGGGCGGTGCGCCCAATGGCCACCAGGCCGATCGCGTAGGCGGTGGCGTCGGACAGCATGTCCAGGGCGTCGGCCAGCAGGCCGGTCGACTGGGCGATCCAGCCGGCAAGGCCGCCGATCACCGCCATGGCGGCGTTGAGCACCAGGGCGATGCGCAGTACGCGCCGCTCCTGTGCGTTCTTTGCCTCATGGTGGCAGCCGCAATCGCTCATCGGGGTCCTCGTCGAACAGATGCCACCCGGCCAGGGTGGCGGCGGAATGCGGCGAAGGATAAAGTCTGTAGTAGCTACGGAGTCAAGCACGTGAAGATCAGCGAAGCGGCCGCCGCCAGTGGCTGCCACCTGGAGACCATCCGCTACTACGAGCGCTCGGGCCTGGTGTCGCCGCCCAAGCGCACGCACAGCGGCTATCGCTCCTACACCCCCGCCGATGTCGACCGGCTGCGCTTCATCAGCCGAGGGCGCGAGCTGGGCTTCAGTCTGGAGGAGATCCGCAGCCTGCTGCGCTTGGACGACGACCCCACCATGTCGTGCCGCGACGTCGACGCCATGGCCCGCACCCATCTGGCCGATATCCAGGGGCGCATCGCAGAGTTGCAGCGTATGGCGTCGGAACTGGAACGGGTCATTGCCGACTGCGCCGGCGGCGAGCGCGGAACGTGCACCATCCTGGGGGCACTGCGCCGGCCGGGCAGCGCCCAGGTTTCATGTCCGGAACCGGGGTGCCGCTCATGAGCCTCGAACGGTATCTGGAGGCCGCCGGACGCAAAAACACGCAGCGCAGGCGAACTTGTCGGCTGCTAGCCACGATAACGCCCCCTAATCGCGCATAGCTGCTTCACCTGGAAGATGGCCGATGCGCTACATCGGCCACACCAAGCAGGCCTGCAGTTCACCGCAAGCTTGATGCGCACATCAGGTTCTTGGCTGGCCGACGGCGATGGGCGGCTGGCGGCTAGGCACGTTGCTGATCAACAACGAATTCTGCCAGCACTAGCCCTCGCTCAGGATCATTCCGCCATCTTGTGCCCATATGACATTCTTCAGCTCGCCATCAACGTGCTTGGCGACCTCGGACTTGACGGCGTCGATACTTGACAGCGGCTCAGTTTCGATCCGCTTGGCGCCCTTCAGGTATACCACCCCGACCCAACGGCCACCGTCTACCGGATGCAGATGAAGCTCGTTTGCCGCATTGGACACGGAATCAGTCAGACCCTGGCTGCTCATCTTCCACCTTCTCATTTCGCGGCATGGGGCCGGGCCAAAGCCCTCGCTCGAACGCAGGATTCAGGAACTGGGACAAAGCTTCGATCTGCTCGCCAGACAATGAAGCACGCACTTCCTTGGCTATGCGGGCGTGCTGCTGTTCCGGTAGTTCTTGTGGCGCACCAGCGTCGTCCGCATCCGGCTGACCGGTTCCGGCACGCTGCAGCGGCATCGCTGCGCGAGCCAGGTCGTCCAGCAGGAGATGAAACACCTCGTCCTCTACTCGGCACTCCGCAAGGACACGTTCGCGGATGTAGTCGGCGAGTGATCGGCCTTCCATGCGGGCGGACTCGACGAGCTTGCGCTTCTCCTCGGAGGTAAAAGCGACCTTCACCGATGCGTTCCGGACGTCAGGCATTCACGTCTCCCGAGTCACCGTCCGAATGGACGGCGCGCACACCGTCAGATCGGCCGTTACTTGCTTGTGGCAGTTGACTGCTCGACCTGCTTCACCAGATCGCGCTTCTGCGTCTTGCTGAGATCGTTCCAGCGCAGCAGCAGCTTGGGCAGCATCTCGTCCTCGGTATACAGGAACGCGGCAGGGACATTCAAGGCTTCCGCAAGCTTCTTCGCCATCTCGGCGCGGGGCTCGTGCACGCCGCGTTCGTACTGGTTGACGCGAGGACTCGCCACTTCAGGCTCCATACCGGCCAGAACGCCAAGCTGAGCCTGGGAAAGACCCGCACGACTACGTGCTTCGGCCAGTCTCTGGGCAAAGATTGGACGCGTGGTGTCGGACACTGTGCCCCCTATGGTTGGAACCATAGGATGGCGCAAGCGTCCACGCTTTCACACTAAGATATCCTTAGTGTCCGGTCAAGTCTTCAAGGATCCAACTGCTCCATGGGCCTCTACCTGGTCGCACCTGAGCACGGCATAGCCCTCGAGGTCCCGATCTCGGAGTCGGACGAGCGCGCCCTCCTTCGTCAATGGGCCCGGTTGCGAGAGGCTGCCGCGCGCGAGCGATTCAACGTCAGGCTTGGCAAGCACTTGACCAGCGCACTGTCTGAAGCCTTGGACTGGGATATCAAGGCACCAACTGATGCCCAGATGGCGCTGGCGGCGGTGCTCGCCCAAAAGCTAGCGACGGATGTCCCGCCCGGGGCATTGTCCTCCCGCTTGGAGATGTCACTCTTCATCGACAAAGCGTCCGCTCGCCTCCGCGACGGCTGACCGGTGCGCCCGCTGGTGCTTTTGTGGCTCTCGTTCCGGCTCATCGAATGTGGTCGGGAGGCAGGCGCACGCATTGACCGGATGCGAGTACTGAGGCACCCCAATCGCATCTCGCGTTGTTCTCTGCGACGAAAGCGGACAGGCGCGGCTGAACCGCGTCCGATGGCATGAGCGTCCTGAGACGCGGCCCCAGGCCACACAGAAGATCAAAGCCGAAGTCGAGCTGCAGTAACCGACGCAGCTGCCGAGTATTGCCCACCAGGGAGAAACCTGGCCAACCACGCATGTGAAGGTTCAACGCTGTCCGTCTGAGCCATTCTGATTGTGACTGGAGCATATTTCGGTCCAGGTCCATCTCGAACTCCTCCCCGGCAGCCATCGGGAAGATGTATCGGATAAAGAACTCGAACAGCTCGACCGAAATGAACTTAAGCGGGCTTGCAACTGCCGCCATCAGCAAGGTTCGATGCAGTGATCGACCAATCGTGAAGGCTCTCGATCTATCGCCATTCACATAGGCGTCCTGCAACAACACCACGGTAGCCGCCAACGACTGCAGCCCCGCTTGTCCTTGCAGGCTCCTCAACGACGTGCCCAATGCTTTTCGAAGAACGTAGCGTCCTTTTGCCAACTCCCGCTGGTCGAACACGGCAGTCTGGATACCAGGCCCAAGGGCTCGCAGAAGGGTGTCTCCATTGCCCTTCGGTGCTTTGCTGATGTCCAGGGCACACCAGGCGGGGCTCATAAGCGGCTCATCCGATCCGGGGAGCTTCTCCGCGCACGCCCGTACCGTTTCGGCTCCCGGGAGGTGCAGCCCACCGGCGTACTTCGCCCAGAGGTTGTTGTGGTGAAACCCGTCCTTGTAGGTCTGCGGCTGAAGCAGGCGACCGAGGCCGTATGCCGTTTCGCAACCTGATTGCGCGCGCAACTCCTCGAACCACAGGCCAACTCTGAGCACATCGAGCGCCCTGCGTGCAGAGTCCGGCTGTCCAGCATCTGCACGCCGAATCAGCTGCTTCAGACGTGTATCGCCGTAGGATTTGAAGCGATTCAATGGCTTAGGCTCGCAGGAGAGGTGGCGCAATAGAGTAACGACGGCCTTCGTCGTTCCTTGTGGGCCCAAATCCTAGCAGCCGTTACGCTACGTGCGTGACCTGCCATGACAAGCCAGCGGATCCGCTCGCCGACGCCTTGCAGCAAGACTTGCTGCACCGGTATGGGCCTGTAATTGGTCAAGACGAGCTGCGTCAGGCGCTGGGCTACGCCTCCGGAGACGGCTTTCGCCAGGCGTTGGCACGGGGCCTGGTCCCGGTCCCTGTCTTCGCCATCCCACACCGGCGGGGGAAGTACGCGCTCACCAAGGACGTTGCCTCATGGCTTGCCGGGCTGAGGCGCCGAGCGACTCCTCCGGCGGCCGCATGAGCCCGAAAGGAGCGCGAGCCGGACGACACGGGGCCCGCATCAGGAAGTACCGAGAGATTTCCCGGCACGAACGGACGCGTGCGGATCATCCGGGGCAAGGGAACGAACAGAGAAGGAGCCGACGATGAGCGAGTGAGATTCCATCGCTCGAACGAACTGGGCCACGCACGCCAATGCGGGGCCCAGTAGCTGAAACGGATTCACGCCCGTTGAGGCTATGTTCCGAGCGCCCTCCTAGGAAGTCAAGTTCCCCTGCCCTGTTCAAACAGGGCGGGATGTATCTGAACGCGCCGGTTCGCCTCAAGGGGGCCGGCAGGGAGAGCTCAATGCCCATCAAGTCCTATTCCCGGCGCATGCCGGGTTCCTCAGCTATGCCGGCACGTCTGCAGAGATGCTGCGTGGGTGGCAGCAACCGCAACCACGCAAGGTCGGAGCAAGATCTCAACGTCGATCAAGGAGGTGTCGAATGAGCCTCCTACTGAACCCGGGAACCGTCTGCATGGCCAACGGGCGAGTGATCCAGATCGACGGGGCGAGTTCGATTTCGCAAGTGGATGCGCGAGACATGGGGACGGGGAAGATGATCACCGTTCCCATTGCCCAGATCGAGGCACTTCCTTCGACCGGCGCTGGTAGGGAGGCAGGAACCATCCACGAAGCGGAATGGAGGCGGTGTACCGAGCTTGCCAAGGATCTGAGTGCCCTGCTTGATTGCAGGGAGGTACCTCGAGTTGCTCTCACGAAGCTAGCCAAGCGATACGAGCTGAGTGTCCGCCAGCTGCAGCGCATCCGTGCCGCCTTTGCGAAAGATCCAAGGGCCAGCACCCTAGCCAGGAAACCAGGTGGCCGGCCGCTCGGATTCTGTCGGCTCGACCCACGGGTCGATGCATTGATCCGGCACGTCATCGCCAAGCACTACATGCGTCGCGAAAAGCCGCCCAAGGAATACGTGGTGGTCCGTGCCCAGTCGATGGCGCGCCGACTTCAGCTGCCGATGCCGTCACGCAAGGCGATCTTGCTGCGCTTGAACCAGGAGATCGGTGTCGCCTCGGACATGGCACGCGAGGGCGGGCCAGCCGCCCATCAAAAGTGGCGGCCACGAGTGGGAGGTCTGAGGGTCGAACGGCCTCTGGACCTGATCCAGATCGATCACACTCGCGCTGACGTCATGGTCCTGAGCGACGACCGTCTCGAAGTGTTGGGCCGTCCCTGGATCACCTTGGCGATCGACGTGGCGACTCGCTGCGTACTCGGCATGTACATCTCGATGGAGGCACCTTCATCGGTGTCGGTCTCGCTGTGCATCGAGCATGTCGTCCTGCCAAAGCCGGAGAACGCCACGGATCCTGGAATCTGGCCGATGTACGGCAAGCCGAGAAGGATTCTGGTCGATAACGGAAAAGACTTTCGCAGCATGGCGCTGGAGCGAGGCTGCGACGAACACCAGATCGACCTGACGTGGCGCCCGGTCAGGACACCGCACTACGGAGGTCACATCGAGCGGCTGATCGGCACGCTCATGAAAATTGCCCATCTCCTGCCGGGCACCACTTTCAGCAACGTCCGGGAACGGGGGAACTACGACAGCGAAGGCAAGGCCCGCCTGACCCTGGAGGAGTTCCGTCAATGGATGACGCAGAAGGTCTGCAGGTTCTATCACCAGCGCAACCATCGCGTGCTTGGCTTGCCCCCGATCGTTGCGTGGGAGCGCAGTCTCACTGATGCGGCAGGAAACATCACCAGTCCCCCATTGATTGCGCGGCCAAGGGACTTCCGGATGGATTTCCTGCCCTTCGAAACGCGCCTAGTGCGTCGCACCGGGATCGAGCTCAGGGGATCGCGCTACTGGCATGACGATCTGGTTCCCATGCTCCGCTCGGATGCGCCTGTACGGGTCCGCTATGACCCAAGAGATCCGAGCGAGGTCTGGATACGACGCTCGGACGGGGTGCTGGTGACGGCAGCCCTGATCGGCGGCCGCGCGGCGGAAGCTACTCTCGGCAGGAAGGTCGATCGGATCACGCAAGCCAGACTTCACGCCGAAACAGACAAGGGGTTCGAGGTCACCGACCGCATCGAGGCCATTGCGCAGAACGCTACCCGTGCGGCTCGCGGCGGGAAACGCCCCGACAAGCGTGGCGCGTCTTCTAGAGAGGCAAATCCCGCAGAGCCGTCGCCAATCGTAGATGTGTCGATCCCCAGCCATGCCGCCCTTCAGCTTGAAGAATGGAGCTGACGGACATGAGCGATTTCAGACACCTTGACCCCTCGGCACGTGGGCAACTTGACCTGCCTGATGAAGAGCGAGCCGGCCGCATGCTCATCGAGCGATTCATCATGCACGAACGGCTGCTCCCAGTTCTTGACCACATCGAGTTCCTCATCCGAATGCCTTCCCAGACAAGGGCCAATGGGCTGGTTGTCTCCGGCAAGCCTGGTTCCGGAAAGACCATGCTGTCCCGTGCCGTCCTTCGCCGTCACCCTCCGACGCCGGCAATGGCCGGAAGGGCGGCCGGCCAACCAGTGCTGGCCATCAACATGACCAATGCCCGGGAAGCGAAAACGCTCTACAGCCGGATCCTGGTCCGGTTCGGAGTTCCTGAGCCCAGCCGCTACTCGGGAAGCGGCCGGGAGCGCATGGTGATCAAGCTCTGCCGAGCAGCGAATCTCAGGTTGCTGGTCGTCGACGAGATCCAGGACATCCTGACGACGACAGCACGCCAGCAGCGCATCGCATTGGACACCATCAAGTTCCTCATGAACGAGTTGTCTTTGCCGATCCTCATATTGGGGACATCCCAGGCACCCGCGGCGATGCAGGTCGATGAGCACTTGAACGCGCGTTTCAAGTACCGGGAGTTGCCTATCTGGACGCGCGATGCGTACCTGAAGAACTTCCTCGATGCATTGGAGAAGGCGCTTCCGTTGCGCAAGCCCTCCTATCTGTCTTCGCCGACGCTCTCGACGGAGTTGACGCGACTGTCGAGGGGCGTTCTGCAGACGATCGTTCAGTTGGTGACCCACGCCGCTGCCCATGCCGTCGAGTGCGGAGAAGATCGGATCACGGCGGCGCTATTGGAACGCGCCATGATCGAACCGCCGCTGGCTGCTGCGAGACAAGCGGCTCTACAGATCGAACTTCGGAGGATCGATGCTTGAAGCTGAACCCGCCCGCCAGCGTTGGTGGATTCGGCCGCCGATGCCGGACGAAACGCTGCGTTCGGTCATCAACCGCGCCGCCGCGCTATACGAGTGCCCGCCCAAGCGGCTGTGGGAATGCCTGAACTGGGACGACCCGCAACCGTACGGGGAAATCGACTCACCCGCTCTCCGCGTGCTGCGCAGGATGGCCATCGCTATGGGGCTGCCACCCTCCGACCTGTCTGCTCAGCGCCTGCCGGACGCTCCTTGGCTCCTTGCCCCACAAGCGGATGAGGTCTATTGCCCCTTGTGCTGGACAGACGACCGGCGCCGAGGTGACCCACTATGGTTCCGTCGCGGGTGGAGGCGGGTTCTTCGCACCCGGTGCGCGGTTCATGGATTCCCGCTCCTTCTCTGCCCAGAGCAGTGGACTAGCTGGCCCCAGGTCCGCGAGTTCCAACTCCCCGACCTGACCGCACACGAGCAGCGGATTCTTGAGTTGATTGCGTCATTTGGGGAAAGCCTCGAGCGCAGCTTGTATGAGGGCGCTCCCTGGCCCGCAAACCTGGCCGGTAATCCTCATGCCGCGCGCCAGCTGCTCATCGCCGTCAGCTTCAACATGAACAAAGTCAGGGACATCCCTTTAACGAAGTGCATCCAGACCAGCGGGAACCTCGCGATGTACGTCCACGGTCCTTCGCACCACCAAGAACCGGTCAAAAAGCTGCGATGGGACGGGTACCGGGAGATCGCCGATCCGTCGATTCGGCGCGCAAGCCTTTGGATCGCGGCATGGGAACTGATGCGCGAGCGTCCAGATGAGTTGTCGCCAGGATTGAGCAGGCTCCCGCCCGTGGTCGGACCCGCTGTCTGGCGTGTTTGACGCATCCTTAACCCTTTGAAGGGGTGATTGATCCGTAGCCATGGCGCGCAGTCCGGTCATGGCCCTTAACCGCGTCGCTTCCCAAACGTGCAGGGGCGAGGCGCTCCTGAGATCGCACCAAAGGACCCTTACAATTCAATTGGTTACGGTGAAATGATCTTTTGCGACATGGTTAAAAGGTTACCGACACGTGCGCCCAGCCAGACCAGCAGCATTCCCCCTGCCAGGCTGATGCCCAGGTACAGCGGGATCAGCGCATTGCGGGCTTCGCGCTGGAACACCAGGGTTTCCACCATCAGCGACGAAAACGTGGTCAGGCCGCCGAGCACGCCCACGATCAGGAACGCGCGCCAGTAATTTTCGCCAGCACGGCCTTCCAGCCACACCAGCAGGAAGCCGGCGGCCAGTGCGCCGACCAGGTTCACCGTCAGCGTTCCCCAGGGAAAGCCGCTGCCAAGGCTGCGCAGCAGGCTCGCGCCGACCAGGAACCGCAGCACGGCGCCGAGGGCGCCACCGGCTGCAACCAGCGAGATCTGTTGCCACAGCGATGCCGACGGCGTCATGGATTGCTTCCGTAGCGGGTCTGGGTAACGACCGCTGCGCCGCGGTAAGGGTTGGCCGCAACTCCGGCCACCAACATTGCAGTCTTGCCGGCAGTGGCCAGCATCACTGGTTCTTCCCGGCCCGCGCCTGTTCGCGCATCGCCCGCAGCCGATCCAGCTTTTCCTTGAGCTTGATCTCCATGCCGCGCTCCACCGGGCGGTAGTACACGCGCTCGCCCATGGCATCCGGGAAACCGGTCTGGTCCAGTGCGATGCCGCCTTCGGCGTCGTGGTCGTACTGGTATTCCTTGCCGTAGCCGAGTTCCTTCATCAGCCTGGTCGGCGCATTGCGCAGGTGCAGCGGGACTTCCTGGGTGCCGGTCTCGCGCACTTCCTGCTTGGCCAGGTTGAAGGCCGCATAGCCGGCGTTGGACTTGGCGGTGCTGGCCAGGTACAGCACCAGCTGGGCAAATGCGAGCTCGCCCTCGGGGCTGCCCAGCCGCTCGTAGATGTCCCAGGCCTCCAGCGCCATGGTCTGCGCGCGCGGATCGGCCAGGCCGATGTCCTCGATGGCCATCCGCGTCAGCCGGCGCGCCAGATAGGACGGATCGCAGCCGCCGTCGAGCATCCGCGTCAGCCAGTACAGCGCGGCGTCCGGGTTGGAGCTACGCACGGATTTGTGCAGGGCCGAGATCTGGTCGTAGAACTGCTCACCGCCTTTGTCGAAGCGCCGGGTACGATCGGCCAACACCTGCAGCAGGGTCTGCGGAGTGATGCGACCGCCCTCGCCCACGGCCAGTTCGGCGGCGATCTCCAGCAACGTCAGGGCCCGGCGCACGTCGCCGTCGGCGGCGCTGGCGATCTCCAGCAGCGACTCGTCGCTGACCTCGAGCCCCTCGCCTCCCAGCCCGCGCTCGCTGTCCGCCAGGGCACGCTTGAGCGCCTCGACGATGTCCTGCGGCGAGACTGCTTCGAGCACATGCACACGACAGCGCGAAAGCAGCGCCGAATTGAGTTCAAACGAGGGATTTTCGGTGGTCGCGCCGACGAACAGGATGGTGCCGCGCTCGATGTGCGGCAGGAATGCATCCTGCTGGGCCTTGTTGAAGCGGTGCACCTCGTCCACGAACAGGACAGTGCGACGGCCCTCGGCGAAACGCTGCGCGGCTTCGGCCAGCACCTGGCGGACCTCGGGCAGGCCTGACAGCACGGCCGAGATCGCACGGAACTCGGCATCGGCGTAATGCGCCAGCAACAGCGCCAGGGTGGTCTTGCCGCAGCCCGGCGGCCCCCACAGGATCATCGAGTGCACGCGCCCGGATTCCATCGCACGGCGCAGGGCGGTGCCGGGGGCAAGCAGGCGCTTCTGCCCGACCATCTCGTCCACGTTGCGCGGACGCATGCGTTCTGCGAGCGGACGCATGCCCTCGCGGTCAACGCTCAGCAGGTCGGGAGTATCAAAGGAGGTATTTCGGGATCTGGCCACCGCGGCATTCTATCGCGGTGGCCAGTGGCAACACGTCGTGGCTCAGCGGTCGCCGACCACGTCCACGTCCTTGCCCGGGATGTAACGGAAGGTGTTGGCGGCGAAGCTCGGGTTGCGCTTCCAGCCGGTGAAGTTGATCACCGTGCGCTGGCCCACCGCATCGAGCACCTCCATGCGCCCCAGCCCCTCCTTGCCGAAGCCCAGCGCGGCGTACTGGAAGCTGGCCTCGGTGTTGACCTTGGGCGTGAGCGACAACCACTGCATGCCGTCGCGCGGCGCGGCCTCCTCGCTGACGTCGTACTGGCGGTCCAGCAGCGCTGGATTGATCAGCGCGGTGAGCGGGCTGTTCTGCTCCTGCTCGCCCTGCTCGCGCACGGTGGCCTGCGACAGGTCGGGCTCGTAGACCCACACCTTCTTGCCGTCGGCCACGATCAGCTGCGGATGCGGGCGCACGTATTCCCAGCGGAACAGGCGCGGCGCCGACAGCGCGACCTTGCCGCTGGAGGTTTCCTTGACCTTGCCGCGGGCGTCGAACACCTGCTGCGAGAACTGGCCTTCCAGGCCCTTGAGGCCACTGGTGAAGGCCTTGAGCTCGTCGCGGCCGCCGGCATCGGCATTGCCGGACGCAAGGCCGGCGACGGCCAGAGTGGTAGCGATCAGGCTGTGGCGGAGGAAAGCGTGCATGGCGGACCCGGTAGTCGTTGGAACTGGGCGGCCAGTGTGCCGCGAAATAGCTGAATGGGCGATCAGGATCTGCTGCCACAACCGTCCGGGTTGCCGGTGATTCAGCGCGGCTGCGCAACCCGGCCCAGATCGCCGTAGATGACCTGGCTGCGGAAGCCGCGACGCACCTGCTGGTACAGCTCCCGGAACAGCAGATAGTCCTGCGGCTGGCACAGCTGCCCTTCCCCGCGCACGGCCCGCTGTTCGAGTTCGTGCTCCGCCACCACCCGGCTGCCGTCGCGTCGCCAACGTACGCTGTAGCGCCCGGCCGCGTTGCTGAAATCGATATCGCGCGGCACCGCCACTACTGGCACGGAGTCCGGGAACTGCAGCTCGTAGCGCTCCTGCTGGCGGCTGCCGGTGCAGTGGAACGGCGACTCGATGGCTGGCGACGAGGTGCGGGCATGCAGGTCGCGGAACGAGTCGGCGCCCGGCATCTGCGGCAGCTGCAGGCCACCGGGTTCGTCGAAATCCACGTGGTCGGTGGCCTGGAAACGGTAGCCGTAGGTGAAGGGCCGGGTCAGGTCCTGCGGTGAGCCGCTGGCTTCCAGCCTGCCGCTGCCGCTGAAGCCGGACGAAGCCAGGATCGACTCTTCCACCCGGCCGCGGTTGTGGCCGGTCAGGCGCGCGAACGAGGAGCGCATGCCCATTTCCGCCGTATCGCCGGGCAATAGACGGGTCTGCCCGGAGACATCGCCATTGCGCTCGAACACGAAGCTGGCTTCCGCGCGCCGTTCGTCGCGGCTGGCGTCGTTGGCCGGCGTGCGCGCCAGCTTGCCATCGCGGGTATGCACAACCGGCGCACCGAGGTTGGCGGCGGGCAGCTGGCCGAACCGTGCGTAGGGGCTGGTCGCGTCCAGGTACAGGTCGAATTCGGGCAGGTAGTTGATGGCGTGGTTGAAGCGGCCCAGCACTGGCACCGGCGGCAGGGTCGGCCCGCCGCCCGCGCCGATCAGCACCGGCGTGCTGTCGATCCCCCTGGCCGCGAGGAGTGCCTGCAGCAAGGCCACGTGGTCCTTGCAGTCGCCGTAATGGTTGCCGAGCACCTCGGTCGCGGAATTGGGCTCCAGCCCGCCATTGCCCAGGTACACCGCCACATAGCGGATGTTCTGCGCCACCCAGCGGTACAGTGCCGCGGCCTGTTCTCGGCGGTCTTCGATGCCCAGCGTCAGCCGTGTGGCCAGCGCACTGATTTCCGGCGTGACCTCCGCGGCCGGGGCCGCCTTGAGGTGGTAGGCCGTGCCCATCTGCGACCAGCCCCGGTAGGTGCTGGCCATGATGATCGGACTGAACTCCCAGGCCGCCGCGCTCCAGTTCTGCGCCTTCATCGGCGACAGGTTGCGGTGGTGCCACTGCCAGTGCGCCTTGCCATCGCGGATCGTGGGCCTGCTGCCGCCCTCCACGTCGCGGGCGTGGATGTTCAAGGCCATGCCAGCGGGCGCGACCAGCGAGACCTGGGCGTCGTCATAGCGGGTGTACACGCTGAAGGTTTCCCACAGCCCGAAATAGCCGGGGAAGTACGGTTGGTTCTGCGAACGGCGGGTGCGGTAGACGATGCGCGTGCCCGGCGACAGGTTCGGGAACACCAGCACCCTCACCTTGCGGTCGGCATACATCGCAGCCGAGGCGCTGGAATAGCTTTCCTGGGTGTAGATGCGCTCGGGCGGAACGTCGCGGCGATGGCCGTCGGGAGTCACCGAGTACGCGGCCAGCACTTCCAGCGCTTCCATCCGCTCGCTGTAGTCCAGCCGCACCTGGCTGAACTGGTCGACGCCGGCCTTGGTGTGCAGCTGGATCTCGTATTCCTCGGTACGCACGCTGGAGGCATCGGCGCGCACCTCGTAGTCGCTGCGGTAGCGGACCACGCTGTAATGGTTGCCGGGCTCCTCGTCAGCCGCGGTGACGGGTGCGGCCTCCTGCGCAGGTGCGGTGATCGACCACAGCGCCAGCACCGCCATCAACAACCATCGTGTCCCTGACATGCATTTCCCCAAAGGCGTGTCTGTGGTGGATGGCGCCGCCGCTTACTTGGGCGGCGGC
The DNA here is from genome assembly GCF_916618915.1 of Stenotrophomonas sp. Marseille-Q4652. Lineage (NCBI taxonomy): Bacteria > Pseudomonadati > Pseudomonadota > Gammaproteobacteria > Lysobacterales > Lysobacteraceae > Stenotrophomonas > Stenotrophomonas sp. Marseille-Q4652. The sequence continues at coordinate 986,408 of NZ_CAKAKE010000001.1, forward strand.
GGTGCAAGTACGGTGCGGTCGCCGTTGTGCTCTGGCGCGCTCACCACGCCAGCAGCTTCCATGGCCTCGATCAGGCGGGCGGCGCGGTTGTAGCCGATCTTGAGCCGGCGCTGCACGCCGGAAATCGATGCACGGCGCGTCTCGGTGACGATGCGCAGGGCCTCGTCGTACAGAGGATCGGACTCGTCCCCTCCCCCGCTGTTGCTCTCCGGCAGGCCGGTGGCGCCAACGACGGTGCCATCGCCCATCATCTGCACCTCGTCCAGCACGCCCTCGATGTAGTCGGCCGGGCCGCTGGCCTTGAGGTGCTCGACCACGCGGTGCACTTCCTCGTCGGAGACGAAGGCACCGTGCACGCGGTCGGGCATCGCGGTTCCCGGCGGCAGGTACAGCATGTCGCCATTGCCCAGCAGTGCTTCGGCGCCGGACTGGTCGAGGATGGTGCGCGAGTCGATCTTGGAGCTGACCTGGAAGGCGATGCGGGTCGGGATATTCGCCTTGATCAGGCCGGTGATCACGTCCACCGAGGGGCGCTGCGTGGCCAGGATCAGATGGATGCCGGCGGCACGCGCCTTCTGGGCCAGGCGGGCGATCAGCTCCTCCACCTTCTTGCCGACGATCATCATCATGTCGGCGAATTCGTCGATGAAGATGACGATGAACGGCAGTGGCTCGAGCTGGCGCGGCGCCTCGCCCAGTTCCGGGTTCGGCTTGAACAGCGGATCCATCAGCGGCTGGCCGGCGTCGATGGCGTCGCGGACCTTCTTGTTGAAGCCGGCCAGGTTGCGCACGCCCACCGCGCTCATCAGCTTGTAGCGACGCTCCATCTCGGCCACGCACCAGCGCAGGCCGTTGGCCGCCTCCTTCATGTCGGTGACCACCGGCGCGAGCAGGTGCGGGATGCCCTGGTAAACGCTCAGCTCGAGCATCTTCGGGTCGATCATCAGCATGCGCAGGTCTTTCGGGCTGGCCTTGTACAGCAGGCTCAGCACCATGGCGTTGACCGCCACCGACTTGCCCGAACCGGTGGTACCGGCCACCAGCAGGTGCGGCATCCGCGCCAGGTCGGCCACCGTCGGCCGGCCGGCGATGTCCTTGCCCAGCGCCAGGGTCAGCGGGCTGGCGGACTTGTCGTATTCCCGGGAGCGCAGCAGCTCGGAGAGGAAGATCATCTCGCGGCTGACGTTGGGGATTTCCAGGCCGATCACCGACTTGCCCGGAATCACGTCGACCACGCGCACCGACTTCACCGACAGGCCGCGGGCGATGTCCTTGTCCAGCGAGGAGATCTGGCTGACCTTCACGCCGGGCGCCGGCTCGATCTCGAAGCGGGTGATCACCGGGCCTGGATAGGCGCCCACCACCTGCGCTTCGATGCGGAAATCCTTGAGCTTGAATTCGATCTGCCGCGACAGCGTTTCCAGCGTCTCTTCCGAATAGCCCTTGGCCTGCGGCTTGGGATCGTCCAGCAGCGCCAGCGGCGGCAGGTCCGAACCATCGCCGTTCACTCCCTGGAACATCGGGATCTGGGTCTCGCGCTTGGCGCGTTCGCTCTTCTCGATGACCGGTGCCGGCGGCGGCTCGATCCGCACCGGTTCGCGCTTTGCCCGCACCACCGCATCGACCTTGCGGACTTCCTCGCGCTCCTCGCGCAGGGCGCGGGTCTGCTGCCAGGTCGCGGCCTGGTCCTTCTTCTTGTCCAGCAGCGGGCCCAGGGCCATCACCCAGCGGCCGATGGTTTCCATCACCGCGAACCACGACAGGCCGGTGGCCAGGGTGATCGAGGTCAGCAGCAGCACCAGCACGAACAGGTTGGCGCCGAGCGCGCCAAAGCCGGCGCTGAGCGAATTGCCGACCAGTTTGCCGAGAATGCCGCCGGCATCGGCGACGTCACCGACGTACAGGCGCACGTGCAGGAAGCCGGTGGCCGCGATCACGAGCCCGACCAGCCCGACCAGGCGCAGCGCCGGATCCAGTTCACCCTCGCCGCGCCCTTCGCGCTTCAGACCGAACAGCGCCATCCAGGCGACGGCGCCCAGCACCAGCGGCAACAGGAAGGCGACGTAGCCGAACAACTGCAGCAGCACGTCGGCGATCCAGGCGCCGACGCGGCCGCCCATGTTCTGGACCGGCGCCACCACGCTGCCGGTCTGCGACCAGCCCGGATCAGTGCCCGAATAGGTGAACAGGCTGGCCAGCAGGTACAGCAGTGCCGGGGCAATGGCGATCAATGCAAGGTCCCGCCACAGCCGGTGCCGGCGCGGAGTGTCCGCCGCCGATACCCTGCCCGCCGCGGACCTGCCGCCCGGTGCCTTGCCTCGTTCGGGAACCTGTTTCGCCACTTTGACCAGACCTTAGAAATGCGTGGTTAGCGATTGATATTAAACGACGGACCGGGACGTTTCACCCTGCCCGGATCTGCCTTGGGCAGGCGATGCGACCCATCGGCAGCAAGGCCGCGGTACGCGTTGCCTGCACGCCCGGGATGGGGACGGCCGGACGCCGGTGATCTGCGCAGTTCCATCCACGCGCCTTGATTCGCCTTGGTGTGGACGCCACTCTATGGGATCGCTGAACACGATGCGGCTTCGCCGCGATCGTGCCGACATTCCAACTCTTTCGCGAGTAAACATGAGCCTTTCTGCCGCCAATCCGACCAAGCATTCCCCCCTGTTGATCCTGGGCTCCGGCCCGGCCGGGTGGACTGCCGCGGTGTACGCCGCCCGCGCCAACCTCAAGCCCGTGGTCATCACCGGCTTGCAGCAGGGCGGCCAGCTGATGACGACCACCGAGGTCGACAACTGGCCCGGCGACGTCCATGGCCTGATGGGTCCGGACCTGATGGCGCGCATGCAGGCCCATGCCGAGCGCTTCGACACCGAGGTGGTGTTCGACCACATCCATACCGCCGATCTGTCCAAGCGCCCGTTCACCCTGACCGGCGACAACGGCACCTACACCTGTGACGCGCTGATCCTCGCCACCGGTGCTACCGCCAAGTACCTCGGCATCCCGTCGGAAGAGGCGTTCAAGGGCCGTGGCGTCTCCGCCTGTGCCACCTGCGACGGCTTCTTCTACAAGGACCAGGACGTGGTCGTGGTCGGCGGCGGCAATACCGCCGTGGAAGAGGCGCTGTACCTGTCCAACATCGCCCGCAAGGTCTACCTGGTCCACCGCCGTGACACCCTGCGCGCGGAGAAGATCATGCAGGACAAGCTCTTCGCCAAGGTCGAGGCCGGCAAGATCGAGACCGTGTGGCACCACGAGGTCGACGAGGTGCTGGGCAACGAGATGGGCGTGACCGGCGTGCGGGTGAAGTCCACACTCGACGGCAGCACCCGCGACATCGACGCGCACGGATTCTTCGTGGCCATCGGCCATACCCCGAACACCAGCCTGTTCGAGGGTCAGCTGGCCATGGACAACGGCTACCTGAAGATTCAGTCCGGCATCTCCGGCAACGCCACCGCCACCTCGGTGCCGGGCGTGTTCGCCGCCGGCGACGTCACCGACCAGCACTACCGCCAGGCCATCACCTCGGCCGGCTTCGGCTGCATGGCCGCGCTGGACGCCGAGCGCTACCTCGACGCCAACGGCAAGACTGCCGGCTGACCAGGCCAATGGACCCGGCTCCGGCCGGGTTTTTTTTCGGAGATCGCCAACCGCGGGATCGACGCTTCCGGCATCGGTCCGTAGCATCAGTGCGATGGCCGACGTCCGCTTCCTCCCTGCCCTTGCTTCCATTCCGGCCGCGGACTGGGATGGCCTGCACGATGGCAGCAACCCCTTCATCAGCCACGCCTTCCTGCACGGGCTGGAGCTGCATGGCTGCCTGCGCCCGGACTGGGGCTGGATGCCACGCCACGCCACGTTGTGGGACGACGGCCGGCTGGTGGGCGCGGTGCCGGGCTACCTGAAGGAGAACTCGCACGGCGAGTTCGTGTTCGACCACGCCTGGGCCAACGCCTATGCGCGACACGGGCTGGACTACTTCCCGAAGTGGCTGGGCGCGGTGCCCTACTCGCCCGTCACCGGCCCGCGCCTGCTTGGCCATGGCGATACGCAGCGGACGGCGCTGTTGCAGGGCATCGTCGACCACGTACGCGACACCGGGCTGTCCTCGGCCCACATCAACTTCCACCTCACCGACGAGGCGCGGTTGTTCGACGGGTCGTGGCTGCTGCGCCAGGACGTGCAGTTCCACTGGCTCCGGCAGCCGGGGTGGGAATGCTTCGACGACTTCCTGGCCGCGATGGACCACAAGCACCGCAAGAACATCCGCCAGGAGCGCGCCAAGGTGGCGCGGCAGGGCGTCAGCTTCCGCATCGTGCATGGCGATGAAGCCAGCGAGGCCGACCTGGTGGCGATGCACGGCTTCTACCTGCAGACCTTCGCCGAGTACGGCAATGCCCCGGCGCTGACGCTGCCGTTCCTGCGCCACTTGGCCAGCGCGATGCCGCGCAACCTGGTGATGTTCCTGGCCATGCTGGGCGGTGTGCGGATCGCCGGTGCGCTGTGCCTGCGCGGGCGCAACACGCTGTACGGGCGCTACTGGGGTGGGGCCACCCTGCCCGGCCTGCATTTCGAGACCTGCTACTACCAGGGCATCGAGTACTGCCTGCGCGAAGGACTGGACCATTTCGAACCCGGCGCTCAGGGCGAGCACAAGATCGCGCGCGGCTTCCTGCCGACCCTGGTGCACAGCCAGCACTGGATCGCCGATCCGGATTTCCGTCAGGCGCTTGCACGATGGTGCGCGGAGGAACGCAAGGACGTCGGCCGCTACGCACGTGCCGCTGCCGCCCATTCGCCGTACCGCACTGGCGCGCGGGATCAACTGCCATGAGCCGCCATCTGCCCTTCCGCCTGGACCTGGCCCCTGATGCGCCGTTCCCGCCGGCCGAACTGGCGCTGCGCGAGCCTGACGGACTGCTTGCCGTCGGCGGCGACCTGTCGCCGGAGCGGCTGCTCAATGCCTATGCCGGCGGCATCTTTCCCTGGTACTCGCATGGCGAGCCCATCCTGTGGTGGTCGCCGGATCCGCGCATGGTGTTCGCCACCGATGGTGTGCGGCTGTCCTCGCGCTTCCGCCGCAGCCTGCGCAACAGCACCTGGACCGTTCGGGCCGATACCGCTTTCGCGCAGGTGATCGAGGCCTGTGCCAGCAGCCCGCGTCCGGGCCAGGACGGCACCTGGATCACCGAACAGATGCGGCAGGCCTACCTGGAACTGCATCGCATGGGCCACGCGCATTCGGTGGAAGTGTTCGACGGAACCGGGCTGGTCGGCGGCATCTACGGCGTGGCGCTTGGGCGGATGTTCTTCGGCGAGAGCATGTTCAGTGCTGCCAGCGGCGGTTCCAAGGTCGCCCTGGCTGCACTGGCGCTGCGGCTGCACCAGTGGGGCTGGCCGTTGATCGACGCCCAGGTCGAGAACAGCCACCTGCTCTCGCTGGGTGCATTCCACCTGCCACGGGTGCTTTTCCTGCAGCAGGTGGACGCACTGGTCCAGATGCCGGAAGTACCCGGGACCTGGACTACGCGGTTCGGGGTGATGGACGCAAGCGAACTGGCAACTGACCCGAGCTGAATCCGTCACTTTGCATCGCCGGGCGAAGCCGCGTAAAATACCCGCCCTTAAGGCCCATGAGGCCGTTTGCAGAACTGCACAGGACTACATGTCGAAAGACGACTCCATCGAGTTCGAGGGCACCGTCAGCGAGACGCTGCCGAACACCACTTTCCGGGTACGTCTGGAAAACGGGCACGAGATCATCGCCCACATTTCCGGCCGCATGCGCAAGAACTACATCCGTATCCTGACGGGCGACCGCGTCAAGGTTGAAATGACGCCGTACGACCTGACCAAGGGCCGGATTACCTACCGCATGAAGTAAGTCGGCATCCTGCCGCGCCCAGAGAAGCCAGCCGCCGCGCTGGCTTTTTTGCGTGGGCGAAAGCAGGGCTTCCGGCCCAACCTACTGTTCGTGAGCGCCGGAGGCAAGCCGGGCGATCCACATCTGCACGATCCCCAGAAAGCAAAGAGGCGGCCGAAGCCGCCTCTTTTTCGTTTCCCTGCTGGTCCGCTGATCAGACCGTGGCCGGCGCCAGCCGCTCCGGTTCGGACTGGGTCTCGACCACCAGCTCGCCATCGCGTACGTCGATGCTGGCCCGCCCGCCGTTGACCAGCTTGCCGAACAGGATCTCGTCGGCCAGGGGACGCTTGATCCTGTCCTGGATCACACGCGCCATCGGGCGCGCACCCATCAGCGGATCGAAGCCGTGCTGGGCCAGCCAGTCGCGTGCGGTCGGCGTCGAAGACAGGCTGACGTGCTTTTCCTGCAGCAGCATTTCCAGCTCGATCAGGAACTTGTCGACCACGCGCAGGATGTGTTCGAAGCCCAGTGGCTGGAACTGCACCACCGCATCAAGGCGGTTGCGGAATTCCGGCGTGAAGCTCTTGCGGATCACCTCCATCGCATCGGACGCATGGTCTTGGCGGGTGAAGCCGATCGAACGCCGCGAGGCCTGCGCCGCGCCGGCATTGGTGGTCATCACCAGCACCACGTTCTTGAAGTTCGCCTCGCGGCCGTTGGTGTCGGTCAGCACGCCGCGGTCCATCACCTGCAGCAGGATGTTGAAGATATCCGGATGGGCCTTCTCCACCTCGTCCAGCAGCAGCACGCAGTGCGGGGTCTTGACGATCTTCTCGGTCAACAGGCCGCCCTGGTCGAAGCCCACATAGCCCGGAGGCGCACCGATCAGGCGACTGATCGAATGCGACTCCATGTATTCGCTCATGTCAAAGCGCACCAGCTCGATGCCCAGCTGCAGGGCGAGCTGGCGGGTGACCTCGGTCTTGCCCACGCCGGTCGGGCCGGCGAACAGGAAGTTGCCGATCGGCTTCTCGGGGTTGCCCAGCCCGCTGCGGGCGAGCTTGATCGCCGAGGCCAGCGTCTCGATCGCCGGATCCTGGCCGAAGATCACCATCTTCAGGTTGCGCTCCAGGTGCTTGAGCACGTCCTTGTCGGTCGCGCTGACCTGCTTGGCCGGGATACGCGCCATCTTGGCGATGATCGTCTCGATCTCCTCGATATCGATCAGCTCCTTGCGCTGGTCCTCGGGCAGCAGGCGCTGGCGGGCACCGGCCTCGTCGATGACGTCGATGGCCTTGTCGGGCAGCAGGCGGTCGCCGATATGCTTGACCGACAGGTCCACCGCCGCCTGCAGCGCGTCGTCGGCGTAGGTGACGCTGTGGTGCGCCTCGTACTTGGGCTTGAGGCCCTGCAGGATCTCGTAGGCCTCGCCGACGGTCGGCTCGACGATGTCGATCTTTTGGAAGCGGCGGGCCAGTGCCCGGTCCTTCTCGAAGATGCCGCGGTATTCCTGGAACGTGGTCGAGCCGATGCAGCGCAGCTCGCCCGAGGCCAGCGCCGGCTTGATCAGGTTGGAGGCATCCATGGTGCCGCCCGACGCAGAACCGGCACCGATGATGGTGTGGATCTCGTCGATGAACAGCACCGCGTTGGGGATCTTCTTCAACGCGCCGATCACGCCCTTCAGGCGCTTCTCGAAATCGCCGCGGTACTTGGTGCCGGCCACCAGCGCGCCCAGGTCGAGCGAGTAGATGACGGCGTCGGCCAGCACCTCGGGGACGTTGCCCTCGACGATGCGGCGCGCAAGCCCTTCGGCGATCGCGGTCTTGCCGACACCGGCCTCGCCCACGTACAGCGGGTTGTTCTTGCGGCGGCGGCAAAGCACCTGGATGGTGCGTTCGATCTCGTCGCGGCGGCCAACCAGCGGGTCGATGCGACCGGCCTGGGCCTGCTCGTTGAGGTTGGTGGTGTACTCGGCCAGGGCGTCGCCCTTGCCCTCGCCCTGCTCGCCGCCCTCGGCGCGGCCCTCATCGGCCGACGACGGCGAATCGCCCTCCTCGCCCAGCTTGGCGATTCCGTGGGAGAGGTAGTTGACGATATCCAGCCGGGTGACGTCCTGCTGGTTGAGGTAGTACACGGCGTGCGAATCCTTCTCGCCGAAGATCGCCACCAGCACGTTGGCGCCGGTCACTTCCTTCTTGCCCGAGGACTGCACGTGGTAGACCGCCCGCTGCAGCACACGCTGGAAACCCAGGGTCGGCTGGGTATCGCGACCATCCTCGTCGGCCAGGCGCGAGACCGAGGCCTCGATGGCCTGCTCCAGGTCGTGGGCCAGGCGGTCCAGGTTTGCCCTGCAGGCCTTGAGCACGGCCTGGGCGGACGGGTTGTCGAGCAGTGCGAGCAGCAGGTGTTCGACCGTCATGAACTCATGCCGGGCCTCACGGGCGCGCTTGTAGCACTGTCCGATGGTTTGCTCGAGGTCTTTGCTGAACATGGGGAACTCCGCTGCTGTTGCCCAACACTATGCGGGCGATTTCGGAATTTTCCACAACCCTATCGGATTACAGCGTTCAGACGGCGTTAGTAAGACCTCACCCCAGCCGGACCTAGACCTGCTCCATCGTGCACAGCAGAGGATGCTGGTTGGTCCGCGAGAATTCGTTGACCTGGGCGACCTTGGTTTCGGCCACTTCCCGGGTATAGACGCCGCACACCCCGCGGCCGCGGGTATGGACGTGCAACATCACCTGGGTGGCCTTGTCCAGGTCCATGGCGAAGAAGGTCTGCAGCACGGTGACCACGAAATCCATCGGGGTGTAGTCGTCATTGAGCAGCATCACCTGGTAGGACGGCGGCGGCGCTACTTCGGGCTTGCCGGTTTCCACCAGCACGCCATGTTCGTTGTCTTGCTGGGTCTTGTGGGCCATCCCGCAATTATACGGGGGCACCTGTCCGCATTGGACGACCATGCTGCCCGACCGGCACAATTCCCGGGATTTCTGCTCCCCGGAAGAACCATGACCAAGAAGACCGTGCTCGCCGCACTGGCTGCCTGCCTGATTTCCGCCACGGCCGTGGCGGCCACGCCTGACCGCGCGGTGGGGCGCCTGCTGGACTCGCTGGATTTCCCTTACGAGGTGGACGAGGACGGCGACTACAAGATGGTCTTCGATGCCGGGGATGATCGTACCCAGCTGGTGTTCGTGCGCTCGTCGGTCGAGAAGTTCGGCAGCCACCATGTCCGCGAGATCTGGTCCCCGGCCTACCGCTCGGCCACCAGCTCCCTGCCGGTGGGCGTGGCCAACCGGCTGCTGGAGGACTCCAACGATGCCAAGCTTGGCGGTTGGGTGCGCCAGCAGGGCACGGCGATGTTCGTGGTCAAGATCGATGCCGACGCCCCGGCCACCGCGCTGGGTGAAGCGATCGAGGCGGCCATCCGCAGCGCCGACGCCATGGAAGAGGAACTGACGGGGCGCGATGAATTCTGATACCGCCGATTCGCGGGCGCGCTGGATGCCCCACGTCACCGTGGCCACCGTGGTGGTACGTGACGGGCAACTGCTGCTGGTCGAGGAGGCCATCGAAGGGCGTCTGGTGCTGAACCAGCCGGCCGGCCACCTGGAAGCCGGCGAGAGCCTGCAGCAGGCGGCCGTGCGCGAGACCCTGGAGGAAACGGGCTGGAAGGTCCGGCTGCAGTCCTTCATCGGTGCCTACCAGTGGACCGCGCCTGACGGCACGCCATTCCTGCGTTTTGCCTTTGCCGCCGAGCCGGTCTCGCATGACCCCGCCCCGCCCTTGGACGAAGGCATCGTGCGTGCCGTGTGGATGACTCCTGCCGAAGTGGCTGGCGCCGGCGAGCGGCTGCGCAGCCCGCTGGTATGGCAGGTGGTGGACGACTGGCTGGGTGGCCAGCGCCATCCGCTGGAACTGCTGCGGTGGGTGCCATGAGCGCGCCGCGGATCGTGGTGGGGGTCTCCGGCGGCGTGGATTCGTCCGTGGCCGCCCTGCGCCTGGTACAGCAGGGCGAACCGGTCGCCGGGCTGTTCATGCAGAACTGGGCCGACGACGGCAGCGGTGAATGCCGCGCCGAGGAGGACCGCCGCGACGCCGTGGCGGTGTGCGGCAAGCTCGGCATCCCGTTCCATTTCCGCGATTTCTCCAGCGAATACTGGGCAGGCGTGTTCGAGCACTTCCTGGCCGAATATGCCGCCGGCCGCACGCCCAACCCGGATGTGCTGTGCAACCGCGAGGTCAAGTTCAAGCATTTCCTCGACGCCGCCCGCGAGCTCGGCGCCGAGCGCATCGCCACCGGCCATTACGCGCGGATCGATCAGCACGGTGGCCAGTGGCGGCTGCTGCGCGGAGCCGACCGCAGCAAGGACCAGAGCTATTTCCTGCACCAGCTCGGGCAGGAACAGCTGGCCGCGACCCTGTTCCCGATTGGTGAGCTGGAAAAGACCGACCTGCGCCGCATTGCCCGTGAAGCCGGCCTGCCCACCCACGCCAAGAAGGATTCCACCGGGATCTGCTTCATTGGCGAGCGCGATTTCCGCCAGTTCCTGGGCCACTACCTGCCGGCCCGCGAGGGCGAGATCCGCGATCCGCAGGACCGTCCCATCGCCCGCCACCCGGGGGTCTTCTACTTCACCCTGGGCCAGCGCGAGGGCCTGAACATCGGCGGCGTGCGCGGCCGTCCAGCCGCCCCGTGGTACGTGGTTGGCAAGGACGTGGCCAACAACATCCTGTACGTGGACCAGGACCATGACAGTCCGTGGCTGCAGTCCGCCCGCCTGCTCACCGAGGACGCCCACTGGGTGGCAGGCTCGGCCCCGGGCCGGGTGTTCGAGTGCACCGCCCAGACCCGCTACCGCCAGCCCGACGAGCCCTGTACGGTCACGGTGCAGGACGACGGTCGCCTGTCGGTGCGCTTCGACCGCCCGCAGCGGGCCGTCACCCCCGGCCAGTCGCTGGTGCTGTATGACGGCCAGTCCTGCCTGGGCGGCGCAGTGATCGCCAGTACCGATGCCCCGCTGGAACGCCGGCTGGGCAATCCCTTTTCCTCCCTAGAGACGACCTGATGAGCTTTTCCCTCGACGACCGCGTACTGGCACTGGCAGGCATCGCCCAGGCGTTGCAGCAGGTGCGGCGCATCGCCGAAACCGGCCACTCCGAGGCGTCGGTGGTGCGCACGGCCATGGACAGCGTGTTCCGGATCGACGCCGAGTCGCCGGCGGCGGTTTATGGCGGGAAGGCCAGCCTGGCCCCGGGCCTGAAGGTGCTGCAGGGCTACTTCAACAACCAGAACCGCGATGACGCCCTGCCCCGCCTGGCCCTGGCGGTGCTGCAGCTGGAGCGCCGCTTCGTCAGGGAAGGCACAACGGTGGACAAGGTCCACGCCGGCATCCTGCGCGCGGCCAGCCAGGCCGCGGAGCTGGGCGACAGCGCCCATCCGGACGTGCTGACGGCACTGGGCGGCCTGTACGCCGACACCATCAGCCAGCTGCGGCCCCGGGTGATGGTCCAGGGCAACCCGCATTACCTGGGCCAGGCCGGCGTGGTCGCCGAGATCCGCGCCCTGCTGCTGGCGGCGGTACGGTCGGCGGTGCTGTGGCGCCAGCTGGGCGGCAATTACTGGGATTTCCTGTTCTCCAAGCGCGGCATGGTCGAGGCGATCGAGCGCAACCTGCGCTGATCCACCAACGCAGGACCGGCTGGGCGTGCGGCCGGTTCTTCGACGAAGGTCGTGGTCCGGCGTGATTGCGTGTTGCCGGGCTAAAGACACGGGGGGTACGGCCGATACAAGCACCGTGACTCTCCCGAGAACATCCATGTACTCACGCATTGCTATCCGTCTCGCGGCCCCCATGGCCATGACCCTGCTGGTCCTCCTCGCGTTCGGGTTCGACTGGCCCGCTGCGGCACGCTGGGCCATCCTGACCACGATGACGCTGAGCTGGCTCGTCTTCGCCTTCTGGAGCGTGCGCAGCCAGGCGCAGCGCTCGCCCGAACAGGCCAAGATCCTGCGTGAGCAGGACCAGCTGCTCAACGAGCTGCGCAGCTTCGTCGGCAACGAAATCGACGGGTCGCGCAGCGAGATCGAGCGCGCCCGCGAACTGATCCGACAGGCTGTGGCCGGCCTCGGCGGTAGCTTCGAGGCGATGAACCGCAAGTCGCGCCAGCAGAGCCAGGCGCTGGCCCGCATCGTCGACCGCGCCGGTGAAGACGGTGGCGCCGGCGTCGACGTGGCCCGCTTTGCCCAGCACGCCAGCCACCGCATGGAACAGCTGGTGGAAGCGCTGGAGCAGGTCGCCGGCCAGAGCACGACCACGGTCCAGCACATCGACCAGATGGCCCAGCACCTGGACGGCATCTTCGCCCTGCTGGAAGACGTGAAGTCGATTGCCGACCAGACCAACCTGCTGGCGCTCAACGCCGCCATCGAGGCCGCGCGTGCCGGTGAGGCCGGTCGAGGCTTCGCGGTGGTCGCTGACGAGGTGCGCAACCTGTCCGAGCGTTCAACCACCTTCAACGAGCAGATCCGCAAGCTCGCCCACAGCTCCAAGGACGCCATCGCCAAGGTCCGCGAGACCGTCTCGCACATGGCCTCCCGCGACATGGACCGCTCCCGCGAGGCGCGCCAGGAAGCGGCGGCGATGCTGGAGAACGTGGCCGCGATCAACAACTCGCTGGGTGAGGGCATGCGCGAGATCTCCGAGTGCGGTCGTGCCATCGACAGCAGCGTCGCCGAGGCCGTGCGTGCCCTGCAGTTCGAGGACATCGCGACCCAGGCGCTGGGCGGCGTGCATACCCACCTGGACCGCCTGAACGAGATCAACCGCGAGGCCGTGGCCCTGCAGGAACTCCTGCACCGCAACGGCGGCGTGTTCGACGCCGAGCTGGCCAGCGCCCTGCAGCGCACCGGCAACCGCCTGCGCGAAATGCGGGCCGAATGGGAGCGTCCGCCGCACAAGCCGGTCAGCCAGCAGAGCATGGGCGCCGGCACCGTGGAACTGTTCTGATCCACGCCCTTACGATCCAGACCAACCCCGGCCTCGGCCGGGGTTTTTGGCGTTGAGCGACATGATCGACACCTCCCTTTCCGCCCCCGTCCATGACCACACCGGCGCTTCCGAGGCAGCCGCAGTCCACGCCGACGCCAGCGTCATGGCGGAAGCCGGCATGGATGCTTCGGGCGTGGCAACCCGCCGGCTGGCAGCCACCAGCCTGCTGCAGCGCCTGGAAACGCTGGCCCGGACGGAGCTGGAGCGGCTTGCCGCCGGCACCCAGGCCGGGCCCACGCTGGTCGATCCCCTGCTGGCCGGGCTGTACTGGGACATGGGACTGGACGGACGGCAGGCGCTGGAAGCGGACGGTTACGCAGACCGCGGCTGAAGCTCTGCACCGGACCGGAACGGTTCCGGCTGTGCACCACCAGCTCATGCAAGCGCCCGGCTCCAGGCAAGCCGTCTAACACCCTGCCAGCCTGCGACCGCCCTTGGTCGGAACTGCCGCCCGGCCGCCCCAAGCGCTACCCGGAAAAGACAAGGGCCCCGACCGGGGCCCTTCTCAACTTCGCTTTCGTGACTTGATCAGCCAGCTCAGAACCTCTACTGCCGGCTCGAAGGAATTCCTCCCGACCTGATCCCTTCAACCACCTCATTGGCCACAAAGTCCACGAGGGATCTGTTGTCGTTCGTCACGCCTGCTCCTGTATCCGGGTGATGCTCTCCAGAGCATAGCGGCTGATCGCTCATTTCCCGGAGGCAGGAAATTGCCGGATGACACGGGCCCTGCGAAGCAGAACGCCGCCCCATCGGGCGGCGTTGCATCAGGCGGATCCGGTTCGAATCAGCACACCGCGATTAGCGGTGCCCCGCCCTGTTCCAGCCGTAATGCCTCCTCCTGCTGTCGGGCGCGCAGCCACATCGCCAGTTCGCGGGGGGGCAGCGGGCGCGAATGCAGGTAGCCCTGCACCTCGTCGCAGCCCTGCCGGTCGAGCATCGCCTGCTCCTGGATCGTTTCCACGCCCTCGGCGACCACGTGCATGCCCAGGGCATGGCCGAGGTGGACGATGGCCTGGGTGACCTCGGCCGTGCCCACGTCCTCCAGCATGTCCTTGACGAAGCTGCGGTCGATCTTCAGGCGCTGCACCGGGAAGCGGTTGAGGTAATGCAGGTTGGAGAAGCCGGTGCCGAAATCATCCACCGCCAGCAGGATGCCGTTGCGCTGGAAGGTGTCGAAGCATTCGCGCAGCTCGGCGGTATCGCGGATCAGTGCCGACTCGGTCAGCTCCAGCTCCAGCCGCTCCGGCGGCAGGCCCTGGCGCCGGCAGATCTCCACCACACGGTCGGCAAACCCGGGGTCGCGAAGCTGCACGGCCGATACGTTCACCGCGATACGGTCGAACTGCAGGCCAGCCTGCGCCCAGGCGGCCGCCTGACGGCAGGCCTCGTTGATGACCCAGTCGCCGATGCGGACGATCTCGCCGCACTTCTCGGCCACGGGAATGAACTCGGCCGGGCTGTAGTCGCCCTGGCCCGGCCGGTGCCAGCGCAGCAGCGCCTCGATTGCCGGCGGGCGCTGGTCGCTGATGCTTACCAGCGGCTGGTAGGCGAGCATGAATTCCTCGCGCTCCAGCGCCCCGTGCAGCGCGTGCTCGATCTCCAGCAGGCGCTGGATGCGGTCCAGCGCGTCGGCGCAATAGAACTGGTACGTGTTGCGGCCGGCCTCCTTGGCCGCACGCATGGCCGAATCGGCCGCAAGAAGCAGGGATTCGAATTCATCGCGCCCGGGCTCGAGCATCGCGATGCCGACGCTGGCGCCGACCTTGAGCGGCACGTCGTCGCGGTACAGCGGCTCGCCCAGCGAGGCGATCAGCTTGCGCGCGACATGACCGGCGTCCTCCGGGGCGGCCAGTTCGCGCAGCAGTACCAGGAACTCGTCGCCATTGAAGCGACCGAACAGGTCGTTGTTGCGCAGGCTCTGGTGCAGGCGCGAGGCCGCGGCCTTGAGCAGCATGTCGCCGGTGGCGTGGCCGAAGGTGTCGTTGATGCTCTTGAAACCATCCAGTCCGATGAACAGCATGGCCAGCGTGGTGCCGCGCTCGCGCGCTTCGGCCAGCGCGGCGATGGCCTGTTCGCGCAGCATGTCGCGGTTGGGCAGCCCGGTGACCAGGTCGTAATGCGCGAGCAGGTCGATGCGCTCGTAGGCCTCGCGCTCGCGGGTGATGTCGCGGAACAGAATCACGAAGCGTTCGGGCAGGCCATCACGCTGGTCCAGCTCGATCAACACCTGCACCCAGACGCGCTCGCCCGAGGGCCGGTAGAAGCACAGGTCCAGCTGTTCGGGCAGGCCGCCGGCAGCGATGCGCTCGAGCGCGGCTTCCAGCGCGCTGCGCGAATCGGGGGTGTACAGGGCCAGGGCCTGCTCGAGCGTGGTCGGATCCTTGGGCAGGCCGTGGATGCGGTAACACTCCTCGGTCCACTGCATGGACCGCGTGCTGACCTCGATCTCCCAGCCGCCGATCTTGCCCAGTGCCGAGACGCGGTTGAGCAGTTCGGTGCGCCAGCGCACCAGCGCCTCGGTCTGGTGACGCACGCTCACGTTCTGGATCTGGCCGACCAGGCGGACCACCTGCCCGTCGGCATCCAGCAGGGGCTGCATCCACAGCTGCAGGTAGAGCGGGCTTGCGCTGCCCTGCAGGAGCTCGAGGTCCAGACTGCGGGCGTCACGCTCCTGCATGGCAAGGCGCCAGTTGGACAGCAACTGCCGGCGCGTCGGACGGGCCATACGCCGCAGCCAGTCGCGCGGCCCGCGGGCCAGGCCCGGCGGCAGACCCAGGGCCTCGAGCATCTGCGGCGAGCAGGCCAGCCGGCGCTGGGCCGGGTTCCAGCTCCAGCCCCCGAGCCCGGCGGTGCGCTGGGCCTGGGCAAGCAGCAACTGCCGCTCGCGGCAGGCCAGCGGATCGTCTTCCCCGTCGGCGACAACGCCCTGCGCCGCTTCGGCGGCGGCGGGGAGCGGCACGCTGCAGGTATAGGCCAGGACCTTGCCGTCCTCGTCCTGCACCGCACGCAGCCAGCCTTCGCACTGCGCGCCATCGCCCAGCGGCAGCGCACAGGCGACCATGCCGGCCGCGGCGGCCTGGGCGCGGGCGCCTTCCAGCAGTGCGGCGTAGGCGGCAAGGGTTGCAGGCAGGCCACGCGAGCGGGCCTGGGGATTGGCCGCCAGCGGGCGTCCGGCGCCGTCGAGGATGAGCAATGCCGAGTCCAGCGGTTGCTGAAGCAGACTTGCAATGACGCCTTGATCCACGAATAGCTCCTTGCCCGGGCACCGGGGTACGCAGGTGTTAACGGCCGGGCGGGGCATTAATTGAGAGCGGCCTCGATGGGTTCCCGCTAAGATGACCGGCGGGGATCCTTTCGCTACTGCTGACATGCCTCCAGCCCGTCCTTCCGTGCCTCCGTCGTCCTCGGGTTTCCGGTTTGCCCATACCCTGACCCGCGGCATGTGGAAGGTCGTGGTCCTGTACGGGGTGCTGGGCCTGCTCTGGATCGTGTTCAGCGACGGCCTGATCGCCAACCTGGCGCCGAACGTGGCCATCGCCACCCGGCTGCAGACCTACAAGGGCGCGTTGTTCGTCCTGCTCACCACCACCCTGCTGGTGGCCCTGCTGCGGCCGCTGATGCGGCACGTGGTGGAAACCCATGACAAGCTGTCCACCACCGCGGCCAATTACCGCCACATGTTCCACGGCAATGCCGGGCCGATGCTGGTCTATGACGTGGACACGCTGCGGATCCTGGACGTGAACTCGGCGGCGGTGGCCTTCTTCGGCTGGCCGCACGATGATTTCCTCCGGATGACGCTGGACCAGCTCCTGCCCGAGGACCAGCGCGAAGCGATGGGCCGGATCATGGACGAGGTGCGCAGCGACCCGGAACAGGCGCGCACCGTCAGCAGCTTGATGCATACGCACGATGGCCGGCGCCGGCTGATGGAGGTGCGCGGCAATGCCATCGACTACGGCGGCGCACGTGCCCGCCTGATCATCGCCATCGACCGCAGTGCCGAGGCCCAGGCCCAGGAACGCCGCGACCGCGCCCTGGCCCGCCTGGAAGAGGCACACGAGATCGCCCGCATCGGTGCCTGGGAACTGGATCCGGCCACCGGCCTGGGCATGTTTTCCGATCAGGTCTACACCCTGCTCGGCCGCCGCCCGCCGGCGGCGCCGACCTGGCAGCGCCCGGACGAGATCCTGCTGCCCTACGACGCCTCGACCGCCGCACAGACCACCCAGCTGATCGCCGACATGCGTTCCGGGCGCAACGTGCAGATCGACGTGCTGCTGCCGCTGCTGGCCGTGGACGGGCACATGGTCACCACCCACCTGCGGGCGGAAAGCGGCGTTGGCGAGGACGGCCAGCCGCGCATCCACGGCACCCTGCAGGACGTGACCGAACGCGAACAGTCGCGCCGCCTCCTGCGCGAGCGCGAGGAACAGTTCCGCGAACTGGTGCGGGTGATGCCCGACGGCGTGGTGATCCTGGCCGGCGGCCATGTCGCCTACGTCAATTCGGTGGGCGCCGCGCAGTTCGGCAGCAGTGGCCCTGCCCTGCTGGGCGAGCCCCTGTCGACCCTGGTCGACGAGGTCGACCTTGCGCGGGTGACCACCCACCTGGAGGCCGGCAGCATCCGTCGCGACGGCACCACGATCCCAGCGCGCATGCGCCGTGCCGACGGCAGCGTGTTCCATGCCAGCCTGGCCGATGGCGAGGTCCGCTATGGCGGCCGCGACTGCAAGCTGCTGATCGTGCGCGACCTCAGCGAGCCCGAGCGCATCCGCGACGCCCTGGAGACCAGCAACGGCGAGCTGCAGGCCATGGCCCGGCGGCTGTTCTCGCTGCAGGAGGACGAGCGCAGGGCGATCTCGCGCGACCTGCACGACGACATCGGCCAGGCGATCACCGCGATGAAGCTCTCCGCCCATGCCGCGCTGGACGAGCCGGAGGCCAGCCGCCGCAACGAGGACCTGCAGCAGATCGTGTCGCTGGCCGACACCACCATCACCAAGCTGCGCAACCTGTCGATGCTGCTGCGCCCGCCCCAGCTCGACGCGCTGGGTCTGGAGGCCGCCCTGCGCTGGCAGGCCGGCATGCTGTTCCGGTCCGCGGCGGTGGAGCTGATCCCGGAAATCGAGACCCTGCCGCAGCGGCCGAGCGGCGAGATCGAGCAGGCCTGCTTCCGCATCGCCCAGGAGAGCCTGACCAACGTCCTGCGCCACGCCAGTGCCGGCCAGGTGCGGCTG
Organism: Stenotrophomonas sp. Marseille-Q4652; assembly: GCF_916618915.1. Classification (NCBI taxonomy): domain Bacteria; kingdom Pseudomonadati; phylum Pseudomonadota; class Gammaproteobacteria; order Lysobacterales; family Lysobacteraceae; genus Stenotrophomonas; species Stenotrophomonas sp. Marseille-Q4652. The sequence continues at coordinate 1,004,587 of NZ_CAKAKE010000001.1, forward strand.
CACCTGGAGGACGAAGACGGCCAGTACCTGCGGCTGCGGGTGAGCGATGACGGTGACGGCTTCGATCCGGAAGGGCCGCGCGGCCTGGGCCTGATCGTGATGCGCGAACGCGCGCAGACCGCCGGCGGCACCCTGCAGATCACCTCATCTCCCGGCGCCGGCACGCTTGTGGACCTGCGCCTGCCTTACCGGCTGGCGCCCGCGCCGGCCGACGAAAGCACGGAATCCTGATCGATGTGGACCCCTGGACTATCCCCGGAACACGGCGAGCAGGCACTGCTGCGGCTGGGTTCGGGCAATGCCGAACTGCATGCCATGGTGGAGCAGGCCGCGCGTGGCGGCGCCCCGCTGATGCTGCTGCACGTGGACATCGACCACTTCGCCTCGGTCAACGAGAACATGAGTGCCGAGGTCGGTGACCAGGCCCTGGTGCTGATCGCCCAGCGACTGCGCCGGCACCTGCCCGAACAGGCGCGACTGTGGCGCCACGGCAGCGACGAATTCCTGGTCGCGGTGCCGCGCGTGCCGGGCACCGCGCTGCCGGAGGATTTCGCCGAGGAGATCCGCCAGCAGCTGGAACTGCCGCTGGCCGTACTGCCCTACACCCTGTTCCTGACCGGCAAGGTCGGCGTCAGCCTGTGCCCGGAACATGGCACCGAGCTCACCCGGCTGCTCGACCATGCCGAGGCCGCGGTCTACCAGGCCGGCCGCGAGGGTGGCAACACGGTGCGCCTGCACGCCAGGGACACCCCGGCCAACCCGCACAGCGAAAGCATCATTTCCCGCCAGATCGTCGATGCCATCCCCAACGGCGAGCTGCGCCTGCGCTACCAGCCGCTGGTCAGTGCCCGCGACGGGCACGTGGTCGGCATGGAGGCGCTGCTGCGCTGGCAGTCGCCGACGCTGGGCCTGCTGGTGCCCGAGCGTTTCATGCGCACTGCCGAGCGGCTGGGCGTGATCGTGCAGATCGGCCACTGGGTACTGGACAGGGCCCTGCAGCAGGCCCGCCAGTGGCGCGACCAGGGCTTCGATGACTTCTCCATCGCGGTCAACGTGTCGACGCTGCAGCTGCTGCGGCCCAACTTCTTCGCCGAGGTGATGACCGCGCTGCAGGCCTCCGGCGTGCCGCCGCGGATGCTGACGCTGGAAATCAACGAAAGCGCGCTGACCAACAACGTCAACTTCGTCTACGAGACCCTGGCCAACCTGCGCAACGAAGGCATCAGCCTGAGCCTGGACAACTTCGGCACCGGCGATTCCAGCCTCAGCGCGCTGGTCCGCTATCCGGTGGACAAGCTCAAGATCGACCGCAGCTTCATCAAGAGCGCGCCGGTGGGCAACCGCGAGGCCGCCATCGCCCGCGCCATCATCGCCATGGGGCACCAGTTGGGCATGACCGTGATCGCCAACGGCGTGGAGTCACAGGCCCAGCTGGGCTTCCTGCGGCGCAACGACTGCGACGTGTTCCAGGGCTACCTGTTCGGCGAGCCGATGAGCGCCGATGCCGCCGGCCTGACCCTGCGCCGGCGCTACCTGCGCCCGGAGGCCTTCGCCGAGACCCGTCCGGACCGTACCCTGCTGCTGCTGGACGACGAGGAGAACGTGCTGCGTTCGCTGGTGCGCCTGTTCCGTCGCGACGGCTACCGCATCCTGGCCGCCGGCAACGTCCGCGACGCCTTCGACCTGCTGGCGATCAACGACGTGCAGGTGATCCTGTCCGACCAGCGCATGAGCGACATGAGCGGCACCGAGTTCCTGGGCCGGGTGAAGATGCTCTACCCGGACACGATCCGCCTGGTGCTGTCCGGATACACCGACCTCAACACGGTGACCGACGCGATCAACCGCGGCGCGATCTACCGCTTCCTGACCAAGCCCTGGAACGACGACGAGCTGCGCGAGCACATCCGCCAGGCCTTCCGCACCCACGACGAGAAGCGCCGCGGCGGCGAGAGCTGAACCCCGGCGGGCGGTGCCGGTGTACCGGCCCGCCGCGTTGTCTTTCCGGCCGGGCTCAGTGGGTCTTGGGCTGGCGGATCGGCAGGATGATGCGGAAGCGCGAGCCCTCGCCCGGGGCGCTGTCCAGCTCGATCCGCCCGTGGTGCTTGTTGATGATGCCGTAGGAGATCGACAGGCCCAGGCCGGTACCGCTGCCGACCGGCTTGGTGGTGAAGAACGGATCGAAGATGCGCTGGCGCAGCTCCGGCGAAATGCCCGAGCCGGTATCGGCGAACTCCACCCACACGCAGTCGCCATCGACGCCGGTGCTGACGGTGATGGTGCCGCGCTCGGCAATGGCCTGGCCGGCGTTGAGCAGCATGTTCATGTACACCTGGTTCAACTCCGAGGGCAGGCACTCGATCATCGGCAGCTCGCCGTAGTGGCGCTCCAGCGTGACCTTGTACTTGAGCTCGTTCCAGATGATGTTGATGGTCGACTCCAGTCCGGCGTGCAGGTCCACCAGCTTCCACGACTCGGAGCGGTCGGAGTAGGAGAAGTCCTTCAGGTCGCGCACGATCCGGGTGACCCGCTCGATGCCCTCGCGCGACTCGGCCATCAGCTGCGGCAGGTCGCGGCTGATGAAATCGATGTCGAAACGCTGGCGGATGTCGTCGATCTCGGGGATCAGCGCCTTCGGATCGGGCGCGCGCAGGGCGCGTTCGTAGGCCTCGATCACGGTGAACAGGCTGCGCAGGTATTCCTGCAGGCTGCCCAGGTTGGAGTGCACGTAGCCGATCGGGTTGTTGATCTCGTGGGCGACACCGGCAGCCAGCTGGCCGATGGAGGCCATCTTTTCCGACTGCAGCAGTTTTTCCTGGGTGCCGTTGAGGCGCTGGTAGGCCTCGCGCAGCTCGGCCTGGCGCTTCTGCAGCTCTTCCTCGTAGCCCTGCCCCTCGATGTTGAGGAACATCGCCAGGTAGTAGCTCTCCTCGCCCTGGGCCTGGTGGTAGACGTGGGTGATGAGCATGCGTTCACCCACCGGCAGGGTGCCGCTCCAGTCGCCATTGGCACGGGCCAGCGACAGCACGTGTGGCGGCAGCAGGCGCATCAGGTGGCGGGCGTAACCGCCGGCACCGGGGTCGTCGACGGTGCCGAACAGGCTGCGGACCACGGCATTGGCCAGGACTTCCCGGCCGTCGGCCTGGAACATCAGCATGCCTTCGCGCATGCGTTCGGCCAGGGCGAGGATGGTCTGGGTGCTGGGCAGGGAGCCGGAGGAGGCCGGCGGATTGGAAGCGGTCACGGTGCGGGATGGGCAGCACGAGGGCGCCCAATATACCCGCAGCCGGTGCCGGGTGGCCGCGCGGGGCGGCCGTGAATCAGGCGACGGCGAGCGGACGCCGGGTATGCAGCAGGTGCGACTGGCCCTTGGCGTCATAGGCCGAGGAGCTCTCGCTGCGGCCCAGCTGCTGGAGGGCCCAGTTGACCTCGCGGCGGCGGCGCGACAGCAGGACGCCGTTGGCGCGGTTGCGCTCGGCCAGTTCCTGCAGCATCGCCAGGTTGTCGACCGGCGGGCTGGCTTCCAGCGAACGCAGGGCGTCGAGCTTGTCGCCCGTGGCCTTGATCAGGGCCTGCACGTCATGCTCGATCAGGGCCTGGCGCTCACCATCCAGGGCGTTGCTCAGTCGCTGCAGCGGCTCGTTCATGGCAGTGCTCATGGTGCTGCTCAACCGGCCAGCAGCTCGTCCAGCCCAAGCATGCGGCTGGCGATGACGTCGGGATTGATGCGGTAGGTGCCGTTTTCCAGGGCCTCGCGCACGGCCTGCACGCGGCTTTCGTCGATGGCCGGGGCCGCGGACAGTTCGCGCTGCATTGCCTGCAGGGTCGAGGCCTCGTCGGTCAGGCGCAGGCTGTCGCCAGCCTGGATGGCCTGGGCACGCGGCTCGCCGACCGGCGCTGCCTTGGTGCTGGTGGCCACGCTGCGCAGCTGGGGTGCTGCCGGGATGCCGCCGTCGATTTTCTGGCTCATGGAAGTATTTCCTGAATCGGTTCGCTAAGGGTAACGGCTTCTGGGGCGGGATCTTTAGGGGAAATTGATCAGCGCGAGACGAGGATCTCGCCGCTGGCGCCAACGATTCCCTGGACGATCTTGCGGGAGGACAGGTTTTCGACGCTGACGCGGTCATTGACCCCGCCATCGCCCATCGCCCGCCCGGCAATACGGACTTCGACTCCGCCGCGGCGCGAGACCAGCTCCACCGCGTCGCCGCGGCGGACCAGCCGCGGCGCGACCAGGTCGTTGGCCGACAGCAGGCTGCCGGCCTGCAGGGTCCGCCGTGCCACCCGCCCCACCGCTGCGGCTGGATCAGCCAGGGCAGCGCCGGCAATGCGCGAGGCATCACGGGTGGCAGTGGTGATATCGGCGGGGGTGATGGTTTCTCCAGCGGCAATGCCGCGGCCCAGGATCAGCACCGTCTGCATGTGGCGGATCCTGACCGGCACGAACAGGCGCCAGCCGCTGGCCTGCGGGCAGCTCACCTCGACCGTGCTGTTGCCGGTTGCCTGGGCCAGCAGCGGCACCGGGCAGGCCGGCAGGCGCAGGGCGGCGTCGAGCACGGCCTCGCCTTCGGCACCGGACGGCAGCGTGGACAGGGCTGCGGCCCGGATCGAATCCACCGGCTGGAAGCCCGTGGCCGGAGCTGGAGAGGCCAGCAGCAGGCCCGCTATAAGAATGAGAAGACGCACCCGCGACTCCTGGATGGGAACTGGCCCGGATGATGCAAGGTGCGTGCCGTTGGCCGTCACGCTACGGCGCCGGGAAATTGCGAATGCCCCCTCAAGTACTGCCGGGAAGCGCCGATACAGGCTGCATGTCCCATGACCTGCTCAACCGCATCGACCAACGCACCCGGCTGGCCGGCCACAATCGTCTGGCCCTGCTGCTGTTCCGGCTGGGAGGACGCCAGCTTTTTGGCGTGAACGTGTTCAAGGTGCAGGAGGTGCTGCGTCGCCCGCCCCTGTTCCAGGTGCCCGGGCTGCCCGCGCAGTTCGCCGGCGTGGCCGATGTGCGCGGCCGCTCGGTGCCGGTACTGGACCTGGGCCTGGCGATTGGCCATCCGGAACGTGAACCGGACGCGGACACCGCCCCGGGCTACCTGGTGGTGACGGAATTCAACCGTTCCATCCAGGGCTTCCTGGTCAGCGGCGTGGAGCGCATCGTCAACATCGCGGTGGAAGACATCCATCCGCCGCCCGAGCTGGGCGCCGAATCCACCTACCTCACCGCGGTCACCCGCTTCCAGGGCGAGCTGATCCAGGTCATCGACGTGGAAAGCGTGCTGGCCGACATCGCCCAGGTGCGCAAGGACGTGGTGCTGGACGCCTCCATGGCCCTGCCGCTGGACGGCCCGCCGCTGCAGGTACTGGTGGTGGACGACTCGCGCGTCGCCCGCCAGCAGATCCGCAGCGTGCTCGACCAGCTGGGGGTGCAGGCCACCCTGCTCTCCGACGGCAAGCAGGCGCTGGACCACCTGCTGCAGATCCATGCCGGCGGCGAGAACCCGGCCGAGCGCTATGCCATGGTCATCTCCGACATCGAGATGCCGGCCATGGACGGCTACACCCTGACGACGGAAATCCGTCGACACCCCGGGCTGGCCGGCCTGTACGTGCTCTTGCACACCTCCCTGTCGGGCGTGTTCAACAACGCCATGGTCGAACGGGTGGGCGCCAACGCCTTCGTGCCCAAGTATTCGCCGCAGGAACTGGCCGACTTCGTGCTCGAACGCTTGCGCCACGTGGTCGCCGAAACCGCCTGACCCGGCCTGCGGCACCGCCGCTCCCCGGTCTCCCCATGACGCCCCGCTGACGCGGGGCGTCGTCGTTTCTGGCACAGGGCTTGCCTGTACCCCGGCATCGTTCCGTGGGAGTGCGCCATGCCCAACCTGATTTCCGACTACCTGGGGGTCCATGCCCAGGCCATGCCGTTGCGCGAGCAGCGCATGAAGATCATCGCCAGCAACCTGAGCAACGCCGACACCCCCGGCTACAAGGCCCAGGACCTGGACTTCGATGCCGCCCTGCGCCACGCCCAGGGGCAGGACGCCAACGGCCTGATGCAGACCACCCACGAGCAGCACTTCGCCATCAGTGGTGGGCTCAATCCGTTCCTGGTCACCAAGGACGGCGTGCAGCCGAGCCTGGACGGCAACACCGTCGACCCGGATGCCGAACGCGCGGCCTACGGTCGCGCCGCCCTGGAGTACCGCGCCTCGATGAGCTTCGTCGAATCCAAGGTGCGCTCGATGCTCACCGCCATCAGCGGCCAGTAACGGACCCTTCCCCATGAGCAACCTGCCGATCTTCGACATCGCCGGCTCCGCGCTGCAGGCGCAGTCCGTGCGCATGAGCACCATCGCCTCCAACCTGTCCAACGCCGATTCGCTGGCGGGGTCGCCGGAGGCGGTCTACAAGCCGCTGGAACCGATCTTCCAGGCCGTCACCAGCCGCCAGGATCCCAACATCACCTCGGTGCAGGTGAAGGAAATCCGCGAAAGCGAGGCGCCGCCGATCAAGCGCTACGAGCCGAACCACCCTCTGGCCGACGGCGACGGCTACGTCTACTCGGCCGACATCGATCCGGTCGCGCAGATGGTCAACCTGATCTCCACCTCGCGCAACTACCAGGCCGGCGTGGAAATGCTCAATACCGCCAAGGAACTGGCGCTGGCCACCCTCTCTATGGGTCGCTGACCCCCGTCCGGAACTGATCCCCCATGACCACCACGACCAACGTCGGCAACGCCGACATCTATTCCAGCCTCGGCCTGGCTGCGGCGACCAGCACGGGCGCCGCCAAGAAGAACGATGCGCTGGACCAGGCCGACTTCCTGCGCCTGATGACCACCCAGCTGCAGCAGCAGGACCCGCTCAAGCCGATGGACAACAGCCAGATGGTCGCGCAGATGGCGCAGCTGTCCACGGTGCAGGGCATCACCGACCTGAACACCACCGTGGCCGGCTTCCAGCAGCAGATGTCCAGCGACCAGATCCTGCGTGGCGCCGCCCTTGTCGGCCACGAGGTGCTGGTGCCCTCGTCCAAGTTCGCACTCGAGTCCGAGGGTGACGCCAGCGGCGTGGTGGCTGCACCGGCCGCCGGCATGGTCACCGTCGACATCACCGATGCCAACGGCACCGTGGTGCGCCAGATCAGCGTCGAGGCCAAGGCCGCCGGCGAGGTGGCGTTCGCGTGGGACGGCAAGGACGCAAACGGCAACCGCCTTGAGCCCGGCAGCTACGGCATCAAGGCCAACCACACCGCGACCAACGGCGACAGCGAGACCCTGAGCACCTACGTACAGGCCCCGGTGGAGAGCGTCACCGTCGGCTCGGACGGCCTCTTTCTCAACCTGAAGGGTCTGGGCACCGCCCCGATCGACTACGTGCTCCGCATCAGCTGAGCCGGCCCACCGGAATCAAACGAGGAATCCACATGAGCTTCAACATTTCCCTTTCCGGCATCAACGCTGCCAATTCGGCGCTGAACGTCACTTCGAACAACATCGCCAACGTCAACACCACCGGTTTCAAGGAATCGCGTGCCGAGTTCGCCGATGTGTTCAATTCCACCGGCTACGGGCTGTCCTCGACCGCGATCGGTTCGGGTGCGCGCCTGTCGACCGTCGCCCAGCAGTTCTCGCAGGGCAACATCGACAACACCGGCCGCAGCCTGGACCTGGCCGTAGCCGGCGAAGGCTTCTTCACCCTGTCGATGAACGGCGAGCGCGTGTACTCGCGCGCGGGCAATTTCCAGACCGATTCCAACGGCTACGTGGTCAACCCGCAGGGTGCCCGCCTGCAGGTGTTCTCGCCCAATGCCGACGGCACCGGCTTTGAAGCCGGCCAGTTGACCGACCTGCGCCTGCTGACCACCGACAGCGCGCCGCGCCCGACCAGCAACGTCGAGCTCGCCTTCACCCTGCCGGCCAATGCCGCCCAGCCGATCGTCACCCCGTTCGATCCGGCCGACTCAAAGAGCTACAACAACTCCACCGGCGGCGTCACCGTCTACGACTCGCTGGGCGTGAGCCACACCCAGACCTCGTACTTCGTGAAGACCGCCAATCCGAACGAGTGGCAGGTCTACAACTACGTCGACGGCGTCGGCGTCGGCACCCCGACCACGCTGCAGTTCTCCAACAATGGCGCCCTGGTGAGCCCGGCCAACGGCGAGATCCCGTTCGATCCTTTCACCCCGCTGACCGGCGCCGGCCAGCTGAGCATGACCCTGGACATCACCGGGTCCACCCAGTACGGCGAGAACTTCTCGCTGCGCAACACCGCCCAGGACGGCTATGCCTCGGGCAAGCTAAACGAGATCAGCATCTCCGAGGAAGGCGTGGTGTTCGCGCGCTATTCCAACGGCGTTGATACCGCGCTGGGCCAGGTCGCGCTGACCAGCTTCAACAACCCGCAGGGCCTGAAGAACCAGGGCAGCAACCTGTGGACCGAGACCTTTGCTTCGGGCAGCCCGCGCACTGGGGCCCCGGACAGTTCGGACTTCGGCCAGATCCAGGCCGGCGCACTGGAAGCCTCCACGGTCGACCTGACCCAGCAGCTGGTCAACATGATCACCGCGCAGCGCAACTTCCAGGCCAACGCGCAGATGCTCTCCACCCAGAACGAAGTCACCCAGGCCGTCATCAACATCCGTTGATGTCACCGGCTGACCTCCTTAACGGAACCCGCTGATGGACAAGGCTCTCTACGTTGCGATGACCGGCGCCCGCGCCTCCCTGCAGGCGCAGGGCACGGTCTCGCACAACCTGGCAAACGCCGACACCCCCGGCTTCAAGGAAGCACTGGCCAATACCGAGGCCTTCCGCATCCAGGGCCAGGGCTACCCCTCGCGCATCGACGCGCTGCACGTGGACGCCGGCTTCAACCGGCGCATGGGCGCGCAGCAGATCACCGGCAACGCGCTGGACCTGTCGCTGCGCGAAGGCAACTGGCTGGCCGTGCAGTCGGCGACCGGTCAAGAGGCCTACACCCGCGGGGCGGCACTGTCGCTCACCCCCAATGGCCAGCTGGTGACTTCCGGCGGCCATCCGGTGCTGGACGACAACGGCAACCCGATCGCCATCCCGCCCTACCAGGCGATGGAGATCGGCGGCGACGGCACGATCTCGATCATCCCGCAGGGCGAAGGCCCGCAGACGATGGCGATGGTCGCCCGCCTGCGCGTGGTCCAGGCGCCGAACGAGCAGCTCGAGCGTGGCCTCGATGGCCTGATGCGCAACACCGACCCGCAGCAGCCGTTTGCCCAGGCCGCCGGCAAGGCGCTGGACAGCGGCCAGCTGGAAGGCAGCAACGTCGATGCCGCCGGTGCGCTGGTGCAGATGATCCAGTTGCAGCGCCAGTTCGAGATGCAGGTGAAGGTCATCAAGCACGGCGACGAGAACGCGCGCAGCGCCAATTCCATGTTGCGGCTGAGCAACTGACGCCGACGACGTAAATCAGGCGCTGTTCTGGCACGCGCCATGCATCAGTACCGACAGGGGCCGCCGCTCGGCGGCCAGCATCACCAGCAGAGGATCTTTCGATGAATCAGGCTTTGTGGGTCGCCAAGACCGGACTGGATGCGCAGCAGACGCGCATGTCGGTCGTATCCAACAACCTGGCCAACACCAACACCACGGGCTTCAAGCGCGACCGTGCCAGTTTCGAGGACCTGCTGTACCAGCAGGTGCGCCAGCCCGGCGGCTCGACCTCGGCGCAGACGCAGCTGCCGACCGGCCTGCAGCTCGGCACCGGCGTGCGCGTGGTGTCCACCTCCAAGCACTTCGAGCAGGGCAGCCAGCAGCAGACCGGCCGCGCGCTCGACGTGATGGTCAACGGCCGCGGTTTCTTCGAAGTGATGATGCCCGACGGCACCTCGGCCTATACCCGCGACGGCAGTTTCCAGATCAACGCCCAGGGCGAGCTGGTCACCAACAGTGGCCACCCGGTGCAGCCGGGCATCCAGGTTCCGGAAGGCGCGCAGTCGGTGACCATCGGCAGCGACGGCACGATCAGCGTGCAGATGGCCGGTGAAGCGGCCTCGGTGGAGATCGGTTCGCTGACGCTGACCGACTTCATCAACCCGGCCGGCCTGCAGGCCCGCGGCGAGAACCTGTTCGTCGAGACCACCGCTTCCGGTCCCGCCCAGAACGGCACTCCGGGCCTGAACGGCCTTGGCAGCGTGGTCCAGGGGGCACTGGAAGGCTCCAACGTCAACGTGGTCGAGGAACTGGTTTCGATGATCGAAACCCAGCGCGCCTACGAGATGAACGCCAAGGCCATCTCCACCACCGACTCGATGTTGGGCTACCTCAACAACAACGTCTGATCCCGCCTTTCCGGATAGCGCCATGAACCGTCTTCCTTCCGTCGCCCGCCTGGCTGTCGCCCTGTCCGCAACCGCGCTGCTGGGTGGCTGCGTGATCGCCGGCGACGTGCGTCCGTATCCGGCGATGGCGCCGGTCACCCCGGTCGTCGCGCCGTCGGCGCCGGCCACCGCCGGCGCGATCTACGCCGCCGGGCCCGGCCTGAACCTGTACGGCGACCGCCGTGCGCGTGACGTCGGCGACCTGCTGACCATCAACCTGGTCGAGAACACTACCGCCAGCACTACCGCCAGCACCAAGATCAGCAAGGAGTCGGAAGTCAGCATCGGCACCCCGACGCTGTTCGGTGCCCCGGTCACCCTCGGTGGCAAGGACATCCTCAGCGCCTCGGCCGGCGGCGACCGCGACTTCAACGGCAGCGGCAACAGCGCCCAGAGCAACCGCCTGGTCGGCAGCGTCACCGTTACCGTGATCCAGCGCCTGCCCAACGGCAACCTGGTGGTCCAGGGGCAGAAGAACCTGCGCCTGAACCAGGGCGACGAACTGGTCCAGGTGCAGGGCATCGTCCGCGCCGCGGACATCTCTGTGGACAACACCATCCCGTCCAGCAAGGTCGCCGACGCCCAAATCGTCTACGGCGGCCGTGGCGCGGTGGCCCAGTCCAACGCCATGGGCTGGCTGGGCCGCTTCTTCACCTCGGCGCTGGCGCCGTTCTGAGCATCGACATGAACCTGCATTCCCTCCCCTCGCGCCTGTTCGCCGCCTCGTTGCTGGCACTGTCGCTGTCGCTGGCCTTCCCGGCCAACGCCGAGCGCATCAAGGACCTGGCCCAGGTCGGCGGCGTGCGCGGCAACGCGCTGGTCGGCTACGGCCTGGTGGTCGGCCTGGATGGCAGCGGCGACCGCACCAGCCAGGCGCCCTTCACCGTGCAGAGCCTGAAGAACCTGCTGGGCGAGCTGGGCGTCAACGTCCCGGCCAACGTCAATCCGCAGCTGAAGAACGTAGCCGCCGTGGCGATCCACGCCGAGCTGCCGCCGTTCGCCAAGCCGGGCCAGTCCATCGACATCACCGTTTCCTCGATCGGCAATGCCGTATCGCTGCGCGGCGGCTCGCTGCTGATGGCGCCGCTGCGTGGTGCCGACGGCCAGATCTATGCGATTGCCCAGGGCAACCTGATCGTGGGCGGCTTCGGTGCGCAGGGCAAGGATGGTTCGCGCGTGTCGGTGAACGTGCCCAGCGTGGGCCGCATTCCCGGTGGCGCCACCGTTGAACGTGCGCTGCCCGACGTGTTCGGTGCCAACGGCGAGATTACCCTGAACCTGCACAACAACGATTTCACCACCGTCTCGCGCATGGTTGGCGCGCTGAACAATGCCTTCGGCGAAGGCGCCGCGCGTGCGGTGGACGGCGTGACCGTGGCCGTGCGTGCGCCCACCGACCCCGGTGCCCGCATCGGTCTGCTGGCCCGCATTGAAAACCTGGAACTGACCCCGGGCAGCGCACCGGCCAAGGTGGTGGTCAATTCGCGCACCGGCACCGTGGTGATCGGCCAGCAGGTGCGCGTGGGGCCGGCAGCCATCTCGCACGGCTCGCTCACCGTGACCATCCAGGAAAACGCCAACGTCAGCCAGCCCAACGCGCTGGCCGGTGGCCAGACCGTGGTGACCCCGCAATCGACCATTACCGCCACCAACGATGGCAGCCGCATGTTCAAGTTCAGCGGCGGCACCAGCCTGGATGAAATCGTACACGCGGTGAACGCGGTGGGTGCCGCGCCGGGCGACCTGATCGCGATCCTGGAAGCCCTGAAGCAGGCCGGTGCGCTGAGCGCCGAGCTTGAGGTGATCTGACATGCGTATCACCCCCGCCCTTGAGCTGCACCCGACGCAGCAGAACGATCCGGCCAAGATCGACAAGGTCGCACGCCAGCTGGAAGGCCAGTTCGCGCAGATGCTGGTGAAGAGCATGCGCGATGCCAGCTTCGGTGATTCCCTGTTCCCGGGTGAGAACAAGGTCTTCCGGGACATGTACGACCAGAAGATTGCCGAGACCCTGACCCGCGGCAAGGGCCTGGGCCTGCACGAAACCATCGCCCGCCAGTTGTCCGGCAACCAGGGCGACGCCCCGGCGCTGGACACCCGCGTGGACCCGGCCAAGGCCAGCCGCGCCTACCAGTTGAACGCACCGGCGCAGGCGCCGTCGCTGCCGCTGGAAGATGCCAGCAACGCACTGCGCATCCTGCAGCAGATGTCCGCCGGCGTGCAGGACGGCGCGCAATCGTCGGTGGCACCGATGGAACAGGCGCTGGACCTGATTGCCGGCCGCGAGAGCAGCAGCGCGCACCGTGCGCTGGGCACCGAGGATCCGTATGCGGGCAGCATTGGCGGGGCCGATTGGGCCGCCGCCAGCGACCAGTGGGCGCCCACGGCCAGCAACCGTGGCAGCACCGGCACCGCCGCCGACGCGCTGGCCAGCCGCACCGCCGTGGCCCAGCTGGGCGCGCACACGCCGGAAGGCTTCGTGGCCAGCATCTGGCCGCACGCGCAGAACGCGGCCAAGGAACTGGGCGTGGATGCCCGCGCCCTGGTGGCCCAGGCCGCGCTGGAAACCGGCTGGGGCAAGCGCCAGATCAAGCATGCCGACGGCAGCACCTCGCACAACCTGTTCGGCATCAAGGCCACTGGCTGGAAAGGCCAGAGCGCGGTGGCAGGCACCCACGAATACGTGGATGGCGTGCGCCGTAACGAAACGGCCAGCTTCCGCGCCTACAGCTCGCCGGCCGAAAGCTTCGCCGATTACGTGCGCCTGCTGAAGACCAGCCCGCGCTACCAGCAGGCCCTGCAGGCGGGCACCGATGTGCAGGGCTTCGCCCGTGGCCTGCAGCGTGCCGGCTACGCCACCGACCCGAGCTACGCCGCCAAGATCGCCGCCATTGCCGGTGGCCCGACCATCGAACGCGCGGTTGCCGCGGTGACCGATGCCGGCGCCCGCCTTGGCCAGACCTTCGCCAGCACCGCAACCGCGGCGCTGGGTATCACCCGCCGTTGAGGAACCCCATGTCCAGCGTCCTTTCCACCGGTACCAACGCCCTGCTCGCCTTCCAGCGTGCCCTGGCGACGACCAGCCACAACGTCGCCAACATCAACACGCCCGGTTACAGCCGGCAGAAGGTCGACTTCGCCACCGCCGATCCGCAGAACTTCGGCTACGGTGATGTCGGCAACGGTACGCGTATCGTTGATATCCGCCGCACCGCCGACCAGCTGGCCATTTCCCGCCTGCTGGACAGCAGCGGCGAACTGGCGCGGCTGAAGCAGCTTTCCACCATGGCCGACCGCGTCGATGCGCTGTTCTCGGACACCGCCACCAATGTGTCCGGCGTGTGGTCCAACTTCTTCGATTCGGTCAGCGGCCTGTCGTCCAACGCGTCGGGCAGCGCCGACCGGCAGAACGTGCTGGACAGCGCCAACACGCTGGCCAACCGCTTCCAGCAGCTCAACAACAGCCTGAACACGCTCAACAGCGAAGTGAACAACGGCCTGACCGCGGCCGCCACCGAAATCAACCGGCTGGCGGCGGAAATCGCTCAGATCAACGGGGTGATCGGCAGCAATGCGGCCACCGCTGCGCCCGACCTGCTGGACCGCCGTGACCAGCTGATCGCCAACCTGGTGGGCTACACCGGCGGCACCGCCGTGGCCCAGGATGGCGGCACCCTGAACGTGTACACCGCCGGCGGCCAGGCCCTGGTGGTCGGCACCACCGCCTCGAAGGTGACCACGGTCACCGACCCCTACCAGCCCGAGCGCCTGCAGCTGGCGCTGCAGACCCAGGGCGGCAAGATCACCCTGGACCCGAAGCAGCTGGGCGGCCAGGTCGGTGGCATGCTGGAATTCCGCGACACCGTGCTGACCCCGGCCCAGGCCGAACTGGGCAAGCTGGCGGTGGGCCTGGCCACCACGTTCAACGAGACCCATCGCAACGGCGTGGATCTGTACGGCAACATGGGCGGCGACCTGTTCAACATCGGCAGCCCGCGGGTGACCGGCAATACCAGCAATACCGGCACTGCCTCGATCACCGCCAGCTACGGCGACCTGTCGTCGCTGGATGCACAGAACATCGTGCTGAAGTACGACGGCACCCAGTGGCTGGCGATGCGTTCGGACACCGGCGCCAGCGTGGCCATGACCGGTACCGGCACCGCCACCGATCCGCTGAAGATCAATGGCGTGGAGCTGGTGGTGAGCGGCACCCCGGCCACCAATGACCGCTTCCTGCTGCAGCCCACCGCGGGCGTGGCCGGCAGCATCGGCGTGGCGATCACCGATACCTCGCGGCTGGCCGCGGCCGCGCCGATCAAGGGCAGTGCCGCGCTGGCCAATACCGGCACCGGCAAGCTGAGCGACGTGAAGGTGGCCGACGCCAGCAACGCAAACCTGCGCAACCCTGCCGCAATCGTGTTCACCTCGGCCACCGAATACACCATCGATGGCAATGGACCGTTCACCTACACCGCCGGCCAGGCGATCACCGCCAATGGCTGGAGTTTCGTGCTCGATGGCGCGCCGAAGACCGGCGATACCTTCAACATCACCCCCACGCCGGTCGGTTCGTCCGACAACAGCAATGCCCTGGCCCTGGCCAAGGTCGAGGACGCCAAGGCATTCAACGCCGGCACCATCACGCTGAACGGCGCACTGGGCGGGCTGACCACGCAGGTGGGCGCCGCCGCCCGTGCAGCGGAATACTCGCTGGATGCGCAGCAGGTGATCACCGACCAGGCGCAGTCCGCGCGCGATTCGATTTCCGGGGTGAACCTGGATGAAGAAGCTGCCGACATGCTGCGCCTGCAACAGGCCTACCAGGCCGCCTCGCAGCTGATTTCCACTGCCGACACCATGTTCCAGACCATCCTGGGAGCTGTATCGCGATGAACAACCGCATTTCCACCGGGATGATGTTCAGCCAGTCCGTCTCGCTGATGTTGTCCAAACAGGCCAAGATGAGCCACCTGGAACAGCAGCTGGCCACCGGCCAGCGCCTGGTGTCGGCCAAGGACGACCCGGTCGCCGCCGGCACCGCGGTCAGCCTGGACCGCGCCGTGGCCGAACTGGACCGCTTCAAATCCAACGCCGACGTGGTGCAGAACCGACTGGGCCTGCAGGAAAACGCCCTGTCCGGCGCCAACGAACTGATGGCGCGAATTACCGAACTGACCCTGCAGGCCAACAACCCTGCCCTGTCGGCGGCCGACCTGAAGTCGATCGGCTCGGAGCTGCAGACGGTGTACGACAGCCTGCTGTCGCTGGCCAACACCACCGACGGCACGGGCCGCTACCTGTTCGGCGGCACCGACGATGCCGACGCGCCGTTCAAGCTGAGCAACGGCACGGTCAGCTACAACGGCGACCAGACCCAGCGCCAGGTGGAAGTGGCACCGGACACCTTCGTGAAGGATGCCCTGCCCGGCAGCGAGATTTTCCTGCGCATCCGCACCGGCGATGGCACCCTGGATGGTGCGGCTGCAGCCGGCAATACCGGCAATGGGGTGCTCACCACGTTCGGTTTGAATTCTTCTTCCGGCAATTGGAATGGCGGCAGCTATTCCTTGAACTTTACCGCTGCCGATCAGTACGAAGTGCTCGATTCCACCGGCACCGTGGTCGGCACCGGCACGTTCAAGGCCGGCGAGGACATCAGCTTCGAAGGCGTGTCGATGCGTATCGAAGGCACGCCCGCGGCCGGCGACAGCTTCAGCATCGGCCCGTCGGGCACGCGTGATGTGTTCTCCACGGTGCAGGGCATGATCGATGCCCTGAACACCGCCGCCAACACCCCCGCCGAGGTGGCCAACCAGCAGAACGCACTGCAGTCGGGCATCCGCGATATCGCCCGCGCCGCCGAACAGTTCATCGACGCGCGCTCGGCCGGTGGTGCGCAGCTGAAGGCCATCGACGATGCCGCCGCTACCCGCGAATCCAACGCGGTCACCCTAAAAACCACGCTGTCGTCGATCCGCGACCTGGATTACGCCGAAGCCGTGGGCCAGTACCAGCTTGAACAGATCGCGCTGCAGGCCGCGCAGACGATCTTTACCCAGATGCAGCAGATGTCGCTGTTCAACGCGATCCGCTGAGCAGGCGCCTTCGTCGCGCGGCACTCCCCCGGGCCGCGCGACGAAGGCCGCTGAACCGCCACTGCTTCACTGCACCTGCACAGGGCGCCGCATGATTTCTTCATGCCGCCTTAAAGTTGCCGTGCGTGCCGCCGTTATCAGCATCAGCAAGGGAAATCCACCTGCGCTGGACCTCGGAGAAACGAGGTCGAATCCACTGATTACGGCGTTGACCGCCCCAGGAGATAGGCAATGGCACAAGTCATCAATACCAACGTAATGTCGCTGAACGCTCAGCGCAATCTGTCCACCAGCGGCTCGAGCCTGGCCACCACGATCCAGCGCCTGTCCTCGGGCCTGCGCATCAACAGCGCCAAGGATGACGCGGCCGGCCTGGCCATCTCCGAGCGTTTCGGCACTCAGATCCGCGGCCTGGACGTTGCCGTGCGCAACGCCAACGACGGTATCTCGCTGGCCCAGACCGCTGAAGGCGCGATGGTCGAAATCGGCAACAACCTGCAGCGTATCCGCGAACTGTCGGTGCAGTCGGCGAACGCCACCAACTCCGACAGCGATCGCGCTGCGCTGGACGCCGAAGTCAAGCAGCTGACCTCGGAAATCGACCGTGTCGCCCGCCAGACCAACTTCAACGGCACCAGCCTGCTGGACGGCTCGTTCTCGGGCGCCCAGTTCCAGGTTGGTGCTGACGCAGGCCAGACCATCGGCATCAACACCATCGTGAACTCGCGCACCAGCTCGCTGGGCAGCACCGTGTTCGCCAAAGACGTGGATGGCACCGCCATCGACGACACCGCTGTCGCGGCGCTGGCAGTTGATGCTGACGATTCGTCGAAGTTGGTCGTGCCAGGCGGCAAGATCAATAACGTCGACATCGACGAGGTGAAGGTCGCCAGCGACGCAACGCCGAAGGACGTGGCCAATGCGATGCGCAATGCCATCAATGAGAAGATGGACCAGACCGGCGTGTACGCCAAGCTGGACAAGGATGGCACCACGCTGACGCTGGTTGCGGTGAAGGGCAACACCGACATCGAAATCGAAGGTATGGATGCTGCAGGCTTTGACACCCCCACTGCCATCGATCTGACCGACGCAAGTACCTTCGACCGCGTCCACGCCGAAGACCTGAACATCGGCACCGTGGAAGGTGCGCAGCGTGCCCTGTCGATCGTCGACAACGCCCTGACTGCCGTGAACTCCTCGCGCGCCGACATGGGTGCGATCCAGAACCGCTTCACCTCCACCATCGCCAGCCTGAATACCACCTCCGAGAACCTGTCGGCCTCGCGCAGCCGTATCCGCGATACCGACTACGCCAAGGAAACCGCTGAACTGACCCGCACGCAGATCCTGCAGCAGGCCGGTACCGCGATGCTGGCCCAGGCCAACCAGTCGCCGTCCAGCGTGATGAGCCTGCTGCAGGGCTGATCCCCGCACCTTGCTGAGGTAGGCGGGAAGAGGCGCCTCCGCCATCTCTGCAAAAACTGAAGGCGGCGCTCAGGCGCAATCCCCACGATGCCCGCAACAGACGTTGCGGGCATCGTCTTATGCGCGAGGAGGTATCAGGGCAGGGTCCGGATCAGACAATACTATTCGCGCTGTTGCTGGAAACGCTTGTGCCAGCCGATCAACCGTACCAGCCATCAGCGCCTGTATGGGGATGCAGGATCTGACCGAACGTGGCTTCGCCCCCGCCCGTCTGGGCAGCCCTGGGCGCCCGCCACATGATCCGACGGATCCGCCGATGGACCGCCGCGCGGCACAGCCGGCCCTGGATCAGAGATGCGTGCGCCGGATGTACTGGCCGACGCGGTTACTCCAATGGTGCCCGCGCCCATGCACTTGAACAGGGCTGGAATCTGTGCCCCTGTGCCGACTCCTCGTGCGGTGTTCAACCAGCGAGAACGACAGTGACCGGGCAGCCTTGCGGCGACCCAGGCGCCGCGCAGGAGCCATTGCCGCACCGGGCATTTGGTGGCTCCTGCCACCGGGTTTGACATTTCGAAAGAATTTCAGGCACTGCCCTAAAGGTTCCGCTGCGAGGGTCGTTATTGAATTCAACGGGGCACAACGCCCTTACGGTCCTCCCCCGGGGACCCCCCTGTTAACCAACCACATTCCTTCGAGGAGCACGGCAATGGCACAAGTCATCAACACCAACGTGATGTCGCTGAACGCACAGCGCAACCTGTCGACCAGCGGTTCCAGCCTCGCCACCACCATTCAGCGCCTGTCTTCGGGCCTGCGCATCAACAGCGCCAAGGACGACGCTGCCGGCCTGGCTATCTCCGAGCGGTTCAGCACCCAGATCCGCGGCCTGGACGTTGCCGTGCGCAACGCCAACGACGGTATCTCGCTGGCCCAGACCGCTGAAGGCGCGATGGTCGAAATCGGCAACAACCTGCAGCGTATCCGCGAACTGTCGGTGCAGTCGGCCAACGCCACCAACTCCGACAGCGACCGCGCGGCACTGGATGCCGAAGTCAAGCAGCTGACCTCGGAAATCGACCGCGTCGCCCGCCAGACCAACTTCAACGGCACTAGCCTGCTGGACGGCTCCTTCTCCGGCGCCCTGTTCCAGGTAGGCGCCGATGCCGGCCAGACCATCGGCATCAGCAACATCGTCAACTCGCGCACCAGCTCGCTGGGTGGCACCGTGTTCGCAACTGACGTCACCGGCCCGACCATCACCGATACGGCCGTGGCCGGCCTGACTGCCGACACCGTGGACCCCTCCAAGGTCGTGCTGACCGGCGGCACCGTAAACAACGTCGCCATCGACGACATCAAGCTGGATGCCGCCGCCACCGGCAAGGACGCGGCCAACGCGCTGCGCAACGCCATCAACGAGAAGATGGACCAGACCGGCCGACACCAACATCGAGACCGGAGGCTTTGATGACTCGGTCTTCACTGACCAGTCGGTCATCGACCTGACCGATGACACCACCTTCACCCGCGTCCACGCCGAAGACCTGAACATCGGCACCGTGGAAGGCGCGCAGCGTGCCCTGTCGATCGTCGACAACGCCCTGACCGCCGTGAACTCCTCGCGTGCCGACATGGGTGCGATCCAGAACCGCTTTACCTCCACCATCGCCAGCCTGAACACCACCTCGGAAAACCTGTCGGCCTCGCGCAGCCGTATCCGCGACACCGACTACGCCAAGGAAACCGCTGAACTGACCCGCACGCAGATCCTGCAGCAGGCCGGTACCGCGATGCTGGCCCAGGCCAACCAGTCGCCGTCCAGCGTGATGAGCCTGCTGCAGGGCTGACCCCCGCACCGGTTCAGGCAGTACAGAAAGGCCGCCTTCGGGCGGCCTTTCTGCGTCTGTGACCGCGGCCGGCGTCCAGCGCCCCCGCCGGCTGGCACAGGCCTTGCAGCGGCGCATGCATCGGCGCACGCGCGTGCGCTCAAGCTTCCATTCCGGCGGCCGATAGCCATTGCAACGGCAGTGGCTCCGCCCGCCCACAGCACAAGGACTTCTCATGGCCATCGGAACCGTCGGTACCGGTCTCGACATTCCCACCCTCGTCGCGCAGCTGGTCGCCAAGGAGCGCGAGCCGCAGGAAAACCAGATCAACGCCCTGGGCACGGCTGCGACCTCGAAGCTGTCGGCCATCAGCACCATCAAGAGTGGCCTGTCCAATCTGCAGACCGCGCTGGCCGCTCTGGTCAAGAGTGCCGACAACCCCGGCTACAAGACCACCCTGGGCACCGATGCCACCTTCACCGCCGCCGTCGATACCGGCGACAACGCCACCAGCCCGGTGGCCGGCACCCACCAGGTGCAGGTGCAGCAGCTGGCACAGAACCAGAAGCTCAGCTCCAAGGCGTTCGACAAGGATGCGGCGATCGGCGGCGGTAAATTGACGATTGGCTACGGCGACACCAGCCTGGACGTGGACATTGCAGCCGACAGCAAGCTGGCCGACGTGGCCAAGGCGATCAACAAGGCCTCCGGCGGCAAGGGCGTGGTCGCCTCGGTGGTGACCGCCGATGATGGCCAGCACCTGGTGCTGACCGCCGTGGATTCCGGCGAAGCCGGCGCGATCACGGTCACCCCGTCCGGCGGCAACGGCACCCTGGATGACCTGGCCTATGACGGCACCGCCGCCTCGAAGATGGAAGTGATGGTGGAAGCCAAGGACGCGATCGTGATCGTGGACGGCTTCACCCGCACCTCCAGTTCCAACACGATTTCCGACCTGGTGCCGGGCGTCACGCTCACGCTGACCAAGGCCAACCCGGACGTGAAGCAGACCCTGACCATCGGCCGCGACAACAGCGCGCTGAAGGCCAACCTGACCGCCTTCGTGACCGCCTACAACGCGATCAACACCACGCTGAAGTCCGCCACCGCCTATAACAGCGAGACCAACACGGCCTCGGCGTTGACCGGCGATGCTATGGTGCGCGGCCTGCAGCAGCAGCTGCGCGGGCAGCTGAGCCCCAACGTGAATGAACTGAAGGCGCTGGGCATCACCCTGGCCACCGACGGCACCTTGACGCTGGACAGCACCAAACTGGACGCGGCCATCGCCAAGGACCCGGAATCGGTCGCCAATATGTTCGGCGCCGACGGAACAGTCGGCAAGTCGATGACCGACATGCTGAAGAGCAACCTGGATGCCACCACCGGCACCATCACCCAGCGCACCAACACGCTGAACAAGCAGATCAAGGATCTGGAAAAGCGCCTGGACGACCTGGATGCGCGCATGGAACAGGTGTCCACCCGCTACACCAAGCAGTTCACCTCGATGGAATCGCTGGTCAGCCAGATGCAGACCACCAGCGACTACCTGACCCAGCAGCTGGCCAAGAAGACCAGCAGCTGAACCCGCACGGCGGCGCTCAAGTTTGGCGCTGCCGGCGCCGATACAAACAGCAACACAATGCAGGGCCCGTGGCGGGCCCTGATGCCACCGAAAGGCCATGCGCCGGGTGGCCAACCAGGAGACTCATTCAATGTACGGTTCCAGCCGTCAGTACGCAGAGCAGTACCGCAAGGTCGGGGTGAACACCGCCGTGTCCGACGCCGACCCGCACAAGTTGGTTGCACTGCTGCTGACCGGAGCGTGCGAACGCATCCGCCTGGCCGAAGCCTGCATGGAGCGTGGCGACCACGCCCGCAAGGGCAAGGCCATCGGAGAGGCCTGTGCCATCGTCGGCCATCTAAACGGGTCGCTTGATCATGAGGCTGGCGGCGAGATCGCCGGCAACCTGTCGGCGCTCTACGACTACGTGCTGCAGCGACTTACCATGGGCAACCTGCACAACGATCAGGCGGCACTGCTGGAATCCCTGTCCCTGCTTGGCGAGATCGAGTCCGCCTGGAATGCCATTCCGCAGCAGCCGCAGGCCGCTGCAACCAGCGCCTGAGGCCCCATGCTTCCCGACAACAACATCGAGAGCCTGTACTCCGACCTCGAGGCGCTGCGCGTGGCGGTGGAAACCGAGGACTATGAGCTTGCCGAGCAACTGATGCACAGCCACGACCGCCACCTGCGCGAGTACGTGCACAGCCAGGGCGTGCGCGCTCCGCTACCCGCGCTGCAGGGCCTGCTGAAGCTGCAGCAGGCGCTGATGGCCGACATGCTGGTGCGCCGGGACATCGCCGCCGCCCGCCTGCGTGCCGGACGCCAGTCCATCCGCGCCGCCCGCGCCTACCACCAGGCAGAATCGCTGGCATGACCGACGGCCGCGCCAGCGCCATCCACCACCCGGCCGAGGTCGAGCTGTTCGACGACACCCTCGGCTGCGACCTGGCCCTGCCCGCCGAATTCAAGCTGGGCAGCGCAATCGTGCGCCCAGGGGCGGCGGAGATGCTGCTGCGCAGCGTGGCGCTGGTGGAGGACGGACGCGGCGAGGATGCCGCTGAGGAGCGTGCAGAAGCCTCCCAGCAACTGCAGCGGCTGGAGGCCAAGCTCGACCTGACCCTGCTCCTGCTGGGTCGGCTGGTGCGTCAATCCACCGACGCCCTGCCCCTGCGCCCGGTGCGCTGGTCCCGGCGTGGCCTGCGGCTGGAACTGGGCTCGCGCAGCGGTGCATCCCCGGGCAACCAGGGGCTGGCACGCCTGCAGCCCTCGGACTGGCTGCCGGACTGCGTGGAACTGCCGGTGACGGTGCTGGCCGAGGCCGCCAGCGGCTCGGGGGGATTCCACCTGTGGCTGCGCTTCCAGAGCACCAGCGACGCGCTCGAAATGGCGCTGGAACGCCACCTTTTCCGGCTACACCGGCGCCAGGTCGCCGAGTCCAGGCGAGCTCGCTGATGTCTAGGCATAACGCCGCGGTTGGCGTATCCCCGCCGCTCCGTTAAGGTGGCCGTCCTTGCTCCTGCCTTCACACGCCGTGCGAATCCTGATCGTCGATGACCACACTCTGGTCCGTGCTGGCCTGAGCCGTTTGCTGCAGATGTTCAGCGACATTGAGGTCATCGCCGAGGCCAGCAACGCCGAACAGGCGCTGGAACTGACCTTGCAGCACGCGCCGGACCTGGTACTGATGGACCTCTCCCTGCCCGGGCGCAGTGGCCTGGACGCGCTCAGCGACGTGCAGCAAAAGGCGCCGGGGACCAAGGTGGTGATGATGTCCATGCACGACGACGCGGCGCATGTCCGTGATGCGCTGGACCGTGGCGCCGCTGGTTTCGTGGTCAAGGACGCCGCCCCGCAGGAGCTGGAACTGGCATTGCGTGCCGCGCACATGGGCCAGGTTTTCCTCAGCCCGCAGATCTCGGCCAAGATGCTGGCGCCGATGCTGGGACGTGATCGTCCGGTCGGCATTGCCGCACTTTCTCCCCGCCAGCGGCAGATCCTGCGCGAGATCGGGAACGGCCAGAGCACCAAGGAAATCGCCGCCGACCTGGGCATCAGCGTCAAGACCGTGGAGACCCACCGGGCGCGAATGATGGAGGCCCTGGGCTGCCGTCGCGCCAATGATCTGGTGCTGCTGGCTGCGCGCCACCAGTCCGAGCTTCTGTAAACGACAGCTTTCTGACTCACGGTTCAGATTGGAACCGGGTCACAGAAACGAAAACCCGTCGCGCGAAGACCGTCTTTCACTCCGAACTCACGGAATCTCCACATTTCAACCACTTGCGACGCCAAAAGGGCGACGCAAGTCGGGGCGCCCCTGACGCTGCGTCAGAGAACCGACCACCCCCCTAGGGCGCCCCCCGATTCAAGACGTTCCCGGACCTGCCGAAGATGCGCCCATCGCGTCGGGGATTTGGCGCAAGGGATTTGAAATGAAGACTTCTCTCTCCGCCCAGCTTGGGCAACAGCTGCATCTGACCCCAGCCCTGCTGCAGTCGATCCGGTTGCTGCAGCTCAACGGAATGCAGCTCGAGCAGCAAATCCGGGCAGCACTGGAGACCAACCCGCTGCTGGAGCTGGAACAGGACACCGAAGCATCGTCCACCCCGGAAGCCAGCCAGGACCCGGCGCTGGATACCGCCGCGTTCGACGAACTGCCCGAGACCTCGATGTGGGACGTGGCCGGCGCCAGCTGGCGCGACGGCGACGAGGACCGCATGGCCCAGACCCCGGCCGGCGAATCCACCGACCCGCAGCTGCGCGTGCTGCAGCAGCTGGCCCTGGAACTGGACGAGGCCGACCTGGCCATCGCCGGCTTCTGGCTGGAGCACTGCGATGACGCCGGCTACCTGGATGCCCCGCTGGCCGACCTGACCCTGCTGGCCAGCGCGCATTTCGACCGCAGCGGCGCGCACGTCGAATCCATCCGCCAGCGCCTGCTCAACGGCGAGCCGGCCGGCATGGCCGCCACCGACCTGCGCGAATGCCTGCTGGCCCAGCTCAAGGCCCTTCCCGCCCCGGCCCCCGGCCGTCCGCTGGCCGCCCGCATCCTCAACGGCGACCTGTCGGTGCTGGCCGCCCACGACTACCCGGCCCTGGCCGCCGCCCTGGATGTCGAGGAAGCCGACGTCCGCGAAGCCGTCCGCCTGGTGCTGTCGCTGCAGCCCCGCC
This sequence comes from Stenotrophomonas sp. Marseille-Q4652, assembly GCF_916618915.1. Lineage (NCBI taxonomy): Bacteria > Pseudomonadati > Pseudomonadota > Gammaproteobacteria > Lysobacterales > Lysobacteraceae > Stenotrophomonas > Stenotrophomonas sp. Marseille-Q4652. The sequence continues at coordinate 1,029,046 of NZ_CAKAKE010000001.1, forward strand.
CCGGTGAGCCGCTGCTTGCCGATACCAATGCAGTTGTTGTGCCGGATGTGGTGGCCTGGCACGCCGACAGCCAGTGGCGCGTGGCGCTGAACCCGGCCACCACCCACCGCGTCAGCATCAACCCGACCTACGAGCGCGCCCTGGCCGAGACCACCGAAGCCGCCCAGCCGCTGCGCGACATGCTGCAGGAAGCCCGCTGGCTGACCCGCGGCCTGTCGATGCGCTACGAGACCCTGCTGCGCACCACCCGCGTGATCGTCGAGCGCCAGGCCGGTTTCCTGGTCCACGGCGACGAAGCACTGGCGCCGCTGACCCTGAAGGAGGTGGCCGACGAGATCGGCATGCACGAGTCCACCGTCTCGCGCATCACCACCAGCAAGTACCTGCAGACCCCGCGCGGCACCTTCGAGCTGAAGCACTTCTTCGCTGTGCGGCTGGAAGGCGCCAGCATCTCCGGCGCCGCGGTCAAGGCCATGGTCCGCCGCCTGATCGAGTCCGAGCCGGCCGGCAAGCCGCTGGCCGACGAGGCGATCGCCGGCCTGCTTTCGCGACAGGGGGTCAACATCGCCCGCCGGACCGTCGCAAAATACCGGGAACAGCTTGATATCGCCCCGGCCCGCGAACGTCGCCGCCTGGGGAGCAAGCCCCAGCTGGCCCGCGTGGGCTGAGGAGATGGAAATCATGAAGAAGCTCACCGTCCTGCTGGTCGACGACCACGAGGGATTCATCAACGCCGCGATGCGCCACTTCCGCAAGATCGAGTGGCTGGAGGTGGTTGGCAGCGCCGCCAACGGGCTGGAAGCGATCGAACGTTCCGAGGCGCTGCGCCCGCGCGTGGTGCTGATGGACCTGGCGATGCCCGAGATGGGCGGCCTGCAGGCCACGCGCCTGATCAAGACCCAGGACGAGCCGCCCTACATCGTCATCGCCAGCCATTTCGACGACGCCGAGCACCGCGAACACGCGCAGCGCGCCGGCGCCGACAATTTCGTAAGCAAGTTGTCCTACATCCAGGAAGTCATGCCGATCCTGGAAAGCATTTCAAAGGAAGAAAGCAATGAGTGAGTCCCGCATCCTGGTCCTGGACAGCGACGGCGTCCGCGCCGAGCGTACGGTTGCACTGCTCGAGTTCATGGACCTGACACCGCGCTGGCTCACCGACGCCGCCGACATCGACACGCAGCGCTACCGCCAGAACGACTGGATGGCACTGGTGGTGGGCAGCCAGGATGACGCGGAAAAGACCGATGCTTTCTTCTCCTGGCTGGGCCGCGCCTCGCTGCCGCCGCCGGTGCTGCTGATGGACGGCGACCCGGTCGCGTTCGCCCGCCGCCACGGCCTGCACGAGGCCAATGTGTGGCCGCTGGAAACCCCGCTGCGCCACGCGCAGATGGAAGCACTGCTGCGCCGCGCCAGCCTCAAGCGCCTGGATGCCGAGCATCAGGCAGGCGCCGCCCAGGACCAGGGCCCCACCGGCAACGGCCCGGCAGTGACCGCCCTGCGCACCATGATCGAGCAGGTCGCCGCATTCGATACCACCGTGCTCGTGCTGGGCGAATCCGGTACCGGCAAGGAAGTGGTGTCGCGCGCCATCCACCAGCGCTCGCCGCGCCGTGACGGCCCGTTCGTGGCGATCAACTGCGGCGCCATTCCGGCCGACCTGCTGGAAAGCGAACTGTTCGGCCATGAGAAGGGCGCCTTCACCGGCGCACTGACCGCGCGCAAGGGCCGTTTCGAAATGGCCGAGGGCGGCACCCTGCTGCTGGACGAAATCGGCGACATGAGCCTGCCGATGCAGGTGAAGCTGCTGCGCGTGCTGCAGGAACGCAGCTTCGAGCGCGTCGGTGGCAACCAGACCATCCGCTGCAACGTGCGCGTCATCGCCGCGACCCACCGCAACCTGGAAGAGCGCATCGCCGAGGGCAAGTTCCGCGAGGACCTGTTCTACCGCCTCAACGTGTTCCCGATCGACGTGCCCTCGCTGCGTGAGCGTGCCGCCGACCTGCCGGCCCTGGTGGAAACCATCGCCGCCCAGCTGGCCCGCACCGGCCGTGGCGAGGTGCGCTTCGCCGCCGAAGCCCTGCAGGCGCTGGCCTGCTACGCCTGGCCGGGCAATGTGCGCGAGCTGACCAACCTGGTCGAGCGCCTGGCCGTGCTGCATCCCTCGGGCATGGTCCGCGTGCAGGACCTGCCGGCCCGCTACCGCGGCGACTTCCAGGCGGCCCCGCCGGCGGAAGTCTCCGAGACCGAGGAACGTTCGGTGCTGCTGTCGCAGCCGCTGCCGGCGCACTTCACCGCCGCCGCTCCGGTGACCCCGGTGGCCGTGGCCGCTGCTCCGGCCGCCGTGGTCACGGCCCCGGTTCCGGCCGCAGGCGAGCCGATCCTGCCCGACGACGGCATGGACCTGCGCGACCATATCGCCGGCATCGAGCTGCGCCTGATCAACGAGGCGCTGGAGCGCACCCAGGGCGTGGTCGCCCACGCTGCCCAACTGCTCGGCCTGCGCCGCACCACCCTGGTCGAGAAGCTGCGCAAGTACGGCATCGAACGCGACCAGATGGAACTGGCCAGCTGACGGACTCTCCCCGTCAGCTTCACCCCCGAAAGCCACCGGCCACCGCTGGTGGCTTTTTTGTTTCCGGACGCCGCGCTGACGCAGCGGGCGTTGCCCGGCGGAGACGGGATCCAGACACGCGGCGGCCAGCGGACCGACGCTGGCGTTCCGTCGGGGCGACGGCAGCTTCCCGTCATCCAGCCCCCGCCGGGGTCTGGGCACTGCCCTTGCACACGTCCCTCCGCAGCCCGGAACCAAGGCTGCGCAAGGCCTCCCGCCTGCCCTGTCGCTGACGGACCAGGCCCACGGTAGCGAGCCGGAAAACCGGCAGCGTTTCGGCACAGGCCTTGCAACTGAACGGGGGACAGTTGCCCCCCATTTGCCCGGATGCACGCCGATGTCCCACTCCGTCAACTCCGTCCTTACCCAGATCCGCAGCCTCCAGACCCAACTGGCCCCGATCCAGCCGGCTACCGACGCTCCGCGCAGCAATGCGATCGAAGGGCTGGTTACCGGCCAACCCGTCCAGGAAGTTCCCAGCTTCACCGAGACCCTCCGTGGCGCGTTGCAGGGCGTCAATGACCAGCAGGTCAAGTCCGGTGCCCTCGCCCGTGCCTTCGAACTGGGTGAACCCGGTGCCGACCTGGCCGCGGTGATGGTCGCAGCACAACAGTCCCAGGTGGCGTTCCGCGCCACCGTGGAAGTCCGCAACCGTCTCGTCCAGGCCTACCAGGACGTGATGAACATGCCGCTGTAAGGAATAGATCCGCATGGCACTCGCCCTTTCCAAGGAATCGTTCAACTCCGAAGCAGCCGGACAATGGTTCGACCGCTTGCAGAGTCTGCAGATCGCCCGCCGGCTGGGGCTGATGGCGATGATCACCGTGGCCGTGGCCGCGGGCCTCGCCGTGTTCTTCTGGTCACAGAAGACGCCGATGGTGCCGCTGTACACCGGACTGGACCAGAAGGCCACGGCCGAGGCCACCGACCTGCTGCGCGCGGCGCAGATCCCGTTCCAGCTTGATGCCGCCACCGGCGCGATCACCGTGCCGGAAAAGAACCTGCACGATGCCCGCCTGAAGCTGGCCGGCTCCGGCCTGACCGACAGCGGCCGCCTCGGCTTCGAGCTGATGGAGCGTGACCCGGGCTTCGGCGTCAGCCAGTTCGTGGAGAACGCGCGCTACCAGCACGCGCTGGAAACCGAACTGGTGCGCACCATCACCACGCTACGCCCGGTGCGTGACGCCCGCGTCCACCTGGCCATCCCCAAGCCCAGCGCCTTCACCCGGCGCCGCGAAGTGGCCAGCGCCTCGGTGGTGCTGGAACTGCGTGGCGGCCAGCAGCTGGAGCGCAACCAGGTCGACGCCATCGTGCACATGGTGGCTTCGTCGATCCCGGACCTGGCCCCCGAACGCGTGACCGTGGTCGACCAGAGCGGCCGCATGCTCACCATCACCGATCCGAACAGCGAGGCAGCGGTCAACGCGGCCCAGTTCGAGCAGGTGCGTCGCCAGGAAACCTCGTTCAACCAGCGCATCCGCGAACTGCTGGAGCCGATGACCGGCGTCGGCCGCGTCAATCCCGAAGTCAGCGTGGACATGGACTTCTCGGTGATCGAGGAAGCCCGTGAGCTCTACAACGGTGAACCGCAGAAGCTGCGCAGCGAGCAGATGAGCGAGAACACCACCAGCACGCCGGGTCCGCAGGGCGTGCCGGGTGCCACCAGCAACAGCCCGCCGGGCCAGCAGGCCGCGCCGGCCGCCGCGCAGGCCCCGACCGAAAGCAGCAAGAACGCCACCCGCAACTACGAGCTGGACCGCACCCTGCAGCACACCCGCCAGCCGGCCGGCCGCATCAAGCGCGTGTCGGTGGCGGTGCTGGTGGACAACGTGCCGCGCGCCGGCGCCAACGGCAAGGTCAGCCCGCAGCCGCTGTCGGCCGCGGAACTGACCCGCGTCGAGGCGCTGGTGAAGCAGGCCGTCGGCTTCAACGCCGAGCGTGGCGACACCGTGTCGGTGATGAACGCCCCGTTCGTGCGTGACACCACGCCGGTCGAAGGCCCGGCCTGGTGGGAACTGCCATGGGTGCACGATGCCGGCCGCATGCTCCTCGGCGCGGTGGTGGTGCTGGCGTTGTTGTTCGGCGTACTGCGCCCGGCGCTGCGCGCGATCACCGGCCAGAACAGGAAGGACGACCCGCAGGCACTGGAGCCGCACACCGCGGACGTGCAGCTGGTGGATGACGATGGCATGCCGCTGCCGGCGCTGGGCACCGACCGGGCAAGCCTGGGCGGACCGGATGCGCTCGCACTGCCGGTGGATTCATATGAGGAACGACTGCGGATGGCGCGTGAAGCCGTGAAGACCGACTCCAAGCGCGTGGCCCAGGTGGTCAAGGGCTGGGTGGCCAATGACTGAGGCACAACTGACCGGTGTACAGCGCGCGGCCGTGCTGCTGCTTTCGCTGGGTGAGCTGGATGCGGCCGAAGTGCTGCGCCACATGGAACCCAAGGAGGTGCAGAAGATCGGCATCGCCATGGCCACCATGACCGACATCACCCGCGAGCAGGTGGAGCGAGTGATGGACCAGTTCGGCCAGGAACTGGGCTCGAAGACCTCGCTGGGCGTGGGCTCGGATGACTACATCCGCAACATGCTGGTGCAGGCGCTGGGCAGCGAGAAGGCCGGCAACCTGATCGACCGCATCCTGCTCGGCCGCAACACCACCGGCCTGGACGCGCTGAAGTGGATGGACCCGCGTGCGGTGGCCGACCTGGTGCGCAACGAGCACCCGCAGATCATCGCCATCGTGATGGCGCACCTGGAAACCGACCAGGCTGCCGACGCGCTGAAGCTGCTGCCCGAGCGCACCCGCGTGGACGTGCTGCTGCGCATCGCGACCCTGGACGGCATCCCGCCGAACGCACTCAATGAGCTCAACGAGATCATGGAGCGCCAGTTCGCCGGCAACCAGAACCTGAAGTCGTCCAGCATCGGCGGCGTGCAGTGCGCGGCCAACATCCTCAACTACATGGATGGTGGCCAGGACCAGGTGATCCTGGGCCAGATCGCGCAGATCGACGCCCCGCTGGGCACCCGCATCCAGGACCTGATGTTCGTGTTCGACGACCTGGTGGACCTGGACGACCGCGAGATGCAGCTGGTGTTGCGCGAAGTCTCCGGCGAACGCCTGGGCCTGGCCCTGCGCGGCGCCGACAACAAGGTCAAGGAGAAGATCACCCGCAACATGTCCCAGCGTGCGGCCGAAATCCTGCTCGAGGACATGGAAGCGCGCGGTCCGGTCAAGCTGTCCGACGTCGAGGCCGCCCAGCGCGAGATCCTGGCCGTCGTCAAGCGCATGGCCGATGAAGGCACCGTCACCATCGGCGGCAACGCAGAGGCCATGCTGTGAGCAACGTCGTCCGCTGGATTGCCCCCGACCTGATGGCGACGCCGGATCCGGAGCTGGAGGCCGAGGAACTGCAGGCCGACGAAGCCTGGCTGGGAGACGAGCCCGAACCGGAGCCCGAAACCGAACCGGCGCTCAAGCCGCCGACCCTGGAGGAAATCGAGGCGATCCAGAACGCGGCCCAGCAGGAAGGCTTCGAACGCGGCCATGCCGATGGCTATGCCCAGGGCCAGGCCGAGGTGCGCCGCCTGATCGCGCAGATCGAAGGCATCCTGGACAACTTCAGCCGGCCGCTGGTGCGGCTGGAGAACGAGGTGGTCGGCGCGCTGGGCGAACTGTCCGTGCGCATCGCCGGCAACCTGGTCGGCCGCGCCTACGAGGCCGAGCCCGAGCTGCTGCAGGACCTGGTACTCGAAGCCCTGGACGCGGTGGGTTCCACCAGCCGCGACGTCGAGGTGCGCCTGCATCCCGACGACATCGCCGCCCTCGCCCCGCTGCTGAACCTGGGCCCCGGCCACCGCCTCAATCCCGATCCGTCGCTGAGCCGCGGCGACCTGCGCGTGCATGCCGAATCGGTGCGTATCGACGGCACGATGGAAGCCCGCCTGCGCGCCGCGCTGGCCACGGTGATGCGCCGTTCCGAGGCTGAACAATGACCCCGGCCGTCCCGCATCCGGCCCCGGCCGAGTGGATGACCGCGCGCAACCTGCGCCTGGCCGCGCGCCTGGACGACATCCGCATCGAGCCCGGCGCCAGCCGCGGCCTGATCCGCGAAGGCGTGCTGCGCCGTGCGGTCGGCCTGACCCTGGAAGCCGTCGGCTGCGAGGCGCCGATGGGCGCAACCTGCAAGGTCGAGGTCGATGGCGGCTGGGTCGATGCCGAAGTCGTCGGCTTCGCCAGCGACCGCACCTACCTGATGCCCAGCGCCGAGCTGCACGGCCTGCTGCCCAATGCCCGGGTGGTGCCGTCGTACCGCCGCGGCGGCGTGGAAGTGGGCGAAGGCCTGCTCGGCCGCGTCATCGATTCGGATGGCGTGCCGCTGGACGGCAAGGGTCCGATCCGCGCCGAAGGCACCTCGCCGATGGCCGGCGTGTCGATCAACCCACTGGCACGCGAACCCATCACCCAGCCGCTGGACGTGGGCGTGCGCGCGATCAACGCGCTGCTGCCGATCGGCCGCGGCCAGCGCGTGGGCCTGTTCGCAGGCTCCGGCGTCGGCAAGTCGACCCTGCTGGGCATGATGACCCGCTACACCGCCGCCGACGTCATCGTCGTCGGCCTGATCGGTGAGCGTGGCCGCGAAGTGCGCGACTTCGTGGAGAGCACGCTGGGCGAGGAAGGCCTCCGCCGCGCCGTGGTCGTGGCGGCCCCGGCCGACCGACCGCCGCTGGCGCGCCTGCATGGTGCCTACCGCGCCACCGCGATCGCCGAGTGGTACCGCGACCAGGGCCTGAACGTGCTGCTGCTGATGGATTCGCTGACCCGCTTTGCCCAGGCCCAGCGCGAGATCGGTCTGTCCGTCGGCGAGCCGCCGACCACCCGCGGCTATCCGCCGAGCGTGTTCGCCAAGCTGCCGGCCCTGGTCGAGCGCGCCGGCAACGGTGCCAAGGGCCGCGGCTCGATCACCGCGTTCTATACCGTGCTGACCGAAGGCGACGATCCGCAGGATCCGATCGCCGACGCCGCCCGCGCCATCCTCGACGGCCACATCCTGCTCTCCCGCCGCGTAGCCGACTCGGGCCTGTATCCGGCCATCGACGTCGAATCCTCGGTCAGCCGCGTGGTCCAGGACATCGCCGACGAGCCGTGGCGCCTGCGCATCCGCAAGCTCAAGCGGCTGGTGTCGGCCTACTCGGCCAACCGCGACCTGATCGCCATCGGCGCCTACCAGCGCGGCAACGATCCGGCCACCGACGAGGCCCTGGAACGCTGGCCGGAGATCCTGGAGTTCCTTGGCCAGGACGTGGCCAGGGCCGCCGACCTGCCGCACAGCCAGGCCGCACTGAAGAACCTGGTGGAAAAAGAGAGCTAAGCCATGAAGCAGTCCCAGCGCATCGATCCGCTGCTCAAGCGCGCCCAGGAGAAAGAGGATGCCGTCGCCCGCGACCTGGCCGAACGCCAGCGCGTGCTCGAAACCCACCTCAACCGCCTGGAGGAGCTGCGCCGTTACGCCGAGGAATACGCCAACGCGCAGATGGCGGCGACCAGCCCGGCCCAGCTGCTCAACCGCCGCGCCTTCCTGGACCGCCTGGACAGCGCCGTGCAGCAGCAGAGCCAGACCGTGGACCGCAACCGCGAGCGGGTCGAGGCCGAGCGCGCGCGCCTCCTGCTGGCCAGCCGCGACAAGCAGGTGCTGGAACAACTGGCCGCCAGTTACCGGGCCCAGGAGCGCCAGGTGGTCGAACGCCGTGACCAGCGCGAAATGGACGACCTGGGCGCGCGGCGCGTGCGCCTGGCCCAGGCCGCCGCTGCCCAGGAATCCGGAGAAACCCCATGAACACCCTGTCCGCCTTTGCCGCGCTGGCGCCTGCCACCCCGGCCGCGACGCCTTCGACCCCGACCAGCACGGCGCGGGGTGAGGGCCAGCGCCAGGAATTCGGCACGCTGCTCAAGTCCACCCCGGCTGCCGAGGCCAGCCCGGCTCCGTCGCCTGCCGCTACTGCGGCCGACCAGCGATCGGCCTCCTCCAACGGGGCCGCTGCACAGCCGGCCACCGAGGCCGAAGATGCCGCGGCAACGGAGTCCTCCACGCTGGCCGCTGCCACAGACGAGGGTGACGACGCCCTGGGGGCCGACGACAGCGATACCGAAGACACCTGGCCGCCGGCCGGCCTGGCCGGGCTGGGCTTCGCCCTGCCGGCATCGCCCAGCCAGCCGTTAGCTGCATCAGCCGCTGCCAGCCCCAATGCCGCCGGAACCGGGCCCGCTGCCATGGGGGCATCAGCGCCGGCGGTCAATCCGATGACCCTGCAGCAGGGAACCGCTGCAGCCATTGCAACCGCCTCCCCGGCAGACGTGGCGAGCCAGCTGGCCGTGTCCACCGATGCCGGTACGCCGGACGCCGAGCTGCAGTTCCAGCAACTGCTGCAGGGTGCCGCCGGCGACGCCGAGGGCACGCAGGCCGACACCGGCACGGCACCGGCGCTGCTGCACGCCCTGTCCGGCGTGGGCGAAACCCGCGTCACCGGCCTGGCATCGCTGGCTGCCGTCGCCGCGCCGACGGCCACTCCTGACGTGCACGCCGAGGATTTCGGCGATGCCTTTGGTGCGCGGCTGTCGTGGATGGCCGACCAGAAGATCGGCCACGCCCACATCCGCGTGACCCCGAACGACCTGGGTGCGATCGAGGTCCGGCTGCAGCTGGACGGCGACCGTGTCCACGCCAGCTTCAGCAGTGCCCATGCCGAAGTCCGCCAGGCCCTGGAAAGCAGCCTGCCGCGCCTGCGCGAAATGCTCGGCGAGCACGGCATGGAACTGGCCCACGCCGACGTCGGCCAGGGCGACACCACCCAGTCCGGTGGCTCGCATGACGGCCAGGGCACCGGTCTTGCCGCCGGCCCGGCGACTGGTGCGGGCAGCGACGCTGCGGTCCCAACCAGCGTGACCCTGCGCGGCCTGCTGGACACCTACGCCTGATCCACCTGGCGGCCTGCGGGCCGCCATCACCGTCCCGGCAACCGGGGCACGTCAAATTCCTGCCACCGGCACATCGCGGTTTTCGGCACGGGCATTGCATCTGAAGGGACAGCAACCCTGAGGAGCACCCCCAAGTGGCTACAGCCGCCGACAAATCCAAGAAGAAAGACGAGTCGCAGGACAAGTCCGACAAGCCGCGCAAGCAACTGCTGTCTGCTGCCCTGATCGCCCTGGTAGCCGCGGCTGCGGCCGGTGGCGGCGTCTGGTTCTTCACCCAGAAGGACGCCCAGCCCGCCAAGGACGCCGCCGCGACCAAGCTCGCTCCGGCGCAGTACTTCGCCCTGGATCCGGCCTTCGTGGTCAACCTGCCCACCTCCTACGACGGCCCGCGCTACCTGCAGGTCGAAGTGCAGCTGATGAGCCGCGACCCGCTGGCCATCGAAGCGATGAAGGCCCATGCACCGGCGCTGCGCGCGCGCCTGCTGATGCTGTTCTCGCAGATCCAGGCCAGCCAGATCTCCGACCGCGCCGGGCGCGAGAAGCTGCAGGCCGAGGCCCTGGCCGAGGTCCAGAAGGTGCTCAAGCACGAGACCGGCAAGCCCTACGCCGACGAGCTCCTGTTCACCAGTTTCGTCACCCAGTAAAGGTGCGTCGATGACCATGAACGACCTGCTGTCCCAGGACGAGATCGACGCGCTGTTGCATGGCGTCGATTCCGGGACCGTTGCCACCGAGCAGGAACCCACCAATCCGGGCGAGGCGCGCACCTACGACTTCGCCAGCCAGGACCGCATCATCCGCGGCCGCATGCCGACGCTGGAGATGGTCAACGAGCGCTTTGCCCGCCTCTGGCGCATCGGCCTGTTCAACCTGATCCGTCGCTCCGCCGAGATTTCGGTGCGCGGCATCGAACTGACCAAGTTCGGCGACTACCTGCACTCGCTGTACGTGCCGACCAACCTGAACCTGATCCGCTTCAAGCCGCTGCGCGGTACCGGCCTGGTGGTGTTCGAGCCGACCCTGGTGTTCGCCGTGGTCGACAACTTCTTCGGGGGCGACGGGCGTTACCCCACCCGCATCGAGGGCCGCGAGTTCACCGCCACCGAGATGCGCGTCATCCACCTGATGCTCAAGCAGACCTTCACCGACCTCAAGGAAGCCTGGGGCCCGGTGATGAACGCCGACTTCGAGTACATCAACTCGGAGATCAACCCGCACTTCGCCAACATCGTCAGCCCGCGCGAGTACGTGGTGGTGACCCGCTTCCATGTCGAACTGGACAGTGGCGGCGGCGACATCCACATCACCCTGCCCTACTCGATGCTGGAGCCGATCCGCGAACTGCTCGACGCCGGCATCCAGTCCGACCGCAACGACCGCGACGAGAGCTGGGCAATCATGCTGCGCGAACAGCTCGATACCGCCGAGGTGGAACTGTCCAGCGTGCTGGCCAAGCGCACCCTGAGCCTGCGCGACCTGACCTCGCTCAAGGTCGGCGACATCCTCCCGATCGAACTGACCAAGAAGGTGCCGCTGTGCGTGGAAGGCATCCCCGTGTTCACCGGTGAGTTCGGCGTCGCCAACGAGCGCAACGCGATCAAGATCACCGCCACCCATCCGCCGGGTACCCGCCCGCGCAACCCCGTTATCCAGGAAGACCCGCAATGAACGACAACCTCGAAACCGAAGCCACCCCGGCGCAGGAGCCCATCCCGGCCCAGTTCGAAGACCTGCGCGCCGACGAAGAACAGGGTCCTGACCTGAACCTGGACGTGATCCTCGACGTCCCGGTGACCCTGCAGCTGGAAGTCGGCCGCGCCCGCCTGCCGATCCGCAGCCTGCTGCAGCTCAACCAGGGTTCGGTCGTGGAACTGGAACGCGGAGCCGGCGAATCACTGGACGTGTTCGTCAACGGCACCCTGATCGCCCACGGCGAAGTCGTCGTGATCAACGACCGTTTCGGCGTGCGCCTGACCGACGTGGTCAGCCCGAGCGAGCGGATCCGGAGACTGCGGTGATCGCCCAGGCGACCCTCGCCACGCTGGTCGCCGCTGCCCCGGCCGCCAAGGTCGGCCAGCACGCGGCCAGCGCACCGGGCCTGGGCGGAGCGGTATTTGCCCTGTTCGCGGTGCTGGCGCTGATCATGGGCCTGGGCTGGGTGCTCAAGCGCATGCCCGGCAGCAGCTTCCGCCAGACCCCCGGCCTGCGCGTGGTCGCCACGGCCGCGGTCGGTGCCAAGGAGCGGGTGGTGGTGGTGGACGTCAACGGTACCCAGCTGCTGCTGGGCGTGACCGCCGGCGGCATCAACACCCTGCACCAGCTGCCCGAACCACTGCCGCCGGTGCCGGCCCCGTCCCTGCCCGACCTCAAGCAACTTCCGAATTTCGCCCAGCTGCTCTCGCAGAAGCTGCGCAAGGACTCCTGACATGCGTTCCCGCCCCTTCCCGCGGCGCGGCCTGCAACTGCTGGCGCTGCTGCTGTTGACCCTCCTGCCGATGCTGGCGCTGGCCACTCCCGGTGCGCCGCAGCTGCCCTCGCTGCCGGAAGTGGATGTCGGCCGCATCGGCAGCCAGCCGGTGACGCTGCCGATGCAGACCCTGCTGCTGATGACGGCCATCACCCTGCTGCCGTCGATGCTGCTGGTGCTGACCGCCTTCACCCGGATCATCATCGTGCTGGGCCTGCTGCGCCAGGCGCTGGGTACCGGCCAGTCGCCGTCCAACCAGATCCTGATGGGCCTGGCGCTGTTCCTGACGGCGATGGTGATGATGCCGGTGTGGGACAAGGCGTGGAGCACAGGCATGGGCCCGTACCTGGACGGCCAGATCGATTTCCAGACGGCCTGGAAGCTGACCACCGAACCGCTGCGCGCCTTCATGCTGGCCCAGGTCCGCGAGACCGACCTGATGACCTTCGCCGGTCTGGCCGGGCACGAGACCTACAGCAGCCCGGAGGCGGTGCCGTTCCCGGTGCTGGTGGCGTCCTTCGTGACCTCGGAGCTGAAGACGGCGTTCGAGATCGGCTTTTTGATCTTCATCCCGTTCGTGATCATCGACCTGGTGGTGGCCTCGGTGCTGATGTCGATGGGCATGATGATGCTGTCGCCGATGCTGGTCTCGGCCCCGTTCAAGATCCTGCTGTTCGTGCTGGTGGACGGCTGGGTGCTGGTGGTCGGCACCCTGGCCGCGAGTTTCAACGCGGTCTGACGACCCCGCCCGTCTTGATTCACGAAGAAGCCGCGACCTGTTCGCGGCTTCTTCGTTTCCCGCGTCTGGCTTTGCCTAGTGGATGCAGGCTGCTCGAGTTCAGGGCGCCCGTAATGCGGAGAGGCTTTGGCTTTGGCTTTGGCTTTGGCTTTGGCTTTGGCTTTGGCTTTGGCTCTTCGCCTTTGATTTACCGGGCCCCTTCCGTAGCGACGGAGCTGGCGGAAAGGACCCCGCAGGGGCGACGCACATGGATGTGCGTCGTTTTCCGAGGGGACATGGATGTCCCGTCGGAAAATCCTGCCAGCGGAGTGGACCTGGAGCGCGGAGCGCGGAAGGCGCGGAGGCAGGGTGTGCTTTCTTTGGGCCACCTTTCTTTGCACAAGCAAAGAAAGGTGTGCTCGCTGGCCGCAGGGCAGCGAAAGCCGTTGCCGTTGCCGTTGCCGTTGCTTTGCCGGCTACAGCCAAAGCCAAAGCTTGTAGAAGCAGGGCTTTCGCTCCCTTGCAGGGAGCGAGTTACTTTTCTTTGCTCGTGCAAAGAAAAGGTAACCAAAAGAAAGCACGCCCTGTCCTCGCGCCCGCGCCACTGCGTGGCCCGGGTCCACTCCGCCAACGGCGATTTTTCGACGAGACATCCATGTCTCGGCGAAAAACGACGCACATCCATGTGCGTCGCCCCTGCGGGGTCTGGCCGCCGGCTCCGTCGCTGCGGAAGGGGCCCGAAGGTCACAAACTGGAGCAACAGCAAAGGCAAAGCAAAGCAAAGCAAAGGCCACAGCCTGAGCCAGATCCAGAGCCGGCCAGCCACGGCGCGAGCGGCGCCGGAATCCCGCCGGATTTCTGGCACCGGGCTTGCATGCATCCCGGCATGACTCCCGAACTCGCCCTCACCGAACTGCGCGGTGGCCTCCTCGCCACCCTGTGGGTCGCCGGTCCGCTGCTGCTCACCGTGCTGGTGGTCGGCGTGGTCGTCGGCATCATCCAGGCCGCCACCCAGCTCAACGAACCGACCATCGCCTTCATCGCCAAGGCCGCTGCCCTGACCGCCGCCCTGTTCGCACTCGGCAGCCTGCTGCTTGGCCACCTGGTCGAATTCACCACCCTGCTGTTCCAGCGAATTCCACACCTGATCGGATAACGCCACATGGATGCCGCCACCCGCATGGTCGTCGATGGCCAGCAGGCCTTCGCCATGATCGGCACGGTCCTGTGGGTTGGCCTGCGCATCGGCGCGATGCTGCTGGCCATGCCGCTGTTCGGTACCCGCGCGGTGCCCGGGCGCGTGCGGGCGCTGGTCGCGCTGACCCTGTCGCTGGCGCTGGCCCCGGTGCTGCCGCCGGTGCCGGTGTGGAACGGCTTCGATGCCGCCACCGTGCTGACCGTCCTGCGGGAACTGGCCATCGGCGTGACCATCGGTTTCACCCTGCGACTGGTGTTCGAGGTCGGCTCGCTGGCCGGCGAACTGATCTCCCAGGGCACCGGCCTGGCCTTCGCCCAGATGACCGACCCGGCCCGCGGCGGCAGCTCCAGCGTCATCGGCCAGTGGTTCTACCTGCTGTTCGGCCTGCTGTTCTTCGCCGCCAACGGCCACCTGGCCCTGATCAGCCTGCTGATGGACAGCTACAAGGTGGTGCCGATCGGCACCTCGCTGCCGGACGCGCACGCGCTGGCCTCGACCGTGCCCAACTTCATGCTGCAGGTGTTCCGGGGTGCGGTCAGCCTGGCCCTGCCGCTGACCGTGGCCATGCTCGCGGTCAACCTGGCCTTCGGCGCACTGGCACGCGCGGCACCCGCGCTCAACCCCATCCAGCTCGGCCTGCCGGTCTCGCTGCTGCTGGGCATGATGATGCTGGCCCTGCTGTTCAGCGAAATGGGCACGCCGGTGCAACAGTTGTTCGACCAGGCCTTCGACGCCGCCGGACAGGCAGTCACTCCGCCCTAAATTTTCCTCGCCTGCGGCCGATAGCCCCACCAAGGGCGCGACAAGCGTGCCCTGGAAGACGAACAGGACCCGAGCCCAGCGCGTGCGTTTCCTTCTGCCCCGGCGATCCAGGCTCCGCGCGTTGGCGTGGCTGGCATTGCTTTGCCTGGCGCTGGGCGGCCAGGCGGGCGCGCAGACCGTGACGTTCCGCAACTACACCCAGGCTGACGGCCTGCAGGGGCTGACGGTCAACTGCCTGTTCGAGGACCGCGAGCATACGGTCTGGGCCTGTACCGAGCTGGGCCTGCACCGCTACGAGCGCGAGACCTTCCAGGCCATCGGTCCCAACGAGGGGCTGATGGCCACGATGGTCGCCGCCGTGGCCCAGGACACCAGGGGCCGGCTATGGGTCAGTACCGCTACCGGCCTGTTCATGGGCGACGGCCGGCGTTTTGCACCGGTGCTTGACGGGGACCAGACCATTTCCGCCGACGTCGGCCAGGCGATCACGCCCTGGGGCGATGCGGTGCTCGTGCAGTCCCGCGACCGGGTCCTGGAAGTCCAGGTCGCCGGCGACGGCCGTTGGCAGGTCACACAGCTCAAGGCCAGCGACGGAACCCCTTTCCCCGCCAGCACTGCCCTGCTGGCGCATGACGACGAAGTCTGGTCAGGCTGCGGCACGGAGCTGTGCAGGCGCGATGCCGAAGGCAGGCTGCGGCGCTATGGCACCACCCAGGGCGTTCCGGCCGACCGCTGGATCGCGCTGATGCGCGACCGGCAGGGTACGCTCTGGGTCCGCGGCGAACGTCACGTCATCTCGCGCAAGCCCGGCAGCCGCCGCTTCTACAACCATCCCGCGCCGGCCGGCAGTGATTTCAGCATCGTCAACAACGGCACCAACCTGGTCGAGGATGCGAAGGGGCGGATCCTCACCCGTATCGACAACGGCGTGGGCCGCTGGGACGGCAGCCGGTGGGAGATCTTCAGCCGCACCCGTGGCCAGGCGGTCACGCCGGCTCCCAGCGCGATGCTGGTCGACCATGCGCACCGCCTGTGGATCGGCAGCCGCGGCCTGGGCATCCAGCGCCTGCTCGGTTACGGGGTGCTGCTGCACTGGAGCGAGGCCGACGGCCTGGCGACCGGCCCCACCTGGAGTGCCCTGCGCGACGCCCGCGGCGAGCTGTTCATCGGCAGCGACATGGGCGGCAACCGCATGGATCCGGCCACCGGCGCGATCCTGCCCTGGGTCGACGAACACGGCCAGCCGCTGCGCCAGCTGCTGCGCATGGCCAGCACCCCCGACGGTGCACTCTGGGCAGGCCTGTCTTCAGGTCGCCTGGTCCGCCGCGACCCGGCCGACGGGGTCACCCGCGACGTCACGGTGCTGCCGGGACAGGTCCGCGCCATGCTGGCCGACACCGGCGGCACGTTGTGGATCGCCACGCGCGAAGGCCTGTTTGCCGTCGCCCCGGGGCAGCACCAGCCACAGCCCGAAGCCGGCGTGCCGGCAGTCGATTCGACCGACCTGGGCCGCGACCGGAATGGCAATGTATGGCTCACCACCACCAGCGGCATCTACCGCCGCCTGCAGGGCCAGTGGCGCAAGCTCGAGGTCGACGGCGCGCCCGGCATGATCTTTACCAAGGTCAGCATCGGCCCCAACGGCGACGCCTGGCTCTCGCGCAACGGAACAGGGCTGTGGCGGGGCGTGCTGCACGGCGACAACCTGCTGGCAGTGGAGCCGGTCTCCGACCCGCTGATCGACAACGTCATGCCCTACCTGCTGCGCCATGACAGCCGCGGCTGGCTCTGGATCGGCAGCTCCCAGGGCCTGGACCTCTTGCGCGACGGGCAGTGGGTGCGCGTCACACAGTCCGAGGGACTGCTGTGGGATGACATCTCCGAAGCGGCCATTCTCGAGGACCCCGATGGCAGCATCTGGATCGGCAGCAGCCTGGGCCTGACCCAGATCCGCGACCCCGGCCAGCTGTTCGCCCGGCATCCACTGCACCTGAAGATCAGCCACGCCAGCCGTGGCCGCCAGCCGCTGCATGCCGACGTTCGCCTGCCCTGGTCGGAAGACCCGATCAACTTCGCCTTCTCCACGCCCGGCACCGTCGGCGGCGAGGACCGCATCCATTTCCGCTACCGCCTGCGCGGGCTGCAGTCGCAGTGGATGACCACCAGCCAGGGCCGGCTGACCTACACCCTGGGTGCGCCCGGACGCTACGTGCTGGAGGTGCAGGCACTGGACGTGCGTGAGCGCACCGCCAGCGGGATCCAGACCCTGGCCTTCGAGGTACTGCCGCAGTGGTGGCGCTCCCGCCTGGCGCTGCTGATCTACCTGCTGGCCGGTGGCGGCCTGCTGACGCTGGCCTGGCGCTGGCGCATGCGCCGCCTGCTGCGGATCAAGAACCGGCTGGAACGACTGGTGACCGAGCGCACCCGCGACCTGGAGCACGACAAGCGGGAGCTGGAGAAGGCGCGTGCCGCCCTTGCGATCAAGGCCAGCCGCGACGAACTGACCGGCCTGTTCAACCGCTCCGGCATCCTTGAAGTGCTGCACGGGGAAATGCTGGCCAGCCAGGCGGCCGGTACGCCACTGGCGGTGGCGCTGATCGACCTGGACTATTTCAAGCGCATCAACGACCAGCACGGCCACCTGGCCGGCGACGCGGTACTGGCCGGCGTCGGCCGGCGCCTGCGCGAGGACCTGCGGGGCCGCGACAGCGTCGGCCGCTACGGTGGCGAGGAGCTGCTGGTGGTCATGCCCGGCCTGGCGCCGAAGGCGCAGCAGCGCCTGCAGGCCCTGCACCGGCTGCTGTCCTGCGCGCCATACGCCATCGGCGATGGCATGGAGCTGGCGGTGACCTGCTCGATCGGCGTGGCCTGGCTGCGCCCGGGCGATACCGGCGAGCAACTGCTGGCACGCGCCGACCTGGCCCTGTACCGCGCCAAGGACGCCGGCCGCGACCGCGTGGAACTGGCGATCGAGCCGGAACCCGAGACAGCCTGACCCGGCCACCGAAGCGGCCGGCAATGACGGCCAGCCGTGCGCCATCGCGGCGCTGATCCCCTTCGCCGCCACGCCGGCGCGCCAACGGAACGGAACTTGCACGAGCACGGGCATCCCGCCCGTGCGTGCCCCCGATGTCCGAAAACGAACAAGCCGGCGAAAAAACCGAACTTCCTACCGAAAAACGCCTTCGCGAAGCCCGCGAACAGGGCAACATCCCGCGTTCGCGCGAACTGGCCACCGCGGCCGTGTTCGGCGCCGGCGTGCTGGCGTTCATGGCCTACTCCGGCTCGATGGCGCGCGGCGCGAAGGACTGGATGCGGCAGGCGCTGTCGCCCGAGCCCACCCTGCGCCACGTGCCGCGGGAAATGTTCGGCCACGTGGGCGAACTGATGGCCCAGCTGATGCTGGCCGTACTGCCGCTGCTGGTGATCTGCCTGCTGGCCAGCTTCCTGGCCCCGGCGATCATGGGCGGGCTGCGCTGGTCCGCCAAATCCATGGCGCCCGACTTCAAGCGCCTCAACCCGCTGTCCGGCCTCAAGCGCCTGTGGGGCCCGGAAGCCATCGCCGAATTCATCAAGTCGCTGCTGCGCGTGGTCTTCGTCGCCAGCGCCGCCGGCCTGTGCGTGTGGCACGGCATCGACGGCCTGCGCGCCCTGCTGCACGAGCCGCTGGAGCGGGCGGTGATCGACGGCCTGGGCTTCACCCTGAAGCTGGTGCTGTCCACCGCGGGTGCCATGGCCCTGCTGGCCGTCATCGACGCGCCGTACCAGAAGTGGAACTGGATGCGGAAGCTGAAGATGACCCGCGAGGAGTTGCGCCGCGAAATGAAGGAGGCGGAAGGCAGCCCGGAAGTGAAGGGCCGCATCCGCCAGCTGCAGCAGCAGATGTCGCAGCGCCGGATGATGGAAGCCGTGCCTACCGCCGACGTGGTGGTGGTCAACCCGACCCACTACTCGGTCGCGCTCAAGTACGAGGGCGGCAAGATGAATGCGCCCACGGTCGTGGCCATGGGGGTGGACGAAGTCGCCCTGCGCATCCGCGAAGTCGCCACCGGCAACAAGGTCGCCATTGTCTCGGCGCCGCCTTTGGCACGCGCCTTGTATCGGGAAGGCCAACTCGGCAAGGAAATCCCCGTGAGACTGTATTCGGCCGTCGCCCAGGTCCTGTCCTACGTCTACCAGCTGCGCACCTGGCGTGGAGGCCCCATGCCGTCCCAGCCGGTGGTGGATATCGATGAGTTCGCCCCGGGGGCCCGCCCATGAGCGCCCAGCCCGCAACCGAAGGGATGAACGTGCGGCGCATGCTGCAGATGGTGCGCCAGGGCCTGGGCGCGCCGCTGATCGTGCTCGCCCTGCTGGCGATGGTCGTGGTGCCGCTGGCCGCGCCGGTGCTCGATGCGCTGTTCACCTTCAACATCGCCATCTCGCTGATGGTGCTGCTGGCCGTGGTCTACGTGAAGCGGCCGCTGGACTTCACCATCTTCCCGATCGTGCTGCTGGTCACCACGATGCTGCGGCTGGCGCTGAACGTGGCGTCCACCCGCGTCATCCTGCTCAATGGCCAGGACGGCCATGAAGCGGCCGGCAAGGTGATCGCCGCGTTCGGCGAGTTCGTCATCGGCGGCAACTACGCAGTCGGCATCGTGGTGTTCGCGATCCTGACCATCATCAACTTCGTGGTGATCACCAAGGGTGCCGGGCGCGTGTCGGAAGTGACCGCGCGCTTCATCCTCGACGCCATGCCCGGCAAGCAGATGGCGATCGACGCCGACCTCAACGCCGGCCTGCTGACCCGCGAGGAAGCCAAGGCCCGCCGTGAGGAGGTCCGCGAGGAAGCCGACTTCTACGGCGCGATGGACGGTGCCAGCAAGTTCATCCGCGGCGACGCGATCGCCGGCATCCTGATCCTGTTCATCAACCTGCTCGGCGGCCTGGCCGTGGGCGTCCTGCAGCACGGCATGCCGTTCGGCGACGCCGCCGCCACCTACACCCTGCTCTCCATCGGTGACGGCCTGGTGGCGCAACTGCCGGCACTGCTGGTGTCCTCGGCGGTGGCCATGCTGGTTACCCGTGCCTCGCGCGCGCAGGACATGAGCCAGGCGATGATGGGCCAGGTCTTCGGCCAGCATCGTGCGCTGACCATTGCCGCCGCCATCCTCGGCGTGGTCGGCCTGGTCCCGGGCATGCCGAACATGGCCTTCCTGAGCCTGGCCGCGATCCTCGGCTTCCTTGCATGGAAACTGTGGAAGCGCGAGCAGGTCACCGAGAAGGAGAAGGCGAGTGCCGGCGTGGTCGGCGCCGCCGGCCCCAACACCCTGCCGCTGGCCGGTGGCCAGCCCTCGCCCACCGCCGAACTGACCTGGGACGAACTGCGCCCGGTCGATCCGCTGGGCCTGGAAGTCGGCTACCGCCTGATCCCGCTGGTCGACGCCAGCCAGGGTGGCGAACTGATGGCGCGCATCAAGGGCGTGCGCCGCAAGCTGACCCAGGACATGGGTTTCCTGATTCCGTCGGTCCACATCCGCGACAACCTGGAACTGCCTGCCGCCGGCTACCGCCTGCTGATCCACGGCGTGCCGGTGGCTACCGCCGAAATCCTGCCGGACCGCGAACTCGCCCTGGACCCGGGCAGCGCGATCGGCACCCTGGACGGCATTCCCGGCAAGGACCCGGCCTTCGGCCTGGATGCGACCTGGATCCAGCCGCACCAGCGCGCCCATGCCGAATCGCTGGGCTACACCGTGGTCGATCCGGCCACCGTGATCGCCACCCACCTGTCGCACCTGATCCGCGAGCACTCGCCCGAACTGCTCGGCCACGAGGAAGTGCAGCAGTTGCTGGCCAACCTGGCCAAGACCGCGCCCAAGCTGGTGGAAGACCTCACGCCCAAGTCGTTGCCGCTGTCGGTGGTGGTGCGGGTGCTGCAGAACCTGCTGGTCGAACGCATCCCGGTGCGCCAGCTGCGCAAGATCGTCGAGGCGCTGGTCGAGAACGCCCCGCTCACCCAGGACCCGGCCAGCCTCACCGCCGCGGTACGCAACTCGCTCGGCCGCTTCATCGTCCAGGAAATCGCGGGCATGTCGCAGGAACTGCCGGTTTTCACCCTCAACCCGCAACTGGAACGCGTCTTGCAGGAATCCACTCAAGGCAATGGTGCCGCGCTCGAACCCGGTCTGGCCGAGCGTCTGCACCAGAGCCTGGCCGAATGCGTCAGCAAGCAGGAAGCCAAGAACGAGCCAGCCGTCGTGCTGGTGCCCGGTCAGGTCCGCGCCGCGCTGGCGCGACTGGTCCGGCACAGCGTCCCGGCGCTCTCGGTCCTGGCCTACAGCGAGGTCCCCGAAGACAAGCGCCTGAAGCTGGTCGGAACCATCAGCTGACGGCGACCGGATTCCGGCGGCAGCGTCGGAAAACGGTCACCCGCAACACCCGCTCCATCCGCATGACCCGGCAGCGCGAGCCCACGCGCCCCACTGGCAAACAGAATTCAACTTTCCCGGTACCACAGCATGAAAATCAAACGTTTCGTCGCCTCCGATATGCGCTCCGCCATGAACCTGGTGCGCAAGGAACACGGTCCTGACGCGGTCATCCTGTCCAACCGGCGAATCGAGGAGGGCGTGGAGATCGTCGCCGCCGCGCACTACGACGAGGAAGTCGTGCAGCGCGCCCTGGAGGCCTCCCGCCCGAAGCCGGCCGCACCGGCCAAGCCGCGCAGCGCCGCCGAGGCGATGATCGCCGCGGTCACCCGCCGCAGGTCGCCCGAGCCGGAACCCGTGGCCCCGACCACCTCGGCCGTGGCCGCCCTGGCCCGCGCCGCCGTCGGCGCCACCGGCCGCACCGTGGAAGCGCCGGCCGAATCCGGCTTCACCAGCCGCTTCGCCTCGCTGCTGAAGCCGCGCCCGGCCATTCGCCCGGCGGTCAGCGTGCCGGTGCAGGACTTCGCCACCCTGCCCTCCACCGACGAGGATCCGCCGGCACTGCCGGCTGACCGATTCGCCCGCCAGGCGCCGCGTCCGGCCGCCGCCCCGGCTGCCCCGCTCAACCGCGCGCGCTTCCAGATCGACCCGCCGCTGGAAGACATGCCGCTGCCGTCGTTCGCCCGCCCGGCCCCGGCCGCTGCACCGGAACCGCGCCACGCGCCGACCGGCCACGCCCTGCACGAACCGACCCCGTCGCCGCGCCAGGAAGCGCCGCGCAGCTTCCAGCAGCCGGCGTCGTTCCTCGACGAGGCCAGCTACCTGCCGCTGGAGCCGGTCGCCGCACCGCGCAGCCTTGGCGAACATGCCCAGCCCGCTCCGCTGCCGGCCTTCGCCGAGCGCACCCCGGCCGCGCCGTCGCCGAACATCGCCGAACGTGCCGCGGAAGCTCCGCAGCGCCCGTTCGTCGAGCCGACCCCGGTGGCAGCGCCCTCGCCGGCCATCGAGCAGGCCCCGGCTGACGCACGCACTGCCGCCCCGACCCTGAGCGCGGTGCCGGCCCCCCGCGAAGACGGCCAGCTGGCCGCCATGCGCAAGGAGCTGACGGTCATGCGCCAGATGATCGAGCGCGAGATGAGCCGCTTCACCGACGAGCGCCTGCGTGGCTGCCCGGTGCGTGCCCAGGCCATGGACCTGATGGACGAGTATGGCTTCGACGCCGGCCTGGCCCGCGACGTGGCCATGGAAATCCCGGCCGACACCGAACTGCACCGTGCCCGCGGCCTGATGCTGGGCCTGGTCTCGCGCCGCCTGCCGATCACCCCGGTCGACCCGATCGAAGCCGGTGGCGTGTTCGCCCTGGTCGGCCCGACCGGCGCCGGCAAGACCACGACCATCGCCAAGCTGGCCTCGCGCTTCGCCGAAGCCCATGCCGCCCGCGACGTGGCCCTGGTCACCACCGACACCCAGCGCATCGGTGCCCGTGAGCAGCTGTACGGCTTTGGCCGCTCCCTGGGCATTGCCGTGCACGAGGCCAACAGCGGTACCAACCTGAGCCAGCTTCTGAACCGCCTGGCCGACTACAAGCTGGTGCTGATCGATACCGCCGGCCTGGGCCAGCGTGACCGCGGCCTGGCTGCCCAGCTGCAGTGGCTGCGTGCCTCCGGCCACGTCAGCACCCAGCTGGTGCTGCCGGCCAACACCAGCTTCCAGGACATGGACGAGGTGGTGCGTCGCTTCGGTGCGGCCAACCCGCAGGGCCTGGTGCTGACCAAGCTGGACGAGACCAGCCGCTTCGGCAGCGCCCTGTCGATCGCGGTCGACCACCGCCTGCCGATCACCTGGGTGACCGACGGCCAGGACGTACCGGACGACCTGCATCGCGCCAGCGCCGCCAACCTCGTACTTCGCCTTGAAGATTTGCGCCGCGCTGCCGATATGCCCTGCAACCCGGAGTTCAACCATGCAGTCGCGTGAGTACGCCAAGCTGACCACCACCTTCCCGTTGTCGGCCACGCGCCGGCAGCCGCTCGGAGCCGTGCGCAGCATCGCCATCACCGGCGGCAAGGGCGGCGTGGGCAAGAGCAACATCGCCGCCAACCTGGCCGTGGCCCTGGCCGAGCTGGGCAAGAAGACGCTGCTTCTGGACGCCGACCTCGGCCTGGCCAACGTTGACGTGATCCTTGGCCTGCAGCCGCGCTTCAACCTGGCTGACCTGGTCGCCGGCCGCTGCACGCTGGAGGAAGTGATCATCGAAGGCCCCGCCGGCCTGCTGGTGATCCCCGCCGCTTCCGGTCGCCGGCACATGGCCGACCTTGGTCGCGCCGAGCACGCCGGCCTGGTCGACGTGATCTCCGAGCTGGAGCGCGAGGTCGAGATCCTCATCATCGACACCGCCGCCGGCATCACCGACAGCGTGCTGACCTTCTGCCAGGCCGCGCAGGACACCGTGGTGGTGGTTTGCGACGAGCCGGCCTCGATCACCGACGCCTACGCCTTGATCAAGGTGCTCTCGCGCGAGCGCGGGGTGGACCGCATCCAGGTGGTGGCCAACATGGTCCGCGACCCGCAGGAGGGCCGCATGCTCTACGACAAGCTGGTCCGCGTGTGCGAGAAATTCCTCGCCGACGTATCGCTCAACTACCTGGGCGCAGTACCGCAGGACGACTGGCTGCGGCTGTCCGTGCAGCGCCAGCAGCCGGTGGTGAAGGCGTATCCCGCCGCGCCCGCGTCGATGGCGATCAAGGAAATGGCTGCCCGCACCGCGCGCTGGCAGCCGCCGACCGAAGCGCGTGGCGGCATCGAGTTCTTCCTGGAGCGCATCATCCATCGCGGGGTGACGGCATGAAGGCCGCCGCCCAGTACCGCGAGGTGCAGCGTTGCAGCGCCACCGAGTGCATCACCCAGCACGGTGACCTGGTCCGCCGCATCGCCCACCACCTGGCCGCACGCCTGCCGGCGAGCGTGGAGATCGACGACCTGGTGCAGGCCGGCATGATGGGCC
The DNA here is from genome assembly GCF_916618915.1 of Stenotrophomonas sp. Marseille-Q4652. Lineage (NCBI taxonomy): Bacteria > Pseudomonadati > Pseudomonadota > Gammaproteobacteria > Lysobacterales > Lysobacteraceae > Stenotrophomonas > Stenotrophomonas sp. Marseille-Q4652. The sequence goes on from NZ_CAKAKE010000001.1 coordinate 1,053,206, forward strand.
TGATCGAGGCCTCGCGCAGCTACGACGCCGACCAGGGCGCCTCGTTCGAGACCTATGCCTCGATCCGCATCCGCGGCTCGATGATCGACGAGATCCGCCGTGGCGACTGGGTGCCGCGCTCGGTGCACCGCCGTGCCCGTGACGCCGCCGCCACCATCCGCCGGCTCGAGCAGGAAACCGGCCGTGCCGCCAGCGCCACCGAGGTGGCCGCCGCGATGGACATGCCGCTGTCCGAATACCAGCGGCTTATGGAAGACGCCGCACGCGGCCAGGTGCTGAGCCTGGAATCGCGCGTCGAGGACCACGGCGAGCTGGACACCATCGCCCGCGGTGGCCCCAACCCGCAGCAGTTGCTGGAGCGCAGCCAGTTCGGCAGCGCCCTGTCCGAGGCGATCAGCCACCTGCCCGAACGCGAACAGCTGGTGCTGTCGCTGTACTACGAGCAGGAGTTGAACCTGAAGGAAATCGGCGCCGTGCTCGGCGTCAGCGAATCGCGCGTGTGCCAGATCCACGGCCAGGCAGTGCTCCGCCTGCGTGGCCGACTGAAGATTTTCGAGGCGGCCGATGCCGGCCTCGAGGACCATTGAACGAGGAATCAGATTTGAACAAGAACATGCGGGTCCTGATCGTGGACGACTTCTCGACGATGCGGCGCATCGTCAAGAACCTGCTGGGCGACCTGGGCTTCAACAACACCGCTGAAGCCGAGGACGGCAATGCCGCCCTGGCCCTGCTGCACAGCCAGCCGTTCGACTTCGTGGTCACCGACTGGAACATGCCGGGCATGACCGGCATCGAGCTGCTCAAGGCGATCCGCGCCGACGACGCCCTGAAGACCCTGCCGGTGCTGATGGTCACGGCCGAAGCCAAGCGCGAGCAGATCATCGAGGCCGCCCAGAACGGCGTGAACGGCTACATCATCAAGCCGTTCACCGCCCAGGTGCTGGAAGAGAAGCTGGGCAAGATCTTCGAGCGGCTGGCAGGCGCCTGATGAACGCCGCCGACCACAGATCCGCCCTGATCGGCCGGCTGCAGGATGCGCTGGCTGCCCTGGAAAACGGCGACGAAGCCGCCTGGCGCGAGCAGATCGACGCGCTGGCCGCCCTGCGCCAGCAGCCGATGATGGCCGGCCTGAGCCGGCTGGCCCGCGAGCTGGGCCAGGCGCTGGGCGAACTGCCGCGCCTGCCGACCGACAGCGGCGAGCTGGACGATGCCTGCGCGCGCCTGGACCACGTGGTGGCGATGACCGAACAGGCCACCCACCGCACCCTGGACCTGGCCGAACAGTGCCGCACCCTCGCCGGCCAGCTGCGCGACGGCGGCCTGAGCGAGGACCAGGGCCACCTTGTCGACCAGATCCGCCACAACCTGACCGAGATGGCGCTGGCACAGAGCTACCAGGACCTGACCGGCCAGATCATCCGCCGCGTCGTGGGCATCGTGCGCCGCGTGCACGAGGGCTTCGGCGAACTCGGCCTGCCGCCGCGCAAGGAAGAAGCCGGCAAGGCCGGCCTTGCCGGTCCCGCCGTCGGCGGCCTGGACCGCCACGCGGTGTCGCAGCACGACGCCGACGACCTGCTTTCCGACCTGGGGTTGTAACGACATGAGCGCCGTACCCGACGACATTGCCGCCGATTTCATCGTCGAGGCCCAGGAGATCCTGGATCGCCTCGGCGAACAGCTGGTGTCGCTGGAACAGGCGCCACAGGACAGCGAACAGCTCAACGCGGTATTCCGCGGCTTCCACACGCTCAAGGGGGGTGCCGGCTTCCTTGGCATCCATGCCATGGTCGGGCTGTGCCACGCCGCCGAGGAAACCCTGGGCATGGCCCGCTCCGGCCAGGCGGAACTGCAGGCGCATCACTTCGATGCCGCCCAGCAGTCGCTGGACTGGCTGCAGGCCATGCTCGACGCCGTCTCCGCCGGCACCGAACCCGAACACGCGCCACCGGAACTGATCGCCCAGTTCGACGTCAACGCCGCACCGGCCGCACCGCAGCCGGTGGCTGCCGCGCCCGCGCCGGCCGCGTCGTCGAGCAGCGACCTGATCACCGACGACGAGTTCGAGGCCCTGCTCGACCAGCTGCATGGCAAGGCCCCGCCCAGTGCCAAGCCGGCCGCCCCGGCGCCTGCCGCGGGCGGTGACATGATCACCGACGACGAATTCGAGGCACTGCTTGACCAGCTGCACGGCGGTGCCGCGCCCGGCGCCAAGCCGCTGGCGGCGGTCCCGGCGCCGGCGCCCGTGCCTGCCCCGCGCGCCACCCCGGCACCGGTGTCCAAGCCCGCAGCCAAGCCGGCCGCCGAGGCCGAGCACACCGTGCGCGTGGACACCAAGCGCCTGGACGCCATCGTCAACCTGATTGGCGAGCTGGTGCTCTCGCGCAACCGCCTCAAGACCCTGCGCTCCCGGCTCAAGGACGAGGAACTGGACCGCGCCGTGTCCACGCTGGACATCGCCACCGCGCGCCTGCAGTCGGCGGTCATGCGCACCCGCATGCAGCCGGTGGGCAAGGTGTTCTCGCGCTTCCCCAAGGTCGCCCGCGACGTGGCCCGCAACCTGAAGAAGGAAGTGGAGCTGGAGCTGATCGGCGCTGACACCGAGCTGGACCGCAACCTGGTCGAGGCCCTGGCCGATCCGCTGGTGCACCTGGTGCGCAACGCCATCGACCACGGCATCGAGATGCCGGACCTGCGCGAAGCCTCCGGCAAGCCGCCCAGCGGCCACGTGCGCCTGTCGGCGCAGCAGGAAGGTGACTACGTCAGCATCGAGGTGCAGGACGACGGCGCCGGCATCGACCCGGAACGGCTGCGTGCCAAGGCGCGCGAGAAGGGGCTGCTCGATCCGGAAGCCGCCGCCCGCCTGAGCAGCGAGGAGTGCCTGCACCTGGTGTTCCTGCCCGGTTTCTCGACCAAGCAGGAAGTCACCGACATCTCCGGCCGCGGCGTCGGCATGGACGTGGTGCAGTCGCGCATCCGCGAGCTGAGCGGACAGATCCAGATCCAGTCCGAACTCGGCCGTGGCAGCCGCTTCCTGATCCGCGTGCCGCTGACCCTGGCGATCCTGCCGACCCTGCTGGTGCAGGCCGGCGAGGACGTCTACGCCCTGCCGCTGGCCCGCGTGGTCGAGGTGCTGCATGCGCCCAGTACCGCGCTGGGCTGGTTCGACGGCCGCGCTGTGCTCGACCGCAAGTCACACACGTTGCCGCTGGTGGACCTGCGCCGCTGGTTGAGCGTGGATGCGGTGCAGACCCCGCTGCTGACCATCGTGGTGCTGCAGGCCGGCGAAGCCCGCTTCGGCCTGGTCGTGGACCAGGTGCGTGGCCGCGAGGAAGTGGTGATCAAGCCGCTGCCGCGCGCCCTCCGCGGCCTCAAGGGCTATGCCGGCGCCACCCTGATCGGCGACGGCCGCATGGCCCTGATCCTGGACGTGGACGGCCTGCGCTCCTCCGACTGAGGGGCGCCACGAAGGGACGCCGGCATGCCGGGGTCTCAATTTTTCTTCACATCTGCCGATACCCCGATACATGGACAGACTCAGCCTCATCGGACTTTTCCTCGCGCTGGCCTCGTTGGTCGGCGGCAGCATCCTCAAGGGCGCCGGCCTGTCCTCGCTGTGGTCGCCGGCCGCGTTCGTGATCGTGATCATCGGCACCCTCGCCGCGATCCTGGTCCACACCTCGCCGGCGATCTTCCGCCACGCGTTCCGGATCGTGCCGTGGGTGATCCGTCCGCCGGCAAGCAACCGCAGGCGGCTGATCGAGCAGATCGTCGAGTGGAGCACGATTGCCCGCCGCCAGGGCCTGCTGGGCCTGGAGGCCCATGTCGAGGCTCAGGACGATCCGTTCGTGCGCAAGGGCCTGCAGCTGCTGGTCGACGGCGTCGAGCCGGAAGCCATCCGCCGCATGATGGAGATCGAACTGGGCTCGGAAGAACAGCGGAACCTGGCCGCGACCAAGGTGTTCGAGGGCATGGGCATCTATGCGCCGACGCTGGGCATCATCGGCGCGGTGCTGGGCCTGATCGCGGTGATGAAGAACCTCGCCGACCCGAGCAAGCTCGGCCACGGTATCGCCGCCGCGTTCACCGCGACCATCTACGGCATCGCCTCGGCCAACCTGCTGTTCCTGCCGATCGCCGCCAAGCTCAAGGGCGTGATCGCCGGCACCACGCGCGAGCGCGAGATGTTCATCGAGGGCCTGATCTCGATCGCCCACGGCGAGAACCCGCGCAACATCGAGAACAACCTGTCCGGGTTCCTGGACTGACATGGCACGTCGCAGGCACCACGAAGAGCACACCAATCACGAGGCGTGGGCGATCCCCTACGCCGACCTGATGACGTTGCTGCTTGCCTTCTTCGTGGTGATGTACGCCATCTCCTCGGTCAACGAGGGCAAGTACCGCGTGATGGCCGACGCACTGACCGCCGCCTTCGGTGGTGCGCCGCGCACGGTCACCCAGGTGCCCGTCGGCAACCTGCAGCTGCAGGGTGGCGGGCATGACAGCCCGTCGGCGATCCACTCGCCCAACCTGGCCAGCAACACCGTGCTCAGCGACCAGACCCAGCTGCCGTCGATGGCCTCGCACATGCGCATGCCGGTGTCGATGCACAACCAGGAGCAGCTGCAGCGCGCCGAGCGCCAGCTGGGCCGCATTGCCGGCCAGCTCACCGCCGCACTGGCGCCGCTGATCGACCGCGGCATGATCACCGTGCGCCGCACCGAGCTGTGGATCGAGGTCGAGATCAACAGCGACATCCTGTTCGGCACCGGCTCGGCCGCGCTCGATGCGCACGCACGCCAGACCCTGTCCAAGCTGGCCCAGGTGCTGGTCGACGCACCCAACGGCGTGCGCGTGGAAGGTCACACCGACAACGTGCCGATCGCCACCGCGCAGTTCCCGTCCAACTGGGAGCTGTCGGCCGCGCGCGCGGCCTCCGTGGTCCACCTGTTCGCCGACCAGGGCATCCGCCCCGACCGGCTGGCGATGGTCGGCTACGGCGAATTCCGCCCGCGCGATGCCAATGACAGCCTGGAAGGCCGCAACCGCAACCGCCGGGTGATGGTGATCATCCTCGCCGACGCGGCCGATCCGGTATTCCCCGGCAGCGACGCGAAGGTGACCGCCGGTGCGGCCCCGGCCGCGCTGCCGGCGCCCGCTACCCGTCCTGTCAACAACGTGGCCAGGCCCGCGGCCATCGCCCCGGTGCGGCCGGCCCCGATCGAAGGCGCGCCCGCGGCGACGACCATTGAAGGAGCTCCCTGATGCGCATCTGGGCCATTGCCAACCAGAAAGGCGGCGTCGGCAAGACCACCACCACCCTGGCGCTGGGCCGCAACCTGGCCGCCCAGGGCAAGCGCGTGCTGCTGATCGACCTGGACCCGCACTCCTCACTCACCCGCGCCTTCGGCGTCCCGGTCGATCCGCCGCCGCGCGGCGTGCTGGACCTGTTCGCCGAGTCGCCGGCCGCACTGGCCACGCTGGCCAATCCCAGCGCGATCCCGGGGCTGGACTTCATCTGCGCGCAGGCCGCACTGGCCACGCTGGAACGCCGCAGTGCCAGCCAGCCGGGCCTGGGCCTGGCCCTGCAGAACGCACTGACCCGCCACGCCGGCGGCCACGACTACATCCTGCTGGACTGCGCCCCCACCCTGGGCCTGCTGATGATCAACGCGCTGGCTGCCGCGCACCGCCTGGTCATCCCGACCCAGGCCGAGCCGCTGGCCCTGCACGGCCTGGCCGGCATGGTCCGCACCGCGGAGATGGTCGAGCGTTCGCGCCGCCGTCCGCTGCCGGTGTCGATCCTGCCCACGCTGTTCGACCGCCGCACCCGCGTCGGCAACGAAACCCTGAAGAAGATGCAGGACCTCTACGGCGAGCGCGTCTGGGAAGACGCGATCCCGGTCGACACCCGCATCTGCAACCCTTCGGCGCTGACCGTGGCGGCCGTGGCCGGTGAATACCCGGGCCGTGGCCTGTCCGCCTACCGCCGCGCCCTGGAATGGATCCTGGCCGAAGACGCACTGTGCCTGGAGCAGGCTGCATGAACCCCACCGACGTACTCGACGACTACCTGGAGGAGCTGCTGCTGGATGCGATCCCGTCCAGCGCCGCCGCCAGCCAACACCAAGACCCGACTGCAACCAGCCAAGCGACCGCAGCGGCTGACGCAACTGCCCACTTCGAAGACACGGCAGCCGCCGCAGACGATGCCGTGGCCGTTGGGGCCGATGTCGTCGAGGCAGCATGCGTGGCCGCTGAGGCCTGCGCCGCGGAAACCGATGACGCGGCCGAAGAAGCCACCAGCGACGGTGCGGTGATCGAGGCCGTCGAGGGGGAAGCGGCAGCCGAAGTCGAAGACGAAGACGCGGTTGAAGCGGTGGGAACGATTAAAGCCGCTGAGGTGAATGAGGTCGCTCAAGTGCCCGGAGGGGCCGCAGAAGTCACGGAGCCGCAGCTGGCCACCATCACCGGGGCCATCGGAGCCGGCAGCCCGGTCGCCGAAGCCGCCACCGCCGTTGAGCCACCGCTGGCACCTGCACCTGCTCCCGCCGCTCCCGTCACCCAGACACCGGTTACGCCAGCCGTTGCCCGGGCACCGGGTCTGCCGCCGGCACCTGCGGCTCCCACTGCACCCGCCCCCGCCCCGATCCGAGCGCCGGCTCCCATGCCCCAAGCCTCCCGCCCCGTTCCACCGCCGTCCACCAACGCCGCCTGGAACGAGCTGCAGGCCCAGGCCCGCATCGCCAGCTCGCCGCACCACAACCGCCGCGCCTCCGAACGCACCACCCGCTGGCTGCGGCTGCGCTGCGGCGCCCAGCCCTATGCGCTGGAGCTGCTGAAGGTGCAGGAAGTGGTGCTGCCGGTGCCGCTGCTGCCGCTGCGCGGCACGCCGCCGGCCACGCTGGGCATCATGAACCTGCGCGGCCAGGTGGTCCCGGTCATCGACCTGGGAATCCGCCTCGGCGGCGTGCCGGTGGAGGACGATGCCCTCACCCGCATCGTCGTCCTGGAAGAGGACGGCGAAGCCCTGGGCCTGAAGGTGTCCGCGGTCGAGGACGTGGCCAACCTCACCGACTCGCAGATCGAACCGCCGGATACAGCGCGCATCTGCCAGATCTCCAATGACCTGTTCCGCGGCGTGGCACGGCTCGGCTCCCGGCCGATGATCCTGCTCGACGCCAGCGTGCTGCTGCACTGAGCGGCCCGCGGGCGACAGGAAAGAACCTGGCACCAAGCCCTAAAGCTTTCCACGAAAGCGCCGTTATCAGACCTAGAACCGTTCGTCCGGAGCAATGATGAGCACTGTGGCACTGGGTCAGGATCTCGGAATCGAGACCAGCACCGAGCTGAAACAACAACTTGCCGCCCACCTGGAACACGAGGGCCTGCTGCGCGTGGATGCCAGCCAGGTCGGTCGTATCCACACCGCGGCAATGCAGCTGCTGTGCGCCTTCGTCGAGGCCCGCCGCAAGGCTGGCCACGCCACCGGCTTCGACGGTTGCACCGATACCTTCCGCGACGCCGCGCGCCTGCTTGGCGTTACCCAGGCCCTGGGCCTGGACGCAACTACTGACAACCTGAAATCTGTGGAGAACGCTGCATGAGCGCACGTATCTTGGTGGTGGACGACTCGGCGTCGATGCGCCAGATGGTCTCATTCGCCCTCACCTCGGCCGGTTTTTCCGTCGAAGAAGCCGAAGACGGCGCCGTTGCGCTCGGTCGCGCCAAGGGCGCGAAGTTCAACGCGGTGGTCACCGACGTCAACATGCCGAACATGGACGGCATCTCGCTGATCCGCGAGCTGCGCCAGCTGCCGGACTACAAGTTCACCCCGATGCTGATGCTGACCACCGAGTCGGCCGCCGACAAGAAGTCCGAAGGCAAGGCCGCCGGTGCCACCGGCTGGCTGGTCAAGCCGTTCAACCCGGAACAGCTGGTCGCCACCGTCCAGAAAGTCCTGGGCTGATACCCCCACCGCAAAAACGATCGGATAGCGCGCCAATGAGTATGGACCTGCAACGTTTCCACGCCACCTTCTTCGAGGAAAGCCGCGAAGGACTGGACGCCATGGAAGCCGGTCTGCTCGCGATGGAAGACGGCCAGCACGATGCCGAAACCATCAACTCGGTTTTCCGCGCCGCGCATTCGATCAAGGGCGGCGCCGGCACCTTCGGCTTCGATGCCATTGCCGGCCTCACCCACGTGCTGGAAACCCTGCTCGACGAGCTGCGCGCCGGCAAGCGTGCACTGGAAAGCGCCGCGGTCGACGCCATGCTGGCCTCGGTGGACGTACTGCGCGCCCTGCTGCGCGAAGCCGAACACGGCCAGCCGGCCGACCCCGAATCGGTGCGCGCGGTGAAGGAACGCCTGGAAGCGGTGCTGTCGGGCAAGGCCACCAGCGCCGCCCCGGCCGCCGCCGCAGCCGCCGAGCCCGAGCCGGAAGGCTGGCAGATCGGCTTCACCCCGGCGCCCGGCCTGTTCATGAGCGGCAATGATCCGCTGCGCATCATCCGCGAACTGGAAAGCCTGGGCTCGCTGCAGGTCGCCTCGCGCCTGGAGAAGCTGCCCGAGTTCGCCCACCTGGACCCGCTCGAGGCCTACATGGCCTGGGACCTGGGCCTGGTTGGCAGGATCCCGCGCGCCAAGATCGAGGACACCTTCGCCTGGGTCGTGGACGACTGCGAACTGGAGATCCGTCCGGTCGCCGCGCCGCCGAGCCTGGCCGTTCAGGCCCCGGCCGCTGCCCCGGCTCCCGCCGAAGCGGCACGTCCGGCTGCCGGTGGAGCTTCCGCTCCCGCCGCTGCGTCCAGCGAAGCCGAGACATCGATCCGCGTCAGCGTCGACAAGGTCGATGCGCTGATCAACCTGGTCGGCGAGCTGGTCATCACCCAGGCCATGCTCAAGCAGGTCTCCGGCGGGCTGGACCCGGTCCACGCCGAGCGCCTGTTCGCCGGCCTGGACCTGCTCGAACGCAATACCCGCGACCTGCAGGAAGCCGTCATCGGCGTGCGCATGCTGCCGGTGGACGCCGTGTTCCGCCGCTTCCCGCGTCTGGTCCGCGACCTGTCCACCCGCCTGGGCAAGCACGTGCGCCTGCGCACCATCGGCGAAGGCACCGAGCTGGACAAGGGCCTGATCGAGAAGATCGCCGATCCGCTGGTCCACCTGGTCCGCAACTCCATCGACCACGGCCTGGAAATGCCCGACGTGCGTTGCCAGGCCGGCAAGGACGAGACCGGCACCATCACCCTGGCGGCTTCGCACCAGGGCGGCCACATCGTCATCGAGGTCAGCGACGACGGGCGCGGCCTGAACCGCGACAAGATCCTGGCCAAGGCCCAGGAACGCGGCCTGGCCGTGCCGGACAACCCGACCGACGCCCAGGTCTGGGACCTGATCTTCGCACCGGGCTTCTCCACCGCCGATGCCGTCACCGACCTGTCCGGTCGTGGCGTGGGCATGGACGTGGTCCGCCGCAACATCCAGGCCCTGGGTGGCGAGGTGCAGATCGAATCCAGCGCCGGTGCCGGTACCCGCACCCTGATCCGCCTGCCGCTGACCCTGGCCATCCTCGACGGCATGACCGTGTCCGTTGGTGGCGAGACGCTGATCCTGCCGCTGGCCTACGTGCTCGAAGCGTTGCAGCCCAAGGAAGAGGACATCCGCACCATGGCCGGCGAAGGCCGCGTGCTGCGCGTCCGCGGCGAGTACCTGCCGATCCTGTCGCTGCGCGAGTACTACGCCTACGGTGCCGAAGGCGCCAACCCCGATCCGCTGGTGGTGGTGGTCGAAGGCGACGGCCAGAAGATCGCGCTGGAAGTCGACGAACTGGTCGGCCAGCAGCAGGTCGTGGTCAAGAACATCGAGAACAACTACCGTCGCATCAGTGGCGTGTCCGGCGCCACCATCCTCGGCGACGGCCGTGTCGCGCTGATCGTGGACATCGGTGGCCTGGTGCGTTCGCTGCGCATCGCCGAAGCGGCGTGATCCCCATCGCGGTTTGACGCCACGCCTCCGGGCGTGGCGCAATTCCCCGCCCGCTGTACGAAGGCCCCCCCACAATGAAGTCTTCCTTCCTGCTTGCCGTGGCCAGCCTGGCCGCGCCTGCCTGCGCGCTCGCGCAGTCCCCGTCCAGCGATGCCAGCCTGTGGCCGCCGCGCTGGAGCCCGGCCAACGGCACCGAGGTCTCGCTGACCGGCAACATCGCCTACGACCTCAACCGCGTCGATGCCGATGGCACCGGGCTGCAGGACGATGATGCCTGGCGCCGCCATGAGCTCGGCCTCAACATCAAGCGCAAGGGCGTGTACGACATCGCGGTCGCCTACGACCTGCACAACGAGACATGGATGGACGTGACCCTGCGCCTGGAGAGCAAGGCGCTGTTCGGTCGCGACGTGGGCAAGCTGCGCGTGGGCCACATGAAACTGCCGCTCGGCTTCGAGGGCAACTCGGCCACCCGCAACGGCTCGTTCATGGAGAACTCGATCGCCACCCAGGCCTTCTACGAGGGCCGCCGCCTCGGCGTGGACTGGTCGCTGGAACAGCCGCGCTGGCTGTTCAACGCCGGCTGGTACGCCGACGACCTGCACGGCAACAACCCCGGCAACAGCATGGCCGCACGCGTGGCGTGGACGCCGCGCAAGCAGGACGGCCAGGTGCTGCACCTGGGCCTGTCCGGCACCCGCGAGCTGCCCGACCCGGAGATCAACGGCCGCGGCGTCGAAGTGCTGCCCAGCGTGCGCTGGCGCGCCAAGCCCGAGGTCTCGCTGACCGGCGTGCGCCTGGTCGACTCCGGCACCCTGGCCAATATCGACCGCATCGACCGCCACGGCATCGAGGCGCTGTGGATCGAAGGGCCGTGGTCGCTGCAGGGCGAATACCTGCGCCAGGAAACCTCGCGCCGCGGGGGGCTGGGCAACTACGCCAGCGACGGCTGGTACCTGTCCGGCAGCTGGCTGGTCACCGGCGAGTCGCGTGTCTACAGCGGCGGCAACATCGCCAACCCCAGGCCGGAAGGCAAGGCCGGTGCGGTCGAACTGCTGGCCCGCTACAGCCATATCGACCTGGACAGTGACGGCATCGCCGGTGGGCGCGAAAGCAACTGGACCGTGGGCGCCAACTGGTACGTGGGCCGCCACCTCAAGTTCCAGGCCAACCATGTGTGGGCCGATGCCCGCCGCGGCGCCGTCCACGTCCGTCCGCGGGCCCTGGAACTGCGGGCCCAGCTGCACTTCTGATCCCGTCGCCCACGGCCGGCATCCAGCCGGACTACACACCTTCAAGAAAGTCAAGCGCGCGCCGCTAACTCATCCAGCGGCGCGTTCTTTTTTGCGCCTCCGCAGCAGCACCTGCGACCGCAGCCCTGCCGCGGATATCCGGGCAGCGCGGCGGCGTGTTGTCCCTGGCCTTTGGAGAGCATCATGAAGTGGTTCCAGAACCTGCCCATCACCCGCAAGCTGCTGCTGGCCTTTGCCAGCACCTGCGCACTGACGGTAATGCTGGGCGTGTTTTCGCTGTGGCGCATGCAGCTTTCCGACGTACGCATGCAGGAGGTCAATACCAACTGGATGCCGGCCGTGCAGCATCTGGGTGAAATGCGCGCCCAGCTCGGCGAGTTCCGCACCTTCGAGCAGGCCCAGCTCAATTTCCAGGGCAACGAGGAGCGGCTGGCCGACTACCGCAAGCGCCTGGCCGATGTGCGCGGCGTGATCGAGGCCTCCGAGAAGGCCTACGACGACATCCCCAGCGAGTACGCGCCCGAGGAAAAGGCGATGTACGAGAACATGCAGTCGCTGCGCGCAGCCTATTTCGCCGCCAACGACCGCATCGCCGAAGCCATTGCCGCCGACGACTTCGCCGCCGCCCGCGCGATTTCCGACGACGAGTCGCGCAAGATCCGCCGCGAGCTGTTCGACCAGCTCAAGGAGATGTCCAGGTACAACCAGGACGAACTGGGCAAGGTGATCGCCGAGTCCAACCGCGTGCACAAGCAGTCGGTGGCCGCGGTGATCATTGGCCTGCTGCTGATCCTCGGCCTGGCTGTCGCGCTGGGCGTGGCCATCACCCGCTCCATCGTCCGCCCGCTGGCCGATGCGGTGCGCGTGGCCGACGACGTGGCCCAGGGCCGGCTCGACACCCGCGTGGATACCTCGCGCCAGGACGAGGTCGGCAAACTGCTGGTCTCCATGCAGCGCATGAAGTCGCAGGTGCAGGCAGTGATCGCCGCCCAGCTCGAAATGAACCGGATGCACGAGGAAGGCCAGATCAGCTACCGCATCGATGCAGCCCGGTTCCCGGGCGAGTACGGCCAGCTGGTGGAAGGCGCCAACGCGCTGGTATCGCAGCACATCGCGGTCCAGCTCAAGGTCGTGGAGGTCATGCGCCGCTACGCCGCCGGTGACCTGTCGGTGGACATGGACCGCCTGCCCGGGGAGAAGGCCGCCATCACCGAGGCCATCGGCGCGACCAAGGCCAGCCTGTCGGCCATCAACGGCGAAATCCGGCGCCTGGCCACGGCCGCCGCCGCCGGCGATTTCAGCCAGCGCGGTGACGAGGGTCGATTCCAGTACGAATTCGGCGGGATGGTGGCCGGGCTCAACCGGCTGATGGAGACCACCGACGGCAACCTGGCCGAGGTCTCCGCCCTGCTGCAGGCCATCGCCCGCGGCGACCTCACCGTGCGCATGGACGGCGACTTCCACGGCGTGTTCGCCCGCATGCGTGATGACGCCAACGCCACCGTCGCACAGCTGACCACCATCGTCGGCCGCATCCAGTCCGCGGCCGACAGCATCAGCCTGGCTGCCGGCGAGATTGCCTCGGGCAACTCGGATCTGTCGCGCCGTACCGAACAGCAGGCCGCCAACCTGGAAGAAACCGCCGCCTCGATGGAGGAACTCACCTCCACCGTGCGCCAGAATGCCGAGCACGCCCGCCAGGCCAACCAGCTCGCCATCGGCGCGCAAGGCGTCGCCTCGCAGGGCGGCCAGGTCGTGGGCCAGGTCGTGACCACGATGTCGGCCATCGAGGCCTCGTCGAAGAAGATCGCCGACATCATCTCGGTCATCGACGGCATCGCCTTCCAGACCAACATCCTGGCGTTGAACGCCGCGGTGGAAGCCGCCCGTGCCGGCGAACAGGGCCGCGGCTTCGCCGTGGTCGCCTCGGAGGTGCGGACCCTGGCCCAGCGTTCGGCCGGTGCCGCCAAGGAGATCAAGACCCTGATCGACGACTCGGTCGAGAAGGTGTCCGAGGGCTCGGCGCTGGTCAACCAGGCCGGCAGCACGATGGGCGAGATCGTCACCAGCGTCCAGCGCGTGACCGACATCATGGCCGAGATCTCCGCCGCCTCGCAGGAACAGAGCGCCGGCATCGAACAGGTCAACCACACCGTCAACCAGATGGACGAAACCACCCAGCAGAACGCCGCGCTGGTGGAGGAAGCCACTGCCGCCGCGCGCTCGATGGAGGAACAGGCCGCGCAGCTGGTCGAAGCCGTCGCCAGTTTCCGGCTGTCGCAGGACGCCGGCGTGGCCGGACTGGTACGCGACCGCGTGACCCGCATCGCCGCGGCATCGGCCCCGCGTTCCTGAACCCTGTCGCCCGCGGCTGCGCACAACCCGCAGGCGTTCGTGCAACACCTGTCGTACTGCCGCATGGACGCCGTGGAACAACCTTCCACCAGGGGAAGCCGGAAGCACCAGGCACCGGCTCCCCTAGCAACAACGAGGGACCTGCGTGGCCCGCCGCGTGCTGGCCAGCAGATCCGCCCACACCGGCCTGGCTGGCCCTGCAGAGACCGCCGCATGAAGCTCGACACCCTCCTCGCAAGAAAGCTGTCCAACCTGCCACTCAAGCGTAAATTCCTGATCCAGACCGTACTGGTGGCCATCGGCACCATCGTGCTGGCGGTCATCGCCGCCCGCATCCAGTACCTCGATCTCAACAGTACCCGCCAGGCCGGCCTCAAGGCGCAGACCGAGATGGCGCTGGGCGTGATCGAGCATTACGCCGGACAGGTTGCCGATGGCCACATCGACGAGGCCGAGGGCCAGCGCCTGGCCCTGGCAAGCCTGTCGGCGATGCAGGCCAACAACGGCGTGGACTACTTTTTCGTCACCGATGAAGAACCGCGCATGCTGATGCACCCCACCCGCCCGGACCTGATCGGCAAGCCCATCGCCGACGTGCTCAGTGCCGATGGCAAGCGCATCTTCCCCGAGTTCGTCCGCGTTGCGCAGGCCGGCGGCGGGCACGTGGACTACGCCTGGGCCAAGGCCGGTGAGAAGGATCCCGTTCCCAAGACTTCCTACGCAGCGCTCTACAAACCCTGGGGCTGGGTGGTCGGCACCGGCGTCTACCTCGACGACACGCAGGCGCAGGCCCTGCAGTTCACCTTCATCATGACCTTCGTCGGCGGCGGGCTGGTGCTGCTGACCATGGCTATCGGCTGGGCGATCGGCTACTCCGTGCTGGAGCCGGTATCGCGTGCACTGGCCGCGATCCGCGGCGTTTCGCGCGGTGACCTGGGCGTTCGCAGCGGCCACCACGGCAGCGACGAGGTCGGCCAGATGCTCAAGGCCACCGACGAGATGGTGCACATGCTCGAGCGCTTCTCGCGCGAGACCGGCACCATGATCCGGCTGCATGCCGCCGAGGACATCAGCCACCGCATGCCGGAGGATTTCCCCGGCGTGTATGGCGAGCTGGCGCATGGCATCAACACCATGATGTTCGAGCACCTGGACGCCTTCCGCGATGCGATCAGCGTGCTGGACCGCTACGCCCACGGCGACCTGGCCCAGGACGCCCGCCGCCTGCCCGGCTCGCGCGCCTTCCTGCACGAGGCGATGGATGCGGCCAAGCAGGCGTTGCTGGCAATCAACGGCGAGATCAAGCGCCTGGCACGGGCCGCGGCCGCCGGCGACTTCAGCGTGCGTGGCGACGAGTCCCGCTTCAACCACGATTTCCGGCAGATGGTGCAGGGCCTGAACGCGATGATGGCGACCAGCGACCGCAACCTGGCGCAGCTGTCCGCACTGCTGCAGTCACTGGCCGAGGGCGACCTGACCGTACGCATGGACGGCGACTTCCACGGTGTGTTCGCCCGCATGCGCGATGACGCCAACGCCACCGTCGCCCAGCTCACCAGCATGGTCAGCCGTATCCAGGCCTCGGCCGACAGCATCAACCTCGCGGCCGGGGAGATTGCCTCGGGCAACGCCGACCTGTCGCGCCGCACCGAGCAGCAGGCTGCCAACCTGGAAGAAACCGCCGCCTCGATGGAGGAACTCACCTCCACCGTGCGCCAGAACGCCGAACACGCCCGCCAGGCCAACCAGCTGGCCATCGGTGCCCACGGCGTCGCCTCGCAGGGCGGCCAGGTCGTGGGCCATGTCGTGACCACGATGACGGCCATCGAGCAGTCTTCGAAGAAGATCGCCGACATCATCAGTGTGATCGACGGGATCGCCTTCCAGACCAACATCCTGGCGTTGAACGCCGCGGTGGAAGCCGCGCGTGCCGGCGAGCAGGGCCGCGGCTTTGCCGTCGTGGCTTCGGAAGTGCGCACCCTGGCCCAGCGTTCGGCCGGTGCCGCCAAGGAGATCAAGACCCTGATCGACGACTCGGTCGACAAGGTCTCCGAGGGCTCGGCATTGGTGAACCAGGCCGGCAGCACCATGGGCGAGATCGTGAACTCGGTCCAGCGCGTCACCGACATCATGGCCGAGATCTCGGCGGCGTCGCAGGAACAGTCCTCGGGCATCGAACAGGTCAACAAGACCGTGACCCAGATGGACGAGACCACCCAGCAGAACGCCGCGCTGGTGGAAGAAGCCACCGCTGCCGCCCGCTCGATGGAGGAGCAGGCCTCGCAGCTGATGGAAGCCGTGGCCGTGTTCCGCGTCGCGGGCCAGCCCGCGGCCGCCGCGCCGGCACGCCAGCCCACCGCCCCAGCCCCGGCAAAACGCACGCAGCCCCGCCCGGCGGCCCGTGCAAAGGTGGACGCGGTGATGGAAACCGCAGCCGACGCCGAGTGGCAGGAGTTCTGATCCACCACTGGAAAACGCAGCGGGCCCAGCCTGCCCCTACCCACCGGCGGTCCGCCTTCGCGACCGCCGGTGGATCCCGCAGGACCGTGCCGACCCCTGCCGGTCGGGCGGCAGTCCGCGGACAGCATCCTCCACGGCCCCGCTAAAGACCCGCCACGGCCGGCCGATACCCCTTGCTGTCCACCCGTCTTCGGAGACGGCGGTCGACGACTGTCCCTCCCAACAGAGCGCCATGACAGACGAAAAAACCCCAGCGGCGCACGAAGCGTCCGACGAGCAGGATGAGCGCTATCTGGTACGCAACCCGCGCCAGATCCGCCAGCTGCTGCAGGCAATGATCGACCAGCGCTCGCTGATCAATGCCCACCTGGCTGGCCGCGAACAGTCATTCCCTACCGCGATCCTGGAACTCGATGACGACGAGCTCCTGATCGACGGCAGCCCGTCCGAGGCCGCCAACGCGGCCGCCGAGGCCGCGCCGCATCTGCTGTGCTTTGCCCAGCTGGAACGGGTGACGGTGCGCTTCCGCCTGGACGGCCTGGTCCGCGTCCGCAATGGCGCGCATACCGGCTTCCGCGCCGATATCCCCGAGGAGATGATCCACCTGCAACGACGCGAGCTGTACCGGCTGGAGACGCCCGTCACCGACTCGCCTACCTGCCATGTTCCCCGCGGCGACAGCGGCGGCGGCGCTTCGTTCCGGGTGATGGACATCAGCGGCGGCGGCATCTCGCTGGCGCTGCCGGCCGACCAGCACGTGTTCTCCATGCAGCAGCGCTATCCCGGCTGCCAGCTGGCCCTGCCTGACGCCCCGCCGATGACCGTCACCCTGGTGGCCTGCAACGTCCGCACCCAGGTCATGCCCAACGGCGTGGAAATCCAGCGCGTGGGCCTGCGCTTCGACGACATGCCCCGCGGGGGCGATGCCGCCATCCAGCGCTACATCTTCCGCATCGAGCGCCAGCGCAGTGCCCGCAAGAACGGCGACCTCTGACCGCCACTAAAGTCGCCGCCCTCCGGTGCCGATACCCCGGCTGTACCCCTCCTTACGGCTGCCCCTGGCCAGGATCAGGAAAACCGATGAACGACATCAACTCCCAGAACACCGGCGCCGCCGGTGAATACCTCAGCTTCACCCTCGGCAACGAGCACTACGGCGTGGACATCCTCAAGGTCCAGGAAATCCGTGGCTATGACTCGGTGACCAAGGTCCCGGACGCCCCGGACTACATCAAGGGCGTGATCAACCTGCGCGGCACCATCGTGCCGGTCATCGACCTGCGCCTGAAGCTGCGCCTGGACGAAGCCCGCTACGACGCCTTCACCGTGATGATCGTGCTCAACGTGGAAGACCGCGTGGTCGGCATCGTCGTGGACAGCGTGTCCGACGTGATCCCGCTGGCCCCCGAGCAGATCCGCCCGACCCCGGAATTCGGCGCCGCCGTCGATACCCGCTTCATCTCGGGCATCGGCACCCAGGACGACCGCATGCTGATCCTGCTCGACATCGAGACCCTGCTGGACAGCGCCGAGCTGGGCCAGGCCAAGGCCGTCGAGGAAGCCGCCTGAAAATGAAAGGCCAGATTCGATCAATCGAATCGATCGATGCGGCCTTCAGATCTGCGGCCGACCGCCGATAGCAGAAACATGTCCTGCCCGCTCCCGCGGGCCGGAGCTTTTATCACTACCGGAGATTCCCGATGAAGACGTTACTCCCCCTTGCAGCCATTGCTGCGCTGGCCATGGCCGCTCCCGTGAACATCGCCCGGGCCGCGGACATGATCCCGCCGGAACTGGCCGCCCGTAACACCGGCAAGGAAGGCATGGTCTGCGGCAAGGTCGAGAAGGCCCGCTACGCCGAAGGCTCCGAAGGCCAGCCGACCTTCCTGCACATGGGCGGCGCTTTCCCCCGCCACACCTTCTCCGCCCGCATCGCCGGCGCCAACCGCGGCAAGTTCAACTTCCCGCTGGAATCGCTGGAAGGCAAGGACGTGTGCGTGATCGGCATGATCAAGCGTGACGCATCGCGCGCCGAGATCGAAGTCAGCTCGCCGGCCGGACTGAAGCTGGCCAACATCAAGTAATCCGCGTGGGCGCCGGCGCTCGCCGGTGCCCGTCCCGCCGGACGGCCGTCCGGCGAGTTTCTGGAGTCCTGCCCCGATGCAGTGGATCAACAACCTCAAATTGATGCCGAAGCTGATGCTCACCTTCGGCATCGTGCTGTTCGTGATGCTCATCCAGGGCATCGTGGCCTACAAGGGCCTGAGCTCGCTCGACTCGGTCACCACCGACCTTGCGCAGAAGCGGATGGAGAGCATCCGTACCGCCGGTGAGCTGCGCGGCATGGTCGGCGAGTACCGCAATGTCGCCTACCAGGGCCTCATCCGCGCCAGCGCCGACGTCAAGGCCGACGCGCAGAAGCAGAGCGTTGAGATCCGCGCCCACATCGAGGAGGCCATCAAGGCCTATCCCAGGCTGATCGACGACCCGGCACAGCGCAAGCTGTTCGATACCTTCGTGGCCGACTGGGAAGCGGCTCTGGTTTCCTATGACTCGGTGACCGAGTTGCTGGAGCTGGAACTGCCCGACGACGCGGTGGACACCTTCGTTGGCGAGACCCGCAGCCTGCATCGCAAGGCCTCCGCCTCGCTGGGCGCGCTGATCGAGGACGAGAACCGTCGCTCGGTCGAGGCCGGCGCCGCCGCCGCGTCCACCTACAACGCCTCCGCCACCCTGACCTCGATCGCCCTGCTGGTCGGCATCGCCTGCGGCCTGGTGCTGGCATGGCTGTTCGCCCGCTCGCTGGTGCGCAACATGCAGGGCGCGGTGACCACCGCCAACGAGATCGCCAGTGGCAAGCTCGACGGCCGCATCGATGCCTCGCGCAAGGATGAGGTCGGCGACCTGATGCGCGCCATGCAGCGCATGCAGCACGACCTGCGCGAACGCATCGAGGCCGACGCCCGCGTCGCCGCCGAGAACCTGCGTATCCGCACCGCGCTGGACTGCTCCACCACCGGCGTCTACATCACCGATCCGGAACTGAAGATCGTCTACGCCAACCCGGCACTGGAAGGCCTGCTGCGCTCCCATGCCGAGGATGTCGTGGTCGCCCTACCGCAGTTCGACCCGGCCGAGCCGCTGGTCGGCAAGTCCGTGTCCTACCTGGAACACAACGGCACCGTGGACCAGGACACCGCGTCCAAGCTGGCACGCGATGGCGTGGTCCGCCGCCCGATGCAGTACGGCGATGCGATCTTCGCGCAGATCATCAGCACCATCCGCGACGCCGATGGCGAGCCGGTCGGCAACGTCGTCGAGTGGCGTGACCGCACCGCGGAAGTCCAGGTCGAGCAGGAAGTGGCGCATGTGATCCGCGCCGCCGCGGCCGGCGACCTCTCCGAGCGTGTCGAAGCCGAAGGCAAGGAAGGCTTCTTCCTGCAGCTGGCCCAGCAGATCAACAGCCTGCTGGACGCCAACACCAACAGCATCGAGCAGATCTCCAACCTGCTGTCGGCGCTGTCGCATGGCGACCTGACCGTGCGCATGCACGGCGACTTCCAGGGCGTGTTTGCCCGGATGCGCGACGACGCCAATGCCACGGCCGAACAGCTGACCGGCATCGTCAGCCGCATCAAGCAGTCGTCGGTGGCCATCAACGCCGCCGCCACCGAGATCGCCAGCGGCAACGCCGACCTGTCGCGTCGTACCGAGCAGCAGGCCGCCAACCTGGAAGAGACCGCCGCCTCGATGGAGGAACTGACCTCCACCGTGCGCCAGAACGCCGAATCGGCCCGCCAGGCCAACCAGCTGGCCATCGGTGCCGCCTCGGTCGCCTCGCAGGGCGGCGAAGTGGTTGGCCAGGTGGTGACCACGATGAGCGCGATCGAGCAGTCCTCCAAGAAGATCGCCGACATCATCTCGGTCATCGACGGCATCGCCTTCCAGACCAACATCCTGGCGCTCAACGCCGCGGTGGAAGCCGCCCGTGCCGGTGAACAGGGTCGCGGCTTTGCGGTCGTGGCCTCGGAAGTGCGCACCCTGGCCCAGCGTTCGGCCGGTGCCGCCAAGGAGATCAAGGGCCTGATCGACGATTCGGTGGACAAGGTGTCCACCGGCTCCACCCTGGTCCGCAAGGCCGGCACCACCATGGGCGAGATCGTGACCAGCGTGCAGCGCGTGACCGACATCATGGCCGAGATCTCCGCGGCGTCGCAGGAGCAGTCCAGCGGCATCGAGCAGGTCAACCAGACCGTCACCCAGATGGACGAAACCACCCAGCAGAACGCCGCGCTGGTGGAGGAAGCCACCGCTGCCGCCCGGTCGATGGAAGAACAGGCCATCCATCTCGCCAACGAGGTGGCGGTGTTCAAGCTGGACGAGAAGTTCGTGGCCGATGCCAGTCCTGCTCCGCGTGCCGCCGCTCCCGTCGCCCCGCGTCCCGTGGCCGCACCAGCCGCCCCTGCCCCGCGCAAGGCAGCCCGCGTAGCCGCGGTGGAAACCACCGACTCGGACTGGCAGGAGTTCTGATCCCGCCTTGCCGCTGATGAAAACCAGAGGCCCCGATGCAGTGCATCGGGGCCTTTTCCTTGCGCAGTGCAAGGAGCGTGTCGCGACGGGCCCGCTCCACTCGTGCTCTGGTCGATGTGTGATGCCGCCACGCGGTTCTGCGAGTTGGATTTCCGGTGTCGGTCAATGCCGTGCCGCAGCCGCCGATAAAGCAAAGCGGGTCGTTCGGGAACCAGACCCGCCCGGTTCCTGCAAGTCGCTACACGTTGCCACGCACGATTCCCGCCGTTGGATGTCCCGACGGTGTGGCCCAGGCCGCGGCCCACCCTGCTCCCCGCCAAAGCCTGGCCGGCCAAACCGACCCAGTTACCCGGCTGAAACGAGGAATCCAGACTGGCAGGAGTTCTGAGCTGCCGGTGATCCGTGCAGTGCCGGAAACCCGTGGATCGCGCCGGGGCAGCCGGTGTCCGGCACTGCAAGGGATGTGCCGATTCCTCCCTGGTCCGCCCGGTCCATTGGTCAATGTGTGACGGCCGCACGGCGTTTTCCGATAGCCGCTGCAAAGCCCCTCAACCTCGGCCGATAGCCGCCGATAGATAGACGAGTCCTTCAGGGCCCGGTCGGTTTTCCGTGCCCTGCAGCCTGTCATCGCATTGCCCTGCACGAGTACCTGATGAAAGTCTTCCAGTTCTGGTCCAGCTACATTTCCAACATCTCGGTCCGCCGCAAGTTCAACCTGCTGACCGGCCTGATCGCAGTTGGCGTGATCCTGCTGTCGGTGTGCGCCGCACGCATGCAATACCTGGACCTGCGCAATACCCAGCAGCAGGCATTGAAGGTGCAGGTCGAACTGACCTACGGCGTCCTGGACCACTACAGGACGCTGATCGAGACCGGCGAGCTTCCGGAGGAAACCGCCAAGGAAGCCGCGCTGGCGGCGCTTGAGAAGATGCGCGCCGATGGCGACGTCTACTACTACACGGTCTACGACACCGACCACAACATGCTGATGCACCCGTTCCGCAAGGACCTGCTGCACACCAACGTGAAGGACTACCGCACCGAGGACGGGGTGCAGGTGTACGTGGAACAGGTGGAGGCCGCGCTTGCCGGCGGCGGCTTCGTCTCCTTCCTGTGGGCCAAGCCCGGGGGCGAAGGCTCGGTCGAGAAGGCCACCTACGCCGGGCTCTACAAGCCGTTCAACTGGGTCATCACCACCGGCGTCTACATGGACGACATCCAGCACCAGGCCATGGCCTTCACCATGGTGATGACCTTCGCCGGCGGCCTGGTGGTGCTGGTGGTGTTCGGCCTGAGCTGGGTGATCGGCAACCGCATCGCGATCCCGATGCGCCGTGCCACCTCCGTGGCTGATGCCATCGCCAGCGGCCGCCTGGACAACGTCATCGGCAAGCAGCCGCGTGACGAGGCCGGCCAGTTGCTGGAAAGCATGCACCGCATGCAGGACCAGCTGCAGTCGGTGATCGCTGCCCAGGGCGAGATGGCCAGCCGCCACGATGCCGGCGAGCTGAGCTTCCGCATGGACGACAGCCGCTTCCCCGGCGACTACGGCCGCATGGTCCGCGACAGCAACGAACTGGTCGCTGCCCACGTGCAGGTACAGAACCGCCTGATCGAGGTCATGAAGCACTACGCCGCCGGCGACCTGTCGGTGGACATGGACCGCCTGCCCGGCGAGAAGGCCGCCATCACCGAGGCGATGGACGCCACCAAGGCCAACCTGTCGGCGATCAATGCCGAGATCCGCCACCTGGCCACGGCCGCCGCGGCCGGTGATTTCAGCCAGCGCGGCGACGAGGCCCGCTTCCAGCATGACTTCCGCGCGATGGTCGCTGGCCTGAACCAGCTGATGGAAACCACCGACGGCAACCTGGGCCAGCTGTCCTCGCTGCTGCAGGCCATCGCCCGCGGCGACCTGACCGTGCGCATGGATGGCGACTTCCGCGGCGTGTTTGCCCGCATGCGTGATGACGCCAATGCCACCGTCGCCCAGCTGACCACCATCATCAGCCGCATCCAGACCGCTGCCGACAGCATCAGCCTGGCCGCCGGCGAGATCGCCTCGGGCAACAGCGACCTCTCGCGTCGCACCGAGCAGCAGGCCGCCAACCTGGAAGAAACCGCCGCCTCGATGGAGGAGCTGACCTCCACCGTGCGCCAGAACGCCGAGCACGCCCGCCAGGCCAACCAGCTGGCGATCGGTGCGCACAGCGTCGCCTCGCAGGGTGGCCAGGTCGTGGGCCAGGTCGTGACCACGATGTCGGCCATCGAGGCCTCGTCGAAGAAGATCGCCGACATCATCTCGGTCATCGATGGCATCGCCTTCCAGACCAACATCCTGGCGCTCAACGCCGCGGTGGAAGCCGCCCGTGCCGGTGAGCAGGGCCGCGGCTTCGCCGTGGTGGCCTCGGAAGTGCGCACCCTGGCCCAGCGTTCGGCCGGTGCCGCCAAGGAGATCAAGACCCTGATCGACGACTCGGTCGAGAAGGTGTCCGAGGGCTCGGCGCTGGTCAACCAGGCCGGCAGCACCATGGGCGAGATCGTGACCTCGGTACAGCGGGTGACCGACATCATGGCCGAGATCTCCGCCGCCTCGCAGGAGCAGTCGGCCGGCATCGAGCAGGTCAACCAGACCGTGACCCAGATGGACGAAACCACCCAGCAGAACGCCGCGCTGGTGGAGGAAGCCACCGCCGCCGCGCGCTCGATGGAGGAACAGGCCACCCAGCTGACCGAAGCCGTCGCCGTGTTCCGTATCGCCTCCACCGCGGCCGAGCCGGCACCGCGCCGTCAGCCTGAAGCCGCGTACTGATCCACCGGAACCGACTGCAATGACCGTCTCCTCCCCCAGCACCACCACCGGTCGCGATTTCGAGTTCAGCGACCGCGATTTCCGTCGCGTCTGCGAACTGATCCACCAGCGTGCCGGCATCGCCCTGGCCCCCGCCAAGCGCGACATGGTCTATGGCCGCCTGTCGCGCCGCCTGCGGGCGCTGGGCCTGCGCTCATTCCAGGAATACCTGGACCGGCTGGAGAAGGATGGCGGTGACGAATGGCAGGCGTTCACCAACGCACTGACCACCAACCTGACCTCGTTCTTCCGCGAGCCGCACCACTTCGACAAGCTGCGCGAGGAACTGCTGCAGCGCACCCACCGCGCGCCGCTGCAGATCTGGTCGTGCGCCGCCTCCACCGGCGAGGAGCCCTACTCGCTGGCGATCACCGCCTGCGAGGCTTTCGGCACCCTGACCCCGCCGGTGCGCATCCTCGCCACCGACGTGGATACCCAGGTGCTGTCGGTCGGTGCGCAGGGCGTGTACTCGGTCGAGCGCATCGCCAACCTGGACCCGGCACTGAAGCGCCGCTATTTCCAGCGCGGCACCGGCCCCAACGAGGGCAAGTGCCGGGTGATCCCTGCCCTTCGCCAGCTGATCGAGTTCCGCCAGCTCAACCTGCTGTCGCCGCGCTATGACGTGGGCGGTCCTTACGACGCGCTGTTCTGCCGCAACGTGATGATCTATTTCGACAAGCCGACCCAGCGCGCCATCCTGTCGCGCCTGGTCGAGCACATGGGTGACGACGGCCTGCTCTACACCGGGCACTCGGAGAACTACCTGCACGCGGCCGACCTGATCCAGCCCTGCGGTCGCACCCTGTACCGCCGTGCGCAGAGGACCGGTGCATGAGCCTGCCTGCCACCGCCCCCACCGATGACGTGATGCGTTATCGCGACAGCCGCTTCCAGACCACGGCGGCCAAGCTCCTGCCGACCCAGTACCTGGTGGTGGATGACAACACCGCGCTGACCACGACCCTGGGCTCGTGCGTGGCCGCGTGCCTGCGCGACCCGGTGCTGAAGATCGGCGGCATGAACCACTTCCTGCTGCCCGAGGGCAACGCCGGCGACGGCGCCCCGGCCCGCTACGGCAGTTATGCGATGGAACTGCTGATCAACGACATGCTCAAGCGCGGCGCCCACCGCAAGCGCCTGGAAGCCAAGGTCTTCGGTGGCGCCAACGTGCTCAAGGGCTTCACCAGCAACCCGGTCGGCACCCGCAACGCCGAGTTCGTGCGCCAGTACCTGCAGGCCGAGCACATCCCGATCGTGGCCGAGGACCTGTGCGGCATCCATCCGCGCAAGATCTGGTTCTTCGCCGACACCGGCCGCGTGGTCGTGCAGCGCCTGCCGCACGCGCACGAGGCCGAAGTGGCCGCTGCAGAATCGGCCGTGCGTGCCCGCCTGTCCCAGGCCCCGGTCACCGGTGGCGTGGAGCTGTTCGAATGAGCGCCGCCGACAGCCCCTGCCGCGTCCTGATCGTCGACGACTCGGCCGTCGTGCGCCAGGTCCTGACCGAGATCCTGTCGCAGGATCCGGGTATCGAGGTCATCGGCTCGGCCGCCGATCCGATCCTGGCGCGCGAGAAGATCAAGCGCCTGAATCCGGACGTGATCACGCTGGACGTGGAAATGCCGCGCATGGACGGCCTGGCCT
The DNA here is from genome assembly GCF_916618915.1 of Stenotrophomonas sp. Marseille-Q4652. Lineage (NCBI taxonomy): Bacteria > Pseudomonadati > Pseudomonadota > Gammaproteobacteria > Lysobacterales > Lysobacteraceae > Stenotrophomonas > Stenotrophomonas sp. Marseille-Q4652. Next base: position 1,078,289 of record NZ_CAKAKE010000001.1, read on the forward strand.
TCCTCGAGAACCTGATGCGATTGCATCCGATTCCCGTGGTGATGGTGTCCTCGCTGACCGAGCGCGGCGCCGACACCACGCTGCAGGCACTGTCGCTGGGCGCGGTGGACTTCGTCGCCAAGCCCAAGCTCGACGTTGCCCGCGGCCTGCAGGACTACGCCCGGGAAATCACCTCCAAGGTGAAGATGGCCGCCCGTTCGCGGGTGCGTCCGCTGGGCCGTCCGCCGACGGTCAAGCACGTGCTCGGACCGCGGCAGGCACCGGCGCGTGCCAGCACCTTTCGCACCACCGACCGCCTGATCGCCATCGGCGCCTCGGCCGGCGGTACCGAGGCCCTGCGTGTGGTGCTCGAAGGCATGCCGGCCGATGCACCGGCGATCGTCATGACCCAGCACCTGCCGGCCAGCTTCAGCAGTGCCTTCGCCGAGCGCCTGGACCGCCATTCGGCGATGTCCGTGCGCGAGGCCACTGATGGCGAAGCCGTCCTGCCGGGCCATGCCTACCTGCCGCCGGGCGGCAAGCACCTGCGCATCATCCGCGACGGCGCCCGCTGGCGCTGCCGCATCGACGACGGTCCGCCGGTCAACCTGCACAAGCCGGCAGTGGACGTGTTGTTCCGTTCCGTGGCCATCAGTGCCGGACCGAACGCAGTCGGCGCCATCCTCACCGGGATGGGCGACGACGGTGCGCGCGGCCTGCTGGAAATGCTTCAGGCCGGCGCGCCAACCCTGGTACAGGACGAAGCAACCAGTGTGGTCTGGGGCATGCCCGGGGCCGCTTACAAACTTGGGGCGGCACAGGAAGTACTGCCGCTGGACCGTATCGCCGCGAGGCTGCTCGCGCTTTCGCAACAGGCCCGGTAATCGATGACGACAGCCCTCTCCGCGCTCGGCGCGCTCACTCCCCTGCGTGACCTGTCCACGCTGGCCAATGGCCAGACCGGCAGCAAGCCCGGCAACTGCCTGATGTCCAGGGTTGGCGCCTGTTTCGCCGGCGTGGGCGTGATGGTCATCGATGACCATGGCCAGCTGCTGTACTGCTCGCCGGAGTGCGAACTGGTCTGCGGTTTGGCGGCGGAGAAGCTGAAGGGCCGCGTGCTGGAGTCAGTGTTCACCAGCACCAGCGGCGAAGTGCCGAACCTGCAGCCGCCCAGGGGCCAGAACGTCAAGGACCTGCTGCTCAAGGGCGTCTTCGCGCTGGCCGGCGATGCGCGCCAGGTCTCGATGACCCTGTCGCCGGTACGCCACGGCCGGCGCTGGCTGTACGTGGCCTGCGTCCGCGACGCCAACCCGGCGGCCAACGAACAGCCCCAACTGCAGCAGCTTTCGCAGGCGCTGGACCGCAGCCAGAACGCGATCATCATCTGTGACCGCGAGTCGCGCATCCAGTACGTCAATGCCGGCTTCACCGAGATGTTCGGCCATGCCGCAAAGGACGCGGCGGGCGTGACCCTGGGCGAACTGATCGGCGGCGAACACACCGATCTGCAGCAGCTGGCCCACTGCAGCGATTCACGTCGCTCCTCGCGCCCGCACCAAGCCGACCTGCTGCTGTACCGCGATGACGGCACGCCGCTGTGGGTATGCAGCTCGTCCACCCCGCTGCCTGACAGCGAAGGCCAGCTCAACCGCTTTGTCACCATCCTCAATGACATCACCGAGGCCAAGACCCGCGAGCTGCTGCACGACCGGATCCTCGACGCGCTGGTACGCGAGCAGCCGCTGCACGATTCGATGACCCAGATCTGCCGCGAGGTCGAACGCGTGGCCCCGGACCTGATCGCCTCGGTCGTGGCGGTGGACCCGGAGCACCGGCTGCGTCCGCTGGCCGGGCCGAGCATGCCGCAGGCGTTCTCCGAGTACATCGACGGCGTGCCGATCGGTCCGGCCGTGGGCTCCTGCGGCACGGCGGCCTGGCGCGGTCGGCCGGTGGTGGTGGCCGACATCGCCACCGACCCGCTGTACGCTCCCTATGCCGAGGCCGCGCTTTCCTGTGGCCTGCGTGCCTGCTGGTCCAACCCGATCAAGTCCAGTTCCAACCAGGTCATGGGCACCCTGGCCTTCTACTACCGCGAACCGCGCGAGCCCGCGCCATGGCACGTCAAGCTCGCCGAACTGTGCGTGCACCTGTGCGCACTGGCGATGGAACGCGAGCAGACCAAGGCCCGGGTCCACCAGCTGGCGTTCTACGACGTGCTGACCGGCCTGCCCAACCGGATGATGTTCAATGCACGCGCCGAGCAGGCCTTGGCCACCGCCGAGCACAACGGCGAGCCGGTGGCGATCCTGTTCGTCGACATCGACCGCTTCAAGCGCATCAACGAAACCCAGGGACACTCGGCCGGCGACGGCCTGCTGCGTGACATCGCGCGCCGGCTCGGCGAATGCGCCGGCTCCGGCGCACTGGTCGGCCGCCAGGCCGGCGACGAGTTCGTGATGCTTGTACCGCAGTGCGGTGCCGAGCACGCCGCCGGCCTGTCCGAACGCCTGCTGGCGTCGCTGGGCGAGGCGCTGGTCGTGGGCAACGTCACCGTGCACACCAGCGCCAGCATCGGCGTGGCGATGTTCCCCGACGACGGCCGCGACATCGATACCCTGCTGCGTCACGCCGACCTGGCGATGATCCAGGCCAAGGACGAAGGCGGCGGCAGCGTGCGCTTCTTCAGCCTGGAGATGAACCGCCTGGCGCAGGAACGCATCGCCATGGAAACCGCGCTGCGCGAAGCCCTGCGCCGCGACCAGCTGCAGCTGCACTACCAGCCGCAGCTGGCCAGCGTCGACCACCGCCTGTACGGTGTGGAGGCATTGCTGCGCTGGGAGCACCCGACGATGGGGCCGGTCTCGCCCGCCCGCTTCGTGCCGATGGCCGAGGAATGCGGCCTGATCGACGAGATAAGCGACTGGGTGCTGCGCCGTGCCTGCCAGCAGATGGCCGACTGGCGTGCGCGCGGGATCATGGTGCCGCGGGTGGCGGTCAACCTGTCCGCCGGGTACTTCGAGAACCCGACCCTGCCGCTGGAACTGCAGCAACTGCTGGATGCCAACGGCCTGAAGCCGCACGACCTTGTGCTGGAGATCACCGAGAGCGTGATGCTCTCGCCGCAGGCGCGCGTGCTGCAGAACCTGGATGCGGTCCAGCAGATGGGGATTGGCCTGTCGCTGGACGACTTCGGCACCGGCTACTCGAGTCTTTCCCACCTCCACCGCCTGCCGATTGATGAGCTGAAGCTGGACATGAGCTTCGTGCGCGACATCGAGCACAGCGACACCGCCCGCACCCTGATCACCTCGGTCCTGCGCATCGGCGAGAACCTGCGCAAGCACGTGGTCGCCGAAGGCGTGGAAACCGAGGCGCAGCACCGCTTCCTCGCCGAACAGGGCTGCGAGGTCCTGCAGGGCTACCTGTTCTCCAAGCCCCTGCCCGCGATCAGGCTGGAGGAATGGCTCAAGCTCGGCCGGGACTGACCCACTCACGGTTCACGCCAAAAGGCCGGTGCCGTGCATCGGCCTTTTTTTTGGATTCCATTAGTGGTGGAGACCCCGGACGCGCATAGCGAAAATCCTGCGCGGCGCCCAAAAGAAAACGCCCGGCAATGCCGGGCGTTTTCCGTTTGCTTCACCTGTGTGATCAGGCAGCGACCGTGGCGGCCACTTCCTGGTACTCGGCGATCTGGTCGAAGTTCATGTAGCGGTAGATCTTGTCGCCGTTGGCGTTGATCACACCGATGTCGGCCATGTACTCCTCCTTGGTCGGGATACGACCCAGGCGTGCACAGATCGCGGCCAGCTCGGCCGAACCCAGGTACACGTTGGTGTTGCGGCCCAGGCGGTTGGGGAAGTTGCGGGTCGAGGTCGACATCGCGGTGGAGCCTTCGCGGATCTGCGCCTGGTTGCCCATGCACAGCGAGCAGCCCGGCATTTCCATGCGCGCACCGGCACCACCCAGCGTCGAGTAGTGGCCTTCCTTGGTCAGCTCGGAGGCGTCCATCTTGGTCGGCGGGGCCACCCACAGACGGGTAGGGATGTCGCGCTTGCCTTCCAGCAGCTTGGCGGCGGCACGGAAGTGGCCGATGTTGGTCATGCACGAACCGATGAACACTTCATCGATCTGGGCACCGGCCACGTCGGACAGGGTCTTCACGTCGTCCGGATCGTTCGGGCAGGCCACGATCGGCTCGTGGATGTCGGCCAGGTCGATCTCGATGACGGCGGCGTATTCGGCGTCGGCATCGGGCTCGAGCAACTGCGGGTTGGCCAGCCACTCTTCCATCTTGGCGATACGGCGGGCCAGGGTGCGGGCATCCTGGTAACCCTCGGCGATCATCCACTTGAGCAGCGTGATGTTGCTGGTCAGGTACTCAATGATCGGCTCCTTGTTCAGGCGCACGGTGCAACCGGCAGCCGAACGCTCGGCCGAGGCGTCGGACAGCTCGAATGCCTGTTCGACCTTCAGGTTCGGCAGGCCTTCGATTTCGAGGATGCGACCGGAGAAGATGTTCTTCTTGCCGGCCTTGGCCACGGTCAGCAGGCCCGACTTGATGGCGTACAACGGGATGGCGTTGACCAGGTCACGCAGGGTGACGCCCGGCTGCATTTCGCCCTTGAAGCGCACCAGCACAGATTCGGGCATGTCCAGCGGCATGACGCCGGTGGCAGCGGCGAAGGCGACCAGGCCCGAACCGGCCGGGAAGGAGATGCCCACCGGGAAACGGGTGTGCGAGTCGCCGCCGGTACCGACGGTGTCGGGCAGCAGCATGCGGTTGAGCCAGGAGTGGATCACGCCGTCGCCCGGACGCAGGGACACGCCGCCGCGGGTGGAGATGAACTCCGGCAGGGTGTGGTGGGTCTTGACGTCCACCGGCTTCGGGTAGGCGGCGGTGTGGCAGAAGGACTGCATCACCAGGTCAGCCGAGAAGCCCAGGCAGGCCAGGTCCTTCAGCTCGTCACGGGTCATCGGGCCGGTGGTGTCCTGCGAGCCGACCGAGGTCATCTTCGGTTCGCAGTAGGTGCCCGGGCGCATGCCCTTGCCTTCCGGCAGGCCACAGGCCCGGCCGACCATCTTCTGCGCCAGCGAGAAGCCACGGCCGTTGTCGGCCGGCTGCACCGGCAGGCGGAACAGGTCGGTGGCCGGCAGGCCCAGCGCCTCGCGGGCCTTGGCGGTCAGGCCGCGGCCGACGATCAGCGGGATGCGGCCACCGGCGCGCACTTCATCAAACAACACATCGGACTTGACCTTGAATTCGGCAATCACTTCACCGTTCTTCAGGGCCTTGCCTTCGTACGGGCGCAGCTCGACCACGTCGCCGTGGTTCATCTGCGACACGTCCAGCTCGATCGGCAGGGCGCCGGCATCTTCCATGGTGTTGTAGAAGATCGGAGCGATCTTGCCCCCCAGGCAGACGCCACCGGCGCGCTTGTTCGGGATGTACGGGATGTCATCGCCGGTCCACCACAGCACCGAGTTGGTGGCCGACTTGCGCGAGGAACCCGTACCGACCACGTCGCCGACGTAGGCGACCAGGTTGCCCTTTTCCTTCAGGCCCAGGATTTCCTGGATCGGGCCGCGCTTGCCGTCTTCTTCCGGCACGAACGGGGCATCGGGACGCTTGTTCTTCAGCATCGCCAGCGCGTGCATCGGGATGTCCGGGCGGGTGGTGGCGTCCGGGGCCGGCGACAGGTCGTCGGTGTTGGTCTCGCCCGGCACCTTGAACACGGTCACGGTCAGGCTGGCCGGCACTTCCGGGTTGGAGGTGAACCACTCGGCGTCGGCCCAGCTCTGCAGCACGGCACGGGCGTTGGCGTTGCCGGCCTTGGCCTTCTCCTCGACGTCGTGGAAGGCGTCGAACACCAGCAGGGTCTTCTTCAGGCCGTCAGCGGCGATCGCGCCGACGCTGGCATCGTCCAGCAGCTGGATCAGCGGGGCCACGTTGTAGCCGCCCAGCATGGTGCCCAGCAGCTCGGTGGCGCGCTCGCGCGAAATCAGCGCGTTCTTCTCGCTGCCAAAGGCGATGGCGGCCAGGTAGGAGGCCTTGACCTTGGCGGCGTCGTCCACGCCAGCCGGGACGCGGTGGGTGATCAGGTCGAGCAGGAACTCGGCCTCGCCTGCCGGCGGGTTCTTCAGCAGCTCGATGACGTCGGCGGTCTGCTGGGCAGACAGCGGCAGCGGCGGGATGCCAAGCGCGGCGCGCTCGGCGACGTGGTGGCGGTAGGCTTCCAACATGGACAACTCCCGGAGGGTACGGATAGGTAAGAAAGGGGTTGGGCTCAGGCTTGCGGCACGATCAGCTTCAGGCCCTTGAAGTAGTCGCGATAAAAGGTGTCGTTCCAGGTGATAAGACCGTCGCACTGGAGCATGGCGTGGGCGCCGACCATGAAATCGTCGATCCTGCGCGTGTCACCGGCATTGCGCTGGCGGTGGCGACGGTGCATCTCGCCGGCCCGCAGCGCGGATTTGGCTTCCAGCGGGCTGAAATGGATGCCCATTTCCTCCAGCGCCTCCTGCACCTCGGCGCCGCCGCGCAGGCTGGCGCAGATCTCGGCCAGGGTGGTGCCACAGACGACCACGCGGCCACTGACCAGGGCCTGGCGCAGGCAGGCTTCCACAGCGTCGGCACGTGGGCCGTCGCTGAGCAGTTCGATCAGGACCGGGGAATCGACAGCGATCACCCGTGGCTGTCCTCGTCACGCACGGTGCGCACGGCCTCTTCGGCCGACTCGAACCCGTCCAATGCGAACTTGCCGCGGGCCCGGGAAATGGCGTCGTCAACACTCTTGCGCAGGATGATCCGGCTGCCTTCCAGTTCGACCTTGAGCTGGGTGCCCTTGGTCAGGCCGAGGGCATCGCGAACGGCCTTGGGCAGCGTGATCTGACCGCGTTCAGCGACGGTGGCTTCCATGGGGGTAGGCCTCAAAAAGTATGCACGAATTATACATACCGAACGGATCCTTCACAAACCGGATATGTGATCGCGGCCCATTCGGGGAACACCCTCCCCGCTAGACTTCGCCGGCAGCCTTCAGGCTGCCCCCGGGCAGGAAGCCCCGGTGCCCTGTCCGGGCATTTCCCTATAAGAACAAGGAGGTTTTACATGCGGGCAATCACCCTCGCCCTGTTCCTTGCCGCCCCGCTGGCCCTTTCGGCCACCGACGCCCAGGCCTTCGGTGCCCACGTCACCGGCGTCCACATCACGGCCGCGCAATTGGATGCGCTCCAGGTCGGCACCACCCGCCAGGACGACATCCGCGGCCAGTTCGGCACCCCGGCGCGACGCGAGCAGGTCGGCGACACCCAGATCTGGTACTACGACTACGTGAAGATCCCGCCGTTCGGGAAGAACATCCAGGAATCCACGGTGTTCGAGTTCAATGCAAAGGGCGTGCTGGTCGCCAAATCCAAGACCAACGCCGTCGGCAAGACCGGCAACCCCCTGCTCGACGCCGCCAACGGCAAGTAAGCCGCAACACAGTGGTGCAGGCCGGTTCGGCCTGCACCACCTCCCTTCTGACGCCAAGGCTACATAAGCAGCGGTAATCTCCCATGGAGAGCCAGCTGCCTGGCCTTGGGATTCGTGGATACTGCGGCTCCGGGGCCGGAATCCCGCCGTCACACGCAAGCAGGCCCCTCGTGGGCCACTGCAAGCCATCCGCAAGAAGGAGCATCCCCGCATGAGCGATTCGTTCTCCACCCGCAGCCAGCTGCAAGTCGGCGGCCGGACCTACGATTACTTCAGCCTGCGCAGGCTCGGCGAGCGCTTCGACATCTCGCACCTGCCCTACTCCATGAAGATCCTGCTGGAGAACCTGCTCCGGCACGAGGACGGCGGCGCCACCGTGGGCAAGGACCACATCCAGGCCGTGGCGCAGTGGGATCCCACCGCCGAGCCGGATACCGAGATCGCCTTCATGCCGGCGCGCGTCGTGCTGCAGGACTTCACCGGCGTGCCGTGCGTGGTCGATCTGGCCGCCATGCGCGATGCCGTGGTCAAGCTCGGCGGCCGCCCGGAACAGATCAACCCGCAGATCCCCTCCGAACTGGTGATCGACCACTCGGTGCAGGTGGACGTGTTCGGCAAGCCCGGCGCGCTCGACCTCAACGGCAAGATCGAATTCCAGCGCAACCAGGAGCGTTACGGCTTCCTGCGCTGGGGCCAGAAGGCGTTCGACAACTTCAAGGTGGTGCCACCCAACACCGGCATCGTCCACCAGGTGAACCTGGAGCACCTAGCCCGGGTGGTGATGACGGCTGACAGCGATGGCGCGTCCATCGCCTACCCCGACACCGTGTTCGGCACCGACAGCCACACCACGATGATCAACGGCATCGGCGTGCTGGGCTGGGGCGTGGGCGGCATCGAGGCCGAGGCCGCCATGCTTGGCCAGCCCTCGTCGATGCTGATCCCGCAGGTGGTCGGCTTCAAGCTCACCGGCAAGCTGCCCGAGGGCGCGACCGCCACCGACCTGGTGCTGACGGTCACCCAGATGCTCCGCGCCCACGGCGTGGTCGGCAAGTTCGTCGAGTTCTACGGTGACGGCCTGCAGCACCTGCCGCTGGCCGACCGCGCGACCATCGGCAACATGGCACCGGAATACGGCGCCACCTGCGGCATCTTCCCCATCGATGCCGAATCGTTGAACTACCTGCGCCTGTCCGGGCGCGGCGAGGACCAGATCGCCCTGGTCGAGGCGTACGCCAAGGCCCAGGGCCTGTGGCACGAGCCAGGCAGCCCGCACGCCAGCTACAGCAGCACGCTCGAGCTGGACATGGGGCAGGTCAAGCCGTCGCTGGCCGGTCCCAAGCGCCCGCAGGACCGCGTGCTGCTGCAGGACGTAAAGGCCAATTACCGCGAAAGCCTGGCGCCGTTCGTCGCCACCCGCGACAAGCGCAGCCCGGAGGTGGCCACTTTCATCGCCGAGGGCGGCACTGCCGCGGTCGGCAACGAGGGCGTGCGCAAGGGTTCGGCCAACATCGAGATCGACGGCCAGCCGGTCAAGCTCAAGGACGGTGCGGTGGTGATCGCCGCGATCACCTCCTGCACCAACACATCCAACCCGGCGGTGATGCTCGCTGCCGGCCTGCTGGCGAAGAAGGCCGCCGCCCGTGGCCTGACCCGCCAGCCGTGGGTCAAGACCTCGCTCGGCCCGGGCTCGCTGGTGGTCACCGATTACCTGCGCAAGGCCGGCCTCCTGGAGGAACTGGAGAAGATCGGCTTCTACCTGGTCGGCTACGGCTGCACCACCTGCATCGGCAACTCCGGTCCGCTGCCGGCCGAAGTCAGCGCCGGCATCGCCGCAGGCGACCTGGTGGTGACCTCGGTGCTGTCGGGCAACCGCAACTTCGAGGGCCGCATCCACCCCGAAGTGAAGATGAACTACCTGGCCTCGCCGCCGCTGGTGGTCGCCTATGCCATCGCCGGCACCACCGACATCGACCTGACCACCGAGCCGCTGGGCACCGACAGCGACGGTCAGCCGGTCTACCTGCGCGACATCTGGCCGAGCAACAAGGAAATCGGCGACACCATCGCCGCGACCATCGGCCCGGAGATGTTCAAGCAGAACTACGCCGACGTGTTCAAGGGCGACAACCGCTGGAACACCATCCAGTCGCCCGACGGCGAACTGTACGAATGGGATGCCAGCTCGACCTACATCAAGAACCCGCCCTACTTCGAAGGTATGACCATGGACGTTGGCCACATCGCCGACATCCAGGGCGCTCGGATCATGGGTCTGTTCGGTGACTCGATCACCACCGACCACATCTCCCCGGCCGGCAACATCAAGAAGGACTCGCCGGCGGGCCGCTTCCTGCAGTCCCGTGGCGTGCAGCCGGCCGACTTCAACAGCTATGGCAGCCGCCGAGGCAACGATGACGTCATGGTCCGCGGCACCTTCGCCAACATCCGCATCAAAAACCTGATGCTCGGCGGCGAGGAAGGCGGCAACACCCTGTACTTCCCGCCGGGCGGCGGTGAACCGCAGAAGCTGGCGATCTACGACGCGGCCATGAAGTACAAGGCCGACGGCGTGCCGCTGGTGGTGCTGGCCGGCAAGGAATACGGCACCGGCTCCTCGCGCGACTGGGCGGCCAAGGGCACCAACCTGCTCGGGGTCAAGGCGGTGATCGCCGAAAGCTTCGAGCGCATCCACCGTTCCAACCTGGTGGGCATGGGCGTACTGCCGCTGCAGTTCCTCGATGGCCAGAACGTGCAGAGCCTGGGCCTGGACGGCTCGGAAACCGTCAGCATCGAAGGCCTGCGCGATGGCGCCAGCAAGCGTGCCACCGTGACCGCCACCGCAGCCGATGGCAGCCGCAAGACCTTCGAGGTCGCGGTGATGCTGCTGACCCCGAAGGAAGTGGAGTACTTCAGGCACGGTGGCCTGCTGCAGTACGTGCTCCGCCAGCTGGCCGCGCGCGGCTGACGGACCACCGGGCCTCCAATAAGACAAAAAGCCCCCGCTCGCGGGGGCTTTTTCATTGGGCCACGGGCCCGTAGTCATCGAGGAAAACACAGGCGGGCTGCGGCTATTCCCGGGCGTCCTCCCATCGGGCGTGGTACAGCTGCCACTGCCCGTCGACCTCGCGCCAACCGCTGGTGATGGCCAGCACGCGGCCCCGCTCGGGCAGCATACGGCCACTGCCGCCGGTCAGGGCGACCGTACAGCGCACGGTGGCCGAGCCCTGCTGCAGCTCGATCTGCAGCGGCCCCGGATGCACCCCGATCTTCGTATTGAGCAGCATCTGTGCACGCAGCATCCGCTGCAGTTGCTCCCGGTCCATGCCGCCATCGCCGACGAAGTCGGCAGCCACGTGGCGCAGGGCGCCGCGCTGGTCGCCCTCCTCCACCGCGGCCTGCATCTGCTCGATCGCCTGGCGCAGGCGCTGCTCCGGCGCAGCCCGGCTGCAGGCCAGCAGAAGCATCGAAACGCACGCCAGCAGCACCAGACAGCGGGTTTTTGTCTGCATCCCTCTTCGCCTTGTCCATTCGGGCAGGTATGCTGCCCCGTGCGGCGGGCGCCCCCGGTGCCCGCCTATACCAATAACTATATTCATTCCTGGAGGGGGAACCATGATGCAGGAACGTCCCTGGTTGCAGAGCTATCCGAACGGCGTGCCCGCCGAAATCGACATCAACGAGTTCCGCTCGATCTCGGCGGTCTTCGACTCCTCTGTGGCCAAGTTCCGTGATCGCGCAGCCCTTTCCAGCTTCGGCAAGGAACTGACCTACGGGCAGATGGAAGAAAAGGTGGAGCAGTTCGCCGCCTATCTGCAGTGCGAGCTCCAGCTCAAGAAGGGTGATCGGATCGCGATCATGATGCCCAACTGCCTGCAGTACCCGATCGCCATCTTCGCTGCGCTGCGCGCCGGCCTGACCGTGGTCAACGTCAACCCGCTGTACACCGCGCGCGAGCTCAAGCACCAGCTGTGCGACGCGCAGGCCAACGCCCTGCTGGTGGTCGACAACTTCGGCCACACGGTGCAGGAAGTGGCGGCCGAGCTGCCGGTGCGCCACATCATCACCACCGGCCTGGGCGATCTGCTCGGCGCGAAGGGCGCGATCGTCAATTTCGTCCTGAAGTACGTCAAGAAGATGGTCCCGGACTACGATCTGCCCGGCGCGGTGCGTTTCAAGCAGGCGCTGAAGCTGGGTGCCCGCCACCAGCGTCCGGCGGTGGTCACCGACCACGAGGACATCGCTTTCCTGCAGTACACCGGGGGCACCACCGGCGTGGCCAAGGGCGCGATCCTGACCCACCGCAACCTGATCGCCAACATGCAGCAGATCAGCGCCTGGATCGGACCGGCCAAGCTCAACCCCGGCGAGGAAGTGGGCATCACCGCGCTGCCGCTGTACCACATCTTCTCGCTGACGGTGAATGGCCTGGTGTTCACCAAGCTCGGCATCAAGAGCGTGCTGATCACCAATCCGCGCGACATGCCCGGCTTCATCAAGGAACTGGGCCAGCACAAGGTGAGCGTCATCACCGGCGTCAACACCCTGTTCAACGGCCTGCTCAACACCCCGGGCTTCGACGCGCTTGATTTCTCCAGGCTGCGCCTGAGCATCGGCGGCGGCATGGCGGTGCAGCGCGCCGTGGCCGAGCGCTGGCAGAAGGCCACCGGTTGCCCGTTGATCGAAGGCTACGGCCTGACCGAGACCTCCCCGGTTGCCTGCGTCAACCCGCTGGACGCCACCGAGTACAGCGGCGCCATCGGCCTGCCGCTGCCGTCCACCGATGTCTGCGTCAAGGACGACAACGGCCAGGTCCTGGGCGTCGGCGAGGTAGGCGAGCTGTGCGTGCGTGGCCCGCAGGTGATGCGCGGCTACTGGCAGCGTCCGGACGAGACCGCCGCCACCATCGACAGCGGCGGCTGGCTGCACACCGGCGACATGGCGCGGATGGAGGCGAACGGCTTCTTCTACATCGTCGACCGCAAGAAGGACATGATCCTGGTCTCCGGCTTCAACGTGTATCCCAACGAGGTCGAGGACGTGATCGCGATGATGCCCGGCGTGCTGGAAGTGGCCGCCGTGGGCGTGCCGGACGAGAAGTCCGGCGAAGTGGTCAAGGTCGTGATCGTCAGGAAGGATCCGGACCTGACCGCCGAGCAGGTCAAGGAGCACGCCCGTGCACACCTGACCGGTTACAAGCACCCGCGCGTCGTCGAGTTCCGCAAGGAACTGCCCAAGACCAACGTCGGCAAGATCCTGCGCCGCGAACTACGCGACGCACCGGCCCAGTAATACCGGCCGCCAACGCCGTTGGACCGAACGCCCCGGGTGCAAGCCCGGGGCGTTTTTTTGTATGGGTCGACGATCCAATCGACCGCACCGTATCTCTCCGGCGCTGGCCATGCTGCAGCCTGGTAAAGGTATGCTGGTCCCAGCGGCTGGCAGGGGCAGCGCCAGTCCAACAACGAATCACTTTCCTGGAGGGGGAATATGAGTCAGGACCGTCCTTGGTTGCAGAGCTATCCCGCCGGCGTGCCGGCCGAGATCGATGTAGACGAATTCAAGTCCGTCGGCGCCGTATTCGACGCCTCGGTCGCCAGGTTCCGCGACCGTCCTGCCTACTCGAACCTGGGCAAGACCGTCACCTACGGCCAGGCCGACGAGCTGGTGACCCGGTTCGCGTGCTACCTGCTCAACGAGCTCCAGCTCAAGAAGGGTGACCGCGTCGCCCTGATGATGCCCAACTGCCTGCAGTACCCGATCGCCACCTTCGGCATCCTGCGGGCTGGCCTGACCGTGGTGAACGTCAACCCGCTGTACACCGCGCGCGAGCTCAAGCACCAGCTGGTGGATTCGGGGGCCTCGGTGCTGGTCGTGATCGACAACTTCGGCCATACCGTGGCCGAGGTCATCGCCGACACCTCGGTCAAGCAGGTGATCACCACCGCGCTGGGGGACATGCTCGACTTCCCGAAGCGCCCGATCGTCAATTTCGTACTGAAATACGTCAAGAAGATGGTGCCCGATTACCACCTCCCCGGCGCGGTGCGTTTCCGTACCGCATTGGCGCTGGGCAACGGGCATGGCCTGCCGCAGGTGGAAGTCGACCACGATGACGTTGCGTTCCTGCAGTACACCGGCGGCACCACCGGCGTGTCCAAGGGCGCCATCCTCACCCACCGCAACCTGATCGCGAACATGCAGCAGGCCTCGGCCTGGATCGCGGGATCAGGCGTGAAGCCCGGCGAGGAGGTGATCATCACCGCGCTGCCGCTGTACCACATCTTCGCGTTGACGGCGAACGGACTGGTCTTCATGAAGCTCGGCGGCCTCAACCACCTGATCACCAATCCGCGGGACATGCCCGGCTTCGTCAAGGAGATCAGGAACCTCCGCTTCACCGCCATCACCGGCGTCAACACCCTGTTCAACGGCCTGCTCAACACCCCCGGCTTCGACCAGGTCGATTTTTCCGGCTTGAAGGTCACCCTGGGCGGTGGCATGGCCGTGCAGCGCGCCGTGGCCGAGAGATGGAAGATGGTCACCGGCGCGACCCTGGTCGAAGCGTACGGCCTGACAGAAACCTCGCCGGCCGCCTGCATCAACCCGCTGACCCTGGCCGAATTCAACGGCGCGATCGGCCTGCCGATTCCGTCCACCGACGCCTGCGTCAAGGATGACAACGGCCAGACCCTTCCGGTCGGCGAGATCGGCGAGCTGTGCATCCGTGGCCCGCAGGTGATGCGTGGCTACTGGCAGCGTCCGGAGGAGACCGCCGCCGCCATCGACAGCGAAGGCTGGCTGCACACCGGCGATATGGCGCGGATGGACGAGAACGGCTTCTTCTACATCGTCGACCGCAAGAAGGACATGATCCTGGTGTCCGGCTTCAACGTGTATCCCAACGAGATCGAGGACGTGATCGCGATGATGCCCGGCGTGCTGGAAGTCGCCGCCGTGGGCGTGCCCGACGACAAGTCCGGGGAAGCGGTCAAGGTCGTGATCGTCAGGAAGGATCCGAACCTCACTGCCGAGCAGGTCAAGGAGCACGCCCGTGCACACCTGACCGGATACAAGCATCCGCGCATTGTCGAGTTCCGCCAGGAGCTGCCCAAGACCAACGTCGGCAAGATCCTGCGCCGCGAACTGCGCGACGCCCCACCCGCCTGATCGCCCCATGCCGCCTCCCAGGTGGCATTGGCACCGAACGGCCCCTTCCGGCAACGGTCGGGCCGTTTCCTTTGGGGTGGCGGGGGCCAGTGTAGGATCGGCCCGTGGATAGCGCCTGCCCGCCGCCCACGCCCTCCTGCGGGCTACCTCCTGAAGGAACTCCCACATGAGCATGATCGACTCGCTGCCCCTCCGTCGGCTCTATTCCACCATCCGCGTCGATTCCAGCGCCGACCACGACGTGCATTGGCTCTACATGCATGCCGACGCGGCGCCGGGTGTCCGCCCGTGTTTCCGGCGTCCAATGATGGTGGACATGCACCAGTTCCTTGATTCGATCTCGCGCGAGGACCAGCGCCGTCCCGGCCGCCTGCAGCACCTGGTACTGGCCTCCGATGCCGGCGCCTTCAACCTGGGCGGCGACCTGGAAGTGTTCTCCGAGCTGATCCGCCAGCAGGATGGCGCGGCCCTGCTGCGCTATGCCCGCAGTTGCATCGACGGCGTTTACCGCTTCCACCAAGGCCTCAACGGGGACTTCCGCACCATCGCGCTGTTGCAGGGCGACGCGCTGGGCGGCGGTCTGGAAATGGCGCTTTCCTGCCACACCATCGTCGCCGAGGAAGGCGTGGGCATGGGCCTGCCGGAAGTGCTGTTCGGCCTGTTCCCGGGCATGGGCGCCTACAACTTCCTGTGCCGCCGGGTGTCGCCGCAGCTGGCCGAGCGCATCATCCTCGATGGCCGGGTCTACAGCAGCGAGGAAATGCACGCGATGGGCGTGGTCGACGTGCTGGTGCCGCGTGGCCAGGGCGAACAGGCGGTACGCGACCTGATCCGCCAGCAGCAGCGCATCCCGCACTCGTGCCTGGCCATGAACGCGGTGCGTCGCCTGTCCAACCCGGTGACCTACCAGGAACTGCTGGACATCACCCAGGTGTGGGTCGACACCGCACTGGCGCTGGGTGACAAGTCGCTGCGGACCATGGACCGCCTGGTACGTGCTCAGACCCGTCGCAGTGCGATGGATCACGCCTGATCGGGACCTGTCCTGCGGGGGAACCAGGCCCGGCGTAAGCGCCGGGCTTTCCTTTGCCTGCTCCGGCCTACTGCCGGTCGCGGTCGGTGTGCTTGGCCTGGGCGCGTTCGCGCGCCTCGAGCATCTGCCGGCCTTCGCCCAGGCAGCTGGTCAGCCGTGCGTGGCGCTGGCGCCATTCGGCCTTGAGCTGCCAGTCGGGCATGCGCATCAACTCGCCACCGTGGCTGGACACGCGCAGCAGGCCGAGGTTGCTGGCCACGCCCTTGATCGCATGCGCATGCTCGCGCAGACGCTCCCAGTTGCCTTCTTCCGCCGCATGGGCGATACCGCCCAGGCAGCCGTCGGCATCGTTGAGGCACTGGCGTATGAACTCCCGCTCGAAGCCCTCGCCCATGCCCAACGCGGCCAGTTCGTCGAGCACGCCCGGATCGAAGACGCCGTCGGGGCTGACCGGCGTCCGCACTGCGGGCGTTCCGGTGGCCGCGACGCGACCGTTGGACGCGATCTCGGCCAGCTGGTCCAGCAGCCGGTTGGCCACCACCGGCTTGGCCAGGAAGGCATGTGCGCCGGCCTGGTGGCAACGCTGGATGGCCTCGGGGGTGACGTCGGCACTGAGCACCACCACTGGTGTACGCGGCCCGCCACCGGCCTGCATCACCCGCAGCTCGCGCAGCATGTCCAGCCCGCTCATGCCAGGCATGTGGAGGTCGCAGATGACCGCGTCGAATTCGGAACCGGCCAGTGCCTCGAGTACCGCCTCGCCACCATCGACACAGGTCACCCGGTGTCCGGCCTTCTGCAGCAGACGCTGCAGCACCATGCGGTTGGCATGGTGATCGTCGGCCACGAGGATCTGCATGCTGCGAACGCGCGCGCGGTGGCGCAGGAACGGATCGGCAAAGGCGATGACGTTGCCGGTGTCGGGCTGGAGGGCTTCCTCCTCGCGCAATGCCGGGGTGGACTGAAGCGAATGACGGCGTTCGGCCGACAGCGGCGCGGCGAATGGCAGCTCGACCCGGAAGCGGCTGCCCGCCGGCTCATTGGGGCTGTAGGAGATGGTGCCGCCCAGCGCTTCGGCCAGCGCCTTGGCGATGGTGGTGCCCAGCCCGGTGCCCTCGTGGCGCCGGGCCATCGAGACGTCGGCCTGTTCGAACGCATCGAACAGCCGCGGGCGCAGCGCTTCGGCCACGCCGACACCGGTATCGATGATGTCAAAACGCAGGCGCTGGCCATCATCGCCGGTAATGCCCAGCGAGGTGACCTGCAGCTGGACGCTGCCGGTGTCGGTGAACTTGACCGCGTTGCCGGCCAGGTTGAGCAGGATCTGCCGCAGATGGTCCGGATCGCCGCGCAGGCGGTCCTGCACGTCCTCGGCCACCCAGACGCGGTAATCCAGCCGCTTGGCCTTGGCCTGCGGCAGCAGGATCAGGCCGATGGCGCGGATGATCTCCCCCAGCGAGAAGTCCTCCTGGCCCACGCGCAGCTTGCCGGCCTCGATCGCCGAGATGTCCAGCACCTCCTCCACCAGCGCCAGCAGGCTCCTGGCCGAGGCCTGGATGGTGCCCACGCACTCGCGCTGCTCGTCATCCAGGCGCGTGGTCGCCAGCAGTTCGGTCATGCCGGACAGACCATTGAGCGGCGTGCGGAACTCGTGGCTCATGTTGGCCAGGAACCGGCTCTTGGCCTCGCTGGCACGCCTGGCCGCCTCGGTTGCCTCGGTCAGCTGGCGCAGCAGGCTGGAGAAATACAGCGGGATCGCGGCCAGCCCAACCAGCAGGCCCACCCCCAGGCCCAGGTTGGCCCGCCAGTAGCTGCTGGTGGCCAGGGTGAAGCCGAAGCTGGCCGTTGCCATCGCCACCGCGAGCATCAGGTAACGATTGCCAAAGCGCATGCCGTTGCCGACCGTCACCCACATCACCACGACGTAGATGCAGGCCATCGGCTCGCCAATGGTGCTCATCGCCGCAGCCATCAGCCCGTAGTCGTTGACCATGCCCATGACGCGGCGCAGGTCCGAGCGTTCGGGCCTCCACAGCAGCCAACCCATCAGCACCAGCGAAAGCGCCTGCGCGGTGAGGATCAGGCCGACCACCAGGCGCAGTTCCTCTGCGGGCATCTTCCAGCGGCCGGCCGACAACAGCACGTAGCCCAGGATCAGCGCGATCATCACGATGCGGATGAACGCCTGTCCGTGTTCGCTGTCCTGGCGCTGCGCCAGGCGCTGCTTCACCCAATCCAGTAAGGTGATGGCCATCTCACGCCCCCGGCCTCGGCGAGGCGGTCGAGTGCTTGGCGCAGATCTGCTCAAGCGCCGGACGGCTGCGCATCAGCGCGTCCACGCAGCGCGGGCAGAACAGACGGCCACGCTGGGCATAGAGGTAGGCCAGCGCGGCATCCATGCTCCAGGCGTCCTTGTACGGGCGCGGCGACAGCAACGCGTCGAACACGTCGGCCACCGCCACGATCCGCGCCTCCAGCGGAATGGCCTCGCCGACCAGGCCATCGGGATAGCCGCTGCCGTCGTAGCGCTCGTGGTGGCGCAGGGCGATCAGGGCCGCGACCTGGATGAAACGGTTCTGGCTGCCACTGAGCAGCTCGTAGCCGATGCGCGGATGCCGGCGCATGACCGCCATCTCTTCCTCGTCGAGCTTGCCCGGCTTGAGCAGCACCGCGTCGGGAATGGCGATCTTGCCCATGTCGTGCAGCGGCGCGGCCATCTCGATGACCCGCACCTCTTCCTCGGGCAGGCCCAGCTGCTCGGCGATCAGGCCGGCCACGTGCGACATGCGTTCGAGGAAGGCGCTGGTGCCCGCGTCGCGGTACTCGATGGCGCGTGCCAGCCGCGACAGTGTCTCGCGCTCGCGCTCCTCGACCTCGTGCATGCTGGCCAGCAGGCGCTGCTCCAGCGAAAGCGCACGCTGCTTGACCGTTTCGGTCTGCTTCCGCAACCGCAGCAGATTGTGGCAACGGGCGCGTAGTTCGCGCGGGCGGATCGGCTTGACCAGAAAATCGATCACGCCGGCTTCCAGCGCGGCCTGGCGCACCGGCTCGTCGCCGACAACGGTGATCAGGATCACCGGGATGTCGCGGTTGCGCGGCAGGCGCCGGAAGCGGCGGGCGAATTCCAGCCCGTCCATGCCGGGCATGCGGTAATCCAGCAGCAGCAGGTCGACGCGATGGCTCTCGCACCATGACAACGCCGACAGCGGATCAGCGAAGTCGTGCACGACCAGCTCGGACGCGATGTCCTCGATCACGTGGCGCAGCATGGTGCGCGCCGACGTCTGGTCGTCGACGATGACGATATTCAACTCGCTGCCCGCGGCAGCGCCCCAATCGTGGGGACTGGCGGGGAAGCTGGCGGCCTGTGCGGCACCGCCCGGTGGACTGCTCTCGATCATCCCTCCCCCTCCCATGGCGTTGGTGACGTCGTGCGGTTGTTGCACTCTAGCGCCGTGGAGCCGGGGTTTCATCCATTGGCCCTGCCACGGCGCATCGGATTTTCCCTGACGTCCCCCTCCGCGATGCGAGCAAAAGCCCTCATCCGTACCGGGAATGCGGCGGACCGCGGCCGCGCGCCTTTCCCATTCAGATTCAGGCGGAAGGGCGGCCCAGAATAAAAACCCCCAGCGGGCGCCCGGCCTGGACCAGGACACCGTCGGGGGTGGACGCAGCGCGGACTACAGGCCCGCCGGGCCGGTCAGTTTTCCGGGCGCATGTACGGGAACAGCAGCACGTCACGGATCGAGCTGCTGCCGGTCAGCAGCATCACCAGGCGGTCGATGCCGATGCCCAGGCCGCCGGTCGGGGCCATGCCGTACTCGAGCGCGCGGATGTAGTCGGCGTCGAAATGCATGGCCTCGTCGTCGCCGGCATCCTTGGCCTCGACCTGGGCCTTGAAGCGCGCGGCCTGGTCTTCCGGGTCGTTCAACTCGGAGAAGCCGTTGGCCAGTTCCTTGCCGTTGATGAACAGTTCGAAGCGGTCGGTGTAGCCGGGCTCGGTGTCGCTGGAACGGGCCAGCGGCGAGACCTCGACCGGGTGGTCAGTGATGAAGGTCGGCTGCACCAGGTGGTGCTCGACGGTGGCCTCGAAGATCTCCAGGAGCAACTTGCCCCAGCCGTAGGACGGCTTGACCCGGATCTTCAGGCGCTCGCAGTGGCGTAGCAGCGCCTCGCGATCGGTGCAGTCGGCGGCGGTGATTTCCGGGTTGTAGTGGCGCACGGCCTCGTCCATGCGCCAGCGGCGGAACGCCGGGCCCAGGTCGATCTTCGCGCCGTCCCACTCCACTTCGGTGGTGCCCAGCACCTGCACGGCGACGTCGCGGATCACGCCTTCGGTCAGGTCCATGACCTCGTGGTACGTGGCGTAGGCCTCGTACAGCTCCATCATGGTGAATTCCGGGTTGTGGCGGGTGGACACGCCTTCGTTGCGGAAGTTGCGGTTGATCTCGTACACGCGCTCCAGGCCACCGACGACCAGGCGCTTGAGGTAGAGCTCCGGCGCCACGCGCAGGTACAGGTCCAGGTCCAGCGCGTTGTGGTGGGTGGTGAACGGCTTGGCCGTCGCGCCGCCGGGGATGTAATGCATCATCGGCGTCTCGACTTCGAGGAAGTCGCGGTTGTCCAGCCACGCGCGGATCGCACGGATGATCTTGGAGCGCTTGATGAAGACCTCGCGTGACTCGGGAGTCACGATCAGGTCGACATAACGCTGGCGGTAGCGCTGCTCCACATCGGCCAGGCCGTGGAACTTGTCCGGCAGCGGACGCAGCGACTTGACCAGCAGGCGGATCGCACTGGCCTTGACCGACAGCTCGCCGGTCTTGGTGCGGGTCAGCCCGCCCTCGACGGCGATGATGTCGCCGATGTCCCAGCCCTTGAAGGCGGCGTAGACATCACCCAGCGCGTTGGACTGCAGGAACAGCTGGATGCGGCCGGACTCGTCCTGGATCTGGGCGAAGCTGGCCTTGCCCATCACGCGCTTGGCCATCAGCCGGCCGGCCATCCTCACCGTACGGCCAGAGGCTTCCAACGCTTCGGCGCTCCACGTCTCCGCATCGGCGAACTCGGCCTGCAGCGGGCCGGCGAACTGCTCTCGGCGGAAGTCGTTGGGGTACGCGATGCCCTGCCCCCGCAGCGCGGTGAGTTTGGCCCGGCGTTCGGCGATGAGGCTGTTCTCGTCGACGGCGGGTTGCGGCGCGGGGTTCTGGTCGTTCATGGCGTTGGGTCAGCTATTGCGGGGGAAGGAAACAACCGGCCGTTCGGCCGGGATGGAACAAGGCAACGGCCGTCCGCGGGGACGGCCGTGCCCAATCACGCGTCGGCGCGTTTGGCGCCGGCCTGCAAGCCGGACTTCAGGCTGGCCTCGATGAACTCGTCGAGGTCGCCGTCGAGCACCTTCTGCGTATCGGTACGCTCGATGCCGGTACGCAGGTCCTTGATGCGGCTCTGGTCCAGCACGTAGTTGCGGATCTGGCTGCCCCAGCCGATGTCGGACTTGGTGGCTTCCACCGCATCGCGCTCGGCGTTGCGCTTCTGCACTTCCAGCTCGTACAGGCGCGCGGCCAGCATCTTCATCGCGCGGTCGCGGTTGGCGTGCTGGCTGCGTTCGGTCTGGCAGGCCACGACCACGCCGGTCGGCACGTGGGTGATGCGCACCGCCGACTCGGTCTTGTTCACGTGCTGGCCGCCGGCACCGGAGGAACGGTACACGTCGGTCTTCAGGTCGGCCGGGTTGATGTTCACTTCGATGCT
Source organism: Stenotrophomonas sp. Marseille-Q4652 (assembly GCF_916618915.1). NCBI lineage: Bacteria > Pseudomonadati > Pseudomonadota > Gammaproteobacteria > Lysobacterales > Lysobacteraceae > Stenotrophomonas > Stenotrophomonas sp. Marseille-Q4652. The sequence goes on from NZ_CAKAKE010000001.1 coordinate 1,099,699, forward strand.
GTCGTCGACTTCCGGCGACACGAACACCGAGGTGAAGCTGGTATGGCGACGGTTGTCCGAGTCGAACGGCGACTTGCGCACCAGGCGGTGCACGCCGGTCTCGGTCTTCAGCCAGCCATAGGCGAAATCGCCCTCGACGCGGAACGTCGCCGACTTGATGCCGGCCACGTCGCCGCCGGAGACTTCCAGCAGCTCGGTCTTCCAGCCACGGCTTTCGCACCAGCGCAGGTACATGCGCAGCAGGATCTCGGCCCAGTCCTGGGCTTCGGTACCACCGGCGCCGGCCTGGATGTCGACGAAGGCGCTGGCCGAGTCCATCTCACCGGAGAACATGCGCTGGAATTCCAGCTTCTCGATATGGGCCTGGTACTTGTCCAGGTCGGCGACCACCGCCAGCGCGGTCTCCTCGTCCTGTTCGGATTCGGCCAGCTCGAGCAGCTCGCTGCCCTCGGACAGGCCATCAAGGACCGAGGCGATGCCGAGCACGGTCTTTTCCAGGCTGGAACGCTCGCGACCCAGGTTCTGGGCGTATTCGGCGTTGTTCCAGACGTCGGGGCTTTCCAGCTCCCGGGTTACTTCCTCAAGACGCTCTTTCTTGGCGTCGTAGTCAAAGATACCCCCTGAGCGAGACCACGCGATCGGTCAGATCGGTGATTCGCTGGCGGATGGGATTGAGTTCGATCATGGGTCAATGCTTGGAAGGCAGACAAGGGCCAAATTCTAGCATCGCGCCGCCCTGCAGGCGCGGCTTGCGACCCGGCCTCGCCCCTCCACGACAGAGCGCTCGCCCGCGTAGAATTCCGCGCTTCGCGCCAGGCACGGCGCCTACTCCGACCCAAGGAAGCCCCGCTTGAACATCCGTCCCGCATTGCTGCTGCTCGCCCTGTCCCTGCCGCTGGCCGGGGTCTCCTGCAAGAAGGTCGACTTTGGCGCCCCTGCGAAACTGCAGACCGGCCAGACGGTTTCAGGCGAGATCACCTCCTCCAGCCCGCTCAACTACAACAACGGCAGCCACCACCGCGTCTACGAGCTCAGCATGCAGAAGGACCAGGCCGTGGCGCTGGAACTGACCGGCGCGCTGTCCGGCCAGCTGTCGGTGTTCGATGGGCGCTCGCTGTTGGCACGCGCCATTGACGCGGCAAATGGGGATGGCGAGGAAAGCCGCCGCGGCACCGTGGGCCTGGCCTTCCGCGCTCCGCACGACGGCAATTACCTGGTGGCGGTGAGCGGGGAAAGCGCCGACGCCTTTGGCCCGTTCCAGCTCTCCACCACCCGCATCACCCCGTACGAAGGCAAGCCGCTGCCGGTCGCGGGCGAGATCACCGACTGGATGCTGCAGGACAAACAGCAGTACACGCTGGAGGTCGAAAACGCTGGTCTCTACAAGATCAGCATGGACTCTGACGTGCTGGATCCGAAGCTGGCCCTGTCCGGCAAGGACGTCGAGGCCGAGGATGACGACGGCGGAGAGAACCTCAATGCGCGCATCAGGACCTACCTGCAGCCGGGCAAGTACACCGTCTCGGCGACTGCTGTGAACGGGAACACCGGTGAGTTCAAGCTGCGCATCGCATCCGATGCCACGGACCCGGCACTGGCCGTGCGCGACGGCACGGCGCTGGTGCCGGGCCAGGCCGTGCGTGGCGTGGTCGATTCGCGCGGGCGTCGCAGCTTCACCCTGGAGCTGAGCAAGATCACCGGCATCCAGCTGGATGCAATCTCCGATGATTTCGACACCGTGCTGTCGATCAGCGGCCCGGGCGTCCGTCAGGAAGACGACGATGGCGGGGCCGGCACCAATTCGCGCCTGGTCCTGGGCCTGGATCCGGGCCGCTACACCGTTACCGTGGCCAGCCTCGGCGACCGGCAGGGCACGTTCGAGCTGGAAGCGACCCTGCTGGACGCCTCCGACCTGCGGCGGATGATCTCGGAAGCCGCTGCGGAAGCAACTGCCGCTGCCGAGTCCGCAACTGCCGAAGCCGAAGCCGAGTAAGCCAGCTCAACCGCCCTCCCTTGTCCATTACAGGCAAGGAGTGGCCAGCGCGACGACGCCTACCCCGCGCGCCTTGATTCCAGCGCCTGCCGCAACAGCGGCAGGCAGCGGCGGCGTCGCGCGGCGCCACCGGCCTTGATCAGGCCGGAGTGGCTTCCATCCGTACGCCGGCAGCAACGCCGGCATCCTCGATCGCGGCGCAGTATTCGACGATCAGCTGGACCGCATCGCCACCTCGGTAATCGTCCTCGGCAAGACGGTAGGCCAGGTGCACGCGCGCTGACGGCGCCACGCCCTGCCAGCCACCGAAATGGATGGCGTTGAGCTCACGGCCACCGGCGGTACGCAGCACCAGCCTGAGGTGACGCTCCTTGAGCACGCGCCACTGCACGACCGAGAACACCCCATCAAACAGCGGCTCTTCAAAGCCCTGCCCCCACGGTCCGGCGGCACGCAACGCCCGCGCGTGCGAGGCATCCAGCTCGTGGTCGGCCAGTTCGCCATCGCTGAGCAGTTCGGCCTGCAGCTGGTGCGGTTGCAGACAGCGGCCTGCTTCGGCCTGGAAGGCGGCGGTGAACGCAGCCAGGTGTTCGGCAGGGAGACTCAGGCCCGCGGCCATGGCGTGGCCACCGAACTTGTCCATCAGCCCCGGCGCGAGCGCATTTACTGCTGCCAAGGCATCGCGGATGTGGAAGCCGGGAATCGAACGCGCCGAGCCGCGCAGCATCGTGCTGCCGGGTTCGGCCGGGGCGAAGGCGATCACCGGACGATAGAGCTGGTCCTTCATCTTCGAGGCGACCAGGCCGATCACGCCCGGGTGCCACTCCGGGTCATACAGGCAGGCCGCCAGCGGGCGGGAATCCAGTGACAGCCCCTGCACCCGTGCCACCGCCGCCTGCGCCTCATCGGTCATCTGCTGCTGGACCGCGCGACGTTCGCTGTTGATCTCTTCCAGCAGCTGGGCGATGTCGGCGGCACGCGCCGGGTCGTCGGTGAGCAGCAGCTCGATGCCCAGCGACATGTCTTCCAGGCGACCGGCGGCGTTGATGCGCGGGCCCAGTGCGAAGCCAATATCGCTGGCCGACAGCTTTGCCGCGTGGCGGCCACTGGCGCGGATCAGCGCCTGCAACCCGACACTGCCCTGCCCGGCACGCAGGCGGCGCAGGCCGGCGGCGACCAGGGCCCGGTTGTTGGCATCCAGCGGCACCAGATCGGCCACGGTGCCCACGGCCACCAGGTCCAGCAGCACGCCAAGGTCCGGTTCGGCACCGGGCGCGAACACGCCCTGGCGGCGCAGGTGCGCACGCAGGGCCAGCAGCACGTAGAACATCACGCCCACGCCGGCCAGCGCCTTGCTGGGAAAGCCGTCGTCGCCCCGGTTGGGATTGACGATGGCATCGGCCGGCGGCAACTGCGGACCGGGCAGATGGTGATCGGTGACCAGCACCTGCCAGCCCAGCGCCTTGGCCGCAGTGACCCCGGGCAGGCAGGCAATGCCGTGATCGACGGTCACGAGCAGGTCCGGCTGCAGCGCCGCCAGCTCGGCGACCAGTCCGACCGAGAGGCCGTAGCCATGTTCGATGCGGTTGGGCACCGCGTGCACCACGTCAGTGGCCCCCAGCAGGCGCAGGCCGCGGACTGCCAGCGCGGTGGCGGTCGCGCCATCGCAGTCGAAGTCGCCGACGACCAGGATGCGCTTGCGCTGGGAAATCGCCGTGGCCAGCAGTTCCACGGCGGCGTCGATGCCCTGCAGTTGTTCCGGCGGATGCAGCTGGGCCAGGCGCGGCTGCGCGAGGTGGGCGTCGGTGGCGCCGCGCGCGGCGTACAGCCGGCACAGCAGCGGCAACATCTGCGCAGGCCACTGCCCGGGATCAGGGATCGGGCGACGGCTGATGCGCGGACTATGGCTGGAATTCAAGGCAACAACTCACGGGGCGGTCGCCATGTGGCGACGGTTGGACGCAATGATAGCCGCGCGGTTTGCCGGCTCCCGCCGGTTCAGCCCAAGCGGCCGCGACGCGGCACTCAGGCCGCGTGCAGTTGCGCTGGACGACGCCAGAAACGCCAGCGCTGCGACGCTTCCAGGCTGTAGCGCGCGCCGTCGGCGAAATCCAGTACCAGCCGGCGCAGCTCACCACGCCCCAGAGCGGCCAGCAGCGGCGTGATCGCCTCGTTGCCAAGCTGGTCCAGCGAACGCAGGTGGCGCAGGTCCACCAGCGCATCGACCTGCTGGCGGTTGTCGACGTCGGCACCTGCGGCCTTGGCCAGCGCCTGCAGCAGGCTGTCGCGGCTGCGTACCTGCATGTGCGGCGAATCCACCGCCTGCGGCAGGCTGCCCGCGCCCCAGAACCACAGCGAATTGATCGCCGGTTTGCCCTGCGCCTTGCGCACGTGGTTCCACGGATGCTGGTGCAGCAGCACCTGCGCCTCGGTCAGCAGCGCACGCCAGCGGCGCGCGCCCTCGCCTTCGGGCAGGTAGGCGAACAGGTCATCGCCGAGCACTTCGTCCGGGCCGGTGAATACCGGCAACGCGGCATCGGCCGGCAGCCGTACGTACCAGCGCGACGGCACCGGTGCGTCGATCCCGAAACCGGCTTCGGCGAACAACGTCTGCAACGCCGGCAGCAGGGCGGCGGCGTCCTCTTCGGTCGGCGCCAGGGTCTCGCCATGGCCCATCAGCCGCGCACCCTGCATGTCCGGCACCACGTAGGCCGGATCGGCACGCAACCAGCAGGCCTCGGCGGCGTCGCCGACGTCGAGCTGGCGGGTCAGTGCGGCGACCGGCCAGCCGTCTGGGCTGATGCTGAAATGGCGACGCAACTGCGGCTGCTCGCCCGGCTGCTCCTGGCTGTGGTCGGAGCGGCCCAGTGCACGGGCCACGCCGTCCGGCAGCGCGGTGGCCGGAAACCGATCACGCGCCGGCAGCAGCAGCGTGGCCGTGGACATGTCAGTCGATGTACTCGACGGTGACGATCTCGTACTCGCGCTGTCCGGCCGGGGCGTCGATCACGATGGTGTCGCCTTCCTGCTTGCCGATCAGCGCACGCGCCACCGGCGAGGAGATCGCGATCAGGCCGAGCTTGATGTCGGCCTCGAGGTCGCCCACCAGCTGGTAGCGACGCTCCTCGTCGGTTTCCACGTCGGCCAGGGTGACGGTCGCGCCGAACACCACCTTGGTGCCCGCATTGAGCTTGCTGATGTCGATGATCTCGGCGTGCGAAAGCTCGCCTTCCAGCTGCTTGATGCGGCCTTCGATGAAGCCCTGCTCCTCGCGCGCGGCGTGGTACTCGGCGTTCTCCTTCAGGTCGCCATGCTCGCGCGCCTCGGCGATCGCGGCGATGACCTTCGGCCGCTTGACCGACTTCAGGTGTTCCAGCTCCTCACGCAGGCGCTGGGCGCCCTTTGCGGTGATCGGTGCCCTCATGCTTCCAGCTCCTTGTGCAGTTCCTGCAGGGCCCAGACCGGACCGGTGCCACGGAATTCCAGCGATTGCACCAGCGCCTTGGCGCCGGCGACGGTGGTCGAATAGGTCACGCGCGCCTGCAGCGCCTCGCGACGGATCGAGAACGAGTCAGTGATGGCCGAACGGCCCTCGGTCGTGTTGACGATATACACGATCTCGCCGTTCTTGATCGAATCGACGATGTGCGGACGGCCTTCGACCACCTTGTTGACGATTTCGCATTCCAGCCCGTTCTCCTGCAGCCACGCGCCGGTGCCACGGGTGGCGACCAGGGTGTAGCCGCGCTCGACCAGCGCCTGGGCGACCGGCAGCACGCGCTTCTTGTCCGGGTCACGCACCGACACGAACGCCTTCCCCAGCGGCGGGGTCTTGATGCCACCGGCTTCCTGCGCACGCGCGAAGGCGGCGCTGAAGGTGCGGCCCACGCCCATCACCTCGCCAGTGGAACGCATTTCCGGCCCGAGGATCGGGTCCACGCCCTGGAACTTGGCGAACGGGAAGATCGCTTCCTTGACCGAGTAGTAGTCCGGCACGATTTCCCGGGTCGCGCCCTGCTCGGCCAGCGTGGTGCCGGCCATGCAGCGGGCGGCGATCTTGGCCAGCGGCATGCCGGTGGCCTTGGACACGAACGGCACGGTGCGCGAGGCGCGTGGGTTCACTTCCAGCAGATAGACGACGTCGTTGCCGTCCTCGCCGACCTGGATCGCGAACTGGGTATTCATCAGGCCGACCACGTTCAGGGCCTTGGCCAGCTCCACCACCTGGCGGCGCAGCTCGGCCTGGGTGGCCGCCGACAGCGAGTACGGCGGCAGCGAGCACGAGGAGTCGCCCGAGTGCACGCCGGCTTCCTCGATGTGCTCCATCACGCCGCCGATCAGGACGTTGCCGTCCTTGTCGGCAATGATGTCCACGTCGCACTCGACCGCGGCATCGAGGAAGCGGTCCAGCAGCACTGGCGAATCATTGGACACCTTGACCGCGTCGCGCACGTAGCGCGCCAGGTCGGACTCGCCGTAGACGATCTCCATCGCGCGGCCACCGAGCACGTAGCTCGGGCGCACGACCAGCGGGTAGCCGATCTCGCGGGCCAGCACCAGCGCCTCGTCGGCGTTGCGGGCGATGCGGTTCGGCGGCTGCTTCAGGCCCAGCTTGTCGACCAGCTGCTGGAAGCGCTCGCGGTCCTCCGCCAGGTCGATCGAATCCGGACTGGTGCCGATCACCGGCACGCCGTTGGCTTCCAGCGCACGGGCGAGCTTGAGCGGGGTCTGGCCGCCGTACTGCACGATCACGCCCTTGGGCTGCTCGAGCTCGACGATCTCCAGCACGTCTTCCAGCGTCAGCGGCTCGAAGTACAGGCGGTCGGAGGTGTCGTAGTCGGTGGAAACCGTCTCCGGGTTGCAGTTGACCATGATGGTTTCATAGCCGTCCTCGCGCAGGGCGAGCGCGGCATGCACGCAGCAGTAGTCGAACTCGATACCCTGGCCGATGCGGTTCGGACCGCCGCCCAGGATCATGATCTTCTCGCGATTGCTCGGGTTGGCCTCGCACTCGTCCTCGTAGGTCGAGTACAGGTAGGCGGTGGAGGTGGCGAACTCGGCCGCACACGAGTCCACGCGCTTGTACACCGGGCGCACCTTGTGCGCGCGGCGCAGGGCACGGATCGCGGCCTCGTTGGTGCCGGTCAGCTGGGCCAGGCGGGCGTCGGAGAAACCGGCGCGCTTGAGCTTGCGCAGGCGCGCACCGTCCAGCGCGTCGATGCCTTCAGCGGCGACCTGCTGCTCGGCGGCGATGATTTCCTCGATCTGGTCCAGGAACCACGGGTCGATGAACGACAGGTTGTAGACCTCTTCCACGCTCATGCCGGCGCGGAACGCATCACCCACGTAGAACAGGCGCTCCGGGCCCGGGGCCTTGAGCTCGCGCTTGAGCGTGGTGATGTCGTCGGCGTTGGCCAGGTCCAGGCCGGTCGGGTCCAGGCCGATCTTGCCGGTCTCCAGGCCACGCAGCGCCTTCTGCAGCGACTCCTGGAAGGTGCGGCCCATGGCCATCACCTCGCCCACCGACTTCATCTGGGTGGTCAGGCGTGCATCGGCGGCCGGGAACTTCTCGAAGGCGAAACGCGGGATCTTGGTGACGACGTAGTCGATCGACGGCTCGAACGACGCCGGGGTCAGGCCGCCGGTGATCTCGTTCTTCAGCTCGGCCAGGGTGTAGCCGACGGCCAGTTTCGCGGCGACCTTGGCGATCGGGAAGCCGGTGGCCTTGGAGGCCAGCGCCGAGGAACGCGACACGCGCGGGTTCATCTCGATCACCACCACGCGGCCATTGCGCGGGTTGATGCCGAACTGCACGTTGGAACCGCCGGTGTCCACCCCGATCTTGCGCAGCACGGCGATGGAGGCATCGCGCAGGCGCTGGTATTCCTTGTCGGTCAGGGTCTGCGCCGGGGCCACGGTGATCGAGTCACCGGTGTGCACGCCCATCGGGTCCAGGTTCTCGATCGAGCAGACGATGATGCAGTTGTCCGCGGTGTCGCGGACCACTTCCATCTCGAATTCCTTCCAGCCCAGCACCGACTCTTCCACCAGCACCTCGGTGGTCGGCGACAGCTCCAGGCCGCGGTTCACGATCTCGATCAGTTCCTCGCGGTTGTAGGCGATGCCGCCACCGCTGCCGCCCAGGGTGAAGGACGGACGGATGATGGTCGGGTAGCCGACGGTAGCCTGGATCTCCAGCGCCTCTTCCAGGGTGTGGGCGACGGCGGCCTTCGGGCACTCCAAGCCGATCTCGCCCATGGCCACGCGGAACAGTTCGCGGTCCTCGGCCATGCGGATGGCTTCGCGCTTGGCGCCGATCAGCTCGACGTTGTACTTCTCCAGCACGCCGTGGTCGGCCAGGTCCAGCGCGCAGTTCAGCGCGGTCTGGCCGCCCATGGTCGGCAGCAGCGCGTCCGGGCGCTCCTTGGCGATGATCTTCTCGACGGTCTGCCAGTTGATCGGCTCGATGTAGACGGCGTCGGCCATCTCCGGGTCGGTCATGATCGTGGCCGGGTTCGAGTTCACCAGCACCACGCGGTAACCCTCGTCGCGCAGCGCCTTGCACGCCTGCGCGCCGGAATAGTCGAACTCGCAGGCCTGGCCGATGACGATCGGACCGGCGCCGATGATCAGGATGGTTTTTAGGTCGGTGCGCTTTGGCATCTTCGTACTCGAAATTTGGTGCGGCGGGACCGCAGGGGCGGCGTGGGCGCGAAGGCCCGGCGCCTACGACCCGCCGCACGCGGCGGACCAGGCAATGACTCAGGCGCGGGCGGCGGCCATCATCTCGACAAAACGGTCAAACAGCGGCGCCACGTCATGCGGACCCGGCGAGGCTTCCGGATGGCCCTGGAAGGAGAACGCCGGCACGTCGGTGCGGGCGATGCCCTGGTTGGTGCCGTCGAACAGCGAGCGGTGGGTCACGCGCAGGCTCGCCGGCAGGCTGGCCTCGTCCACGGCGAAACCGTGGTTCTGGGAGGTGATCATCACCCGGCCGCTGTCCAGGTCCTGGACCGGATGGTTGGCGCCGTGGTGGCCGTGGCCCATCTTGACCGTCTTGGCACCGGAGGCCAGCGCCAGCAACTGGTGGCCCAGGCAGATGCCGAAGGTCGGGATCTTCCTTTCGGTGAACACCTTGATCGCGGCGATCGCGTAGTCGCACGGCTCCGGGTCACCGGGGCCGTTGGACAGGAACACGCCGTCCGGATTCATCGCCAGCACGTCGGCGGCCGGGGTCTGCGCCGGCACCACGGTGACCTCGCAGCCGCGCTCGGCGAGCATGCGCAGGATGTTGGTCTTCACGCCGAAGTCGTAGGCCACCACCTTGTACTGCGGCGCGGCCTTGACGAACTCGTTGCGGTCCAGGTCCAGCTGGCCGTCCTTCCACGCGTACGGCTTGTCGGTGGACACGACCTTGGCCAGGTCCATGCCCTTCAGGCCCGGGAACTTGCGCGCTGCTTCCAGCGCCTTTTCCACGTCGATCTCGCCGGCCATCAGCGCGCCGTTCTGCGCGCCGCGCTCGCGCAGGATGCGCGTCAGCTTGCGGGTATCGATGCCGGCGATGGCGACCACGCCGCGCTGCACCAGCCAGTCCTGCAGCGACATCTGGCTGCGCCAGTTGCTGGGACGACGCGGTACGTCGCGCACGATCAGGCCCGCGGACCAGACCTTGGCGGCCTCGTCGTCCTGGTCGGTCATGCCGGTGTTGCCGATGTGCGGATAGGTCAGCGTGACCATCTGACGGGCGTAGGACGGATCGGTCAGGACTTCCTGGTAGCCGGTCATGGCGGTGTTGAACACCACCTCGCCGACGGACAGGCCGTTGGCGCCTACGGATTCGCCCTCGAACACGGTGCCGTCTTCGAGGACAAGGATTGCGGGTTGGGTCACGGGAATCTCGCTCTGTCTGCGGGGGACTCCGATGCGCACCGGGGCAAAAACCGGTTGCAGCAAAGCGCGGACGCAGTCCCAAGGACCGGTCCGACGCTGGGTTCGGGCAAGCGGGAATTGTAGCGACAAGGACCCGGCAGCACCAGTGTGAATGCGGTCGCGAGGCCGTGCGTGGTCACCCGCGACGACGCCGGTTCAGGCTGGCGATCAGTCCAGCAGGTCGCGCACCCGGTAGCTGCCGGGCGCCTTGCCCCGCAGACGCCTTGCGGCGTGGAGCGCGCCACGGGCGAAGATGTCGCGGTTGGTGGCGCGATGCACCAGTTCGATGCGCTCGCCCAGCCCGGTGAACTGCACCAGGTGCTCGCCGACGATGTCGCCGGCGCGCAGGCTGGCGTAATGCGGCTGTGCCCCGCCCCGCTGCGCCGCCGCCCCCAGGGTCAGGGCGGTGCCCGAAGGCGCGTCCTTCTTCTGGGTGTGGTGCGACTCGACGATGTCGCAGTCCCACGCGGCGAGCGCCTGGGCGGCACGCTCGACCAGCTCATCGAGCACGGCCACGCCGAGGCTGAAATTGGAGGCCCACACCAGCGGGATCTTCCCGGCCGAGGCGGCCAGGGCCTCGCGCTGGGCCGGGCTGATGCCGGTGGTGCCGGACACAAAGCCCGCGCCGCGGGCCACGCACAGGGCCAGGATAGGATCGAAGCCTTCGGGCAGGCTGAAATCTATCGCCACGTCGAAGGCCGGCGCCCCGCCCATTTCCCGGGCGGCGAAGTGTGGCACGCCGTCGATCACGCGCTGGCTCGGCGGCCGCCCGACCACGGCACCGACGACCTGCAGGCTTTCGTCCTCGGCCGCCAGCCGCAGCAGGGCCTTGCCCATGCGGCCGGAAGCACCGTGGATGAGTACGCGAAGTGGAGTGTTGTTCATCGCCGCACGCTAACGCCCCGGCGTGCCAGCGGCAAGGGTCGATGCGCCCCGATTGCTGCCACTCAGCGGTAGGCCGGGCCCATCAGGGTGGTGCCGGTGCTGCGCGTGGCAAGCATCTTCCAGCGCTTGCGCACCACCACGTCGCGCGTGCGCGAGGTCATGCGGATGCCGGGCATTTCCAGCGTGGAGCGGCTCTCCACCTCGGCCGAGCGCTTGTCCGGCGCGATCCTGATGCTGACCAGGGTGTACTTGAGCCGGACCGGCGAGCGCCCGCCCATCGCCCCCTGCAACTGGCGCAGCCGCGCCATCGTTTCGGCCGTGGCCCGGCAGTAACCCTCGCGGTCGAACGTTTCGCGCTGTTCCATCGACTCGATGCGGGTCACGCTGACCTGCTCGAAGTCCTCGTCCACCATCGCGCAAAGCCGCTCGTCGTCGAAGGCGAGCATCGCCTGCTCGGCACTGGCGTAGTAATCACGGACCTTCGCTTCGTCCAGGCGATTGCCGCCGACGTTGTAGAACACCACGGCAGCCACGAAAACCGCCAACAGCACCAGTACCCGCATTGCCATTCCCCCTTGATCCCGCTTCCTGCGATAGACGAAGTCTATATGGCTGCTACGCTTGCGTGCCATCCAATCGAGCGGATCGACCATGCAGATTTCCAGCCAGCTCGTCCTCGTCACCGGCGCGGCCCGGGGCCTGGGCCAGTCACTGGCACGCGCCTTTGCCGGCGAAGGTGCGCAGTTGCTGATCAACTACCACCGCAGCCACGACGCCGCCCAGGCGCTGGCCGCCGAGCTCGGCCCGCAGGCGCTGGCCATCGCCGCGGACGTGCGCGACCCGGCCCAGGTGCAGGCGATGGTGGCGAAGGCGGAGCAGCACTTCGGACGCCCGGTCAGCACCGTGGTCAACAACGCGCTGGTGGATTTTTCCTTCAACGGCGACGCGCGGCCAAAGCCGGACCGCATCGACTGGCAGGCGTTCAATGCCCAGTTCGAAGGCAGCGTGCGCGGCGCGCTCAATACCGTGCAGGCCGCCCTGCCCGGCATGCGCACGCAGAAGTTCGGGCGGGTGATCAACGTCGGTACCAACCTGTTCCAGAACCCGGTGGTGCCGTACCACGACTACACCGCCGGCAAGGCCGCCCTGCTCTCGCTGACCCGCACCCTGGCCGGCGATCTCGGGCCCGACGGGATCACGGTCAACATGGTGTCCGGTGGCCTGCTGCGTACCACCGACGCCAGCGCGGCCACGCCGGAAGCGGTGTTCGACTACATCGCCGCCAACACCCCGCTGCGCAGCGTGACCACGCCGGATGAGTTCGCCGATGCGGCGCTGTTCTTCGCCAGCCCGTGGTCGCGTGCGGTGACCGGGCAGAACCTGGTGGTCGACGGCGGCCTGGTCCGCGACTGAGTCGCGGGATTCCAGACTCAAGAAACAAGAAGCCGGCATTGCGCCGGCTTCCTTCATTCAGTGTTGCCGCGGCTTGGTCGGCCCGCAACTGTCGCAGCCACCACAGGCGCTGCCGCCCCCCACGGCGGGCGGTGCCAGCTTCCTGCCCAGCCGCCGCAGCCACGCCGCGCGCCCGTCGCGTACCAGCCACAGCGCCAGCGCACCGCGCAACGAGCGTTCCAGTCCCGGCGCACGTTTACGGACCACCACCGCGGCGCTGACCAGCACCGCGATCGCGATCACCACGTACTGCCAGAACAGCGCCGCGTCCATGCTCAGCCGGCCCCCAGCGCCACGGCCACCTGGTAGGTCACCAACGCGGCCAGACAGGCCAGGCCGAACAGGTAGAAGGTGGCAAAGCCGGTCTGCTTCCAGCTGTTGGTCTCGCGCTTGATGGTGGCCAGGGTGGAGATGCACATCGGCGCGTAGATGAACCAAACCAGCAGCGACAGGCCGGTGGCCAGCGACCAGCCATCGCTGATCACCGGCGACAGCGCCTCGATCGCCGCATCGTCATCGGCCGCCGACAGCGCGTACACCGTGGCCAGCGAGGACACCGCCACCTCGCGCGCCGCCATGCCCGGGATCAGCGCAATGCAGATCTGCCAGTTGAAGCCCAGCGGCGCGAAGAACACCGCCATCGCGTGGCCGATGCGGCCGGCGAAGCTGTAGTCGATGGCCGGCATCGTCGCATCGGCCGGCGCGGCCGGGAACGAGAGCAGGAACCACAGCAGGATGGTCAGCGCCAGGATGATGCCGCCCACGCGCTTGAGGAAGATCATGCCGCGCTCGTACAGGCCAACGGCAAGGTCGCGCGGATGCGGGATGCGGTAGGACGGCAGTTCCAGCAGCAGCGGGTGCTCGCCCTTGTCGCGGCGGAACTTCTTCATCACCCAGGACATGGCCAGCGCGCTGAGGATGCCGGCCACGTACAGCCCGAACAGCACCAGGCCCTGCAGGTTGAACCAGCCGACCTCGCGCGACGGGATGAAGGCGCCGATCAGCAGTGCGTAGACCGGCAGCCGCGCCGAACAGGTCATCAGCGGCGCCACCAGGATGGTGGCCAGGCGGTCACGCGGGTCCTGGATCGAGCGGGTGGACATGATTCCCGGCACCGCGCAGGCGAAGCTGGACAGCAGCGGGATGAACGAGCGCCCGGACAGGCCGGCGGCGGCCATCATCCGGTCCAGCAGGAACGCTGCGCGCGGCAGGTAACCCGATTCCTCCAGCGCGAGGATGAAAAGGAACAGGATCAGGATCTGCGGCAGGAAGATGATCACCCCGCCCAGGCCGGCAATGATGCCGTCGCTGATCAGGCTGGCCAGCGGGCCTTCGGGCAGGGTTGCCGCGGCCCACTCGCCCAGCGCGCCGGTGCCGGCGTCGATCAGGTCCATCAGTGGCGTGGCCCAGGCATAGACCGCCTGGAAGATCAGGAACATCACCACCGCCAGCGTGGCGAGGCCGGCAACCGGATGCAGCAGCCAGCGGTCCAGCGCGTCGTCCACGCGCGAGGTGCGCGTCGGCATGGTCACCGCGGCGGCGAGGATGTCGCGGACCTGGGCGTGGTAGTCCACGTCCTGGGCGGCCACGGCCACCGGCTCGGGCAGTTCGCTGCCGAGCGCGTCGATGCGTTCGACCAGGGCACGGGCGCCATTGCGCCGCACGGCCACCGTCTCCACCACCGGCACGCCCAGCGCCTGCTCCAGCGCGGCCACATCGACATGGATGCCACGGCGCTGCGCGGCGTCGACCATGTTCAGGGCCACGATCATCGGCCGGCCCAGCTCGCGCAGCTCCAGCGCAAAGCGCAGGTGCAGGCGCAGGTTGGTGGCGTCGATCACGCACACCAGGGCGTCCGGCGCGTCCTCGCCCGGGTAGAAACCCCGGCACAGGTCGCGGGTGATCGCCTCGTCCAGACTGGCCGGTTGCAGGCTGTAGGCGCCGGGCAGGTCCAGCACCGCGTATTCGCGGCCGGACGGCCCGCGCATGCGGCCTTCCTTGCGCTCCACGGTCACCCCCGTGTAGTTGGCCACCTTCTGGCGGCTGCCGGTGAGCTGGTTGAACAGCGCGGTCTTGCCGCTGTTCGGGTTGCCAACCAGGGCCAGGCGCAACATGCCGCTGGCAGCGCTCATGCAGCCGCTCCCGGGACCGTGACCTGGACCCGCGCCGCCTCGCTGCGACGCAGGGCGAACCGGGTGAAGCCGACCTGCACCAGCAGTGGCTCGGCGCCTACCGGACCACGGGCCACGACCTTCACTTCCTCTCCGTTGACGAAGCCAAGTTCCCTCAGCCTTCTGGCGATCGCATCGTTGGCGTGCAGTTCGCTTACCGACTCCACCAGCGCGGAGCCGTACAGCGGCAGGTCTGACAACATCACAGGGCTCAGGCCTTCACATTAATCAGGAATCGTTCTCATTCTAGCATCGCCGCGCCGCATCATGGCCGGGCCGCGGTGGCCCGCTATGATCCACGGCTGCCTTTATTCCGGATCAAACAAGAATGAGTGACGCCCTGCTGGTCGAGCTGCGTGGCCCGGTACTGGAACTGCGGTTGAACCGCCCCGACCTGCACAACGCCTTCGATGCCGGATTGATCGCCATCCTGACCCGCGCCCTGGAAGCCGCGGCCGACGACGAGCGCGTGCGCGCGGTTCTGCTCAGTGGCTCCGGCGCCTCGTTCTCGGCCGGCGCCGACCTGCAGTGGATGCGCGGCATGGCGGCGGCCAGCGAGGAGGAGAACCGCCAGGACTCGCTGGCGCTGGCCCGGCTGATGCGCACGCTGGACGAACTGCCCCGGCCCACCCTCGCCCGCGTCCACGGCCCGGCCTTCGGCGGCGGCGTCGGCCTGGTGGCCTGCTGCGACATTGCCATCGCCACCCCGCAGGCGCGCTTCGGGCTGACCGAAAGCCGGCTTGGCCTGCTGCCGGCGGTGATCTCGCCCTACGTGATCGACGCGATCGGCCCGCGCCAGGCACGGCGCTGGTTCGCCACCGGCGAACATTTCGATGCCGCCACCGCCCAGGCCATCGGCCTGGTGCACGAGGTGGTCGAGGCGGACGCGCTGGATGCGGCCATCGCCCGCCAGCTCGACCTGCTGGGCAAGGCTGGCCCGATTGCCGCGGCCTCGGCCAAGTCACTGGTCCGCCGAGTCCACGCCGGCACTGACCGCGACGTGCTGGATGCCGACAACGCCGCACTGATCGCCCGCCTGCGGGTCTCGCCCGAAGGCCAGGAAGGCCTGGGCGCCTTCCTCGAGAAGCGTGCGCCGTCCTGGACCACCCGGGGCTGAGCCTCCCGCAGGAAACATCGCCATGAACGATTTCGTCCGTATCGTCGAGGTCGGCCCGCGTGACGGGCTGCAGAACGAGAAGACCCATGTTGCCACCGCCGACAAGATCCAGCTGATCGGCCGGCTCTCGGCCACCGGCCTGAAGACCATCGAGGCCACCAGCTTCGTCAGCCCCAGGTGGGTGCCGCAGCTGGCCGACGCCGCCGAGGTCTATGCCGGCATCCAACGCCGGCCGGGGGTCGCCTATCCGGTACTGGTGCCCAACGAGCAGGGTTACGAGCGCGCCCTGGCCGTGGGCGTGCGCGAGGTCGCCGTGTTCACCGCGGCCTCCGAGCAGTTCAACCGCACCAATACCAACGCCGGCATCGACGAGTCGCTGCAGCGCTTCGCGCCGATTCTGGCCCGCGCCGCGGCCGACGGAGTCAAGGTGCGCGGCTACGTCTCCACCGTGCTCGGCTGCCCCTACCAGGGCGAGGTGCCGCTGGCCGACGTGGTGCGGGTGGCCGCGGCCCTGCACCGCATGGGCTGCTACGAGGTCTCGCTGGGCGACACCATCGGCGTGGGCACCCCGCGCAAGGCCCGGACCATGCTCAAGGCGGTTGCCGCCGAGGTCCCGGTCGACGCACTGGCCCTCCATTTCCACGACACCTATGGCCAGGCGCTGGCCAATATCGCGTCTTGTCTTGAAGAGGGGGTGCGCGTGGTGGACGCGGCGGTGTCCGGCGCCGGCGGCTGTCCCTATGCCCGTGGCGCAAGCGGCAATGTCGCCAGTGAAGATGTGGTGTATATGTTGCACGGAATGGGGATTGAGACTGGCGTCGACCTCCTGGCCCTGGCCGAAACCGGCCGGTGGCTGGCAGGCCGCCTCGGCCGGGAAACGGGAAGCAGGACAGGAAGGGCATTGGCGCCTACATGAGCACAGCCGACCAGCGCAACGACACGGATGCCGGTGACCACGTCACTGCCTAGCTTGATGCGCTGTCGGAGCTCGACCAGGCCCTCTCACATCCCCACCCGGCCAACCTGCACCGGCTGCTGCAGGCCGCACGCGATGCCCTGCAGCAGGCCATCGACGACCGCCGCTTGGCGCAGCCGCGCTACGCCGCCCTGTTCGACGCCCTGCCCGACCCGGTCAGCATCCTCAGCGAGACCGGCATCGTCCTGGAGGTCAACCGGGCCGGCATCAGGGCCTATGGCCGCCCGCGCGAGGAGATCGTCGGCCAGCCGATCGAGCTGCTCAATCCCGACCTGCCCCGCAACCACCTCGAGCCGGTCTGGGAAAAACTCAGCCACGGTGACACCTACGTCATCGAGGTCACCAACATGCGCGGCGACGGCAGCCGCTTCCCGGTGGAGGTGCACTCGGCCGCGCTCGAGCTGGACGGCCAGCGCGGCATCGTGGCGATTGCCCGTGACCTGAGCTCACGCTGGCAGGCCGAGTCGCGCCACCGGCTGCTGATGGAGTCCATCGACAAGGGCGTGCTGCTGTTCGACCGCGACATGAACGTGGTCTCGGCCAATCCGGCCGCGCACCGCATCCTCGGCATCGGCGACGAGGCGACCCTGCGTCTGACTGGTGCGCCGGAGGAATGGACCATCGTCGACGAGCACGGCCGCGCGCTGCCGGTCGCGCAGTTGCCGGCAAGCCTCGCCCTGGCGACCGGCCGCATCATCCGCAGTACCACCATCGGCATGTACCACCGCCCGCGTGGGCGGATGATCTGGATCTCGACCACCAACGTGCCGGTGTTCTCTCCCGGCCAGTCCACGCCGGACTTCGTGTTCGGGCTGTTCAGTGACATCACCGAGCTCAAGCGCGACAACGCCCTGTTCGACCGCGCGCAGTCGCTGGCGCATATCGGCGGCTGGGAATGGGACCGCAGCCAGTCGCGGCTGTACCTGACCGGCGAGGCCCGCCGCATCCTGGGCCAGCACCATCCCATGGAATGCATGGAAGACCTGATGCAGTGCCTGGGCCGCGACGACGAGCTGCGCCTGCAGCAGGCCCTGCAGGAAGCGATCGAGCATCGCGCCTGCTTCGAGCTGGAAATGCAGGGCCACCGCAGCGACGGGCATGCGTTCTGGGTGCGGATGATCGGCGAAGTGGAAGCCGGTGACCTGGCCTCCACGCGCATCGCCGGCACCCTGCAGGACATCACCGACCGCAAGCAGGCCGAGGAAACCCTGCGCATCCAGGCGCGTACCGATCCCCTGACCGGGATCATGAACCGCGATGCGGTACTGGGCGACCTGGCCACGCGCCTGGCCAACCCGACCCACGCCCAGGTCGCGGTGCTGTACATCGACCTGGACCGCTTCAAGACCGTCAACGACGTGCTTGGCCACAACGCCGGCGACGAACTGCTGGTCGAGGCTGCCCGCCGCATCGCCGCCGCGGTCGGCACCGAGGGCCTGATCGCCCGTTTCGGCGGCGACGAATTCCTCGTCGTGTGCGATGCACGCGACCGCCCGCAGCGCCCGCAGCAGCTGGCCGAGGCGATCAATGGCAACTTCGCCCCGCCGTTCCGCTTCGGCAAGGAGGAGTTCTCGGTCACCACCAGCATCGGCATCGCCCGCGCCCCGCAGGACGGCACCACGCCGCAGCAGCTGATCCAGAGCGGCGACGTGGCGATGTACGACTGCAAGCGCCGCACCCGCAACGGCTGGCAGTTGTTCTCGCCGGAGCTGGCGCAGCGCCAGCAGGACCGCCTGCAGATCGAGGGCCGGCTGCGCCGCGCGCTGGACACCAACGAGTTCCGGCTGGTCTACCAACCGCAGGTGGACCTGCGCCACGGCCGCGTGGTCGCTGCCGAGGCGCTGATCCGCTGGCAGAACGAGGAGCTCGGCGAGCTGCGCCCGGACCTTTTCATTTCCCACGCCGAAAGCACCGGCGACATCGTGCGCATCGGCGACTGGGTGCTGCGCGAGGCCTGCCGCCAGGTGCGGCAGTGGCTGGACCAGGGGCTGGGCGTGGTGCGCGTGGCGATCAACGTGTCCTACCGCCAGTTCACCGGCAACGACCTGGCGCGCAAGGTGCGCGCGGTGCTGGACGAGTTTGGCCTGCCGGGGACCGCGCTGGAACTGGAGTTCACCGAGCGGGTGCTGATCGAGGATGCACCGGCCACGCTGCAGACCTTCGCCGACCTGCGCGCGATGGGCGTGATGCTGACCATCGACGATTTCGGCGAGGGCTACAGCGCACTGAACTACCTGCGCCGGCTGCCGATCCACGGACTCAAGCTCAGCCAGCTGTTCGTCTCCGGCGTGCCCGGCAACCGCTCGGACGTGGCGGTGTGCGAGGCGGTGTGCGGCATTGCCCGCAGCCTGGGCCTGGCGCTGGTGGCCGAGGGCGTGGAATCCGAGGCGCAGCGGCAGTTCCTGCTGGAACTGGGCGTGCCCGTCGGCCAGGGCTTCCTGTTCGCGCCTGGCCTGCCGGCCGACGAACTGGCGCGGCGGCTGGCCTGATCGCGCTGCCGCAGAGCGAAAGCCCGCTTCGGCTAGAATCGGCGGTTCTTCATCCCGCAGGATTGCCTGATGCAGCTCGATACCGTCCGCGCCGTGATCACCGGCGGCGTCTCCGGCCTTGGACTGGCCGTGGCCCAGTACATCGTCGCCCATGGCGGCAAGGTCGCCCTGTTCGACCTCAATGACGATAAAGGTGCCGCCGCGGTGGCCGCGCTGGGCGAAGGCAATGCCCGCTACTTCAACACCAACGTCACCGACGAGGCCGGCGTGGTCGCCAGCCTCGCCGCCGCCCGCGAGTTCCTCGGCGGCCTGAACGTGGCCATGAACTGTGCCGGCATCCTCGGCGCCGGCCGCGTGCTGGGCAAGGAAGCGCCGATGCCGCTGGCCAACTTCCAGACCACGGTGATGGTGAACCTGGTCGGCAGCTTCAACGTGGCCAAGGCCGCGGCCAACCTGATGCAGCACAACGAACCGGGCCAGGATGGCGAGCGCGGCGTGATCATCAACACCGCCAGCGTCGCGGCCTACGAAGGCCAGATCGGCCAGGCCGCCTACTCCGCCTCCAAGGGCGGCGT
This sequence comes from Stenotrophomonas sp. Marseille-Q4652, assembly GCF_916618915.1. Lineage (NCBI taxonomy): Bacteria > Pseudomonadati > Pseudomonadota > Gammaproteobacteria > Lysobacterales > Lysobacteraceae > Stenotrophomonas > Stenotrophomonas sp. Marseille-Q4652. The sequence continues at coordinate 1,119,286 of NZ_CAKAKE010000001.1, forward strand.
GGTCGGCATGACCCTGCCGATGGCGCGCGAACTGGCCCGTTTCGGCATCCGCGTGATGACCATCGCCCCGGGCGTGTTCTGGACGCCGATGGTCGACGGCATGCCCGAGTCGGTGCAGCAGTCGCTGGCCGCCTCGATCCCGTTCCCCTCGCGCCTGGGCAAGCCGGAGGACTTCGCGTCCCTGGTCGGCCACATCGTCGGCAACCCGTACCTCAACGGCGAGACCATCCGCCTGGACGGCGCCACCCGGCTGGCTCCGAAGTAATCTTCCAGGGCGCCAGCGGCGCCCTTCCTCCCTTTACCCACCAGCGACCCAATCGCATGAAAGCCAGCGAAATCAAGAAAGGCAACGTCGTCGAGTTCAACAACGGCGTCTACCAGATCCGTGACATCGAGCGCTCCTCCCCGCAGGGCCGCGGCGGCAACGTCCGCTTCCGTTTCATCATGTACAGCGTGCCCGGTGGCACCAAGCTCGACGCCAGCTTCGATGCCGATGACCAGCTGACCGAAGTCGAGCTGCTGCGCCGCCAGTCCACCTTCTCGTACATGGACGGCACCGCGTTCGTGTTCATGGACGACGAGGACTACACCCCGTACACGCTGGATGCGGACGTGATCGGCGATGACGCCGGCTACATCACCGAAGGCCTGGCCGGCATCTACGTGCAGGTGATCGACGAACAGCCGGTCGCCATCCAGCTGCCGCAGCACGTCACCCTGGAAGTGGTCGAGACCCCGCCGGAACTGAAGGGCGGCACCGCGACCAAGCGTCCGAAGCCGGCCAAGCTCAACACCGGCATCGAGATCATGGTCCCGGAATACATCGCCAACGGCGAGAAGATCCTGGTCAACACCACCACCGGCGAGTTCGGCGGCCGCGCCGACTGATCCGGCGGCAATCGCTATTATCGACAACGGCGCCTGTGGGGGCCGTTGTCGTTTCAAGATAAACCGCTCAATCCTGCCCGGCAGCCAGCTCGCGCACCCGCGCGCCCAGCCAGGCCACGCGCTCGCGGGCCTGCGCGACCTGCAACCGGTCGCGCGCCGGCAGCGCGTCCTCGCCGGCCTGCTGCAGCTGCCGCCAGTGCGCGCTGGCCGACTGGTTCCACCCCGCCAGGGTGGCCGGCACCGTCTCCAGTTCGGCGGGCTGCGGTATGCCGTAGCCATCCCCCCGGATGACGTTGCCCGGTGCGGACAATGCGCCGAGGTGACCACTCCAGTCGCGTGCGTCCTCGCGCACCTGCGCCATCGCCGGGTCGCGGCGTGTCCATTGCCGCTTCAGCACGTCCGCCGCGCGCAGCTCGGCGCGCCTGAGCGCGGCGGTCTCCAGCACCAGCCACGCGGCAGCATGTTCGAGCGTGACGTCCGCCGGAACCTCCCCGCGGGTGGCGGCGTCGCTGTCCAGCCAGCGCTCCAGCGGCAGCGCCGGCAACTGCCCGGCCCCGCGCAGCATCGCATGCAGCTGCTGGTATTCGGCACGCGCCGATGGGAAATAACTGCCCTCGCGCTGCGCGGCATGCGCATCGTCATGCGCCGCCGGGTCGACCAGCCCATCCCTGGCCAGCACGCGCAGCACGCCGCGCGGGGTGGTCCGGCGGTAGTGGCGGCCGCGCTGCGGATCCAGGGCGAGGTCGAGCAGGCGACCGGTCTCGACCGCGCAGTTGTTGCCGACGAAGGTGTAGTCGCCGTCGTAGCTCCAGTGCGTGCGCGCCGCTGCCTCCAGCAGGCCGCCGATCTGTTTTCGGTCCAGCGCCAGTGGCCACGCGCGCAGGTCGCGCAGCTCGATGCGGTTGTATTCGTCGATGACCTGGTCCAGCGGCAGCATGAACAGCCGCGAGGGATAGCCGCCGGTCAGTCCGCGCCAGCTGGAAATCTGCACGTCGTCGACGAAGGCGCGGAAGGACAGCACCCGGTGGTGGGCCAGGTCCATGCGGCAGCGCGGACCGGGTTCGCGTCCGGGCGCGCAGACGACCAGGCGCAGCATGCTGTGGCCGAAACGGCTCATCGGTGGGCCGCCGCTGTCGGCCAGCAGGTAGTCCACGGCGTAGACCCGGGCCGGATCGAGGTCTTCCAGTGCCAGCGTGCCGGCCACGCTACCGGTGCCAAGCAGCGGCAGTCCACTGTCGCAGGGAGATCGCTCCAGCGGTGCCTGGCCCAGGGTGGACTCGAACCAGCGCGCCAGCGCCGGGCGGCGGCAGGCATAAGTCGGATCGAGCAGGTACCACTCGAGGTTCACCGCGAACGCTTCGGCCGGGCTGTGGCGTTCGTAGTCATCGGGACTGCGCAGGCGGTAGCGATTGACGCCGCCGATGCGGTCCCAGCCGGCGAGCCGGCGAAAACCCTGCTGCGCGGACCAGCCACCACCCTGACCGCGGTCGAAGGCATGGGCGATCTCGTGCAGCAGCGCCGCCAGTGCCGGGTCGTGCGGCGCATCCGGTGCCGGGGCATCCAGCAACCGCGTGGACAGGCGGAGTTCGCCGCGCCAATGGCGACCGGCGACATGTCTGGGAAGCTGTTCGTCGAAGACCACGCGCAGCGTGCGCGGGTCGGCCTGCCAGTCCGCTGGCAGGGCCGACACCGCCTGGCTGGCCACTGCTTCGGCACGCGACCGTGCAGCCGCCGGCAGATCGGCCAGCTGAAGGTCCAGTTCAACCGCGATGGCGGGCCGGGCCGCCAGCAGGCAAGCCAGCAGCAGCCCGCCCCACGCAGCGGCGCGGCGGGCGCCGGCAGGCATCAGCGTGCCAGGATGGCGCGGGCCAGCTCCAGGTCGCTGGCGTCGGTGGCAACGTTGCCCTGCTCGCGCAGGTGCAGCAGCGCGGCCTGCAGGCGCACGCCACGCACGGCGCCATTGGTTGCGACGAAGCCGGCGGCCTCCTCGCGGGCGGCGCGGACGATCTTGTCGTCACCGGAGCTGCTGCCGCTGGAGGCGGAGCTGCCATCGGAGGCGGAGTTGGCCGACGAACCGGCGGTTGTGCCGGCAAAGCTGGAGGCCAGCGCGGACAGCGGCAGGGCCAGGAGGGCGCACAGCAGGATCGAACGGGTCATTGCGGAAGCCAGACGACGTGAGGAAATCGTGAAGGTTAGCGTCCCGCGCCTCAGGCGTCGAACACCTTGCCCGGATTCAGCAAGCCACTGGGATCGAACGCACGTTTTACCCCCTGCATCAGGGCGATCTCGGCCCGGCTGCGGGTGCTCGACAGGTATGGCTTCTTGACCAGGCCGATGCCGTGTTCGGCCGAGATGCTGCCGTCATAACGTGCCAGCACCTGGGCCAGCAGCTTGGTGACGTGCTCGCACTGGCCGACGAAATCGGCGTCAGAAGTGTCGTCGGGCTTGAGCACGTTGATGTGCAGGTTGCCGTCGCCGATGTGTCCGAACCACACCACCTCGAAATGTGGGTAGGCGTCGCCGATCAGCGACTGGGTCTGGGCCAAGAATGCCGGCATTGCCGAGATCCGCACCGACACGTCGTTCTTGTAAGGCTTGTGGCGGGCCACGGCCTCGGTGATGCCCTCGCGCAGCCGCCAGATCTGCTTCGCCTGCTCGACCGAGGCACTGATCACCCCGTCCAGCACCCAGCCCTGTTCGGCGCAGTGCTCGAACGCGGCCATCGCCGCGGCCTCGCCGGCCTCATCGCCGCTGGCGTACTCGGTGACCACGTAGTACGGATACGTCTGCTCGAACGGATAGTGGGCGCCGTGGGATGTGGTGTGCCTGACCGCAAGGTCGGTGAAGAACTCGAAGGCTTCCAGCTGCAGCCGCTCGCGGAACGCGGAGAACACCTGCATCAGCACCTCGAACGAGGGCAGCGCCAGCAGCATCACGTTGCTGGCCGGCGGCGGGTCCGTCAGCCGCACGGTCGCCTCGACGATCACGCCCAGCGTGCCTTCCGAGCCAACAATCAGCTGGCGGAAGTCATATCCGCTGGAATTCTTGATCAGCCCCTTGTTGAGCTCCAGCACTTCGCCATCGACGGTCACCACCTTCAGCCCGGCCACCCACTCGCGGGTGTTGCCGTAGCGGATCACGCGGATGCCGCCGGCGTTGGTGGCGATGTTGCCGCCGATCGTGCACGAACCGCGCGCGGCGAAGTCCACCGGGTAGATCAGGCCGTGCTCAAGCGCGGCGTTGTGCAGGGCCTCCAGCGGCATGCCGGCCTGCACGGTCAGGGTGCGGTCCACGGCATTGAAGTCCAGGGCCTTGTTCATCCGCTCCAGGCTCAGCACCAGCTCGCCATTGGCTGCTACCGCGCCACCGGACAGGCCGGTGCGGCCGCCGGAGGGCACCACCGCCACCTTCTGTGCGCTGGCCCAGCGCAGCACCGCCTGCACTTCCTCCACCGTCGCCGGCAGGGCGATTCCCAGCGGCGCCGGGGTCCAGCGCCGGGTCCAGTCGCGACCGTAATGCTCCAGGTCGGCGGGATCGGTCTTCAGGCGCAGGCCGGGGCAGGCTTGCAGCAGGGACTCCAGGCGCGGGTCGTTCATGGGAGCGTTCGCTGGCAGCGTGAAAGCCAGCAAGCGTGCCAGCCGCGCCGCGGCGCGTCCAGCCTGCGTGGCCGGTACGCAGGCATCCCCGATCGCTGCAGATGAAACCTTTTGCCATCAAGGCGTTGCAGGGTTGCGCAGCGCACAAAAGGGCCGGCGCTTCTGGCATAGTGCGGTGCTTCCTCCTGTCGTTTTGCGTACCGCCATGTCGCCGAAGAAGACCTCGTTCCCGAAACAGGACATCCGCGTTTTGTTGGTCGAGGGGGTCAGCCCGACGGCGGTGGAGACCTTCAAGGCGGCCGGCTACTCGCAGATCGAGCTGCACGCCAAGTCGCTGCCGGAAGACGAGCTCATCGCGCGCATCGCCGAGGCCCACATCATCGGCATCCGCTCGCGCACCCAGCTCAGCGCCGAGGTGCTGTCGCACGCCAAGCGCCTGATCGCGGTGGGCTGCTTCTGCATCGGCACCAACCAGGTGGACCTGGAAGCAGCCGAGCTGGCCGGCATCCCGGTATTCAACGCGCCCTACTCCAACACCCGCTCGGTGGCCGAACTGGTGATCGCCGAGACCATCATGCTGACCCGCGGCATCCCGCAGAAGAACGCGCAGTGCCACCGCGGCGGCTGGTCCAAGTCGGCCGCCGGCAGCCACGAGGTGCGCGGCAAGACGCTGGGCATCATCGGCTACGGCCACATCGGCACCCAGGTCGGCGTGATGGCCGAGGCGCTGGGCATGCATGTGATCTTCCACGACATCGAGACCAAGCTGTCGCTGGGCAACGCCCATCCGGCGGCGAGCCTGGATGACCTGCTGGCGCGCTCGGACGTCGTGACCCTGCACGTGCCGGAAACCCCGGCCACGCAGTGGATGATCGGCGCCGACCAGCTGGCGAGGATGAAGAAGGGCGCGCACCTGATCAATGCCGCGCGCGGCACCGTGGTCGACATCGATGCGCTGGACGCGGCGCTGCGCTCGGGCCACCTCGGCGGCGCGGCGGTGGACGTGTTCCCGGTCGAGCCCAAGGGCAACGACGACCTGTTCGAAAGCCCCCTGACCGCGCACGACAACGTGATCCTGACCCCGCATGTCGGCGGTTCCACGCTGGAAGCGCAGGACAACATCGGCGTGGAAGTGGCGGCCAAGCTGGTGCGCTACAGCGACAACGGCAGCACCCTGTCGGCGGTGAACTTCCCCGAGGTCACCCTGCCCGAGCACGCCAACAGCCTGCGCCTGCTGCACATCCACCGCAACGTGCCGGGCGTGCTGTCCAGGGTCAACGAGATCTTCTCCCGCCACCACGTCAACATCGACGGCCAGTTCCTGCGCACCGACCCGAAGGTCGGCTACGTGGTGATCGACATCACTGCCACCGAGCAGCAGGCAGCCCTGGTCAAGGAAGAACTGGCGGCAATCCCGGGCACGCTGCGTACCCGCATCCTCTACTGACCCTCTCCGCGGGGCGGATCAGGCGCGGCCGGCGAGCCACTTGCCGGCCATGCGCCGCAGCGACCCGTCAGCCGCAGGGTCGGCGTGGATCCCGGCAACCGGCCGCCACGCCAGAGCCAGCGACTCGGCGCTGACCTTGAATCGTTCATCGGCACCGGCCCGCACCACGTAGCGGACGTCGTAATGCCAGTGCCCGGCCACTTCGCCCCGTGCGGGGATCCAGTGCCGGTCCAGGTCGAAGATCGCCGCTGATCCCAGCGACAGGCCCGGCAGTCCCGATTCTTCTTCTGCTTCGCGCAACGCCACCGCGGCCAGGTCGGCATCGCCATCGGCATGTCCGCCCAGCTGCAGCCACCGGTCAAGCTTGCGGTGATGGGTCAACAGCACGCGCTGTCCGTCGCCGCTGACCAGCCAGGCGCTGCCGGTGAAATGGCCGGCCATGCGCTCGCGCACGAACGGATCGGCGCCGTCGTCGAGCAGCGCAAGGAATTCCTCCACGACACCGGCTTCGTGCGGCGAGCGCCGGCGGTAGTCATGCAGTTGCTGCTGTAGCGCAAAACGAAGGACGGCCATCGGACAATGCCAGGGAAAGCGGCCGACGATTATCGCGGCGATGTTGCATCCGCGCTTGTGGAGGCCGTCGGGCTTTGGCAAGGTAGGGCGATTGCATAACCCGCGCTGAATGCGCACGTCCATCCGCCGTTCGTATGCCGTTCGGCGTTACCTAGAACCTGGGGAAGCTTGCGAATGCTGAAGTCTTTGTTGAGGGTCAAGCCGGTGGAGCCTGCCGGTCACGTCGATGCGGGTGAACCGATAGAAGGCAGCCTGGACGGCGAAGCGACACTCAAGAGGACTCTCACCGCACGCCACCTGGTCCTGCTGGGCATGGGCGCGGTGATTGGCGCCGGCATCTTCGTGGTCACCGGCCAGGCCGCGGCCAACCACGCCGGCCCGGCGATCATGCTGTCCTTCGTGCTGGCCGGCCTGGCCTGTGCCTTCGCCGGCCTGTGCTACGCCGAGTTCGCGGCGATGCTGCCGGTCTCCGGCAGCGCTTACTCGTATGCCTACGCCACCCTCGGCGAGGGCATGGCCTGGTTCATCGGCTGGTGCCTGGTACTGGAATACCTGTTCGCCTCGTCCAGCGTGGCGGTGGGCTGGTCGGCGTACATGATCAGCTTCCTCACAACGACGCTGCACCTGCCCTTCCCCGACGCGCTGACCGCCGCGCCGATCCTCTGGCAGGACGGCGAGTTCATCAGCTCCGGCAAGCTGTTCAACCTGCCGGCGGTACTGATCGTGCTGGCCATCGCCGGCCTGCTGTACGTCGGCGTGACCCAGTCCAGCTTCGTCAACGCGATCATCGTGGCGATCAAGGTCACGGTGATCTGCCTGTTCGTCGGCTTCGGCGCGATGTACGTGGACCCGGCCAACTGGACCCCGTTCATCCCGGAGAACACCGGCACCTTCGGCGAGTTCGGCTGGAGCGGCGTGCTGCGCGCGGCCTCGATCGTGTTCTTTGCCTACATCGGCTTTGACGCGGTCTCCACCGCCGCCGGCGAGACCAAGGACCCGCAGCGCAACATGCCGATCGGCCTGCTTGGCTCGCTGGCGGTGTGCACGCTGATCTACATCGTGGTCTGCGCGGTGATGACCGGCCTGATGTCCTACACCTCGCTGGGCACCGACAAGCCGGTGGCCACCGCGCTGCAGGCCTACGCGCAGCTGGGCTGGCTCAAGACCTGGGTGGAGATCGGCGCGATCGCCGGGCTGTCCTCGGTGATCCTGGTGATGATGATGGGCCAGACCCGCGTGGCCTACACCATCTCCCGCGACGGCCTGCTGCCGCCGGTGTTCGGCCGCGTGCATCCCAAGTTCCGTACCCCGCACCTGAGCACGATCGTGGTCGGGCTGATTGCCGCCACGCTGGCCGGCCTGGTGCCGTTGAGCGTGCTGGGTGAGCTGGTTGCCATGGGCACCCTGCTGGCCTTTGCCGCGGTGTGCATCGGCGTGCTGGTGCTGCGCCGCACCCGCCCGGACATGCACCGCGCCTTCCGCGTGCCTGCAGTGTGGTTCGTCGCACCGGCCGGCGCGCTGATCTGCCTGGGCCTGTTCGCGATGGCCTTTGCCGACCACTGGCAGGTGTTCGTGCTGTGGACCCTGCTGGGCCTGGTGATCTACTTCGGCTACGGCATCCGCCACAGCCGCCTGGCGCGCGGCGCCTGAGCCTGGGCGGGCCGCGCATGCGGCCCGTTCCGTCCCATCTTCCGGAATCGACTGCATGCTCAAGCAACTGTGGGCCACCAAGCATCCACACGCCGCGCACGAGGAGGCCAACGGCCTCAGCCTGCGCCGCACCCTGGGCCCGTGGGGGCTGACCGCGCTGGGCATCGGCGCGGTGATCGGCGGCGGCATCTTCGTGATCACCGGCCAGGCCGCGGCCAACCATGCCGGCCCGGCGATCATGCTGTCCTTCGTGCTGGCGGCCATCTGCTGCGCGTTCTGCGCGCTGGCCTACGCCGAGTTCGCCTCAATGGTGCCGGTCTCCGGCAGCGCCTACACCTACACCTACGCCACCTTCGGCGAGCTGTCGGCCTGGTTCATCGGCTGGATGCTGGTGCTCGAGTACGGGGTTTCGGCGTCGGCGGTGGCGGTGAGCTGGACCGGCTACTTCCTCAGCCTGCTCGACCAGTTCGACATCCACCTGCCCGCCGCCCTGGTCAGCGCACCGCTGGACGCACAGCTGCGTCCCACCGGCTCGATCGCCAACCTGCCGGCCGCCGCGCTGGTGCTGCTGCTTACCTGGCTGTGCTACGTCGGCATCCGCAAGTCCACCGCGATCAACATGGCGATGGTGGTGCTCAAGACCGGCTTGATCATCCTGGTGATCTTCGCCGGCTGGAAGTACATCGATCCGGGCAACTGGACCCCGTTCATCCCGGAGAACGAAGGCCCGGGCAAGTACGGTTTCGACGGCGTGCTGCGGGGCGCGGCGATGGTGTTCTTCGCCTACATCGGCTTCGAGGCGGTGTCGGTGGCGGCGCAGGAATCGCACCGCCCGCAGCGCGACATGCCCATCGGCATGCTGCTGTCGCTGGTGATCTGCACCATCCTCTACATCGCCATGGCCGCGGTGATGACCGGCCTGGTGCCTTACACCCTGCTGGGCACCGATGAGCCGGTGGTGACCGCGGTGGCGGCGCATCCGCAGCTGGGCTGGCTGCGCATCATCGTCGAGATCGGCGCGCTGATCGGCCTGTCCTCGGTGGTGCTGGTGATGGTCATCGGCCAGCCGCGCATCTTCATGATCATGGGCCGCGACGGCCTGCTGCCGCCGGTGTTCACCCGCATCCATCCCAAATACCGCACCCCGCACATCAATACGGTGATCACCGGCATCGGCATCGCGCTGCTGGCTGCGCTGTTCCCGCTGGACGTGCTGGGCGAGCTGACCTCGATGGGCACGCTGATCGCTTTCGCCGCGGTCTGCGCCGGCGTGCTGGTGCTGCGCTGCACCCGCCCGGAGCTGCCGCGTCCGTTCCGGATCCCCGCCGCGTGGCTGGTGTGCAGCCTGGGCGTGCTCAGCTGCCTGGCCCTGCTCAGCGCAATGACCCTGCACAACTGGATGCTGATGGGCGTGTGGACGGTGGCCGGCTTTGCCATCTATTTCCTGTACGGCTTCCGCAACTCGCGCCTGCGTGCGGGCGTCGGCAACGACGCCGGCTGACCAGTAGAATGGCGGGCATGAATGCACCCGCCATCCTTCCCTACGACGAACAGCGCCTGCAGGTGCTGGCGCAACTGCTGATCGACAACATCCGCGAGCTGGCCCAGGCCGGCTGGACGCCAGCCACCAGCAGCAATTTCTCGCACCGGCTCGATGACCGGCACGCGGCGATCACCGTGTCCGGCCGCGACAAGGGCCGGCTGGTGGAGGACGACATCATGGTGGTGGACATGGACGGCCAGGCCGTCGGTCGTCCGCTGCGCCCATCGGCCGAAACCCTGCTGCACACCCGCCTGTACCGCCGCTTCCCGGAAGTGGGCTGCGTGCTGCATACCCATTCGCCGGTGCAGACCATCGCTTCGCGCCTGTACGCGCCGCAGGGCCATATCCGCCTGGAAGGCTACGAGCTGCTCAAGGCGCTGCACGGCAACAGCACCCATGAAACCGCCGTCGACCTGCCGGTGTTCGCCAACACCCAGGACATGAACGTGCTGTCCGACCAGGTGGATGCGCTGCTGGACCAGCAGTCGATGTGGGGCTACCTGATCGACGGCCACGGTCTGTACGCCTGGGGCCGCGACATGGCCGAAGCCCGTCGCCACCTGGAAGCGTTCGAGTTCCTGCTGCACTGCGAACTCGAACTGCGCAAGCTGCGCTGAAACCACGCCCCCGCCGGCGCGCTGGCCCGAGGTGCTCCCGTTGCCGTACGTTGCCCCTGCAGTGGCAACTGCGCTGTACCCTTTCCCTCCCCCCACCGTCGAGGCCCCTGCCATGAGCCGCCTGCGCATCTTCAACGACACCGCCCCCGACGCTCCGCTGCTGGACAGCCGCGACGGCGACGTCATCGCTGCCGAGCTGAAGAAGATCGGCGTGACCTTCGAGCGCTGGCAGGCCAAACATCCGGTCGCGCCGGGCGCCAGCCAGGAAGAGATCTTCGCCGCCTACCGCGAGGACATCGACCGCCTGGTCGCACAGCACGGCTTCAAGAGCGTGGACGTGGCCTCGATCGGCCCGGACAACCCCAACCGCGAGGCAATGCGCCAGAAGTTCCTCGACGAACACTTCCACAAGGAAGACGAGGTGCGCTTCTTCGTCGCCGGCTCGGGCCTGTTCACCCTGCACGTGGACGACAAGGTCTACGAGGTGGAGTGCGTCAAGAACGACCTGATCGCGGTCCCGGACGGCACCACCCACTGGTTCGACATGGGCCCGGAGCCGAGCTTCGCCGCGATCCGCTTCTTCACCGAGCCCGATGGCTGGGTCGGCCATTTCACCGGCACCGACATCGCGCAGAAGTTCCCCCGCTACGAACCCTCCCACCGCGGCGGGGAAGGCTGATCCATGACCCGACCGCTCGCGATCCTGACCGACATCGAAGGCACCACCAGCAGCATCTCCTTCGTCAAGAACGTGCTGTTCCCGTACGCCCGCGCCGCCCTGCCCGGCTTCGTGCGCGAGCACGGCCAGCAGCCGGCGGTGCGCCGGTGGCTGGACGCTGTGGCCACCGAGATCGCCGCCAGCGCCTGCCAGGACGAGGTGATCGTGGAAACGCTGCAGGGCTGGATCGACCAGGACCGCAAGCACACCGCGCTCAAGGCCCTGCAGGGCATGATCTGGGACGCCGGCTACCGCAACGGCGACTACACCGCGCACCTGTACCCGGAAGTGGCCGCCGCGCTGCGCGGCTGGCATGCCGCGGGCATCCCGCTGTACGTGTATTCGTCCGGCTCGGTGGCCGCGCAGAAGCTGTTCTTCGGCTTCAGTGACGCCGGCGACCTGACCGCGCTGTTCTCGGGCAACTTCGACACCGAGATCGGCGGCAAGCGCGAGGCCGCCAGTTACGCGCGCATCGCCCAGGCCATCGGCACCGCGCCGCACCAGATCCTGTTCCTGTCCGACGTGGTCGAGGAACTGGATGCCGCCCGCGAGGCCGGCCTGCAGACGGTGCTGCTCGACCGCTTGGACGATTACCCAATGCCGCGCACCGGCGAGGCCGCCAATGGCCACACCCGGGCGGAGAACTTCGGCCAGATCACGCTCTGAGCCGCGTCCTGTAAAGCAACACCACGACGGGCCTGCGGGCCCGTCTTTTGTTGGGCAGGCCATCACCTGGTTCCCACCCGGCGCGGACCAGACTTCCCGGCATCATCGCCACCGGTCGCTGCCATGCACGCGCTGAATCCAATTGCTGCTGTCGTCCCAGATCCGGGCACCGTACTGCCGCGCGGGGTGCAGCAATGAGCCTGGGCGCGCAGATCAGCCAGGCACTGGCCACGGAGTTCGCGCTGCCGGAAGTGTCAACGGTCGTGACCATCGTCAGCCGCCTGCTGACCGCCTTCGTGCTGGGCGGCGCGCTGGGCCTGGAACGCGAGGCCAAGGGCCGGGCGGCCGGCCTGCGCACCCATATCCTGGTGTCGGTCGGTTCGGCACTGTTCGTGCTGGCGCCGCTGATGGCGGGCGCCTCGATGAACGACGCCACCCGCGTCATGCAGGGCATCGTCTCGGGCATCGGCTTCCTCGGCGCCGGCGCGATCCTCAAGCTGGACCGGACCGAGCGCGTGCAGGGGCTGACCACCGCCGCGGGCATCTGGCTGACCGCGGCCATCGGCATGGCCGCCGGCATGGGCATGGAGATGCTGGCGCTGGCGACCACCATCGCCGCCCTGCTGGTGGTCAGCGCACTGCCGCACGTCATGCCCGAAAGGCGCGACGACGCGGCCAGCGACCGCTGAAGCTCAGTCCCCGTCGCCTGCGCGTCGCAGCACCAGCACGTCGATGCTCGACGGGACGCCCAGCCGCGCGGTGAAGCCGTCCCACTGCCCCGCCCCGCTACTGACGAAAAGCACCATGTCCTCGACCTGGTAGCGCCCGCGCACGTAGCCATCGTTGAACGGCGCCACCAGCCAGCGGTCCATGCCCAGGATGTGGCCGCCATGGGTGTGGCCGGAAAGCTGCAGGTCCACCGAGCCGCTGGCCGCGCTGGCCCGCGCCTGCCTGGGCTGGTGGGCGAGCAGCAGGTGGAAGTCGGCATCGGCCGCCTGGTGGTTGACTGCCGCCAGGTCCGGGGCCAGTCCCCCCCTTGCACCGCCGGGTCCGCCCTTCAGCGCGGCAAGGTCACCGATGCCGGACACCGCCAGCGTTCGCCCATTGACCTGCAGCCGCACGCTCTGGTTTTCCAGCACGCCCAGGCCCAGCTCGCGGAAGTGCTGCATCCAGCGCACGTAGCCGTGGTAGTACTCGTGGTTGCCCGCGGCCAGCCACACGCCGTGCGGCGCCGACAGCCGCGCCAGGGCCGCCACGTGCGGCGCGCTGACGTCGACCTCGCCATCGACCATGTCGCCGGGCAGCACGATCAGGTCCGGACGTGCGGCCAGCACGTCGGCGACGATGCGCTCGGTGCGCCAGGCGCCCTTGGCCGGGCTGGCGTGGATGTCCGCCAGCACCGCCACGCGCAGCCCGTCCAGTTCCGCCGGCAGGCTGGCGACGACCAGCTCGCGCTCGTGCACGCGCGGCGGCTTGATCCCGTTCCAGATCGACAGCGTGGCAATGACCACGATCACCGCGATTGCCCAGCGGTTGAAGCGCAGCCCGTGCCACAGACTGATGCCCAGGTCGCGGCGCCCGCACAACCGCGACAGCAGCCAGCCGGCCTCGCGCAGCAGCAGGAACACCAGCAGCAGCACGAAGCCGACCAGCAGCCAGCCGAACGCCAGTTGCAACCGGGCGATCACGGCATAGCCGAGCACGTCCATGCGCCAGACCGCCGCGAAGGCCAGCGGCAACAGCGCCAGCAACGCGGTGAGTCCGACATGCCAGCGACGCTGGCGGCGGGACAGCGGATTGACGGGCCACCACAGCCAGACGGCCATCAGCGGCAGGATGAGGGAAACGATCAGCGACATGTGGGATAAGCGCGGCCACGGATGGGCGGCCGTGCCGGAACAGGTTCAGACGGGGGCGGCCACTTTCGCATGCCGGCCGGCGACACCGGCTGGCATGGGTGGAACAGTACGTGCGGCGGGACTGGACAAGCCTTCACGGGACACAGGCACGCGTGCCGGTGCCCCGCGCAGGTGGATCAGGCCTTCTGCGAGGCGATCCAGGCGTCGATCTTTTCTTCCAGCACATCCAGCGGCACCGAGCCGTCCTTGAGCACCTCGGCATGGAACTGGCGGATGTCGAAGCGCTCGCCCAGCTGCTGCTCGGCACGCCCACGCAGTTCCTTGATCTTCAGCTCGCCGGTCTTGTACGCCAGCGCCTGTCCCGGCCACGCGATGTAGCGCTCGGCCTCGGCGATGGCATCGGGCTCGCTCACCGAGGAGTTGGCGAACATGTAGTCCAGCACCTGCTGGCGGGTCCAGCCCTTGCTGTGCAGGCCGGTGTCGACCACCAGGCGCACCGCGCGCCACAGCTCGCCCTGCAGGCGGCCGAAGTAGCTGTACGGATCGGTGTACACGCCCAGGTCCTTGCCCAGGCTCTCGGCGTACAGGCCCCAGCCCTCGGCAAACGCGGTCTCGCCGCCGAAGCGGCGGAACGCCGGCACGCCTTCCAGTTCCTGCTGCAGGGCCAGCTGGAAGTGGTGGCCCGGGATGGCTTCATGCAGGAACAGATCCTCGGCATCCCAGGTCTTGCGCGTCGGCAGGTCGTAGGTGTTGACGTAGAAGATGCCCGGGCGGCTGCCGTCCTCGCTGGGGCTCATGTATTCGCCACCGGCCGCCGACTGCGCGCGGAACGCCTCGATCGGGCGGATCTCGAACGGCGACTTCGGCGTCAGCGAGAACAGTTCGGGGATGCGCTGGTTGATCCTGGCTTCCAGCCCGCGGTAGTGCGCCAGCAGCGCGTCCTCGTCCTTGAACTCGAACTGCTTGTCGGTCTGCATGAACTTGAAGAAGTCCTGCAGCGAGCCCTTGAAGCCGACCTGCTCCATCACCTGGCGGATCTCACCGTGGATGCGGGCGACCTCGTCCAGGCCGATCTGGTGGATCCGCTCGGGCGTCTGCTCGGTGGTGGTGCTCTGCCGCGCGGCGAATGCGTACCACGCCTTGCCGTCGGGCAGCGCGTCCAGGCCGACGCTGTCGCGGCAGGCCGGCAGGTACTCGCTGGCGATGAAGTCACGCTGCTTGCGGATCGCCGGCAGCAGCCTGCCGTCGATCAGCTCGCGATAGGCCTCGGTGAGCCGCTGCCTGTCCTCGGCGGAGAACTCCGCCGGCATCGCCTTGATGGGCCCCCAGAACTGGCTGTCCTCGGCCTTGCCGGCGAGGATCGCGTCCATCTGCGGCAGCACCTTCTCCATCACCACCTTCGGCTGCACCACGCCGGCCTTGATGCCCTCGCGCATGTTGGCGATGTCGGTGTCGATCAGCACCGGGATGCGCCCGGCACGCGCCAGCCAGTTCTCGTAGTCCTTGACCGTCTTGAACGGCTGCGCCACCTGGCCCGAGCCCAGCATCACCGCGTAGCTCACCAGGCTGCCCATCTGGTTGACCGGCATCATCCAGTCCGGGAATTTCTCCGCGTCCAGCGCGTTGCGCCGCTCGCGCACGAAGATGCGGTAGCTGAGCAGGTCCTGGCCCTGCAGGCCGTCCTCGCCGATCGCCTCGACCTTCTCAAGCCAGCGCTGGTTGAAGTCATGCATCTGCTGTCGGAACTCGGCCGAGCCGAAATCCGGCAACTGGTCGTTGTAGCGGTTGTCGCCCTGGAAGGTGGCCTGGATCGGGTTGAGCTTGAGCGTCTCTTCCCAGAAATCGGCATAGAGCGCGGTCAGCTGGCCCGCCTTGTCCGCCTGCTTGCTGCTGGCGGTTGTGGCACCACTGCCCTCCGGGGCGGACGGCGAACAGGCCACCAGGGCCGCAGCCAATGAAAGCGAAACAGCAAGGGCAATCGGGCGCATGCGCATGGGTCAGGTCCAACCGTCGGGATGATCGCCGCAGCGTCCACTTTCTCGCGGTACGGCGGCAACGGCCAAAGGTCACATGGCACTGCCCCCGGTGCCTGCGCCTGCCCAGTGGCCACGGCAGGCCGCATAATTGGCGCCCGCGCCGGCTCCCGGCCGCCCGCGTTCCCCCTTGTCTGGCCACCTGCCCTGCGCAGGCTGGCCCTTGCCATGCCTGCTTTCCGAATGAATACATCACGCCGCCCGCTGGGCTTCTGGTCCGCCACCGCCCTGGTCGTGGGCAGCATGATCGGCTCGGGCACCTTCCTGCTGCCTGCCGCCCTGGCCCCGTACGGCGCGGCGTCGATCCTGGGCTGGGGCATTACCTTGTGCGGCGCGCTGCTGCTGGCCATCACCTTCGCCCAGCTGGCGCGGCGCTGGCCGCAGACCGGTGGCCCGTACGTCTTCGCGCGCAACGCCTTCGGCGAGCTGCCCGGCTTCGTCATCGCCTGGAGCTACTGGATCTCGATCTGGTGCGCGATTGCCGCCATTGCAGTGGCCTTTGCCGGCAGCGTGGGCGCGATCTTTCCGGCCCTGACCGCCACGCCGGTGCGCGCCGCCGGCTGCGCCCTGGTGGCGCTGTGGCTGTGCGCCGGGGTCAACCTGCTGGGCGTGCGCGAGGCCGGCCGCATGCAGTTGCTGACCACGGTGCTGAAGGTGGTGCCGTTGCTGCTGTTCGGCGGTGTGGCGCTGTGGTTTGTCGACACCAGCCACTACGTGCCGTTCAACCGCAGCAGCGACAGCCTGCCCGCCGTCGCCAGCGCCACCGTCGCCCTGACCCTGTGGGCGATGATCGGACTGGAAGCGGCCACCGTGCCGGCCGAGGCCGTCGACGATGCGCCGCGTACCGTGTCCCGCGCCACCGTGGCCGGCACCGCGATTGCCGGCATCGCCACCATCCTGGCCTGCACCACGGTGATCGGCCTGCTGCCGGCCGACGTGCTGGAGAATTCCTCCGCGCCGATGGCCGATGCTGCTGCCTCACTGTGGGGGCCGACCTCGGGCACGCTGCTGGCGGTGGTGATGGCGATCTCCTGCCTGGGCGCGCTCAACGGCTGGATCCTGCTGTCGGCGCAACTGCCGATGGCCGCGGCACGTGACGGCGTGCTGCCGGCCGCCTTTGCCCGCCTCAACCCCCGTGGCACCCCGGCCTTCGGCGTGGTGGCCAGCAGCGTGCTGGCCACCGTGCTGGTGATCGCCAACTACAACCGCTCGCTGGTGCAGCTGTTCACCTTCTCGGTGCTGCTGTCCACCGCCGCCACCCTGTTGCCCTACGTCACCGGCGCGGCCGCGTGGGTGTGGCGTGGCACCGGCCTGACCACGCGTGTGCTGGCCGCCGGGGCGCTGGCCTACAGCCTGTATGCGGTGATCGGCGTTGGTGCCGAAGCGTTGCTGTGGGGTGCGGCGCTGGTGCTTGCCGGCCTGCCCATTTATTTCTGGCTGCGCTGCCGACGCTGATTTGTCTAGTCAAATCAGACACTTCGACAAACCCCCAACCCGGTCACAGGACCGGGTTTTTCGTATGCGACTTTGGTAGGCAGGACCTAAATAAGCAATTGAGCGTGTCGATACCCCACTGCCCCCGACAGTGGCGTCCGCGCGCTCTCCCGTGGATGGATGCTGGCCGGGGATCCATTCCCCCCGACGGCCACAGTTGCGCATGAAGTGCAGTGCGGCCGACGGCCAGTTTCGCCCCCACCCCCCAGGTCAGTCATGAACGAGTTCCTCCAACGCTTCACTGTCGGCAAGCGGATGTTTGCCGGCTTCGGCTTCCTGCTGGTGCTGATGGCCGCCATCGCCATAACGGCTGCATTCTCGTTGTCCACGCTGGAAGAGCACCTGCAGACCATCGCGGTCGAACGCACCACCAAGACCAAGCTGTCCAACGAGCTGTATGACGATGCCAACGAGCTGTACATCAGCCTGCAGGCCATCCTGCTGAGCGAGGACGAGGCGGGGCGCCAGGCGGCGCAGGATCACATCAAGCAGACACGCGCGAAGTTCGTCGCTTCCTACGACAAGCTCTCCGCCATGCCGGCGCGCGAGGAAGGCAAGAAGCTGGTGGCCGCCATCCAGGAGGCACGCCTGGCCGCCGCTCCGCTCAACGACGAGGTCGTCAACCTCGCCATGGCCGGCCAGCGTGACGAGGCGGTCGCCTACCTCAACCAGAAGGCCGTCCCCGGCCTGCAGGCCTGGCGTAACGCCGTCACCGCCAACCTGGAGCGCGAGTCCAGGCAGATGCAGATCGCCTACGACGAGGCCCAGCAGGCCGCCTCGCGCGCCCGCACGATCCTGTTCGTGGTACTGGGCCTGGCCATCCTCATCGGCGTGTTCCTGGGGGCCACCTTCACCCGCAGCCTGACTGGCCCGCTGGGCCGTGCCGCCGCCGCCGCGCGTGAACTGGCTGCTGGCAAGCTCGATGGCGAGCGCCTGGTGGGTGGCGCCGACGAGGCGGGCGAAGTGCTGCGTGCCGTGCAGGCCACGCGCGAATCGCTGCAGACCCTGATCACGGGCTTGGAGGAAGTGGGTCGCGAGCACGACCGGGGCAATATTTCCGTGCGCATGGATGCCAGCAGATTGCAGGGCGAGTACCGCAATCTGAGCGAGATCATCAACAACCAGCTGGGCGAACACATCGGCACTGCCATGGCCGCCGGCCGCCTGGCGGCCGCCTATGCCCGCGGCGACCTGCGCGAGGACTTCCCGCGCGTGCCGGGCGAAAAGGCTGTGGTCATGAACGCGCTGGACAGCGTCAAGGCCAACCTGCTGGCACTGAGCCAGGAAATCGGCACGATCAGTCAGGCCGCGGTCCATGGTGATTTCAGCCTGCGCGGCGACGAGTCGCGCTTCGAGTACGGCTTCCGCGACATGGTGGTCAACCTCAACCAGCTGATGGCCACCGCCGACGGCAGCCTGCAGTCGCTGTCGCACCTGCTCAAGGCCATCGCCAGCGGCGACCTGACCACCCGCATGGAAGGCAACTACGACGGCGTGTTCGCCGACATGCGCGATGATGCCAACGCTACCGTGCGCAACCTGACGGCGATCATCGGCCGCATCCAGGAAGCTTCGGCCAGCATCAACAACTCGGCTTCGGAAATCGCCGAGGGCAATGCCGACCTGTCGCGCCGTACCGAGCAGCAGGCCGCCAACCTCGAGGAAACGGCCGCCTCGATGGAGGAACTGACCTCCACCGTGCGCCAGAACGCCGAACACGCACGCCAGGCCAACCAGCTGGCGATCGGTGCGGCCGACGTCGCCTCCACCGGTGGCGCCGTGGTCGGCCAGGTCGTGGAGACCATGACCGCGATCGAGGCCTCCTCGAAGAAGATCGCCGACATCATCTCGGTCATCGACGGCATCGCGTTCCAGACCAACATCCTGGCGCTCAACGCTGCCGTGGAAGCCGCCCGTGCCGGTGAGCAGGGCCGCGGTTTTGCCGTGGTTGCCTCGGAAGTGCGCACCCTGGCACAGCGTTCGGCCGGCGCCGCCAAGGAGATCAAGTCGCTGATCGATGATTCGGTGGACAAGGTGGCCGATGGTTCGGCGCTGGTGCAGAAGGCCGGCTCGACCATGGCCGAGATCGTCAGCAGCGTGCAGCGCGTGACCAGCATCATGGCCGAGATCTCCGCGGCCTCGCAGGAGCAGACTGCCGGCATCGAGCAGGTCAGCCAGACCGTGGTGCAGATGGAACGAGACCACCCAGCAGAACGCCGCGCTGGTGGAAGAGGCCTCCGCCGCCGCCCGCTCGATGGAAGAGCAGGCCAACCAGCTGGTCGAGGCCGTCGCGGTGTTCCGCCTGGCGTCGGACGCGACGTCCGCCTTCGCCGCCCCGCGCCCGGCGGCGCGACCGGCTGCCCGCAGCGTTGCCGCTGCGCCGGCGCAACCTGCCCCGGTCCCGAAGGCTCGGGCGAAGGTCGAAGCCATTGCCTCGGCTGACGAGGGCGACTGGCAGGAGTTCTGAGCCTGCATTACGGCCGGGAGATGTCTTCCCTGCCCGACTGACAGAAACGCCGGTCACCGCGAGGTAGCCGGCGTTTTTTGTGCTCATACGCAGAACCCGAGTGCCGCAGCGGCCTCGGTGGGTTCAAAGGCCACTCACGCGCGACCACCCAGAATCGCGTGATGCCACGCCCCGCTTCCCCACCCACCCTGGCCACCATCAACCGCGAGGCCTACATCTATTTTGGCGCCGGCGTCACCGTGGCCTGGCAACTGGCCAATCCCGGCGTCGGCCGCGGCGTGGCGCGCCACAGCCGCACGCTGGACCATCCGCTGCAACGCCTGCGCGCCACCATGTCATACGTGTACGCGGTGACGCTGGGTACCGACGTGGATCGCGCCACCATTGCACGTCACGTCAACCACGCCCACCGTCCGGTGTCGGGTCCGGGGTACAACGCGTTCGACCAGGACCTGCAACTGTGGGTCGCCGCGACCCTGTATCGCGGCGCAGTGGATGTGTACGAGCTCTTCGTGGACCCGGTCCCGGCGCACGCTCGCGAGGGGCTGTACCGGGAAGGCTGGGCATTCGGCCGCAACCTGCAGGTACGCGACGCGCAATGGCCGGCCGACAGCGTGGGGTTTGACCGCTGGTGGCAGGCGCAGGAAGCCGGACTGACGGTGGACGACGAGGTACGTGCCTATTTCCAGGCAGTGCTGCGCGGCGGTCAGGCGCCCTGGTACCTCAAACCCGCCCTGCCCCTGCAGCGATTCGTCACCCGGGGATTGATGACGCCCCGCCTTCGCGAACTGTTCGGGCTGGCCTGGAGCACCCGTGACGAGCGCAACTGGCAGCGTTTCCGGCGCTGGGCACCACGCGTGTACTGGGCCATGCCGCATTGGCTGCGGCACTGGCCGGCGCGCCATTACCTGGCGCAACTGCGCAGGATGGCCACCTGAGCCATCCGTGCACCGGGGTGGATCAGGCCTGCACGCCGAACAGTGAACCCACGGCCGTGGTCAGGCCCATCGCCAGCGCACCCCAGAACGCGACACGCAGCACGGACCTCATTACCGGCGCACCCCCGGTACGCGCGGCCACCGCGCCCAGAGCGGCGAGGAACAGCACCGAGCTGGCACCCACGCCCCACATCAGGCCACTGCCCGGCAGCACCAGCACCGCCAGCAGCGGCAGCATCGCGCCGGCCGAAAACGCCGCGGCAGAGGCGAGCGCGGCCTGCACCGGGTTGGCAGCCAGCACTTCGGAGATACCCAGCTCATCACGGCCATGCGCCGCCAGTGCGTCCCTGGCCATCAGCTGGGTGGCGACCTGCTCGGCCAGTGGCCGGTCCAGTCCGCGCTGCATGTAGATGCCGACCAGCTCCTCGTGTTCCTGCTCCGGGAACTCGGCCAGTTCCCTGCGTTCGCGCTCGAGGTCAGAGCGTTCGGTGTCGGCCTGCGAGCTGACCGACACGTATTCGCCGGCCGCCATCGACATCGCACCGGCCACCAGGCCGGCGATGCCGGCCAGCATCACCGCGCGGGTTCCGGTACCGGCTGCCGCCACGCCCAGCACCAGGCTGGCGGTGGAGACGATGCCATCGTTGGCGCCCAGCACGGCGGCACGCAGCCAGCCGGTGCGCTGGGTGCGGTGTCTTTCACTGTGTCGCATCGGCTCCCCAGGGTTCAAAGAGGTCGCCGATAGCGTACGCCTTCCCGGTCGGGACGGCATGGATCACGCAAGGGGGCAGCGCCGCTGCAGCGCAACCCACCGGTGGATCAGGCCTGCAGGGCCCTGACGATCTCGCGGACCGACAGCCCGAGCTCCAGCTGCAGGCGCACGTATTCGCGTTCCTTGCGCGAAAGGTTGCGGCCCAGCTCGATCCGCACGTCCTCCGCTTCGAGGATGCGCATGATGCGCGGCAGCGCGGAGCCGATCGCGTCCTGGCTGTAGCCGGCTTCGCGCAGCGCGGCGGTGATGAGGTCTTCGGTTTCCATGACACATCCGGGGGAGACAGGGCTGCATTGTGCGCCCTTCCGGACCCGGCAACCCTGAACTTTCCGCGTGCCCAATGCGGGCCAACAAAAAAGGCAGGCCCGGAGGCCTGCCCTTGTCGTGCGAGCAGTAGAGGAAACTTATTCCTCTTCGTCGTTCATGCCGCCCTGCTGGCCCTGACCGCGCTGGTTCTGCTGCTGGCTCTGCTGGTCCTGCTGGTTCTGCTGGCGGTTCTGCTGGTTCTGGCCCTGGTTCTGGTCCTGCTGGTGCTGGCGCTGGCCCTGCTGGTCCTGCTGCCCCTGCTGGTCCTGACGATTGTTCTGGTTCTGCTGATTCTGGTTACCCATCTTCGCTTCTCCATCCGGCAGCGGAATGCCGCCGGTTGAGGGACATTCTGCGCATCGCCCCGTTAGCCACCCGTGCCAGATGCATCGCTGCCAGGTGAAAACCGCACACTCATGTTCGGCAGCCATGAATCCTTCAGCAGCCGGAGGCGGCCTTAAAAAAAACGGAGGCTCCGCAGAGCCTCCGTCCGTGGCCAACCGGCTGGCCGGTTACCAGATACGCACGCGGTCTTCCGGCGCGACGTACAGCGGGTCGTTGGCGGTCACGTTGAACGCTTCGTACCAGGCGTCGATGTTGCGCAGCGGGGCGAACGCACGGATGTGGCCCGGCGAGTGGGTGCCGTTGACCAGCTGCTGGCGCAGGGCGTCATCACGCCACAGGGTGCGCCATACCTGCGCCCAGCCCATGAACAGGCGCTGCTCGCCGGTGAAGCCGTCGATCACCGGCGCCGGCTTGCCGCCCAGCGAGCGACGGTAGGCTTCCAGCGCGATGGTCAGGCCGCCGAGGTCGCCGATGTTCTCGCCCATCGCGACCTTGCCGTTGATGTGCATGCCCGGCAGCTGCGGGAACTCGTAGGCCTCGTACTGCGCGCCCAGCTTGGCCGCCTGCACTTCGAACTTGGCCGCGTCATCTGCGGTCCACCAGTCACGCAGCACGCCGGCGCCATCGGACTTGCGGCCCTGGTCGTCGAAGCCGTGGATGATCTCGTGACCGATCACGCCACCGATGCCACCGTAGTTCACCGCCGGATCGGCGTCCGGATCGAAGAACGGCGGCTGCAGGATCGCGGCCGGGAACACGATCTCGTTCTTGACCGAGTTGTAGTAGGCATTGACCGTCTGCGGGGTCATGCCCCACTCGGCCTTGTCCACTTCCTTGCCGAGGCGGGCGCGGCGGTAATCCCATTCGAAGCGGCCGGCACGCAGGGCGTTGCCGAACACGTCGCCGTTGCGGATCTCCAGCGCGCTGTAGTCACGCCACTTTTCCGGGTGGCCGATCTTCAGGCCGAAGCCCTTGAGCTTGGCGTGGGCCTCGGCCTTGGTCGCCGGGCTCATCCACTCCAGCGCATCCAGGCGTGCGCCCATGGCGGCCTTCACGTTGGTCACCAGCGAATCCATCTTCGCCTTGGCGTCGGCCGGGAAGTACGTCTTGACGTAGTCGCGGCCGATGGCCTCGCCCATGATGCGCTCGGCGTAGGCCACCGCGTTCTTCCAGCGCGGGCGCGGCTCCGGCTGGCCGGACATGAACTTCGCACGGAACTCGTAGTTGGTATCGACGAAGGCCTTGCTCAGCAGCGGCGCGGCTTCATCGGTGGTGTGGAAGGCCTGCCACGCCTGCAGCGTGGCGACGTCGGTGGCGCCGAACACCTTGGCCATCGCCGGGATGGCGCTGGCCTGGCGCAGCACCACGCGCTCGGCCTGGCCGACGCCGGCGGCATCGAAGAACACGTCCCACGGGAACTGCGGCGCCTGCGCCTTCAGTTCGGCACGGGTCACCGGGTTGTAGGTCTTGTCGCGGTTGCGGCTCTCGGCGCGGGTCCAGTGGGCCTTGGCGATTTCGGTCTCTAACGCCATCACTTTGGCGGCGGCGTCAGCCGGCTTGTCCCAGCCGGCCATCCCCAGCAGTTGCTCGATGTAGGCGACATAACGCTCGCGCTGCGGCGCGAACTTCTCGTCCAGGTACATCTGGCGGTCGCCCAGGCCCAGCCCGGACTGGCCCATGTACAACGTGTAGCGATCCGGATCGCGCTGGTCGTCGGACACCGACAGGCCGAACAGGCTGGCGCCCATGCTGCCGTGGTTGGCCCCCATCAGGCGCGCCATCGCGGTCCTGTCCTTGCCGGCCCGGATGGTAACCAGCAGCGGCTTGAGCGGCTCGATACCGGCCTTCTCCACGGCGGCCTCGTCGAGGAAGCCACGGTACAGCGCGGCGATCTTGGCGCCGTCGCCATCGGTGGCCGGGTTGCCCAGCGCATAGCCTTCCAGCTGCTGGTGGACGCGCACTTCGGACAGGTCGCGCAGCATCATGAAGGAGCCGAAGCTGGACTTGTCCGACGGGATATCGGTGTTGCTCGCCCAGCTGCCGTTGACGTAGCCGAAGAAGTCCTCGCCCGGCTTGACCGAGGTGTCCATGCCAGCGGTATCGATGCCCCAGCTGCCGTAGCGCTGCGTGGTGCCTGCGGCACCGGCGCCGGTGGAGCCGGCCTCGTCGGCGAACAGCACCTGGCTTGCGCACGCCTGGTCCAGGCACTCGTGGGACGGATGGGCAACAGCGGTGCCGGCCAGGCCAAGGGCCAGTACGGTGGCCGAGGTCAGCAGGGTCTTCTTCAACATGGATGCTCCTGGTGGTTGGACGCGGCAGGCCGCGCAGTACTTCCCCCGACTTTAACCGCTGCCACGCCCGTACCCATGTGCTGGAAGGCCTAGCTGTGTAAACCCAGGACGTTGTTCAGTGGAAGCTGGATGCGGCTGATCGGGGGTTGGTAGCCAAGGCTGGCGTGCGGCCGGTGCCAGTTGTACTGGTGCAGCCAGCGAGGAAGAGCGTGCCGACGCTGCTCCGAGCTGTCGTAGGAGCGGGCATAGGCCCATTCGCGCAAAGCGGTCTGGACCAGGCGTTCGGCCTTGCCGTTGGTACGCGGGGTGTAGGGTCGCGTGCGCAGATGGCGCAGGCCCAAGCGGCGCAGGAGCCGGCGGAAGCGCCGGGACTTGTAGCAGGCACCGTTGTCGGTCATCACCCGGGTGAAGGTGACGCCCAGGCCGCGGTAGTAGCGCAGGGCTTGAAGCAGTGCGCGGCAGGCGCTGGATCCGCGCTCATCATCTTCGATGGTGCCGAAGGCGACTCGTGAGTGATCGTCGATGGCGAGGTGGACGAACTCCCAGCCTGCGCCATCGGAGGCGCCCTGGCGATCGCCCGTGACCCGATGGCCAGGGCGCCAGAAGCGACCCAGCATCTTGATATCAAGATGCAGCAGGTCCCCGGCCTGGTGATACTCGTAGCGATTGTCCGGGGGCGCAGGATCCAGCTCGGCCAACCGGTGCAGCCCGGCACGGCGCATCAGTCGGGCAATGGTGCTCAGGCCGACCGGCAGGGCCAATGCGCTCTGGCGGTAGGTCTCGCGTTGACGGCGCAGCGCGGTCACCTCGGCGGCCACCGATGGTGGGGTGGCATGCGGACAGCGGTGCGGGCGCGATGACCGGTCATCCAGGCCTGCCCAGCCTTCCTCGCGAAAGCGGCGCAGCCACTTGTAAGCGGTTCTGACGCTCACGCCCGCGGCATGCGCTGCCTCCTCGACCCGCAGGCCATGGTTGATCACTCGCTCCACAAGCAAGGCTCGACCGCGAGGCGTAAGACGGGCATGTTTATGCAGGTTCATCCGGGGCTCCTGGAGGGGTGGCTGATTCGCACCTCCAGTCTTCCGGGATCACCCCGGATGAACAACCTACTGAGAGATCACACCTAGCCGCGCGGCTGTACACCTTCCACCGGCTTGGGCACTCTTGCCGCATGCACCACGCCACTTTCCTGCCCGGGCTGATCCGTCGGCTGCGCCCGCTCGCGCTGGCCGCCGTACTGCTTGGCGGGGTGATGCCGATCCAGGCTGGCAATGGTGAGCCCGCGGCCTGGAAGCCCACCACGCCGGCGCTGGACCGCAGCGAACGCGCACGCCTGGAAGCCGGCCTTGCCGCGCTGGCGCCGCAACGCCCCGGCCTGACGGACATGTATGTACTGGGCGTGGCCGGCGACGCCGCCGAGGACGTGTTCCGCAACGAAGTCGCCTACCTGCAGGACCTGTTCGGCCAGCGCATGGGCAGCCGTGGCCGCACGCTCGCACTGGTCAACCATCCCGAACGTACGGGCACGGCCGCCATCGCCACCTGGGAAAGCCTGGGCGAGGCGCTGGACGCACTGGGCCGCACGCTCGACCCCGACGAGGACGTGCTGTTCCTGTACATGACCAGCCACGGGCTGGAGGACAGCAGCTTCTACCTGCAGACCGCACCCGGCCAGGAAGACGTGATCACGCCGGAGGACCTGGCACAGCTGCTGGATGAAGCCGACATCGGCAACACGGTGATCGTGGTCTCGGCCTGTTATTCGGGCGGCTTCGTGCCGGTGCTGGCCTCGCCGCAACGGTTGGTGATCACCGCCGCGCGCCACGATCGTCCATCGTTTGGTTGCGGCAATACCGACAGCGCGACCTGGTTCGGTCGCGCGTTCCTGGTCGAGGCGCTCAACCAGACCGCGGATTTCGTCGCCGCCTTCGAGCAGGCACGCAGCGAGGTCGCCCGCCGCGAGCAGGAACAGGGCGAGCTGCCTTCAGAGCCGCAGATCCATGCCGGTGAGGACATCCTGCCGGTGCTGGCGCGGTGGCGCTCGACCCTGGCCGGGACGCCGCCGCTGCCCTACCCGTTCGAGCAAGTCCCGCCCGACGCTGCCGCCGCTCCGCCCTAGCCGGCGCGTACTGGCTGGCGCCGGTCCAGGCTCTGGCGTACCGCGCGCAGCAGTTCGTTGAGGCTGAACGGCTTGGGCAGCATTTCCATGCCTTCGGCGAGGAACTCCTGACGGTTCTGCGCGTTCTCGGCGTAGCCGGTTATGAACAGCACCGGCATCTCGGGACGGCACTCGCGGATGCTGTCTGCCAGTTGCCGGCCGTTCATGCCGGGCAGGCCAACGTCGGTGAGCAGCAGGTCGAAATCACGTTCGCCGGCCGCATCCAGCGCGGCCGTGCCCTCGGAACAGGTGAACACGTCATAGCCGGCCTCGACCAGTACTTCCTGGGCCATGGCGCGGACCATCTCGTTGTCGTCGACCAGCAGGATGCTCTCGGCGCCGCCCTCGGCGACTTCCTCTTCCGGCTCGGGCTCCGCTTGCACGGCCTCGCCACGCGGCAGCAGCAGCTCGACCGTGGTGCCGTCCCCGACCGCACTGCGGATGCGCGCGGCGCCACCGCTCTGGCGGGCAAAGCCGTAGGTCATCGACAGGCCCAGGCCGGTACCCTCGCCAATCGGCTTGGTGGTGAAGAACGGCTCGAAGACCTTGTCGACGATGTCGGGCGGGATGCCCGGGCCATCGTCGCTGACCGACAACAGCACGTAATCGCCCGCGGCCACGTCACTGCCGCCTCCCACCGTCGCCGGACGCGCAGAAATGGTAATGCGGCCGACCCCCTTCATCGCGTCGCGCGCATTGAGCACGAGGTTCAGCACCACGTTTTCCAGCTGGTTGGCATCGGCCACCACCACCAGCCCCTCGCGCGGCATGTCGAACTCCAGCGCGATGTTCTCGCCGATGGTTCGGCCCAGCAGGTCGCTGAGCGAGGTGATCTGGGCACCGACGTCAAAGGCAGTGGTATCCAGCGACTGCTTGCGGGCGAAGGCGAGCATGCGCTGGGTCAGCGCCGCGGCGCGGTAGGCCGAGGTGGCCGCCATCTCGGCATAGCGCGGGACGCGCTCGACGTTGCCGCTGCTCACCGCCACGCTGATCATGTCCAGCGCGCCGATGATGCCGGTCAACATGTTGTTGAAATCGTGGGCGATGCCGCCGGTGAGCTTGCCCAGCGCATCCATCTTCATCGCCTGCTGCAGCTCGGCCTCGGTGCGCTCGCGCTCGGCGATCTGTACCGCCAGCTCGGAGGTGGCCGAATCCAGCTGCTGCCTGTGCTCGCGCTCGCGCGCGTGCTGTTCGGTCTGGTCCTCGACGTAGAGCAGGCCCACGCCACGCTCCTTGTACGGGGTGACGCGCCATTCGGTGATGCGCTCGCCGTTGGTGGTCTGCAACGAGAACATGCCGTTCCAGCTCCGGTCCTCGCGCAGCGCTTGCTGCAGCTCGACGGTGGACTGCTGACCGAACAGCTCGCGCAGCGTGGTCACGCCGGCGACGGACATCAGCTTGCGGAACGCCGGGTTGGCGTCGCGCACTTCCAGGTTCTCGGACACCGCGGCGATTGGCGCGCTGATGTTCTCGAAGATCTCGCGGAAGCGCGCTTCGTGGGTATGCAGTGCTTCCTCAGCCTTGCGCACGCGCAACAGGGTGCGCAGCGTGGCCAGCAGCACGTCATGGTCTACCGGATGGATCAGGTAGGCGTCGGCGCCGGCATTGAGGCCGGTGATCATGTCACCGGTGGCAATGGAAGCGGCCGAAACATGCACCACCGGCAGCAGGCTGGTACGCGGGGACTCGCGCAGCTTGCGCACCAGGTCAAAGCCGCTCATGTCCGGCAGGTTGACGTCCAGGATAAGGGCGTCGTAGGCCTCGGTGGACAGGCGCTCCAGGCCCTCGCCGCCGGTGCCGGCCTCGTCTACCTGGAAACCATGGTGTTCCAGCACGCGGCGCACCGAGTAGCGGGTGGCGACATTGTCGTCCACCACCAGGATGCGACTAACTTCGGTCATGCTCCGTCTCCGACTGCAACTTGATCGGCAGGGTCACGTGGAACTCCGACCCTTCCCCGACAACACTTTCCACCCCTACTTCCCCGCCCAGCAACTGGGCAAAACGCCGGCACAGCGCCAGGCCCAGTCCGGTCCCGCGCAGGCGCTTCTGGAGGGGCGAATCAACCTGGATGAAGTCCTCGAACAACGCGCCCAGCATGTGCTCGGGAATACCGATGCCGGTATCACGCACGCTGAAACGCACGTGGCCATCGCCTTCCGGACGCGCCGACACCCGCACATGGCCGCGCGGGGTGAACTTGAGCGCGTTGGAGATGAAGTTGCGCAGGATCTGCGCCAGCTTCTTGTCATCGGTGTACAGCATCGGCAGCGGGGGCGGATCCTCGAAGATCAGGTCCACGTTGCCGGCCCCCTCCACCAGCGGCCGGAACATGCCGCGCAGGGCCGAGAACAGGTCCATCAGGTCGAACCACCCCGGCGAGATCGAGATGCGGCCGGCCTCGATCTTGGCCAGGTCCAGCAGGTCGTCGACCATGTCGCGCAGCTCCATCGCGCCGGTACTGATGAAGCGCACCTGCTTGAGCTGTTCGTCATTGAGCTGGCCGTCCATGCCCTCTTCCAGCAGCCGGGTCATGCTCAGGATCGAGCCCAGCGGCGTACGGAACTCGTGGCTCATGTAGGACAGGAACCGGCTCTTGAGCTCGGAGACTTCCTTGAGCTGCTCTGCCTGCTGGTCAAGCTCGGCATACAGCGCCAGCACGCCCTGGTTGGTTTCCTCCAGCTCGGCGCGCAGCGCCTCGTTTTCCTCGCGCAACTGCTGCAGCTGCATGTCCGCGTCCAGCACGCTCATTGCAATCCTCCCAGTCGCACCACCAGGACCCCGGTATCATCCCTGCCCCTGTCGAAATCTCGATGAAGCACCGCCGCTACCACCGCCGGATGGCGGAAGAACAGGCCGTCGTACTGCTCCAGGTTCCATCGGGTCTGCAGGCCGTCGCTGTGCATCACCAGCAGCATCCCCGGCATCACCTGGGACAGGAACGGCTGCATGCGACGGTACTGGCCGCCCACGATCCCCGGATGCGACACCATGCCACGGGAAGGCACGCCCGGGCCATGCACCGAGGCGGAAATGTTGCCGATGCCGGCAAACTGCGCCGCTCCGGTGCCCAGCTCGCACGAGAACACCGCCACCGCACCACCGCGGGTACGCGACATGCGCGCATGGATGCGCTCGATCATTTCATTGGGTGGCAGCGGCCCAGCCTCGGCTGCCGCGGCCGTGCCCAGGTCGGCGGCCTCGCTGGCCAGCAGACCATGGCCAAGTCCATCGATCAGGGTAACTGTCAGGCGTCGATCCTGCCAGTCCAGGTGCCAACCATCGCCGCAGGCGCTTTCATAGCGCATCGGCACCCGCAGGCCGCCGTAGGCCAGGTCGTCACTGCCAGCGTGGTCGGGGTAGATACGGGACAGCACCACGGCGCCGGAAGCGTCGGACCAGGCGTCGAACACGGCGCTCTGGCGCTGGATCGCGCCGAGGCCCTGACCCTGGCTGCCAGCCGTGGAAAAGCCATCGGGAAGGCAGCGCGGCAGCGAGAAGCCAGGACCGCGGTCCACGCCACAGATCTCCACGCCCTGGCTGCTGCGGCCATGCACCAGCGACAGCATCACCCGCCCGCCCTGGCCATGGCGCAGCACGTTGGTGGCGATCTCGGTCGCCACCAGCGCCACGCGCCCCCCATCCACCTCATCGAACCCGGCCCGTACCGCGATCTGCGTGGCCTCGCGGCGCACCTGGCCAACCTGAGACGACTCTTCTACGGGGATGATGCGGGTGACCTGACCTGTAAAACTCATGCCCATTTGGTGATCGTCACCCGGGTACCGCGTCCGGGCCCGCTATCGAGCTCGAATGCATCCACCAGACGCCGCGAGCCGGACAGGCCCAGGCCCATGCCCTTGCCCGAGGTCCAGCCATCGGTGAGCGCCTGGTCGATGTCCGGAATGCCCGGCCCCTGGTCCACGAAATCCAGGCGCACGCCCTTGCGGATGCCGTCGATCACCACGTCCCACTGCATGTGGCCGCCGCCGCCATAGACGACGGTATTGCGGGCCAGCTCGCTGGCCGCGGTGATCAGCTTGGTCTGGTCGACAAGGCGCAGGCCGCAGGCGGCGGCTACCTGACGCGCGGCCTGGCGTGCGAGGACCACGTCCTGCTCGGTACGGATGGGCAACTGGCCGGAAGGATTCATCGGCGGTCGTCGCCCATCTCGCGCAGCAGTTTCATGCCGCGCTCCACGTTCAACGCGGTGCTTACCCCGGTCAGGTTGAGGCCCAGCTCGACCAGGGTGATCGCCACGGCCGGCTGCATGCCCACCACCACCGTGCGCGCATCCATGATCGCCGCCAGCGAGGAGATCGTGGCGATCATGCGGCCGATGAAGGAGTCGACGATATCCAGCGCGGAGATCTCGATCAGCACGCCCCGCGCCGAGGTGGCACGGATGCGTTCGGTGAGGTCGTCCTGCACGGTCAGTGCAAGCTGGTCATGCATGTCCACCTGGATCGTGACCAGGAGGATGTCGCCCATCTGCAGGATCGGAATCCGTTCCATGTCAGTCCGCCTTGGAGACGGTCAGGCCGACGCGCTTGAGGGCCAGGGCCAGTGCATCGGCCAGGTTGGCCTTGGTGACGATGCCCTGCAGGTCCAGGCCCAGGTGGACGATGGTCTGCGCGATCTGCGGGCGCACGCCGCTGATGATTGCATCGGCGCCCATCAGGCGGATCGCGGTGACGGTCTTGAGCAGGTGCTGGGCAACCAGCGTATCCACGGTCGGCACGCCGGTGATGTCGATGATCGCGATTTCCGAGCCGGTCTCGACGATCCGCTGCAGCAGCGATTCCATCACCAGCTGGGTACGCTGCGAATCCAGCGTGCCGATCATCGGCAGCGCCAGCACGCCGTCCCACAGTTTCACCACCGGGGTGGAGAGCTCGAGCATCTCCTCCTGCTGGCGCGCGATCACTTCCTCGCGCGACTTCTGGAAGGCCTTGACCGTATGCAGGCCCAGCATGTCCAGAAGCTCGGAAACGGTCCAGGTTTCGGAAGCCAGTTCCTGCGGCGAGTCCTTGTAGCCCTGCTGGACCAGGTCGAACAGCGGACGCTTGAGCGAGAAGATGAAGATCGCGGTCTCGGCCGAGTTGAAGCCCTTGAGTACGCGCTCGCGCGACAGGTCTTCCAGGAAACGGCGCATCTCTTCCCAGCCACGTCCTTCGAACTGGGCGGCATCCGTGGCGCCCACGGCGCCAAGGAACAGGGTCCAGAAATCACGGACCTGGGCCTCCAGCGAGACGCCGGAAGTGCTGTGGCCGGACTGGGCCAGCTGGGCTTTCCAAGCGTCGAGGATTTCCGCCTGACGGGCGGTGATGAGATCTACCGTGCGTTGTTTCAGTGCCATTGAATGGATCCCATGGAAAGAGCGGCCGGGGCCGCTGGAATGTGAACTGTGCGCCGAGGGTATATGAATTCCATACCCCCGTCAGCAATGTGTAGAAGAGGTGCGAAGGGAGCAGAAGCCACATGAAAATGGCGTGAAAGGCAATCACGCGATGAAGTGTTCAGCTCCTGCAGAAGTAGCGGCGGGTGCGAAGCCGCTGACTACCTACGCGCGTTCCCACTCAAGAGTCAGCCGCACCCTCATCCGCTGACCCGGGTGCAGGACATCCGGGCCGAGGTTGTAGGCATCCGGCGGACCGGTCTGTGGCTCCACACAGATGGCATGGGCGGTGCCGTCATAGACCACCCAGTGGGTGCAATCCGAGATCATGCGCAGCAGATAGCCATCGCGCTCCAGGGCGGCGCCGTCGTGGCTGATGAAGCAGTCATCCCACGGCCGGGGGGCCGGGGCCACGGTCGGCCGCAGCGCAATGCCCTCGGCATCACGCGGATACATCGCGCCTGGAGAAAACTGCAGCCGGGCCGGCTTGCGGAACCAGGGATGCCAACCCAGCACCACGGGCATGGACACGTGGCCGGCCTGTATCTCCAGCGTGAGGTGCAGGGACGAGTCCGCCAGCACGATCCGTTGCCGGGCGACGCCGCCAAAGGGCCAGCGGCTGTCGCATGGCAGCGGCAGCAGCAGCTCCGCACTGTCCTGCGTGCAGGACACCACCTGCCACGGCAGGACGAAGCCAATGCCGTGGATGGCGTGCCCGCCCAGGTTGGGCGGCAGCTGGTAACGGGTGCCAGCGACGTCAAAACGGCCGGCGCGTACCCGCCCTGCCCACGGCACCATCGGATAGCAGCCCCAGGCGATCGCGCCCGGCCAGCCGTCATCCGGGCCGACCAGCCACTTCTGTCCATCCACGCGGATCTGGGCAATGCGACCGCCAGTCTCGGGCGCAAGCTCGACCTCGAGCGCGCCACGCCGCAGGCGCAGCGTCCTGCCCGGCGGCAGCGGCGCCAGTGCGGCATCCTGCGGGAGTACGTGCTCAGCCACCGTAAGGGTCAATGGTGCGGATGCTGCCGTCGGCCTCGTGGTGCAGCTCGGTGCACTTGATCGAACGCAGGTGGGTGGCCCCGCCCGACTGCAGGCTGTCGTGATAGAACAGGTACCAGCGCCCGTCGACCTCGCAGATCGAATGGTGCGTGGTCCAGCCCACCACCGGCTTGAGGATCACGCCCCCGTAGGTGAACGGCCCGTACGGGTTGTCGCCCACCGCGTAACACAGCAGGTGGGTGTCGCCGGTGGAATACGAGAAGTAGTAGCGGCCACCGTGACGGTGCAGCCACGGCCCCTCGAAGTAGCGCCGCGCGTGGTCACCGGCACGCAAGGGCTGGCCCTGCTCGTCCAGGATCACCACCGCGCGGGTCGGCTCGGCGAGTGCGGTCATCCCGGCATCGAGCCGGGCCACGCGCGCGCCGAGCGCCGGCTCGTCGTCGCCGGGTTCGGCATGGGTGGCGGCATGGACATTGTCTCGGTAGTGCTGCAGTTGCCCGCCCCAGATCCCACCGAAGTACAGGTAGTGCGCGCCGTCCGCGTCCTCGAATACCGCCGGGTCGATCGAATAGGTGCCGGCGATGGGCTCGGGTTCGGCAACGAACGGGCCCTCGGGGCGATCGCCGCTGGCCACGCCGATGCGGAACAGACCGTCCGCGCACTTGGCCGGAAAGTACAGGTAGTAACGGCCGTCGCGCCGCGCCGCATCCGGTGCCCACATCTGTTGCGCGGCCCACGGTACGTCGCGCAGGTGCAGGGCCAGGCCACAGTCGGTGGCCGGACCGTCCGGCGAATCCAGGCGCAGGACGTGTTAGTCCTCCATCACGAAGTGCCCACCGTCATCATCGAACGCCGTGCCCCCATCGATGTCGTGCGAGCAGTAGATGTAGAGCCGCCCGTCGAACACGTGCGCGGAGGGATCGGCGGTGTAGATCGAGGTCAGCAGCGGCCTGGAGATGGCGCACGCGGCAAGGCGCTGCAGTTGCTCGTCCTGCAGCGACGGCCCCTGGTTGATCATGTGGTCGGTCATGGCCGTGCCTCCTGCTGCGACACTGACGCGCCGCGCCGGCGCTGGTTGAGCTCGCGCTCGATGCGGACCTCCAGGCGGTGGTCGATCTCGTAGGCGAACAGCAGGCCCACCGCGACCAGGAAGGGAATCGAGCGGTACACGCTCACGGTCATGCGGATGCCGTCGACCGCCACCTGTGGCTGCGTGGACGCGCCAGCCTGGTAGCCGTAATGGGCGAGGATGCCGGCGACCAGCGCGCCACCGACACTCAGGCCGATCTTCAGGCCGCACAGCATCGCCGAGAAGATGATGGCCGTGGCACGGCGGTGGTTCTTCCACTCCGAGTAGTCGGCCACGTCGGCGATCATCGCCCACAGCAGCGGGATGGTGATGCCGTAGCAGAAGCCGTGGGCCATGAAGGCCAGGAACACCGGCACGATGGCGGTCGGCGCGAACAGGTAGAACGCCAGCAGGAACACCGTGGGGACCAGCAGCGCGGCGCCGAACACATCGCGCTTGCCGAAGCGCTGGGCCAGCCGGCGCGAGAAACCGATGCCGATGATCATGCAGATGATGCCGCTGCCATTGAACAGCCTGACGGCCGAGGTGGCCGGATCTTCCGGCCACTGGAAGCCAGCCAGTCCGACGCGGGTCAAACCGGCGTTGAGCGCGGCGATCACGCCGTTGAAGCCGGAGTCCCGCAGGAAGCCGGCCAGCGCCGCTTCGTCGAGGTAGTACTGGAAGTAGTAGATGTAGGTGCCGCCCTTGAGCGCCAGGGTGACGAACACCAGCACGGTCAGCGCCAGCATCAGCTGCCAGGGTCGGTTGCGGGCCAGGTCGGAGAGGTCCTGCATGACCCCGCCGGACTGTTCGACCGTGGGCACCACGCGCTCGCGGGTGGTGGTGAAAGTGATCAGGAAGAACACGGTGCCGACGATGGCGAACACCGTCATCACGTTCTCGAAGCCGCGCACGCGGTCGCCATCGCCCAGTATCAGCACCAACGGCATCAGCAGCACCTGGATGATGAACTGGGCGATCATCACCGCCACGAAGCGGTAGGCCGACAGTCTGTTGCGCTGGTCCATGCTGCCGGTGAGCACGCCGCTCAGCGCCGAATACGGCAGGTTGTTGGCCGCATACACCATCACCAGCAGGCTGTAGGTGGTCAGCGCGTAGATCACCTTGCCGCGCTCGCCCAGGTCAGGGGTGCTGAAGGCCAGCAGCGACAGCACGCCGAACGGCACCGCCGTCCACAGGATCCACGGTCGGAACTTGCCCCAGCGGCTGCGGGTGCGGTCGGCGAGCACGCCAATGACCGGGGTGAACACGAGGGCGGCGCACAGGCCGACCACAAAGATGATCGTCGCCGCCGGCAGCCGGTAGACATCGGTATAGAAGAACGCCAGATAGGTGATCAGCGTCTGGAAGATCAGGTTCGCGGCCAGGTCACCGAGGCTGTAACCCAGCTTCTCGCTGACGGAAAGGCGCTGCTCGGTGCCGGACATCGGGACTTCCCCTTCGGTGGCGTTTGCACGCGGCCACGGGGCCGGTGCGGTCGTCGTTTCGCTCATCGTGCCTTCTCCACACGCAGTCGGGTACGGGCGCGGACGTCGGCGCTGGATGCGCCGACCTGCACTTCGTAATCGCCTGACGCCACCACGTAGGCCTGGGCGGCCTCGTCGTAATGGCGCAGGTCGCGGTCCACATCGATGGTGAAGGCCACGGTGCGGCGCTCATCGGGCTGCAGGTGCACTCGCTGTATGCCGCGAAGCTCCTTCAGCGCCCTGCCCTGCGCGGCCTGCAGCGGTCGCACGTAGAGCTGTACGACCTCGTCACCGGCGCGTTGGCCACTGTTGGCCACCTCCACCTGCACCTGCACGCGGCCATCGGCATGCACGCGGGGGGCATCCACGCGCAGGCCGCGGTAATCGAAGCGGGTGTAGGACAAGCCATGGCCGAACGGATACAGCGGCCTGCCCTGGAAGTAGCGGTAGGTGCGGCCGTCCATCGCGTAGTCGTCGAAGGCCGGCAGTTGCTCGTCGGCGCGGTAGAACGTCACCGGCAGGCGTCCTGCCGGATTGGTCTGGCCAAACAGCGCCTCGCCCACCGCGGTGCCGCCCTGCTGACCGGGATAGCACGCCATCAGGATCGCCGGCAGGTGCTGGTCGGCCCAGTCCACCGCCAGCGCCGAGCCGCCGGTGAGCACCAGCACCACCGGCTTGCCGATGGCCTGCAGCGCTTCCAGCAACGAGCGCTGGGTGGCGGGCAGGCGCAGGTCGGTGCGGTCCCCGCCGGCAAAGCCAGGATAGTTGACCGTCATCTCCTCGCCTTCGACATCGCCGGTCAGCCCGCCGGCGAACACCACCACGTCGGCATTGCGCGCGGCCTCCAGCGCCTCCTCGAACGGCGACCGGGCGCCGGGTTTGTCCCAGGCCAGGCGCACGGCGGCATCGCGTTCGCCGTCGTAGTACTCCAGTCGCAGGTCGTAAGCGCGGCCGGCCTCCAGGTCCAGCTCCACGCTGTCGGCGCGCATGCGGTCGGCCTTGCTCCAGTGGTCGAGCACGCGCCTGCCATCGACATACAGGCGGAAACCATCGTCAGCCGCGGCCTCCAGCCGGTAGCGACCGGATACCGGCGGCATCCGCTGGCCGGTCCAGCGGATGCTGAAGTGATCGTTCGGTACGCCCTGCCCCGGACCGGCCTCGCCGCGCGCCATCAGGTTGTCGGTGGGCGAGCCTCGGTCCCAGCGGAAGCCGATTTGCGCATCGGTGCGCACCAGCTTTGGCTTGCCGGCCAGGTCGGGGTTGTCGAAGTGTTCGCCGCGCAGCCCCCGCTCGGGTGAATCGACCGAAGGACGCAGGTAGGTGGCCTCGATCAGCGGCGTGGCCGTCGGGTCATCACGGCCTTCGACCAGGTCCACGCCACGCGCATAGGTGACTTCCACCGACGGTGCAGCCTTGCGGATAC
This sequence comes from Stenotrophomonas sp. Marseille-Q4652, assembly GCF_916618915.1. Lineage (NCBI taxonomy): Bacteria > Pseudomonadati > Pseudomonadota > Gammaproteobacteria > Lysobacterales > Lysobacteraceae > Stenotrophomonas > Stenotrophomonas sp. Marseille-Q4652. Next base: position 1,156,026 of record NZ_CAKAKE010000001.1, read on the forward strand.
CGGCCAGGATCGTCACCGGCGCGGCCGGCGTGCCGAAGTAGTTGCCCAGCAGGGCCATGGTGTCGTCGGCGGTGGGGCCAACCACGGCGATGCGCCGGGTGTCGGCCGGCAACGGCAGGATGCCGTCGTTCTTCAGCAGTACCAGCGATTCGCGCGCGGCCTTCAGCGCCAGCGCGTCATGGGCGGGCGCCTGGTTGGCCGAGTACGGGATGCTGGCCCAGCGCACGCGCTCGGGCGGGTCGAACATGCCCAGGCGCATGCGCGCGGTGAACAGGCGGGTGACCGCATCATCCATTTCCGCCTCGCTGATCAATCCCTGCTTCACAGCGGCCGGCAGGGTCTCGTATTCCTGCCCGCATTCCAGCTCGGTGCCGTTCTTCACCGCCAGCGCCGCCGCTTCCTCGCGGGTGGCGGTGATCCTGTGGTGCTTCCAGATGTCGACGATGGCCCAGCAGTCCGAGACCACGTAACCCTTGAAGCCCCAGTCGCGGCGCAGCACGTCGCGCAGCAGGAACTGCCTGGCGCTGGCCGATTCGCCGTAGACGCGGTTGTAGGCGCCCATCACCGCATTGACCTCGCCCTCCTTCACCAGCGCCTCGAACGCGGGCAGGTAGGTGTCGTACAGATCGCGCCGACCCGGCTTCGCATCGAAGTGATGGCGGTCGGCCTCCGGTCCGCTGTGTACGGCAAAGTGCTTGGCGGTCGCATCGAGCTTGCGGTAGGTCGGGTCATCGCCCTGCAGCCCGCGCACGAAGGCCACGCCCATGCGCGCGGTCAGGCAGGGGGCCTCGCCGTAGGTTTCCTGCCCGCGGCCCCAGCGCGGATCGCGGAAGATGTTGATGTTCGGCGACCAGAAGGTCAGGCCCTGGTAGCGGCCGCGCGCGTGCCCGCGGGCGAACTGGTGGTGCTTGGCGCGGGCCTCGTCGCTGATCGCGCTGGCCACCTCGCCCATCAGCGGCACGTCGAAGGTTGCGGCCAGGCCGATGGCCTGCGGGAATACCGTGGCCTGGCCGGCCCGGGCCACACAGGCAAGCGGCGGCACATGGCCGTCGAGGCTTCCAAGGCAGCCAGGGCGGACAGACCTGCCCGGCTCCAATCTTCAGGAAAACCCTTTCTTAAGAGGCGGGACAGCGTCCGGAGACCGAGGGAGACGCAATCCCTCGCCCTGCCAGGCCGCCCGTCCAGTACGGACGGGACGGGCCGGAGGATCAGGGACCGGCATGCTGCAGCGCATAACGGGTCTGCGCACCTGCCTGGCCGCTGTCCAGCCGGGCGCGCACTTCGACCACGTGCTCGCCCACTTCCAGCGTGGTCGGCAGCGCGCCGCGCCAAAGATGCGAGGACGGGCTGGCCTCCGGCGAGCGGTCATAGCCACGCAGCACAGCGCTGGTGTCATCGGCCACGTTCTGCGCCAGCAGCCACGGATCGGGACGCAGCACCTTCTTCATCGGCGTCCACGGGCCACCGTCGACACGGAATTCGACCTCGGTGTCCTCGTGGCCCATGAACACATTGGCGTATACGCCCCATGCCGGATAGGCACCGCGCCGCAGTACCCTCGGCGCATGCAGGCGCATCTGCTCGCTGGCCTCGCCACGGGCGACCCGGTATTCCAGCATGTAGCGGCCGTCGGCCTGCACGGTGAGCAGGCCATGACCGTTGGGCGTGCCGTCGCTCATCGTGGTGTCCGGGATGCCCTGGGCATCCTTGACGCCGGACCAGAACGCGCCGCAGGCCGCACCGACGTTGTATTCGTGCAGCCGCCCCTCGCCCTTCCAGCCGGCGGCCACATCGTGGAAGACGTGCTGCTGCTGGTGGGTGTGGGCGCTGAGCACCAGCCGCTTCGGGAAGCGCGCCAGCAGGTCGAACAGGCGCTGGCGATCGGCTGGGCGGAACGACGGATCGAACAGCGGCATGTGCACGCCGATCACGACCAGCCGCGAGTCGTCCAGCCCGCCCAGGTACTGCTCGAGGAAGGTGAACTGTTCCTCGCGCAGGCCGGCGACGTAGGCCGGCTTCGTGCCGGGCCGGGCGATCACGTCGTCCAGGCCAATGAACACCATCTGCCGTTCTTCCCAGGCATAGGTGTCCGGGCCGAGATGGCGGTGGTAGCTGCGCAGCGAGTCGGCATCACTGGTGGCATCCACGTCCATGTCGTGGTTGCCGGGCACGTGCAGCCATGGCACGCCCAGCGACGTGGTCGCCGCCACCAGCGCGGGGTACAGCGACGGATCGTCGTTGGTGATGTCACCCAAGGTCATGCCCAGCTGGGCGCCGTGCCGGCCACGCAAGGGTTCGATGATGTCGCGGCGGAAGTAATCGACGTCCAGCTGCGAGGCGGTCTGGCTGTCGGCCATCACCAGTGCCTTCAGCGTCTGCGGCGCCCTGGGCTCGGGCACCAGCGCAAACGCGCGGCAGGCACCGGCTGCATCCGTATCTGCCTGCCCTGCCTGCCGCCAGATGTCCGGCAGGCCATCGGCGCGGGCCGCTGCGCGGTAGCCGGCCGGCTTGACCACGGTGACCATCGCCGCCTCGCCCGGCAGCTGGAAGCGGCCCTCTCTATCGGTCACCACTACCTGCGTGCCATCGCTGACGCGGATTCCGGCCAGCCCGCGCTCGCCGGCATCACGGCGGCCATTGCCGTTGCGGTCCTCGAACACGCTGCCCTGCTGGCAGGGCGAAGCGACGGCAACGACAGGGGCGATGGCCAGCAGCAACGCGGCCAGCAGCGGTGTACGCATGGGCAACTCCAGCAGTAACGAACGCGGCATTATCGCCCGTAACCTTCACTGGTTCCCCGCAGCGGCATCCGGCGCGATAATCCGCCTGTCATCCAGTGGATCCGGGCAATGGGCGAGTGTTGTGGCTGCAGCAAGGGCGTGGACGTGGCGGCGCTGGAGGCGCGGCAGAAGCGCGTGCTGAAGGCGGTGCTGGCGATCAACGTCGCCAGCTTCGCGCTGATGGCGCTGGCCGCCTGGCATGGCGGCTCCTCCTCGCTGCTGTCCGGCAGTCTGGACAGCCTCGGCGATGCGCTGACCTATGCGATCAGCCTGGCGGTGGTCGGCGCCAGCACCAGGGCCAAGGCCCGCGTGGCCCTGCTCAAGGGCGTGCTGATCATGGCTGCGGCGCTGTGCGTTGCCGTGCAGATCGGCTGGCGCCTGGCCCACCCGGGCACGCCGCTGTTCGAGACGATGGGGATCGCCGCCCTGCTCAATCTGGGCGCCAACCTGGTCTGCCTGTGGCTGCTGACGCCTTACCGCAGCGGCGACGTCAACCTGGCCTCGGCCTGGGAATGCTCGCGCAACGACATCTTCGAAGGCTGTGCCGTGCTGCTGGCAGCCGTGGCGGTGTGGATCTTCGGTGCGGGCTGGCCGGACCTGCTGATTGCCTCGGCCCTGCTGGTGCTGTTCCTGCGCTCGGCCCTGCGCGTGCTGCGCATGGCCTGGCGCGAACTGAAGGCCGCCCCGCGGGCAGCTGCCTCCGCCTGACGCGGGCACCGGCAAGGCCGGCGCCCTGCCCCGCTCAGCGGCGCGACTTCTCCGCTGCCTTGGCATGCCGTTCTTCCAGCACCGCCACCGCGTCGGCCAGCGACAGCCCGCGGGCACGCAGCAGCACGATCAGGTGGAACAGCAGGTCGGCCGATTCGCCCAGCAGTTCCTCGTCGCGCTGCACGACGCCGGCCAGCGCGGTCTCCACGCCCTCCTCGCCCACCTTCTGCGCGATACGGCGAATTCCCTTCTCGAACAGGCTGGTGGTGTAGCTGTTGATCGGGCGGTCGTGCTCGCGCTGCTTCACCAGCGCATCCAGTTCGCCAAGGAAGTTGCCCGGCACCTCGCCGAAGCAGCTGTTGCTGCCGGTATGGCAGGTCGGGCCATGCGGATAGGCGGTGACCAGCAGGGTGTCGCGGTCGCAATCGAGCTTGATGTCGACCACGTCCAGGCGGTTGCCCGAGCTTTCGCCCTTGGTCCACAGGCGCTGCTTGCTGCGGCTGTAGAAGGTGACCCTGCCGCTGCGACGGGTCTCGGCCAGCGCCTCGGCATTCATGTAGCCGAGCATCAGCACGCGCAGCGTGCCGGCGTCCTGCACGATCACCGGCAGCAGGCCATCACCCTTGGCCCAGTCGGGAGACAACATCGGGTCCACCGGACCGAACACTTCAAAGGACATCACGAACCTCGATCTGTTGCGTACGCAGGAACTGCTTGAGTTCCGGAATGGGAATGGCGCCGGAGTGGAACACGCTGGCAGCCAGCGCGCCGTCCACGTCGGCCTGGTCGAACACATTGGCGAAGTGGACCATCTCGCCGGCACCGCCCGAGGCAATCAGCGGCACCTTGCACAGCGAACGGGCCGCGCGCAGCTGGGCGATGTCGTAGCCACGACGCACCCCGTCGTTGTCCATGCAGTTGAGCACGATTTCGCCGGCACCGCGCTGCTGCACTTCCACCACCCAGTCCAGGGTGCGGCGGGCCTCGCTGCGGGTCTTGGCCGGATCGCCGGTGAACGAGCGCACGTGCCAGTGGCCGTCCTCCTCCTTCACCGAATCGATGCCGACCACCACGCACTGGCGGCCGAAGGCCTCGGCCAGCTCGCTGATCAGCGCCGGGCGCTGCAGTGCCGGGGTGTTGATCGAGATCTTGTCCGCACCGGCATGCAGGATGTCACGCGCGGTCTCCACGTCCTTGATGCCGCCGGCCACGCAGAACGGGATGTCGATCAGGCGGGCGACGCGCTCGATCCAGCTGCGGTCCACGCTGCGCCCTTCCGGGCTGGCGGTGATGTCGTAGAACACCAGCTCGTCGGCACCGTTGTCGCGGTAGCGCAGCGCCAGCTCGACGATGTCGCCCATGTCGACGTGGTCGCGGAACTTGACGCCCTTGACCACGCGGCCTTCGCGCACGTCCAGGCAGGGAATGATGCGGCGGCTCAGCATGCCAGTGCCTCCGTCAGCTGCAGGCGCCCTTCGAGCAGGGCCTTGCCGAGCACCGCGCCGCCACAGCCTGCGGCCTTGGCGGCGGCCACATCGGCCAGATCGCGCACGCCGCCGGAGGCTTGTACCGCGACGCCCGGCAACAGCGCGACCAGATGTTTGTAGAGATCGATGTTCGGCCCGGACAGCATGCCGTCGCGGGCGATGTCGGTGCACAACAGGTGCTTCATCCCGGCCTGCGCATAGCGGGTGGCCAGCTCGTCAAGGGTGACATCTCCGGTCTCGGTCCAGCCATGCACCGGCAGGTGCCACACACCGTCCTCGCCCTGGCGGGTATCCAGTGCGATGGTGATGCGCTCGGCACCGAACTCGGCCAGCCAGCCGATGACGGTGTCCGGATCGCGTACCGCGACCGAACCGACCACCACGCGCGAGGCGCCGGCGGACAGGATCGCGGCCACGTCATCGCGGCAGCGCACGCCACCGCCGGTCTGGATCTTCAGGCCGGTCTGCGCGCTGATCGCACCCAGCGTTCCGGCCAGGGTGTAACCGCCCGCCTTGGCGGCGTCCAGGTCGACCAGGTGCATCCAGGTCGCACCGGCATCGGCGAAGCCCTGCGCGCGTGGCAACACGTCGTCACCGTAGGTGGTCTGCTGGTTGTAGTCGCCCTGGACCAGGCGCACGACCGCGCCGTTGCGGATGTCCAGCGCGGGGTAAACGGTGAAACTCATGAGAAATCCATCGCAAGGAAGTTGCGCAGCAGGCGGTCACCGGCGGCGGCCGAGCGTTCGGGGTGGAACTGCGCGCCGCAGTAATGTCCGCGCTGGACGATGGCGGTGAACAGGCCACCGTGGTGGCAGGCCGCCACCGTGTCGCTGGTCACCGGCGCGGCGTAGCTGTGCACGAAATAGGCCGAGGACCCAGCCGGAATGCCGTCCAGCAGCGGCGACTCGCGCAGCGCCAGCAGCTTGTTCCAGCCCATATGCGGCACGCGGATGCCCACCGCAGGATGCAGGTGGCGCACGACGCCGGGCAGCAGGCCCAGTGCATCGACATTGCCTTCCTCGCTGGCCTCGAACAGCAGCTGCATGCCCAGGCAGATGCCCAGCAGCGGCTTGTCCAGCGCACGCAGCGGCTCGACCAGGCCCTGGCGGGTCAGCCGGCCCATGCCTTCGGCCGCGGCACCCACGCCGGGCAGGATCACCCGGTCGACGTTCTCCAGCTCCCCGGCCCCGCGCACCAGGCGCACGTCCACGCCGATCCGCTCCAGCGCATAGCGCACCGAGCCGAGGTTGGCGCCACCGGCATCAACCAGGCCGACAATCTGTTTGCCGTCGCTCACAACGCCCCCTTGGTGGAAGGCAGATCAGTGCCGGCACGGGCGATGGACTGGCGCAGCGCGCGTGCAAACGCCTTGAAGCCGGCTTCGATCTTGTGGTGGTCATTGTCCCCTTCCACCGTGAGGTGGAGGTTCATTCCCGATGCGTCGCACAACGAACGCCAGAAGTGTTCAACCAGCTCGGTCGGCAGGTCACCCACCTTCTCGCGCTTGAAATCGGTCCTGAAGACCAGGTACGGGCGACCCGAGAAATCCAGCGCGCACGAGGCCCGGGTCTCGTCCATTGGCAGGGTGAAGCCGTAGCGGCCGATGCCGCGCTTGTCGCCCAGTGCCTCACGCAGGGCCTGGCCCAGGGCCAGGGCGGTGTCTTCGACAGTGTGGTGCTCGTCGATATGCAGGTCCCCCTTGGCCACCACGTCCAGCGCAAAACCGCCGTGGCGGGCGATCTGCTCGAGCATGTGGTCAAAGAACGGCAGGCCGGTATCGAAGCGGCACGGGCCGGTCGCATCCAGATCCACGGCAATGCGGATCTGCGTTTCCTTGGTATTGCGCTGGACCACCGCGCGGCGCGGCGCATCGGCCAGTTCGTGGGCGATGCCGTCCCAGTCCCACTCACCGCCGAATTCGTCGGTCTTGAGCTGGAAGGCGCGGATCTTCATGTTGTCGGCGAACTGCACATCTGTCGGGCGGTCGCCGACCATGGCACTGCGCGGCCAGTCGATGCTGCGGTCCTGCAGGTAGCCGACCATCATGCCGATGCCCGGCTTGCGGTTGGCGCTGGCGTCGGCCGGGAAGCTCGGGTCGATCAGCACGTCGCGGAACGTGATGCCCTGGCTTTCGAACACCTGCATCATCAGCTTGTGCGGACCGTCGAAGCTCTCCTGCGGATAGGCCGGGGTGCCCAGGCCATCCTGGTTGGAGACGATGACGAACTGCCAGCCGGCGTCACGCAGCTTGATCAGCGCCGGGATGACGTTGCGCACGAAGCGCAGCTTCTCGAACGCATCGATCTGGTAGTCGGTCGGTTCCTCGATCAGGGTACCGTCGCGGTCGATGAACAGGATCGGGGTCATGCAGTGGCCTTCAGGGCGGAGAGCGTGGCGATCACGCAGTCATTCTGTTCGGGAGTACCCAAGGTGATGCGCAGGGCATCGCCCAGCTGCGGCGCGGCGCGCTGGTCACGGACCACGATGCCTGCCGCCAGCAGCGCCTGGAAGGCAGCCTCGGCATTCGCGAAGCGGACCAGCACGAAGTTGGCGTCCGAAGCGTACACCCGGCTCACGACCGGCAGCGCGGCTAGCGCATCCTGCAGCCGGGCACGTTCAGCACGCACCTCGGCCACACGGTTGGCGGTCAGTGCCAGCGCCTCAGGCGTCAGGCCGGCCAGTGCCAGCGCACTGCACGGGGCCGGGATCGGGTACGGCGCCTGCACCTTGCGCAGCAGCGCGACCAGGCCGGCATCGGCGACCAGCGTGCCGATGCGCGCCGCGGCCAGGCCATGGGCCTTGGACAGCGTGCGCAGCACGGCGATGTTGGCGTACTGGCCCATCAGCGTGACCGCGGACGGCTCATCGGCAAACTCGCCATAGGCCTCGTCAACGACGACCAGCGCGCGCCCGGCCAGCGCTTGCGCCACGCGCACGACGTCGGCCAGCGGCACGCTCCTGCCGCCCGGATTGGACGGCGAGCACAGGAACACCAGCTTGGCGTTGCCCTCGATGGCCGCAGTGATCACCGCCTCGATGTCCGGCACCAGACCGGCCTCGGTATCGAGCAGCGGCACCTCGATCGGCTTTGCCCCCTGCAGACGCGCGGAAACGGCGTACATGCCGAACACCGGCGGGGTGAACAGCACGCCATCGCGGCCGGGTTCGCACAGCGTGCGCACCAGCAGGTCGATGGCCTCGTCGCTGCCGCGACCGACCAGCACCTGTTCCGGCTGCGCGCCATACAAGGTGGCCAGTGCCTGCACCAGCGCCGGCGGCTGCGGCTCTGGATAACGGCGGCAACTGCCGTCGGCATCCCCGGGGTTGGCCCAGGCCGATTCGTTGGCGTTGAGCCAGACATCCCCGCTCAGCTTGGCGGTACGCGCCGAGGAATAGCCGCCGAAACCGGCAAGGTCCTCGCGCACCAGCGAAAGCACGTCGCTCACGGCTGTACTCCCAGGCGCAGCGCGACCGCGTTGGCGTGTGCGCCCAGACCTTCGGCGCGGGCCAGGGTCAGCGCGCACGGGCCGATCGCGGCCATGCCTTGCGCCGTGGCCGACTGCACCGAGATCTGGTTCTGGAAGCTGGCCACGCTGACGCCCGACCAGGCACGCGCGGCACCGGCGGTCGGTAGCACGTGGTTGGTGCCCGAGCAGTAGTCGCCCAGCGCCTCGGGGGTGTAATCGCCGAGGAACATCGAACCGGCGGCCTCGACCTGGTCGAGCCAGTTCTGCGGCTGGCGCAGGGCCAGGATCAGGTGCTCGGGCGCGTAGCGGTTGGAGATCGCGAAGGCTTCCTCCAGCGCCTCGACCTGGATCAGGCGCGAGGCGGCCAGCGCCTTGCGCGCTATGTCGGCACGCGCCAGCACTGCGACCTGCTTTTCGACCTCGTCGGCGACGGCGGCAATCAGGTCGTCGCTGTCCGACAGCAGCAGCACCTGCGAATCCGGGCCGTGCTCGGCCTGCGACAGCAGGTCGGCGGCGACAAACGCGGGATTGGCGCCGGCATCGGCGATCACCAGCACTTCGGACGGGCCGGCCGGCATGTCGATGGCCACCGCACCGTCCTGGGCCACCTGCTGCTTGGCCTCGGTGACGAAGGAATTGCCTGGCCCGAACAGCTTGTCGCTGGCCGGCACGCTTTCGGTGCCGTAGGCCATCGCCGCGATCGCCTGGGCGCCGCCGAGCTTGAACACGCGCTGCACGCCGGTCAGGCGCGCGGCCACCAGCACCGCCGGGTCGGCGCTGCCATCCTTGCGCGGCGGCGTGCACAGCACGACCTGGCGACAGCCGGCAAGCTGGGCGGGAACGCCAAGCATCATCGCGGTCGAGGGCAACGGCGCGCTGCCGGCCGGCACGTACAGGCCGACGCGGCCGATCGGACGGATCACCTTGCCGCAGTTCACGCCCGGCGCGGTCTGCACCGAATACGGCTGGGCCATGCCGGCCTGGTGGTAGGTACGGATGCGCGCAATCGCCTCCACCAGGGCCTGACGCAGTTCCGGCGACACCGCCGCTTCGGCGGCAGCGAATTCCTCCTCGCTGACTTCGAAGCTTTCCGGCGACACGCCATCGAAACGCTGGGTGATTGCACGTAGGGCGGCATCGCCGCCGGCGCGTACTTCGGCAATCAGGTCGGCCACGGCCTGGCGGGTCTGCGCGGCCACGGTCTGCACCGGGCGGGTCAGCGCGGCGGCCTGCTCATCCGGGGAAAGTTGGTTCCAGATCAGGGTGTTCATGCCAGCGACTTCTCCACGGCCAGCACCATCAGGCCCGAAGCCCCGGCGCGCTCGATCTCTTCCAGCTGCTGCCAGCTCAGGCCGGTCCCGCACATGGCCTGCAGGCGCAGGGAATCAGCGCCGCCGGGCAGGCGCACCACGTCGGCGCTGGCCGGCAGCAGCGCGGTGATCGCCGGCAGCCTGTCCTCGGCGGCGTTGAACATCAGCAGCTTCTGCTCGCGGGTGGCGTTGATGCCGTCCAGGCGGCGCAGCAGCATCGCCATCAGGTTGGCACGGCTGTCGTTGAGCTCGCGTACCGGACCGGCCAGCACCGCGGTCGATTCCATCAGCACTTCCACCGGCTTGAGCTGGTTGGCGCGCAGGGTCGCACCGGAGGACACCAGGTCGGCGATCAGGTCGGCCGTGCCCAGGCGCGGGGCGATTTCCACCGAACCGGACAGCTCGACCACGTCGGCGGCGATGCCTCGCTCGGCCAGCCAGGCGGTGAGGATGGCCGGGTAGCTGGTGGCAATGCGCTTGCCCTGCAGCATTTCCACGCCGGTCCACTCCCACTCCTCGGGAATGCCGAGCATGAGCCGGCACTCACCGAAGCCCAGTTCGCGCAGCGGGCGGTAGGCATCGGGCAGGCCGATCTGGCGACGCGCCTTGGCCTGCTCGTCGAGCTCGTTGAAGCCGACGATGCCGAGGTCGCAAACGCCATCGGCGATAAGGCCGGGGATGTCGTCATCGCGCACCAGCAGCAGGTCCACCGGCAACGATTCACCGAAGCAGAACAGCTTGTCGCGCGATTCGCGCCAGCTCAGCCCGCAGGCGGTCAGCAGGGCACGGGCCGGGTCGGCCAGGCGGCCCTTCTTCTGGATGGCAATGCGGAGGCGATCACGCGCCGGCGCGGCAGGGGTCGGGGACATGGGAACTCTCTGAAGAAAAAGGATTCAGCGCGCGGGAAGGCGTTCGATGGCCACGGCATAGCCGCCATGACCGGACTCCAGGGTGCGCGCCACGCGGCCGGTGGTGGTCACGCTGACCCCGGTGCGTTGATGGATGTCGCGATACGGCACGCCGTCGAGCAGCAACGGCACCACCCGCCAGCGGTCGACCATCGCTTCCAGCTCGGCCGGGGTGCACAGGTCGCGCAGGAACGCGATGCGTTCCTCGTCGGACACCAGCGTTCCGAGTGCCTGCACCAGGGGCAGCAGGGCTTCATCGGTCAGGCGCGGCAGGGGGGAAAGCGGACGGGGTTTCATGCGTATCAATGTAATAGCGTGCTGTTACATTACGCCGCGATGCAGCAATCGTCAATCGCCGCGGGGCTTCCCGGGACCGGGATTCAGCCGGCAGCGGGTCCGCGCGCTCCGGCGCTTGCTGATTGGGGTCAATGTCGCCGGCACCACAGGACTGGAATACTCGGCTTGCGTGGCGGGAGCCCATGCCCGCTGGTGCCGGGCAAGCCCGCCCCCACCGGCAACTTCCACTGGAGACAGCGATGAGCAGCATCGGCGCACCCCTTTTCCATCCGTTCCCGCCCCAGTCGGGGAACTGGCCGCTGGCCTGCCTGCCCGCTGCCGCTGCCATCAAGGCCGGCTGATGCAGCGCCTGATTCTCGCCGTCCCCGGCAACGAGACGTTCGCCGCGCAGCTGGTCGCAGCCACCGGTGCCGGGCACGGCCGTATCGAGGCCCGCCGCTTCCCCGATGGGGAGCATTACGTGCGCCTGCACGCCGACGTCGCCGGCAAGGTGGTCGACCTGGTCTGCACCCTCGCCCGCCCGGACGGGAACCTCACCACCCTGCTGTTCGCCGCCGACTGCGCGCGCGAACTTGGCGCGGCCGAAGTCAACCTGGTCGCACCGTACCTGGCCTACATGCGCCAGGACATCCGCTTCCAGCCCGGCGAGGCCGTCACCTCGCGAACCTTCGCACCCTGCTCTCGGCCCACTTCGATGCGCTGCTGACCGCCGACCCGCACCTGCACCGGCATCCGACGCTGGCGGCGATCTACACGATCCCGACCACGACCCTGCATGCCGCCCCGCTGCTGGCCGGGTGGATCGATGCCAACGTCCCGCGGCCATTGATCGTGGGCCCGGACGAGGAGAGCGAGCAGTGGGCCGGTGCCATCGCCGCCCACATCGGCGCCCCGCACACGGTCCTGCGCAAGGTCCGCAGTGGCGACCGCGACGTGGCCATCGCGCTGCCCGACTTGCGCCACTTCCGCGACCGCACCCCGGTGGTGGTCGACGACATCGCCTCCTCCGGCCGCACCCTGCTGGTGGCGGGCCGCCAGCTGATCGAACAGGGCCTGCCCACGCCCGAATGCGTGGTCGTCCACGCCCTGCTCGATGGCGAGGCACACGCGGAGCTTCTGCGGGTGTTCAGCCGGTTCACCTCCACCGATTCGGTGCCGCACCCGAGCAACCGCATCGCGCTGGCGCCACTGTTCGCCCGCGCTCCGCTCGAGGGCCAGCGGGGTTCACCCCCGTTTTCACGGACACTTGCAAGAAGGCCGATCCAGGCCATGAGGAGTGTTCATGTCGAAGCGAAGGAAGTTCAGCGCCGAGTTCAAGCGCGGCGCGGTTGAGCAGGCCAGCCAGCCGTGTGTGAGCTGTGCCCAGGTGGCCCGGGAGCTGGGGATCCGCGACACCCTGCTGACCCGCTGTAAGCGGGAGGCGCAGAGCCAGGGCAACACCTCCTTCGGCGGCACCGGCACGCCGCGGGACGAGGAACTGGCCCGGCTGAAGCGCGAGTTGGCCCGGATCAAGAAGGAACGGGATTTTTTGCGAGAAGCGGCGACGTTCTTTGCCAAGGGATCATCCTGAGGTATCAGGTGATCGAACGTTGCCGCGACGAGTTTCCGGTTCGACTGATGTGCCGTTGCCTGCGGGTGTCGGCCAGCGGTTACTACGACTGGAGCAAGCGCTTGCCCAGCGCCCGACAGCGCGACAACCAGCGCTTGGCCGTGCGCATCCGCGAGATGCACGAAGACAGCCGGGGCACTCTGGGCGCCGGGCGCATGCACGAAGACCTGGCCGACCAAGGCGAGAGCGCCAGCTTGAACCGGGTGGCGCGCCTGATGGCGGTCGAGGGCCTGCAGGGGTGGCCGCGTCCCAAGCGGCGTGGCCAGCGCGGCCAGCCGGCGCTGACGCCCCCGGGCGTGCGCAACCTGCTGGAGCGAGACTTCACCGCGCTGGAGCCGGAGACCAAGTGGGTCACCGACATCACCGAGATCAAGACCGGCCAAGGCAAGCTGTATCTGTGCATCGTGCTGGATTTGTTCGACCAGCGGGTGGTCGGCTGGTCGATGCATTACCGGCAGGACCGGCACATGGTGATCCGGGCGGTGCAGATGGCGGTCTGGCAGCGGCAAGGCAGCGGCCCGGTGATCCTGCATTCCGATCGCGGCAGTCAATTTCGAAGCGGCGACTACCAGCGGTATCTGGCGGCCAACGGTCTGGTGTGTTCGATGAGCGCGGTGGGTCACTGCGGCGACAACGCCGCCTGCGAAGGGTTCTTCGGAATGCTCAAGCGCGAACGCGTCTACCGCATGACGTACCCGACACTCGATGCGGCAAGGACTGATGTGTTCGAATACGTCGAGCGGTTCCACAACCCAAGGATGCGGCGACGGGTCGCCAGGCACGATCGGAAGTTCCAAGCTCTTTCACAACCGTCCGTGATTTCGGGGTAGAACCCCTTTGGTGCTGTACGAACCCGATCATCGACCCAGCCCAAGTCCTTGAATCCGGGTGTCGCCTTAACGCGTGACACTTGCGTTTAGCTTGAGAGCCAACCGCAGCCCGGCATTCGGGCCTTTGCAGGTTTCCAACTAGCAAAGCATTCCAGTTCGACTGGAGCTGCCTGTGCGCCTTTCTCGGGAGCTACCCCAGAATGCTGCTGGAGGTCGGCCACGCACAGGCCGCCCCTTTGATTTCCTGTTAAATCATGCCTGATCGTGTTAAATCCAGTAAAATCTCCTTCTTGTACACAAGACTGCTACGAATCCATTGCCATGTCCGACCGTTGGCTGAGCGTCGAAGAAATCACCGAACACCTCGGGGTCAGCAAGGACACCGTCTACGCCTGGATCGCCAAGCGCAACATGCCCGCCCATAAAGTGGGGAGGCTCTGGAAATTCCAGAAAGCGGAAGTCGACGCCTGGGTCAAGGCCGGCGGAGCCAGCGACAGTGACGATGCCCGGCAGGAGCGCGATGATGGTTGAGCGCTACCGCCTATCTTTCACCACAGGCGGTCTGTTCCTGCTCGAAGCCCCGGCGATTGCAGCGCACTACCTGACCACACAGGACTGGGAACAAACACGTTCGCATGTGCGTAGCGGGAACGTGCTGCAGGTCAGGACGGCTACCGCGTCCACCCGCATCAGCAAAGAGTTGATCGCGCGTCTTGAACTACTCGACTTTGAAGAGTTGGAAGTCCTAATCGACTCCAACTTGCGAGACCGCGCCTATCTGCTCTGGGTCGCTGCCTGCCGGCGCTACGCCTTTGTCCGTGACTTTGCCAGGGAAGTACTGCGGGAGAACCTTCTCGTTCTGCGACGTCAGTTGAGCGCGGCCGACTACGAGGCTTTCGTCAGCGCCAAAGCACTCTGGCATGACGAACTGGACGAATTGGCACCGTCCACCCAACGCAAGCTTAGGCAGAACCTGTTTCGCATGTTGCGCGAGGCTGAATTGGTCTCCGAGCAATTGCTGATCCAGCCAACGGTACTGACTCCACAGCTCGCTCTGCTGCTGGCTCGGCGGGGTGTCGATGAGCTTCTGGTGTTCCCGGCAAGTGACCAAGAGATCAAGAGGTGGCTGAAATGATCCAGAAGATCAGCCAGCAGCCGCTGGCAAAACGCTTCGACCATTTGCGCGAGGTCATTGCCAGTCCTCGATTCCTGCAAATGCGAGGGTTGAACAACGACCTGCCCTTTTACATCTGCGAGTTCAAGGCATCAGAGGCCTTCGAGATCCAGCGCATGCGTCGCCAGTTGGTCAACACATTGGCAGGCCTGCAGGTGGAATGCCTGCAGGGCCGGGGCGTCAAGGTACTGGAGATCAACCTCTACGACCTGACCATCGACATGCTCAAGGCGCGTGAAGGCAGCAGTGAGGGCAGCAATCTGTGGGATGAGATTCTTGCTGCCGAGCCGGAGGTCGAGAAAGAAGCCTTGCAAGAGCTGTTGCAGAACGTCATGGACATCAAGGGGCATCTGATCCCGCAGATCGGCGAGCGACTGGCGCAAAGTGACTACGACGTGCTGTTCCTCAGCGGGGTCGGTGAAGTCTTCCCCTATATCCGCTCGCACAACGTGCTGAACAACCTGCAGAGCACTGCCAAGGAGAAGCCCACCGTGATGTTCTTTCCGGGGGAGTACCGCCACTCGCTGGAACAAGGGGCGTCCCTGGAGTTGTTCGGGCTGCTGCACGACGACAAGTACTACCGCGCATTCAATATTTTCGACATCCAGGCGTGAGGAAACACCCGATGGAACTCAAAGGCATTTTCAAGCGCCCGGTCAGCCGCCCGATCGAAGGCGTCATCAAGGCAGACGATGAGGCCAGCCTGTACACCGAGCTCAGCGAGTACGTGCTGACCGACGAAGTCGCCAAGCGCCTCGAACACTTTCTCGATGCCTACACTGACTATCAGGTTGCCAACGGCGTGTGGGTATCTGGCTTCTTCGGCTCGGGCAAGTCGCATCTGCTGAAAATGCTGGCCTTGCTGCTGGAAAACCGTGAGGTCGGCGGCAGCACTGCACTGGATCTGTTTCTGCCCAAGATCCCTCAGGACGATGAACTGCTGCGCGCCAAGCTGAAGCAGGCCGTCGCCATTCCATCCAAAAGCATTCTGTTCAACATCGACCAGAAGGCCGACATCATCAGCAAGACCCAAGTCGATGCGCTGCTGTCGGTGTTCGTCAAGGTGTTCAACGAAACCTGCGGCTACTACGGCAAGCAGGGCTACATCGCGCAGTTCGAGCGCGACCTGGACGGGCGTAGCCAGTTCCAAGCGTTCAAGGCGGCCTACCAGGACCTGGCCAACAAGCCGTGGGAACGCGGCCGGGAACAGGCGTTGCTTGAATCCGGCAACATCACCAAAGCCTACGCTGAGGTCACCGGCGAAGACGCCGCGCATGCCAAGGGCATCCTGGACAAGTACCGCAGCCAGTACAGCGTGTCCATTGAGGATTTCGGCAATCAGGTCAAGGCCTGGCTCGACCAGCAACCGGCCGACTTCCGCCTGAACTTCTTCGTTGACGAAGTCGGGCAGTACATCGCCGACAACACCAAGCTCATGACCAACCTGCAGACGGTGGCCGAAAGCCTGGCCACCAAATGCCAAGGCCGCGCCTGGATCATCGTCACCGCCCAGGAGGACATGACCGACGTGCTGGGCGACATGAGCAAGCAGCAAAGCAACGACTTTTCCAGAATCCAGGCCCGCTTTGCCAACCGGCTCAAACTCACCAGTGCCGATGTGGCCGAGGTGATCCAGAAGCGCTTGCTGGCCAAAAACGATGACGGTCGCCAACTGCTGCAGGGCGTGTATGCGCAGCAGGCCAACAACTTCAAGACTCTGTTCGAGTTTGCCGATGGCGGCCAGCGCTATCAGAACTTCCGCGATGAAGAGCACTTCATCTACGCCTATCCCTTCGTTCCCTACCAATTCCCGCTGTTCCAGGCCGCCATTCGCGGGCTGTCGCTGCACAACGGCTTCGAAGGTAAGGCCAACTCAGTCGGCGAGCGCTCCATGCTTGGCGTCTTTCGCGATGTCGCCATGGCGATCGAGAACGAATCGGTCGGTCAGTTGGCCACTTTCGACCGCATGTTCGGGGGTATCCGCAGTGCACTGAAAGGCGGCATCCAGAGCGCCATCAACGTAGCCGAACGCAACCTCAACGACGCATACGCCGTGCGCGTCCTCAAGGCGCTGTTCCTGGTCAAGTACGTCAAGGAGTTCAAGGCCACACCGCGCAACCTGAGCGTGCTGATGCTGGAACGCTTTGGCGAGGACATTCCCGCCCAACACAAGAAGCTCGAAGCGGCGCTCAATCTGCTGGAGCAGCAGACCTACATTCAGCGCAATGGTGATGTCTATGAATACCTGACCGACGAAGAAAAAGACGTCGAACAGGAAATCAAGAACACCGACATCGAGAACGCCGACCTGGCCAAGGAGCTGGAGAAGCTGCTGTTCGATGGCGTCATCAAGCAGCGCAAGATCCGCCACAGCCACGGGCAGGACTATCCTTATACCCGCAAGCTCGACGATCGTGTGCTCAGCCGCGAGCATGAACTTGCCATCCATGTCATCTCGCCGCTGACCGACGGCTTTGACGATTCCGAAGGATTCCTCACGCAGCAACGCATGCAAAGCATGGGGCGCGATGAGTTGCGGGTGGTCCTGCCGGCCGATGCGCGCTTCATGCAAGACCTGGCCATGCACAAGCGCACCGAGAAATACATCCGCCAGAACAGCAATACCCAGCAAGAAACCGTCAAACGCATTCTCGACGCCAAGGGCTCCCAGAACACCGAGCGCCTGAACGATCTGCAGGTTCGCGCGCGTGTGCTGCTGGGCAAAGCCAGGCTCATCATCAACGCGTCAGACGTGGACGTTGGCGGCGAAGATGGCCAGATCCGCGTGCTCAAGGGCTTC
This sequence comes from Stenotrophomonas sp. Marseille-Q4652, assembly GCF_916618915.1. Taxonomy (NCBI): domain Bacteria; kingdom Pseudomonadati; phylum Pseudomonadota; class Gammaproteobacteria; order Lysobacterales; family Lysobacteraceae; genus Stenotrophomonas; species Stenotrophomonas sp. Marseille-Q4652. Next base: position 1,173,396 of record NZ_CAKAKE010000001.1, read on the forward strand.
GAGCAACTGGTGCAGACCGCATACCCCAACCTGCGCATGTTGCGCGACGACGTGGTATTTGCTGAAGCCGACATCGGCAAACACCTGCGCACAGCCAAGGACGGCTTGCTGGCCAACGATGCTGCCAGTCTGACCGAGCCGGAGCAGGAGCTGCTGGCCTTCATCCAGAGCAATGCCCGTGGCGGCGTGCGCACTACGGTCAAGAGCTTGCTTGAGCGCTTCGAGCGCAAGAATTACGGCTGGTATCACGCCGCCATCCTGTGCAACCTGGCCCTGTTGTGCGCCCGCGGCAAGGTCGAGGTCCGGCAGGACAGCAATCCGCTTGACGGCGATGCGCTGGAGCGCCGCTTGCTTAATACCCATGCCCATCCTTCGCTGGTGCTCGAGCCGCAGGTCGAGTTCAGTGCCTCGCAGCTGCGCACGCTCAAGGAGTTCTACGCTGAGTTCTTCGATCAGCCCGCCGCCGGCAACGAAGCCCGGGCACTGGCCCGTGAAACCGTCGATGCACTGAAAACGCTGGAAACCGAATTGAGCGCGCTGCACGGGCAAAAAGCGCAATACCCCTTCCTGAGCGCATTGGCGCCGGTGCTGACCACCTTGAAGGACATGGCCAGCAAAAACCCGAACTGGTTCCTTACGGATCTGGCCCGGGCCGAAGATGCACTGCTGGACACCAAGGAGAACATCATCGACCCGCTGCGGCGCTTCATGCGCAGCCCGCAGAAATCCATCTACGACCAGGCACGCCAGCTGGTTGCCGAGCAGGAAGACAACTTCGCCTACGTTGGCGCAACCGAAGTCGATGCGGTGCGCGGTTTGCTGGATGATAAAAGTCCCTGGCAAGGCAACCGCCTGCAGCAGCTCAAGCCGCAGTTGGACGCCCTGCAGCACGCCATTGACCAGCAGCTCGCGCAGGAGAAGACGCAAGCCAGCGAGCGCCTCTTGGAGCTGGAACAGCGCCTGCAAGACGCGGCGGAATTCGGCCAGCTGAACCCGACTGACCGCACGCGGCTCATCCAGCCCTTCGGTGACGCTCGGCAAAGCATCCAGGTCCACAAGCGCATCGCCATGATCCGCGATCAACTGCGCCGGTTTGAAGACGAGGACTACCCCCGGCTGCTGCTGCAACTGGAACAATTGGCCCGGCCAGCACCGTCCGGTGCTGCGCCAGAACCCGCATCACCCGGCCCAGACGGCGAGGCTCCCCCGCCCGTACAAGCACCCGAACCCAAGCTGGTGGCGGCACGCACCATCAAGGTCAGCTATGCCAAGCCGTGGCTGGCTTCGGAGGCCGAGCTGGACGACTACCTGCGAAAGCAGCGCGAAGCCTGGCTGAAGGAAATCCAGGCCGGCAATCGGGTACAGATCTGAGACAAAGGGAGACAGCGACATGGCCAACGAAGTCATCCAGCGCATGCAGAACCATCTGGATGCATTGGTGCAGGGGATGCCCGGTGAGAACATCGAGTTCTGGTACGCCCGCGACCTGCAGCAACCCCTGGACTATGCCCGCTGGGAGAACTTCATGACCGCCATCCGGCGGGCCATGGAGGCTTGTGAATCAACGGGTTACAGCGTGGACGACCATTTTCGTGGCGTCACGAAAATGGTCCCTCTTGGCAGCGGTGCCGAGCGCCCGGTCGACGACTTCATGCTCACCCGCTACGCCTGCTACCTGGTAGCCATGAACGGCGACCCCCGCAAGGAAGCCATTGCGTTCGCCCAGAGCTACTTCGCCACCCAGACCCGCAAGCAGGAGCTGATCGAGGAGCGCATGCGTCTGCAGGCTCGCCTGGATGCCCGCGACCGCCTGCGCGAATCGGAAAAAGCCCTATCCCAGAACATCTACGAACGGGGCGTGGACGATGCCGGCTTCGGTCGCATTCGCTCCAAGGGCGATACCGCCCTGTTCGGCGGCAACAGCACCCAGAAGATGAAAGACCGCCTGGGAGTTGCCCCGGCCCGGCCGCTGGCGGACTTCCTGCCAACCCTCACCATCGCGGCCAAGAACCTGGCCACGGAGATGACCAACCACAACGTGCAACAGGCGAATCTGCAAGGCGAAACCCGCATCACCGACGAACACGTGCAGAACAACCTCAGCGTGCGCGGCATGCTTGGCCAGCGCGGCATCCAACCGGAGCACCTGCCGGCAGAAGAGGACATCAAGAAGCTGGAGCGACGGGTGAAGGCCGACGAAAAGAAACTCGAAAAACGCTCGAGCAAGCTGCCCGGCAAGAAGGCCGATTGATGGACACCAGCAAACTCAAGAAATTCGCCCAGTTCGCCCGCCGCACCTTGCGCGAGCAGGTCAGTGCCAAGCTGGCCCTGGTGCTGTCGCCCAATAGCGCAGCCCGGCGCGAAAACCCGCAAGCCGTGAAGAAGCTGGAAGAAGCCATTGTGCAAAGCGATGGCCAGGATCCGGTCATCGAGCGCGTGGCCTACACCTGGTTCAACCGCTTCTGCGCCCTGCGTTTCATGGATGTGAACCGCTACACGCGCATTGGCGTGGTGTCGCCCGCTGAAGGCCAGTTTCAGCCGGAGATCCTGCTCGAAGCCAAGATGGGCCACTTCGACGAAGACATGGTGCCACCCAAGGTACAGCAGAAAATCGCCGATCTGCTGGCGGGCCGCACGCCCAGCCATGACGGCCAGGGCGAGGCTTACCGCCTGCTGGTGGTCGCCGCCTGTAATGCCTGGCATCAGGCCATGCCCTTCCTGTTCCAGCGCATCGACGATTACACCGAGCTGTTGATGCCCGACGACCTGCTCTCGGGTAACGCCATCCTGGCCTACACCCGCGAGGCCATGACGCCGGATGCCTGCAAAAGCGTGGAAGTCATCGGCTGGCTGTACCAGTTCTACATTTCGGAGAAGAAGGACGCCGTCTTCGAAGGGCTGAAGAAGAACCAGAAGATCACCCCGGACAACATCCCGGCGGCCACCCAGCTCTTCACCCCGCACTGGATCGTGCGCTATCTGGTGGATAACTCACTAGGCCGCCTGTGGCTGCTCAACCGCCCGGCATCAAAGCTGGCTGAGCAAATGGTGTACTACATTCCACCGGAAAAGCCCGAGACCGATTTCCTCCGCATCAACGGCCCGCAGGACATCAAGGTCTGCGACCCGGCCTGCGGCTCGGGCCACATGCTCACCTACGCCTTCGACCTGCTCTACGCCATGTACGAAGAGGACGGCGTCGACCCGGCGCAGATCCCGGAGCTGATCCTTACCCACAACCTGTTCGGCATCGAGCTGGACGAACGCGCGGGCGAACTGGCCGCTTTTGCGCTCAGCATGAAGGCACGCGCCCGCCAGCGGCGCTTTTTCAACAAGCGCATCAAGCCCAATATCTGCGTGCTGGAAAAGGTCAAGTTCGAGCGTGACGAGCTGGACGAGTACATGGGCCACACCGGCCGCGACCTGTTCACCCACGAGCTGCGCGAAACCCTGCAACAGTTCGGCGAGGCCGATAACTTCGGCTCGCTGATCCGGCCCCGGTTGGCCAGCGCGGCCGATGCACTGGCGACGCTGCAAGCTCAGGACATGGGCGGCAACCTGTTCCTGGCGGAAACCCACCGCAAGGTGCTGACCGTACTGCGTATGGCCGAGTACCTGAGCCCGCGCTATCACGTGGTCGTCGCCAACCCGCCGTACATGGGCAGCAAGGGCATGAATGGGCGGTTGAGCGCGTGGGCCAAGGAGAACTACCCCAACAGCAAGTCTGACCTGTTTGCGATGTTCATCGAGCGCAACCTGGACATGGCATTGCCGGGGGGCGCAGTGGCGATGATCACCATGCAAAGCTGGATGTTCCTGTCATCGTTCGAAGCTTTGCGCGGCCGCATCCTCAACCAGAACACCATTCTTTCCATGGCACACCTGGGCGCGCGGGCCTTCGACAGTATCGGTGGCGAAGTCGTTTCCACCACGGCGTTCGTGCTGGAGAACGCACACAAGCCGGACTATCGGGGCGCGTATCTGCGACTGGTGGATGGCAATTCGGAAGCGGAGAAGATGGAAATGCTGACCAAGGCGATTGAACAAGGAAGGACGAAATGATCAGCAAGCTGCACCTCAAAAATTTCATCGCCTTCACCGACCTGAGCATTGACTTCTCGCCAGGCATCAACATCGTCATCGGCGAGAACGGTACTGGCAAAACCCAACTGCTCAAGGCCATTCTGGCGCTAAGTGGGCCGGAGGCCCGTGGGGAACATGCTGATGAGCAGCTCGCCCGCAAGCTGTGCCGGCTCTATCACCCGCTGAGTGATCAAGTTGGCGAACTGCGCCGCGCTGGCGAACGCGGCGAGGCCATGCTGAGCGTCACCTTTGCATCCGGTCATGAAATCACCGCCCAGTTCAGCGGCGCCGCCACGGTGGTCAAAGTCAGCACCAACGCACAAGGTGAGGCTTCTCCCGCCATCTTCATTCCGACCAAAGAGGTGTTGTCACTGGTGCGCGGCCTCACGGCCGAACAGCCCCATCTGCCCACCATCGAACGCATCTTTGACGACGGCTATCTGGATCTGGCCAACCAGTTGGCCAAAGAAGGCACATCCGACCTGGACGCTAAAGTTCAACTCGATCCACGCTTTGCCAGCATCGTGCCTCGTCTGACCAATCTGATTGACGGGCAATACCGGCTGGAAAACGGCCGCTTCGTCTTCGAGGCTGGCCGCTACGTGGAGAAGGACGCCGCCACGCGCAGCAAAGCCCAGCACGCGCAGATGTACCAGGACAGCACCGAATGGAGATTCATGCCCAGCAGCAAGCAGCACCTGTCCAGCGGCATGACGGCCGAGGGCTTCCGAAAAATTGGCGTGCTTCAGCGCCTCCTCAGCAATGGCAGTCTTAACCCCGGCATCACTGGTCCACTGCTGTGGGATGAGCCCGAATCCAACCTCAACCCCAAGCTGATGAAGGATCTGGTGCAGGTGCTACTGGAACTGGCTCGCAACGGCCAGCAGATCATCCTTGCTACTCATGACTATGTACTGCTCAAGTGGTTTGACCTGTTGATGGACAAGGGCAAAGGGGATCAAGTGCGATTCTTCAGCCTTTATCGCGACTCCTCCACAAGAGACGTAAAAGCATCAACGACTGACGATTATCTTCACATTACTCCCAACCCCATTGATGACACTTTCGGCTATCTCATCAATCAGGAGATCGAGAATGACATGGGGGATCTTGGGAAATGAAGGTCGTTGTTGCCGATGGATTTGAGTTTCGCTTCTCTGATGCGATAGATGCCTATGTATTCGACGAGAAGGATAGCAGTAAGCCTACATTCCACGGTGCACCGATGAAGGGTGTCGATATCGTCGCAGAATTCGATGAGGCATACGTTTACGTCGAAATAAAGGACTATGACGATCCGTCTGCGTATGACGTGGCGAAGGCCGCGAATGATGATGAGCGCCAGGGACGCCAGGACAGTTTTAAGTGGCTTAAAGGCTACCTGAAATACAAATTCAGGGATTCGCATCTTTATCGTTATGCCGAAGGGAAAGTCGATAAGCCTGTCCATTACATCTGCGTCCTGACATTCGACAATGCCCTAAATAGCAGGATGCTCAATGAGCTAAAGCGCGAGCTCCCCGTCGGGAAAAAACCTAGGCGCTGGACTCAAGCGCTGGCGAAAAGTTGTCAAGTGGTGAATCTGGAAAAGTGGAACGAAGTATTCCCAAAGTGGCCTGCGAGTCGCGTCATGCCAGCCGCACCTATACCAGAGGAGGCTGGATATGCTTGATTACATCAGTGGTTTGTTCAGGGGGAGTTGGACGCGCGATGCGCTGAGCATCAAGGGCGGCGTCACCGACCATTGTGTGATCGGCGAGATCGACGTGAAGGCGCTGCGCCAGTTCCAGAGTGGCTACCGCTCGCGGGACAAGCCATTCAAGCCGGTGCCGGATGGATTCGAAATTGATGTTGGCCGCAAAGTGTTGCCGGCGGGAGAAGCAGAATGAGCAGAAATCAGAACAGCAGCCGTGAGCAGGGGGTGGAGAAGTATTTCTATCGAGCTTCAGCTGTTGATTTTAAGAAAATTCCGTCCAATCCAATTGCTTATTGGGCAAGAGAAGGAATCCTTGAGTCATTTGATAAAGACAAACTGATTGAAGATGTCGCTCAAGTAAAGATTGGAATGGGCACCGGGCGAAATGCGATATTTGTTAGAAACTGGTGGGAGGTAGGTCAAAATTTGATCGACTTCTCTTTGACTGATGTCACGCAATTGGAAGGCAGCAAGGCGCGATATTTTCCTTACAACAAAGGGGGGGACTTTAGGCTTTGGTATGGAAATCAGCAACACGTGCTCTGGTTTGATTCTGCTGGTCGCAACTACATGGATACCATGTCCGGGCACAGAGAGAATGGCGGATGGAGTCATTACTTTAGACAAGGATTGACGTGGTCATTCATCAGTTCATCTAAATTTGGAATTCGCTTCCTTCCAACGGGTTTTGCTTTTGATGTTGCAGGCTCCACACTTTTTCTTGATGCAAGAGATATTAAATATGTCCTTGGTTTCCTGTCTTCAGTGGTTTGCTTTGAAGTGCTCGCACTTCTTAATCCAACGCTAAATTATCAAGCTGGAAATTTAAAAAGCCTACCTATCAAGGTGGAAAATGAATCACGCGGGAAGGTTGAGAAAAATGTTGACAGCAATATTTCGTGCTCTCGCAGTGATTGGAACGCCTACGAAACCTCCTGGGACTTCACCGCCTTCCAACTACTGCATCCCGACTACCGCCAGTCGACTCTACAAGCCAGCTATCAATCCTTACGCACTCACTGGCGCGAGATGACGCTGGAAATGCAGCGTCTGGAAGAAGATAACAACCGCATCTTCATCGACGCCTACGGCCTGGAGGATGAACTGACGCCCGAGGTGCCGTTGGCGGAGATCACGCTCACCTGCAACCCACACTACCGCTATGGCGGTGACAAGAGCGAAGACGAACTGGAAGCCCTGTTGCTGGCCGACACCATGCGCGAGCTGGTGAGCTATGCCGTGGGCTGCATGTTCGGCCGCTACAGCTTGGACAAGCCGGGGCTGATCCTGGCCAACCAGGGCGACACGCTGGCTGATTACCTGGCCCAGGCGCCGCAGCCACGCTTTCCCGCCGATGACGACAACGTGATCCCCATGCTGGATGGCGACTGGTTCCCGGATGACGTCACGCTGCGGGTGCGCCAGTTCCTGCGCGTGGCGTTTGGCGACGCGCATTACGAGGACAACCTGGCGTTCATCGAGCAGGCGCTCAACATCAAGGGCAAGCGCAACTACGGCCTGCGCGATTACCTGCTGGGCGAGTTCTATGCCGAGCATGTGAAGCGCTACAAGAAGCGCCCAATTTACTGGCTGTTCTCCAGCCCCAAGGGCAGCTTCAATGCGCTGATCTACATGCACCGCTACCGCCCGGACACGGTGAGCGTGGTGCTGCGCTACCTGCGCGACTACCGCGAAAAGCTTGTCACCGAGAAAGAACGCCAAGCCGCCATCAGCATCAACCCGGCCATTAGCCAGGGCGACAAGACCCGTGCCTTGAAGGAAACCGATCGTCTGGCCAAGGTGCTGGCCGAACTGGAAGGCTACGAGCGCGATGTCCTCTACCCGCTGGCCACCCAGCAGGTACCGATCGACCTGGATGACGGGGTGAAGGTGAACTACCTCAAGTTCGAGGGTGCGCTGAAGAAGATTCCGGGCCTGGCCGCCAAGGACGAGGACTGACATGAGCAACAGCCGAATCCACGAGGCGTTGGCCAACCTGTTCGACAAGCAGCGCATCGTGTTCTGGTATGACACGCGCCGGGAATTCCGTAGCGCGTTCGAAACGCTGACGCTGCCCGAGGTGGAAAAGATCGAACTGGCCAACAACGAGTTCGGCGTGAAATACCGCGTGCTGCGTGAGCAGGCGCAGCAGAAGTTCCTGCTGTACCGGGAGGGGCCCGAGCCGGCCCATCTGGATAATTGGCTGCTGGACGTGCAGTTGGCCAGCGGGCGGATCTTCCAGACCGATCAGGTGGCCCTGTGGCTGGCGGAATTGGGCCTGGGGCCCAACGACTACACGCTGGTGGAAACGCACCAGGTCTTCTTTGAGTCTGCCAAGCGCCGCGACGCCCTGATGAAACTGCTGCAACCGGGCGATTCGCAAACACAGTTGCAGCGCAAGATGCTGGCCGTGTGCACGGGCGGCGAGCCTCGCCTGGATGCCATTCTGGAAACCTTGCTGGCCGAGCTGGCCCAGGGGCGTGATACCTGCATCAAGCTGATCGAACGCAGTCAATTGAATGACTATCTGTGGCAGCAGATCAAGCGTGCCTATGGTTATGACTCGCCGCAGCCGGGCCTGCAGGACTTTGTGATCGAGCTGTTCAAGAACAGCTTCCTGACCGGCATCGACCCTTCCTGCGTCAGCACCTTGTCCTCCGAGTCGCTGGTGTTCCTGCGCCGCTGGAAAGACAGCCGCTCGCACAAGGCCAGTTTTGAGGCGCTCTCCGGGCAGTGTGCGCAGCTCCTGCAAATCGACGAGAAACTGCAGGCGTTGGACTATCGAAAGTTGGCAGAACTGGATTACTTCGAGCTGATCGACCGCAAGGTTCTCAGCGAGTTGGTGCATGCGGTAGTGGCGCGCACCATCACCGCCGCCGAGGTGGAGCAATGGGTGCGCCTGCGCCGGCAGAGCCATTGGTTCGAGAACTTCGAACATGTGTACTTGGCACTGGAACACGCGGCCCAGTTCATGCATCTGCTGGACACCACGTCGCTGGAGATGCGTTCGCTGGATGATGGCGTGCGCAAGTACGCGGCCCACTGGTTCCGGCTGGATCAGCGCTATCGCAAGTTCATCTATCACATGCGCGAATCCGGACAGGCGTCGCTGCTGGGGCAACTGGCAACCAGCGTCGAGAACTTCTACAGCACCAACTATCTGACCCACCTCAACAACCAGTGGCAACAGCATGTGGACGCCGCGCAGCATTGGAAGGTGGAGTCGGTACCGCTGCAGCGTGACTTTGCCAAACGTTATGTCCAGCCTTTTCTGGAGCGCAAGGCCAAGGTATGCGTGCTGATTTCCGATGCTTTCCGTTACGAGGTGGGTGAAGAGCTGCAGAGCCTGATCCGGCAGGAAGACAAGTACGAGGCCAGCCTGGAGCCGATGCTGTCGATGTTGCCCAGCTACACGCAACTGGGCATGGCGGCGCTGTTGCCGAACACGCGCCTCGCACTGGCCGACGGCGACAGCGGTGATGCGCTGGTCGATGGCCAGAGCGCACAGGGTTCGGCTAACCGGCGCAAAATACTGGCCGCTGCAGTACCGGCCTCGACGGTGGTGCTGGCCAAGGACGTGCTGGCCATGGGCAAGGAAGATTCCCGCGCCTTGGTACGCGACCATGATGTGGTTTACGTCTATCACAACCTGATCGACAAGACCGGCGACACCCGGGATACCGAAGAGCGCGTGTTCGCCGCCGCGCAGGAGACGCTGGAAGAGCTGGTCGGGGTGATCAAGAAGCTGTTCAATGCCAATGCCAGCAATCTGCTGCTGACGGCAGACCACGGCTTCATCTATCAACATCACCCATTGCAGGAAAGCGACTTCCTCAGCAGTGAACCAGCGGGCGAGCAGATTCTTTATCGCGACCGGCGTTTCGTGCTGGGTAGGAGCCTGCGCGAAGGGCCGGGCTTCAAGACCTTCCGGCCCGCGCAACTGGGACTGGACGGCTCGTTGGAAGTGCAGATCCCGAAGTCCATCAACCGCCTGCGGCTCAAGGGTTCCGGCAGCCGGTTCGTGCATGGCGGTGCCACCTTGCAGGAGGTAGTGATCCCTCTGCTGCACATCAACAAGAAGCGCCAGAGTGATGTTGGACGCGTGGAGGTGGATTTCATTGGTGATGGGAGCAAGACCATCACCACGGGGCAATTGGCCGTGGTGCTGTACCAGCGTGAAGCCATCACGGAGAAACGCCAGCCTCGGCGTCTGCGTGCTGGCCTGTACACGCTCACGGGTGAGTTGATCTCTGGTCAGCATGAGCTGTTGTTCGATTTCACCTCAGACAATCCGCGCGAGCGCGAATTGCCGTTGCGCCTGCTGCTCAGCCGCAAGGCGGATACAGCGAACAATCAGCAGGTGGAGCTACGACTTGAGGAGCCCGTCGAGGGCACTTCGCATCACACCAAGTACAAGGCGGTGCGCTACTCCATCCGCCGATCCTTCACCAGCGAATTCGATTTCTAGGCAGACCGGTCATGACCCAGCTTGATGACAAGATCAACCAGCATTTTGCCGGTCTGGTGGTGCGCAAGGATTTGGTGAAAGCCGTCAAGGGCAACGCCATCGTGCCCACCTATGTGCTGGAGTACCTGTTGGGACAGTACTGCGCGACCAATGACGAGGCGACCATTCAGACCGGCATTGATACCGTCCGGGAGATCCTGCGCAAGCACTATGTGCACCGTAACGAAGCGGGCCTGGTGCGCTCGACGATCAAGGAAAAGGGCCGGCACAAGGTGATCGACCGCATCAGCGTGTCGCTCAACGACAAAGATGATGTCTATGAGGCCGAGTTCGCCAACCTTGGCATCAAAAAGGTATTGATCGACTCCGGCACAGTGAAATCGCACCAGAAATTGCTGGTGGGTGGCGTCTGGTGCATTGCCGATCTGGAATACGAATACACCGAGGACAAGTCCGCCTCGCCCTGGATACTGGCCTCGCTCAAGCCGATCCAGATCTCCCGTTTCGACCTGAACGGCTACCTGGAAGCCCGCCGGCAGTTCAGCACCGACGAGTGGATTGACCTGCTGATCCAAAGCATCGGCTTCAACCCGCAGATGTTCGGCAAGCGCAACAAGTTGCTGCAACTGATTCGCCTGATTCCGTTCTGCGAACGCAACTACAACCTGATCGAACTGGGGCCCAAAGGCACGGGCAAGTCGCATGTGTACTCGGAGTTTTCGCCGCACGGCATCTTGATCTCCGGTGGCGAGGTCACGGTTCCCAAGCTGTTCGTTCACAACGGTACCGGCAAGCTTGGACTGGTGGGTTACTGGGACGTGGTAGCCTTCGACGAGTTCGCCGGCAAGCAAAAGCGCGTGGACAAGGCGCTGGTGGACATCATGAAGAACTACATGGCGAACAAGTCATTCTCGCGTGGTGTGGAAACACTCGGGGCCGAAGCGAGCATGGTGTTTGTTGGCAACACCGACCACACCGTGCCCTACATGCTCAAACACAGTGATCTGTTCGATCCATTGCCTGAAAAATTCCACGATTCCGCCTTCCTCGATCGCATCCACAGCTACATCCCGGGCTGGGAGGTAGACGTGATTCGTGCAGAGATGTTCTCTGCGGGCTACGGGTTCGTGGTCGACTATCTGGCCGAGATCCTGCGCTCGCTGCGCAGCCACGATTACTCGGACCGCTACAAGGCGTTGTTCACGCTGGGTGACGATATCTCCACGCGAGACCGCGACGGCATCAACAAGACCTTCTCCGGGCTGATGAAGCTCTTGTTCCCTGACGGGCAGGCGAGCGATGCCGAGATCGAAGAAGTCTTGCGCTGCGCCATCGAAGGACGAAAGCGGGTCAAGGACCAATTGCTGCGCATCGATGCGACCTATCCCAAGGTGCGCTTCGCCTATTCGGATGCTGCTGGGCAGGAGCGCCTGGTGCATACGCTGGAGGAAGACGAGTATCCACACCAGTACCACCGCCGTGTGGCAGCCGATGATTCGGCCGAGGCAACAGCCGGTGCGCAAGGCGCTTCAGCAGCTGTCGAGCCTTCTCAAGGCGTACCGGCAGTCGAGCAGCGACCTCGCTCAAAGACCACTGACAACCCCCTGAAAGAGCAACATCTGGTTTTTCAGGAGAACCAGCGTGGTGTGAGCTTTGACAGCTTGTTCGGCCCGTATCTGGCTGGAGCTAAGCGGATCGTCGTGACCGACCCCTACTTGCGCATGTTCCACCAGCTGCGCAACCTGATGGAGTTGATGGAAACCATCAGCAAACTCCATGGCCCCGAGGATGAAGTCGCTGTGCATGTCGTTACCGTCGAAGACGAATTCAACGGGGATCGCCAGACGGAAAATCTGCAGAAAATCGCAGATGCCTGCGCGACCGTCGGCATTCAGTTCAGTTGGACCTACGACTCCACCGGTACCAAGCATGACCGGGACATCACAACCGACCAAGGGTGGAAGATCGTTCTCAGCCGTGGCCTCGACGTATTCCAACGCTTCGAGCTTAATGATGCGTTCAATTTCGCCAACAGATTGCAGCAGCAGCGGCAATGCAAGGAGTTCAATCTGACCTACGTTCGCCTGTAGGGACGGGGGCAGAGCTCTGTCGTGTGGCTGCCGATGACGCGCGTTCACTTCCGAGATGACCTGCTGACCTTGTCCCTGCACTTTGGCTAGGTAAGTCGTTGAAACCTCGGGATTTAGTACTCTCCTCCATAAGGGCGCCCCCGGGGCAAAAAAAACCCCCGCACCAGCGGGGGCTTCCTGCATCAGGCAGCTGCAAACGCGGCTCAGCGCGCCATCGCGCGGGCCTGCTCAAGCTCGACCTGCAGCGTGGTGGCCAGCTCCTCGCGGGCGACCTCGAACTGCTGCTCGCGCACCAGGTCCTTGACCGCGACCACGCCGCGGGAAATCTCGTCCTCGCCGGCCAGCACGACGAAGCGGATGCCGGCCTTGGCCGCGTACTGGAACTGCTTGCCTATCTTCTTCGGCTCCAGCTGCACCTCGGTGTTGATGCCACCGGCGCGCAGGCGGCGGGCGATGTCCAGCGACTGCACCATGCCGGCCTCATCCATCAGCGCCACCATCGCCTGCACGCTGGATTCGGCAATGCCGGCAATCAGCCCGGCCTCGCGCAGCTGCCAGAAGAGCCGGGTCAGGCCAATGGAGATCCCCACGCCCGGCAGCTTGCTCTTGGTGTAGTGGCTGGCCAGGTCCTCGTAACGGCCGCCCGAGCAGATCGAGCCGATCTCCGGGTGGTCTGTCAGCTGCGTCTCGTAGACGGTGCCGGTGTAGTAGTCCAGGCCACGGGCAATGGAGAAGTTCAGGCGGTAGGCGGTCTCCGGCACGCCCAGGCCACGCACCAGCTCGATCACCTCGCGCAGTTCGGCCACGCCGGCACGCAGCATGTCGGTGGCTTCCGGAGCGGCGACCAGCGCGTCCAGCTGGGCCAGCGCATCGGCATGCCCGTTCGAACGCACGGCGATGAACTCCAGGATCTTCGCCACCCGCTCGGCCGGCAGGTTGAAGCCCTCGCCCATGAGCGTGTCGCGCACGTAGTCGGCGCCGCGCTTGTCGATCTTGTCGACCTCGCGCAGCACGGCCAGCTGCAGCTCGCCCTCGGCCACGCCCTGCGACTCGAAGAAGCCACGCAGGAGCTTGCGGTTGTTCAGCTGCACGGCGAAGTCGCCGATGCCAAGCTCGGAGAACACCGCGTTGATCACCGCCAGCACCTCCGCGTCATAGCGGATGGACAGGGTGTCCTTGCCGATGACGTCAATGTCGCACTGGTAGAACTCGCGGAAACGGCCGCGCTGGGCACGCTCGCCGCGGTAGACGCGCTGCATCTGGTAGCGGCGGAACGGGAAGCTGAGTTCGTGCTCGTGCTCGGCCACGTAGCGCGCCAGCGGCACGGTCAGGTCGAAGCGCAGGGCCAGCTCGGGCAGCGACTTGTCGCCGGATTCGGCGGCGTTGGCCAGCGCGCCGGTGGACTGCACGAAATACACCTGGCGCTCGGTCTCGCCGCCGCTCTTGGTCAGCAGCACGTCGGAAAGCTCGAACACCGGGGTTTCCACCGGCAGGAACCCGAACCGCTCGTAGTTGCGGCGGATGACGTCCAGCATGCGCTGGAACGCGATCTGCTCGCGCGGCAGCAACTCCATGATGCCGGCGGGCGTACGGGGCTTGATCACGGGTGAAACTCCTGCAAAACGGGGGAAGGACAGGGACGCAATTCTAGCCGCACCGGCGCTGCCCCAGCTCCATGAAGTATCATTGGCGCCTTCCCCGCCCCGCTGATGCCATGACCCGGCCCTTTCCCGGCACCGCGACATCGCCTGCAGATTCCAGCTCCACGGAAGGCCCGGCGCTGCGCGAATGCCTGCATTGCCGTGTCCGGCACCTGTCGGTGTGCTCGGCGCTGTCCTGCGACGAGGTGCTGGCGCTTGAGAAGGTCACCGTCTCGGTGCCGGTCGCCATGGGCACCACCCTGGCCCACGCCGGCGATGAACGGACCCACGTCTACACCGTGACCGAAGGTGCGCTGCGCATCGTGCGCACGCTGGCCGACGGCCGCCGCCAGGTCAGCGGCTTTTTACTGCCGGGCGACTATCTGGGCCTGTCGGGCAGCGACCACCACCGCCACGACATCGAGGCCATCGCCGACAGCCGCGTCTGCCGCGTGGCCCTGTCGCACATGCGCGAGCTGCGCCTGCGCTACCCGCACCTGGAGCGCAAGCTGCTGCAGCGCGCCTGCCAGGAGCTGGATTCGGCCCAGGATGCCGCGCTGGCGCTGGCCCGCCTGCAGCCGACCGAGAAGCTGGCCGACTTCCTGCTGCGCCTGTCCGCACGCGAAGCCCTGCACGGCCATCCGGGCACCCGCGTGCCGCTGCCGATGGGCCGTGGCGACATCGCCGACCACCTGGGCCTGACCATGGAAACGGTGAGCCGCACCTTCACCAAGCTGCGCCAGGCCGGGCTGATCGCCCTGCCCCACCTGAACGTGGTGGAGCTGCTGGACGTGCCTGCGCTGCAGAAGCTGGCCGGCAGCGAGCAGTACTGAGTCCTGCCGGCCGCCCCGCACCGGCGCCCACAAGATCCCCGAAATCCTTGTGCCTTCGTTCCCACCTCGGGCGGCCGGGCCCTGCCGGTCTTTCCTCCCTGCCCGACCGGCTGGTGAAATTTTCACCATACCGTAGCGGATGCCCGGCACCGCTGGGCGGCCGGGCGGTTATCCACAGGCTTCCTGGACAACGCTCCACACCGGATGTGGACAACCGTGGTGGCCGGCTCAGGCCCAGTTGACCAGCCTGTCGCGCAGCTCGGCGAATGACGGTTGGCACGGCTCGGCATGGGCCGGACGGCGCAGCAGCGCGGCCAGTGCAGGCGGCACCTCGAGCTCTCGGCCGATCAGCGGCTCGACCACGCTCTCGAACTTGGCCGGATGTGCAGTGGCCGCCACCGCCCAGTC
This sequence comes from Stenotrophomonas sp. Marseille-Q4652, assembly GCF_916618915.1. Classification (NCBI taxonomy): domain Bacteria; kingdom Pseudomonadati; phylum Pseudomonadota; class Gammaproteobacteria; order Lysobacterales; family Lysobacteraceae; genus Stenotrophomonas; species Stenotrophomonas sp. Marseille-Q4652. The sequence goes on from NZ_CAKAKE010000001.1 coordinate 1,188,614, forward strand.
CTCGCCGGAGGCTGCCTGCCCGCTGGCCCGCAGCCGTTCCAGCACCCGCACCGCCGTGGCCGTGTGCGGGCAGAAAACCTCGCCGTGGCGCTGGTAACGCTCGCGGATGGTGTCGCGGATCTCCCCGTCGTCCACCCCCTGCGACGTGAAAGCCGCGCGCAGCGCCGCGTCGTCACCGCGGTACAGCCAGCGCAGCCGCTCGAAGTTGCTGGGCGCGCCCACATCCATGGCATTGGCCAGGGTCGCCACGGTGGGCTGCGGCCGGTACTCGTCGCCGCCAAAGTAGTCCGGCAGCACGCGGTTGGCATTGGTCGCCAGCACGATCCGTCCCAGCGGCACGCTCAGCCCGCGCGCCAGGATCGCGGCCATCGCATTGCCTAGGTTGCCGGTGGGAATGACGAAGTTGAGCTTGCGTCCGGTGCGCGCATGGTGGCCGATGGCGGCGTGGGCGTAATAGGACATCTGCGGCAGCAGCCGGCCGAGACTGATGCTGTTGGCCGAGCTCAGCGGCACATGCGCCTGCAGTTCCACGTCGCCCAGCGCCTGCTTGGCCATCGCCTGGCAGTCGTCGAAGGCGCCGGCCACGCGCAGCGCGCGGATGTTGTCCCCCAGGCAGCCGAGCTGGTGCGCCTGGCGAGGCGACACCCGGCCGTCGGGATACAGCACCAGCACCCGCAGGCCCGGCTGGCGGTGGAAGGCGGCAGCGACCGCGGCCCCGGTATCACCGGAGGTCGCCACCACGATGGTCAGCGGCCGCGCGTCGGCACGCGGCAGGCGCGCGAGGCTGCCGGCGAGGAAGCGCGCGCCGAAATCCTTGAACGCGGCGGTCGGCCCGTGGAACAGCTCCAGCACGTGGTCGCCCGGCGTGGCCAGCGGCTGCAGCGGCGCCGGGAAGTCGAAGGCCTGCTCGCAGATCGCCGCCAGCTCGGGTTCAAGCGCGTCGCCGGCAAAGAATGGCGTCAGCAGCGTGGTCGCGGTCCGTGCCAGCGAATCGGCCGGGGCCAGGGTGCGCGGCGCCGGCAGCGCCTCCGGCACGTACAGGCCGCCATCGGGCGCCAGCCCGGCGGCGATGGCCTGGCTGAGCGAGACTGCCGGCGCGTTGTTGCGGGTGGAAACGAAGTTCATCGGGACTCCAACGGATACGCCACGCTCAAAGTACGCAGGCGGCAGGGGAATTGAGCGGCGACACCCAGGCCTGGCTGTCGAACCCGGCCGCGGCAAAGGCCGCCTGCACCGGGGCGACAGCGGCCTCGGCCGCCTGGCGGGTCTGGAACCAGCCGAACACGCTGGGGCCGGCGCCGGAAATGCTCGCGCCCATCGCACCGGCGGCCAGGGCGGCCTGCTTGGCCTCGTTGAAACCGGCGATCAACGGTGCACGCCGCGGCTCGACCAGCACGTCGGCCAGGCCATCGCGCACCAGGTCGGCGCGCCCGGCATGGCAACCGGCCAGCACCAGCGCCAGGTTGGCGCTCTGCGCGACGAATTCCTTCAGCTCGTAGCTGCCGGCCAGTGCGGCGCGGGCACGGCGGGTTTCCAGCACCGCGTCCGGGTGCACCAGCAGGCTGTGCCAGGCATCGGGCACCGGGATGCGCACGATCCGCTGCGCGGTGGCCAGCACCAGTCCGCCCAGCAGCATCGGGCCGAGGTTGTCGCCATGCTGGCCGCCGCTGGCCACCGCCTCGCCGACCAGGGCGAAGGGATACAGGGCTTCGGGGGGCAGCGGCTGGTCCAGCAGCGCATTGGCCGCTACCAGCGCGGCCACGCACGAGGCGGCCGAGCCGCCCATGCCCGAACCGAGCGGGATGCCCTTCTCGATGCGGACCTCGAAGCCGTAGGGCAGTTCCAGCGCCTGGCGTAGTGCGATCAGCGCCGCACCAGCGGTATTGCCGACCGCCTCGCGCGGCAGGTCGACGGTGGCCCCGGTGATCGCGCTGATGCGCACCTCCGGCGCGTCGATCCGACGCACCGCCACGGTGTCGCCCACGCCCTCGATGCCGTGGCCGAGGATGTCGAAGCCCACCGCCACATTGCCGACCGAGGCCGGCGAGAACGCACGCACCCAACCACTCACAGGCGCGCTCCTTCACCGGCGGCCACCCGCAGCACGTCGGCGAACACACCGGCGGCGGTGACCTCCGGACCGGCACCCGGCCCCTGCACCACCAGCGGGTTGTCGCAGTAGCGGCGCGTGGTGAACTGCACCACGTTGTCGGTCAGCTGCAGGTTGGCGAAGGCATGGCTGGCCGGCAGTTCCACCAGGCCGACACTGGCCGGGCCGGACGCCGGCAGCTGGGCGACATAGCGCAGCACGTTGCCGCGATCACGCGCGGCCTGCAGGCGCGTGGCGAACGCCGCGTCGACCCCGTGCAGATGCTCCATGAAGTCCTCCACGCTGGACCGGCGCAGCGATTCGGGCACCAGGCTTTCCACCTGCACGTCCTCCAGGCTCAGGTCACGGCCGGCCTCGCGCGCCAGGATCACCAGCTTGCGCGCCACGTCCACGCCGGACAGGTCATCGCGCGGATCCGGCTCGGTGTAGCCCATCGCCCGCGCCTGCGCGACCAGCGCCGAGAACGGCACGCTGCCGTCGTACTTGTTGAACAGCCACGCCAGCGTGCCGGAGAAGATGCCGGCAATCGCGGTGACCTCGTCACCGGTATCGACCAGGTCCCGCAGCGTGGTGATCACCGGCAGGCCGGCACCGACCGTGGCCTCGTAGCGGAAGCGCGCGCCACTGGCGGCCGCTGCGGCGCGGATGGCGTGGAAGCGCGGCAGGGGACCGGCACCGGCCTGCTTGTTCGGGGTGACGACATGGATGCCGGCGGCCAGCCAGCCGGCGTAGCGATCGGCCACGTCGGCGCTGCCGCTGCAGTCGATGATCATCGCGTGCGGCAATCGCGCGGCAAGCAGGTGTTCGGTGAACTGGTCCAGGTCGGCCGGCGTGGTGCTGGCGGCAAATGCGCTGCGCCAGTCGCCCTCGACTGCACGTGGCTCCAGCAGCATGCGCTTGCGTGACAGCACCGCGCGCAGGCGCAGGTCCAGCCGCGCCTTGGACAGCAGCTGCGGCTGCGCCTTGTGCAGCTGGTCCAGCAGCGCCGCGCCGACGTTGCCCGGGCCGATCACACCGACTGAAAACGTCTGCGGCGATAGCCAGAAGCCGGCATGGGCGGCACGCAGTGCCTTGGTCGCATCGCGGCTGTCGATTGCCACCGAGATGTTGCGCTCGGATGAGCCCTGGGCAATGGCCAGGATGTTGACCTGGGCGCGGGCCAGCGACTCGAACAGGCGCGCGGCCACGCCCGGCTGGCCGGCCATGCCATCACCCACCGCCGCCAGCACGCTGATCCCCGGGGTCAGCTGCACCCGCTGCACGTGGCCGAGCGAGAGTTCATGGGCAAAGGCATGCAGCAGCGCGTCGCGTGCGCGCCCGGCCTCGCCCTGGCGCACCACGCAGCAGATCGAATGTTCCGAGGAGCCCTGCGAGATCATCACCACCGACACATGGGCGTTGCGCAGGGCGGCGAACACACGCTCGGCGGTGCCGGGCACGCCGATCAGGCCGGTACCTTCCAGGTTCAGCACCGCCAGGTCCGGGCTCAGGGTCAGCCCCTTGATCGGCCCGCTGGCGGTGGCACCGGCGGCGATGCGGGTGCCCGGATGTCCGGGCTGGAAGGTGTTGCGGATGATGATCGGCAGCCCGCGCTCCATCGCCGGCGACATGGTCTGCGGATGCACCACCTTTGCGCCGAAGTAGGCCAGTTCGCAGGCCTCGTCGTAGCTGAGCGTTTCCAGCTGTACCGCCTCGGGCACGACGCGCGGGTCGGCCGAAAGCACGCCGTCGACGTCGGTCCAGATGTGCAGTTCGTCGGCATTGAACAGGGCCGCGAAGATCGCGCCGGAGTAGTCGCTGCCGTTGCGGCCCAGGGTGGTGATGCGGTCATTGCGGTCGCGGGCGACGAAGCCGGTCACCACCACGCGCGATTGCGGGTGCGATTGGCGCCAGGTAGCCAGGCGCTGCGCACTGGTTTCCCAGCCCACGTCGACGCCGAGCTCGCCGCGGTCCACCACCAGGACGTCGCGCGCATCGAGCACGGCGCAATCCTCGCCAAGCGCGCGGAAATGCGCGCCCAGCAGGTGGGCCGAATACACCTCGCCCAGGCCCTGCACGCGGTCGAGCACCTCGTTGGGCAGCTCGCCGATCACCGCCAGCGCCTCGAGGATGCGGGCCAGGTGGTCGAAACGGTCATCCAGCCACTCCACCGTCCCGCCGGCGTGCTCGCCCAGCAGCGACACCGCCGCACCACGATGGCGCGCCCGTAGTTCGTGCCAGTGTTCGCGCCAGCGGGCGTCGTCGCGTGACGCCAGCAGGGCCAGTTCGATCAGCGCGTCGGTCACGCCCTTCATCGCCGACACCACGGTGACCTGGGTCGACTCGCCACGGGCCAGCAGCAACTGCGCCACGTGGCGGTAACGGTCGGCGTCGGCGACGGAGGTTCCGCCGAACTTGTGCACCACGGTGGCGGGCACGGCGGCGCTGGCGGAAGGAAGCGGTGCGGGTTCGACGGCGGCGGACATCGGAAAAACCTCGGTTGGAGGCCCCGGCGCACCGTCAGGTTCTGGGGATCGCCCCCCGCATCCTGATCCGGGTGCGGGGCCGTTGTGTTCGGGAAACTACGCGAAGACGACGGGCCGCACCGGGCTAGTGGTGACGGTAAGGGTGGTAATGGACATGGCACCAGTCGCGGCCAGCAGCGACTTCGGTCGCTGCGGAATGATGCTGGCGGTGGCGCGGACAGGCTGCATTGCCCAAGAGGACAACAGCGGTGAAGTCCGTGTCAAGTGCTGCGGCGCAAAAATCCCTTGCCGGGATCGTCAGTCAACGTGCCGGAAAAGTTGCAAATGTGATCATCTCGCGAACTTCCGGCATTTGACCCGCCGGACCACCGGAAGTGCGCGCAACGCGTTTGGAGCGGCTTCCAGGACCGAAGCGTCGAGCAGTGACGTCGGTGCCTCGTACCGACCGGGATGCAGGGCGCCAGTGCGCGGCCCCTCAGGCCGGGGTATGTACCGGCGGCGCCGGTCGGTGCGCTGCGGCGCACAGCACCACGCCCGCCACCAGGCAGACGATGGCCAGCACTTCCAGCGGGCTCGGCCAGCGCTGGTGCCACAGGAAGCCATAGAACAGCGCGAACAGCGTCTCGAACACGATCATCTGACCGCCCAGGGTCAGGGGCAGCATCCGGGTGGCGCGGTTCCAGCAGGCATTGCCGAGGATCGAGGCCAGCACCGCCACGCCGGTGGCGACCGCCCAGAACATCGCCCACTGCCCCGGCGCATGCCCGCCTGATCCACCGACAAAGGCGAACGGGGCCAACAGCAGCGCCAGCGCGCCGGTAGCCACGCCGGTGAGCAACGACCAGTCGTGGCCGGAAATATCCGGGCAACGCGCCAGCCAGCGGGCATTGGCCACCGAGTACGTCGTCCACGACAGCAGCGCACCCACGGCACACAACAGTCCCAGCGTGCGCCGCCACGGATCGCCGCCGGCATGCGAGCCGGCAACGGCCTCGTAGCCCATCAGCAACACCCCGGCCAGGCACAGCAGCAGCGAGGGCGCCAGCCGCGGCAGCGCGATCGCCCCGGCCTGGCGGCTGCCGGCCAGCGACACCAGCACCGGCACCATGCCCACGATCAGCGAGGCGGCGGCGCCGCCACTCCACTGCACGGCCATCGCCAGCAGCACGAAGTAGACGAGGTTGCCGAGCAGGCTCAGGCGCAGCAGCGCCATCCACTCCACCCTGCCAACGCGCGAGCGCACGGCCCTCCAGCGCGGCAGCAGCAGGGCGGCGGCGATCAGTCCGTAGACCAGGTAGCGGGCAGCGGCCAACTGCACCGGGGAAAACGCGGACAGCACCGCAGGCGCGAGGAACACCACGCCCCACAGGGCTCCGGAGGCCACTCCGTTGGCGATCCCGCCCCACATCCGACTCGTCATTGCTGCCACGCCTGTTGCGACGTGATCTTCGATGCACGCCCTGACCAAACCACCACCCGGAGGAAGAAGCCCTCAAGCACGAGCCTGCGCGATGCGCGCTGACGCCTTCCGGTCCCTGCCCGCGGGCACGCCGGACGCAGCAAAGGAAGGGAGGCAAGGCGATGGCGGCCCCGACACGATTCGAACGTGCGACCTGTCCCTTAGGAGGGGACCGCTCTATCCAGCTGAGCTACGGGGCCTGAGACGCGCATTGTCGCACGAGCCCCCGCCAGCCTGCATCCCACGGCAACAGGCCGGCGCGTGCGCTCTGCTAAAATCGCCGTTCTGCACGCCGCTCCCTACGGTTGCCCCGCGGCTGCGCCCACAACGCAATGCATCAGGAGATTACATGTCCTTTGACCTGCTCAAGGCGCTCGGCCTCGCCGCTTCCAACGCGGGCACCTACCTCGGCAACGGCGAATGGTCCGCCGCCACCGGGGCTGGCGTGATCAAGCCGACCAACCCGACCACCGGCGAAGTCATCGCCGAGGTCCAGGCCACCACCGACGCCGATTACGAGACGGTCATCGCCCGCGCCCAGGAAGCCTTCAAGGTCTGGCGCACCACTCCGGCCCCGCGCCGCGGCGAGGCCATCCGCCTGTGTGGCGAGGCCCTGCGCAAGCACAAGGACGCGCTGGGTTCGCTGGTCGCGCTGGAAATGGGCAAGTCCAAGGCCGAGGGCGATGGCGAAGTGCAGGAGATGATCGACATCGCCGACTTCGCCGTGGGCCAGAGCCGCATGCTCTACGGCTACACCATGCATTCCGAGCGCCCGGGCCACCGGATGTACGAGCAGTACCACCCGCTGGGTATCGTCGGCATCATCTCGGCCTTCAACTTCCCGGTCGCGGTGTGGAGCTGGAACAGTTTCCTGGCCGCGATCTGTGGTGACGTCTGCATCTGGAAGCCGTCCAACAAGACCCCGCTGACCGCGATCGCCTCGATGAAAATCTGCAACGAGGCGCTGAAGGAAGCCGGCTTCCCGGACATCTTCTTCCTCATCAACGACGCTGGCACCGCGCTGTCGGAGAAGCTGGTCGAAGACCGGCGCGTGCCGCTGATCAGCTTCACCGGCTCGACCCAGGTCGGCCGCATCGTCAACGAGAAGGTCGCCCGCCGCCTGGGCCGCTGCCTGCTGGAGCTGGGCGGCAACAACGCCATCATCCTGGACGAGACCGCGGACCTGAAGCTGGCGGTGCCGGGCATCGTGTTCGGCGCGGTCGGCACCGCCGGCCAGCGCTGCACGACCACCCGCCGCCTGATCGTGCATGAGTCGATCTACGACAACGTGCTCGACACCCTGGTCAAGGCCTACAAGCAGGTCGAGGGCAAGATCGGCGATCCGCTGGATACCGCCAACCTGATGGGCCCGCTCAACAGTGTCGAAGCCGTGCAGCAGTTCCTGGCCTCGGTCGAGAAGGCCAAGGCATCGGGCGGCACCGTGGTCACCGGCGGCGAGAAGCTGGACCGTCCGGGCCACTTCGTCCTGCCGACCATCATCACCGGCCTGCAGAACAGCGACGAGGTCGTGCAGCACGAGACCTTCGCCCCGATCCTGTACGTGATGAAGTACTCCTCGCTGGACGAGGCCATCGAGATGCAGAACGGCGTGCCGCAGGGCCTGTCCTCGTCGATCTTCACCACCAACCTCAAGTCGGCCGAGAAGTTCCTGTCGGCTGCCGGTAGCGACTGCGGCATCGCCAACGTCAACATCGGCACCTCGGGCGCGGAAATCGGTGGCGCCTTCGGTGGCGAGAAGGACACCGGCGGTGGTCGCGAGTCCGGTTCGGATGCGTGGAAGGTCTACATGCGCCGCCAGACCAACACCATCAACTACTCCGATTCGCTGCCGCTGGCCCAGGGCATCAAGTTCGACCTGTAAGAAACCGGCGGGGGTCCGCATGGCGGGCCCCTGCCTTCTGGAATAACCGCCTGCATCGGCAAACCATCAGCATGCGTTCCGGGCCAGGCTTGCCTCTTCGCGAAGGAACCCCGCAATGAACCAGATCCGCCAGACCAGCACCCTCGCCATTGTCAGCCTGGTTGCCGGCCTCCTCGGCTGGACCCTGTTGCCGATGGTCGGCTGCATCGCCGCGATCATCACCGGCCACATGGCGCGTGCCGAGATCCGCCGCGAACCGGAGCGGCTGGAAGGCGACGGGCTGGCCATCGCCGGGCTGATCCTGGGCTGGCTGGGCATCGCCGTGTCGGTGCTGGCCGTCGTGGCGATCTTCATGCTCTTCGGCGGCCTGGCCTGGTTTGCGGCCATGCAGTCCTGAGCCGGATGCCCGCCCTGCCCGCCAGTACCCGCTGCAGTGCCCGGGTCGCGGACCATGTCCGTGGCCATGGAACCGGAGCAATGCTGTCAGCCGCCCACGTACGCGACGGCCGTGCCACCCTCCAATACCGCACCCGTGCCGTTGCCGGTACGCCGACCTGATCGCCATGTACTCCCTTGCCCGCCCCTTCCTGTTCTCCTTCGATGCCGAACGCGCCCATGGCCTCGGTCTGTCGGCCCTGGAGCTGGCCTACCGCACGGGCGCATCCTCCCTGCTGACCCGCCGGATCAAGCCGATGCCGACACCGGCGTTCGGCCTGAGCTTCCCGAATCCGGTCGGCCTGGCCGCGGGCCTGGACAAGAACGGCGAGCACATCGATGCGCTTTTCGCACTGGGCTTTGGCTTTGTCGAGATCGGCACGGTCACTCCGCGCCCGCAGGCCGGCAACCCGCAGCCGCGGCTGTTCCGCCTGCGCGACCAGCTGGCGATCATCAACCGCATGGGTTTCAACAACGACGGCGTCGATGCGCTGGTGAGGAACGTCGAGCGCTCGCGCAAGCGCACCGGCCTGCTCGGCATCAACATCGGCAAGAACAAGGACACGCCCAACGAGAACGCGCTGGACGACTACCAGCACTGCCTGGAGCGCGTGTACCCGCTGGCCGACTACATCACCGTCAACATCTCCTCGCCCAACACCGCCGGCCTGCGCGAGCTGCAGGAAGAACAGGCGCTGCGCCAGCTGATCGGCAGCCTGCGCGAGTCGCAGGAAAAGCTCTCGGCCCAGCATGGCAAGCGCGTGCCGATGCTGGTCAAGGTGGCCCCGGACCTCAACGACCGTGATATCGACGCCGCCGCACGCGTGCTGACCGAGCTGACCGTCGATGGCGTCATCGCCACCAACACCACCGTTGCGCGGCCGCTGCTGGAGGATGTCGCGGCGGCACGCGAAACCGGCGGCCTGTCCGGTGCGCCACTGATGGGCCAGTCCACCCTGGTGCTGCGCCGGCTGCGCGCGCGCCTGCCCGAGGCCATCCCGCTGATCGGCGTGGGCGGCATCCTGTCCGGCGCCGACGCGGTGGCCAAGATGTCGGCCGGCGCCTCGCTGGTGCAGTGCTACACCGGCCTGGTCTACCGCGGCCCCGAACTGATCGGCGAGTGCGTGGAGGCAATCCGTCGCCGCCGCGAGGCCCCCAGCCGCGGAGCCGTTGCGCCGCTATGACCACACCTGGCTGGTTGTTGACCGAAAACGCCTCGCTGCAGGGTCTCAATACCTTCCACGTCGCCGCCACCGCACCGCGCCTGCTGGAGGTGTTCGACCCGGCATTGCTGCCGGAGGCGCTGACTGCCGTCGCCGGTGAGCCGTTGCTGGTGCTGGGCAGCGGCAGCAATGTGCTGCTGGCCGGTGATCCGCCAGGTGTGGTGCTGGTGTTCGGCAACCGCGACCTGTCCATCCTCGAACACCGTCCCGACCACGCCATCGTCCGCGCCGGTGCCGGCGTCAACTGGCACCAGCTGGTGATGTGGTCGCTGCAGCAGGGCCTGTCGGGGCTGGAGAACCTCGCGCTGATTCCCGGCACCGCCGGCGCCGCGCCGATCCAGAACATCGGCGCCTATGGCGCGCAGGTCGGCGAGTTCATCCACGTGGTCGAGGCCTGGGATACGGCGCAACAGGCGTTCGCGCGCCTGACCGCCGAGGAATGCGCCTTCGCCTATCGCGACAGCGTGTTCAAACGCGAGGCCGACCGCTTCCTGATCACCGCCATCGAACTGCGGCTGCCGCTGCTGCACGAGCTGCGCCTGGACTACGCCGGCATCGATGACGAGCTCAAGGCCATGGGCGTGGAACTGCCCGGGGCGATCGACGTGGCCAATGCGGTCATCGCCATCCGCCAGCGCAAGCTCCCGGACCCCGACGTGCTGGGAAACGCCGGCAGTTTCTTCAAGAACCCGATCCTGCCGGCCGCGCAGGTCGAGGCACTGCTGCAGGAGCACCCTGCCCTGCCGGTGTTCGCCACCGACGATCCGGGCCAGCGCAAGGTCTCGGCCGCCTGGCTGATCGAGGCCTGCGGCTGGAAGGGTCATCGCGAGGCCAGCGATGCCGGCGTCGCGCCCAGCCACGCGCTGGTACTGGTCAACCACGGCCAGGCCAGCGGTGCCGACCTGCTGGACCTGGCACAGCGGATCTCCGCCTCGGTGCAGGAAAGGTTCGGCGTGCCGCTGGAGCCCGAGCCGCGTCTGGTTGGCGCACGCTGGTGAGCACCGGGCAGGAAAAACAGATGTCGGCGCCTCTGCGCGCCGCGCTGTTGATGCTGGCCAGCACGATGGCCTTCGGCCTGATGGCGGTGACGATCCGCCTGGCCACCGCCCATGTGCCGACCCAGGAAGTGGCGTTCTTCCGCAACGCCTTTGGCCTGCTGGCGCTGCTGCCGATGCTGATGCGTCCCGGCCGGTCGCCATTGCGGACCCAGCAGTTGCCACGTTACTTCCTGCGCAGCGCCATCGGCCTGGGCTCGATGCTGTGCGGCTTCTGGGCCGTCGGCCACCTGCCGCTGTCACAGGCGGTATCGCTGTCCTATTCGACACCCCTGTTCGTGACCATCGCCGCGGTGCTGTGGCTGGGCGAGAAGGTCCGCATCCGTCGCTGGGCGGCGGTGATCGTCGGCTTCATCGGCGTGCTGGTGATCGTGCGCCCGGGCCACCACGGCTTCGAGCCGGGCACCCTGATCGCGGTGCTGGCGGCCGTGCTCAGCGCGCTGGTCGCCATCCAGATCAAGCAGCTCACCCGCGTCGATGGCGCCGACACCGTGGTGTTCTACACCTATGTGTTCTGGGTACCGCTGTCGCTGGTGCCGGCCCTGTTCGTGTGGACCTGGCCGACCGGCATCGCCTGGCTGTGGCTGGTGGCCACCGGCATCTTCGGTACCGCCGGGCAACTGCTGTGGACCCGCGCCCTGCGCCTGGGCGAGGTCTCCGCGCTCACCCCGATCAGCTTCATGCAGTTGCCACTGGTGGCGGCATGCGGCTGGCTGCTGTTCGGCGAGACCCTGGACCGCTGGACCGTCATCGGCGCGGCCATCATCCTCGGCTCCAACGCCTACATTGCCCACCGCGAGGCGGTGCTGGCGCGCCGTACCGCCACCCAGTCGCCCAGCGCCGCCGCCAAGCCCATCGAATGAGCCTTACAACAGCAGCGCCAGCAGCGGTGCCGCAGCGACGTTGACCAGGCCGGCCATCACCATCACCAGCCCGGCGATGGCGCCTTCGCTCTCCCCCAGCTCGCGCGCCTTGGACACGCCCATGCCGTGCGCGCCCATGCCGAACAGCGCACCACGCGCCATCGCGCTGCGTACCGGCAGCACCTTGAGCAGCAGTTGCCCGAACAGGGAGCCGCAGATGCCGGTGATCATCACGAACACAGCGGTCAACTCGGGGATGCCGCCGATGCGGCCGGACACGTCCATCGCGAACGGCGTGGTGATCGAACGCGGCGCCAGGCTCAGCCGCAGTTCCGGCGACAGGTGCAGGGCGGTGGCCATCCACCATGCGGCGGTGATGGCGATGCCACTGCCCACCAGCACCCCGGCACCGAGAACCTTCCAGTGCCGTGCGATCAAGGCCCGCTGCGCGTGAATGGGCACCGCGAAAGCCACCGTCGCCGGACCCAGCATCGCCATCAGCCAATGGGTACCGCGCAGGTAGTCGTGGTAACTGGCGTGCAGCACCGAGGCCAGCGCCAGCAGCGCCAATGGCGCGACGATCAGCGGCGATGCCCATGCCCGACCGCTGCGCAGGTACAGCTGCTTGGCGCCAAGGTAGGCCATGATCGTCGCCACGGCCCAGAACACCGGCCACAGCCACTGCGCCAAGTACGCAAACCCAGGGTCAGTGTTCATCCCGCTGGCTCCTGCGCAACAACAGTTCCACCGTCATCGCCGTAGCCGCCATCACCAGCAGCGTGCCGCCGACCACCACTGCCAGCAGCTTCAGGCCCAGCCAGCCGAACATCTGCCGGTTGTCGAGCAGGATCATCGCGGCCGGTACGAAGAACAGCAGCATCTCGGCCAGCAGCCAGCGCGCGCCACCGTTGAGGGTACGCGGTGACAACCAGCCCTGGCCGAAGGCGAGCAACAGCACGCACAAGCCGACGATGCCGCCCGGCACCGGTACGCCCCACTGCCGCACCAGGGCATCGGCCAGCAACCAGACCCCGACCAGCGCCAGGATCTGCAGCACGCGGCTGCGCCGAAAGCCACGCCGCAGGCCTGCCCGGTGACGGCGCAGGGAAACAAGGAAGGTATCCATGCCTTCCGTGTACGCCTGCCCATTGCATAATTAAAATGAATTGATTGAATCCAATAAATTCCAATCAAGAATGGATATTCGCCAACTCCGGATGCTGGTCGAAGTGGTCCGGCGGGACGGTTTCTCCGCCGCGGCCGAGACCTTGTTCGCCACCCAGCCCACGGTCAGCAAGGCCATCCGCCAGCTGGAAGAGGAGCTGGGTGAAACCCTGCTGGAGCGCTCCCGCCACGGCGTGCGGCTGACGCCCGCCGGGCAGATCGTCTACCGACGCGCCCTGGCCCTGCTCGGCGAGCGCGAGGACATGCTGCGCGAACTGGAAGAACTGCGCGGCCTGCAACGAGGCGCGCTTCACCTGGGCCTGGCCTCGCTGGGCAGCGACGTGTTGTTCGCGCCGGTGCTTGCACGCTTCCGCCAGCAGTACCCGCAGATCGAACTGCACGTGCAGCAGCGAGGCAGCGAGGCCCTGGAGGAAAGCCTGCGCGCCGGTGAGATCGAGCTGGCCGCCAGCCTGCTGCCCGTGGCCGACGACCTGGAATGGCAGGCCGTGCGCACCGAGCCGCTGGTCGCGCTGCTGCCGCAGGCGCACCCGCTGGCACGGCGGCCGTCGCTGCAGTTGCAGGACCTGGCGCAGGTGCCGTTCGTGCTGTTCGAAAAGGGCTTCATGCTCAACCGCCGCATCGCCCAGGCCTGCCTGGCGCACGGCTTCACGCCACGCGAGGCCACCCGCAGCGGCCAACCGGATTTCATCATCGCCCTGGTCGCCGCCGGCCTGGGCGTGGCCCTGCTGCCGCGCATGATCGCCGTGGCCCGGCCACGCCCGGACGTGGCCATCGTGCCGCTGGACGCGCCCGAACTGGACTGGAAGATGGCCCTGACCTGGCGCCGCGGCGGTTACCTGTCCGCCGCCGCCCAGGCCTGGTTGCAGCTGGTCGCCGAACTCGCCCAGGAAGCCGGGCCCGGCTGATGCGACGAGGCGGTGCCCGCACCGCATGGATTACCACGATGCCGCGACGCTCTCCGCGCGCACCCCGCGCGGGTCAGGCGACGCGTGTGCGGGCATCGAGACGGCTGTGCTTCGCACTGCACGGGCTGGGCATCGCCTACCTGCCAGACTTCGCCATCCGCGAGCCGCTGTCCGACGGACGCCTGCTGCCGTTGCTGGAAGACGCCATCGGCGCCACCGGCGTGTTCCACATCTCCTGGCCGGCCAGCAAGCACCCTCGCCGAAGCGGCGGGCACTGGTCGACTTCCTGAGCGAGCGGGTGTTCCCGGACAATCCGCAGACAGCGCGGCAATAGCGGGTAAATGCAACCGTCGCTGCTGCCGGCAACCAGGGACAGCGCGACGCACGGCGGCAATGGCCGTCAGAGATAGCGGACCACCATCGCGCCAAATACGCGGCACAACAACACGGTCATCGCAAAGGCGGCCGCGAAGGAAAACAGCCAGTTCGTCTCGGCCTGGAGCAACCGCTTGCCTTCTTCGTCGAGCAGCCCGGCGTCGCGCCGCCGCATCTGGCGTGACAGCAGCAGCATGGAAAGCAACAGGAGCAGGACCAGCGGCACCCAGGCGAACAGCAGGGTCGCAAGGCTCCCTGCCGACGCCCATCCGGCGCTGTACCGTGCCAGGAAGCCGCTGATGGCCATCTGGTTCCCGAAGGGCAGGAACACATGCAGCAACGTCGCCATGCCGATGACCCGCAGGACGCCATGGCGCAGGCGCAACCCCCACGGCCAGTGCACGGCCGGCGGCGGCAGTGCCCACGCGGCCTTCGACGGGAACGCGGTATCGACGGGGTGCATGCCGTCGACAGCGCGCTTGCGGTCCTGATGCCAGAACTGGCGATAGAGCGCGCGATGCAGCGCGAGGAACATGCAGGTCGCCATGAAGAAGACCAGCACGATATTGAAGGCAGCCGCCCCGGCATCACGATCGGTTGCCCCCCGCAGCAACGCGACGCCGATCCAGCCACCGAACAGCAGCGTCCATCCGCCCAGGAACATCCCCACGATGACCAGCCAACGTCGCTATTTCGGCCCACGCTGCCAGATGCGCAGGTGGTCTTCCTGCACGCCCGTGCCCCGTTTTTCGTCCATCGCGCCTTCCTCGTGCGTGCCCCTGTCGCCTGCCCGCCCCCGCCGTTCCGGACGGAGGCGCAGGATAGCCATGCCGCGTCACGGCCCACAAACGGGAACGGGCATCGACCTATCGCCAATGCCCGCCCGATTCACCCACCAGTGCCCCGATCAACGCGGCTTCGCGCGGTTCACTCCCACTCGATCATCAACAAGCCACGCAAGTCCGCGTGGTTAAAGGGTTTGGCTTTGATCGACATAGGCCCATACCGCCGCTTTTACCGTCAGGGAAACACGCCCTTTCCTGGCGCGGGTTTGCGCGGCATCGGCTCATCATCAATCAGCTTTAATCATACCGAACAAGGGGCCGAACTTCATCCTCTCGCCTCGCGCTGTGATTCCGCATACGAGAGCTTCTTTCGACCCATCATGCGATGCGATGCCGAACCCAAGTGGCTGCCTCTTCAACGGAAGACATGACCCGGCACGGGAAATCGCGTTCGATGCTCAAGTGCCGCTGCGTCAGAAGCGTGTGCATAGGCCCGTCCGTCAAAAGGACATCGCAGTAGCCTAAGGATGCTCTGAACAATTCCTCGGCGACAATAGCGCAAGGTTCGACGGATGACGACGATGCAGCTGAGCTTCGGGGACGCGGAACACACGGGCAAGCGGAAGAAGACGCGACGCGAGATCTTCCTGGCGGAGATGGAGCAGGTTGTGCCGTGGAACGCATTGCTGGCGCTGATCGCACCGCACTACCCGAAGATGGGCCAGCGTGGCCGGCAGCCGTACGCGCTGGCGACGATGCTGCGCATCCACTTTCTGCAGCAGTGGTACGCGCTGAGCGACCCGGGCATGGAAGAGGCGCTGTACGAGATGCCGGTGATGCGCCGCTTTGCCCGCCTGAGTGGGCTGGACAACATCCCGGACGAAACCACGATCCTCAACTTCCGCCGGCTGCTGGAGACGCATGATCTGGCGCCGCAGCTCCTGGAGCGCGTGAACGCGCACCTGGCGCGCAAGGGCCAGAGCTTGAAGGCCGGCACGATCGTCGATGCGACGATCATTGCGGCACCGAGCTCTACCAAGAACAGGGACGGCAAGCGCGACCCGGAGATGCATCAGACGAAGAAGGGCAACCAGTGGCACTTCGGGATGAAGGCGCACATTGGCGTGGACGAGGAGTCGGGCCTGGTGCACCACGTGGAGTGCACGGCGGCGAACGTCAACGACGTGACGCAGGTGCACAAGCTGCTGCACGGCAAGGAAGACACAATCTGCGGCGACAGCGGCTACACGGGCGCGGACAAGCGCGAGGAGCTGCAAGGCGTGGAGGCTGCGTTCTGGATCGCGGAGAAGCCGTCGAAGTTTCGTGCGATGAAGAACAAGCGTGATCGCAAATACGCCGAACGCTGGGAGCACTTCAAGGCCAGCCTGCGGGCGAAGGTGGAGCATCCGTTCCGAGTGGTGAAGCGGCAGTTCGGTTACACCAAGGTGCGCTATCGCGGGTTGGCGAAGAACACGGCGCAGGTGTTGACGCTGTTCGCGCTGTCGAATCTGTGGATGGCGCGGCGACGTCTGTTGCTGCCGACGGGTTAATCCGTCTGTTGGACGGGGAAAGCCGTCGAAAAGCGCCAGAAGTGGCGAGAAAGTGATCACATCGAGGTCGATCAGGCGCCTTGGCGCTGAAATCTAGGCATCAGCGCGCTTTGATCAGACCTTCCCTAACGCAGCGCCGGCATGATGAAAGTCGAATATGTCGTTGGCATTCAGCTTCTGCGTGCGATTCCAGCGTAGCGCCGCATGCAACAGAGCACCAACTTGCAGCGTGCGCAGAGCACGCCGACCGACTGGCTTCCGGACTGCTGCCCGTAGCAAGCCGAGACACTGCCTCGTGATTCCTTCCCGCTCATCTGCTGAAGGTTGGATGCCGAGGCCGAGCGACTTCACGGCCATGTCGTGCAGCACCTCGGCGGCGATCGGAGCTGCGAGTTCCAAGACACCATTAATCTCGTCGCGATAGACCTGCGCGAAGCTCTTCATCGACGGAGCGTGCGCCGCGTTGTCACGATTCAGCCGATCGGCAATGTCGACGAATGGCGAGGCGGGCGGCCAAGCGTCCCCGATGGTCTCAACCATCGTCGATAAAGAAACCTCCCAGAGGTGGTCGAAGAACGCCTTCTGAATGACGAGTCGCTCATCCTCTGGGAAGGCTGTGGCCACTGGATGCTGGACACCCAGGATGTACGGGACCTTGGTCCAGACCAAGTGTTCCAATGGATGAACGCTGTGCCCAACATTCGCATGGAGGAAATGCGCCACTTCCGTTGCCACGCGCGTCGGTTCGGGACTAAGCGTGATGCCGCAGCTCAGCTCGTCAATCAGTTCGGCCGTTGCACCCCGGGTTACTGGGTCCGACTGCTTCATTAGGGCGTGTTAACACTAATGGCGACGGCGACGATTGCGCCAGAAAATCTCCGACATGGAGATCACGCCCGAACAATTCGCTACCATTGAACACTGCCTGCCCAGGCAGCGTGGCAACGTCAGCCTGAGCAATCTGCAGGTGGTCAATGCGATCCTCTATGTGGCCGAACATGGTTGCAAGTGGCGCGGACTGCCCAAACGCTTCGGCAACTGGCACACGATTTACACGCGCATGAATCGCTGGACCAAAGCTGGCGTCCTGGATCGCATGTTCGAGGAGTTGCAGCGTGCGCAAGTCGTGCGTATCAGGATCGAAGCCGTCTCGCTGGACTCCACAAGCATCAAGGTCCATCCCGACGGCACAGGGGCACTAAAAAAAAGTCCGCAGTCCATCGGAAAGTCCCGAGGCGGATGGAACACCAAGATTCATATGGTTGCCGCGGATGCTCGAACGGCCGTGACGTTTTGCCTCTCGCCTGGGCAGGCGCACGACGCACCCGAAGGCCGGCGCCTGCTCAGCAGTCTTGGGCCGACCAGCAGACCGGTGCATTTGTTGATGGACCGTGCCTACGAAGGCAACGAGACACGGCAGCTGGCACTGGATCTGGGTTTCATTCCGGTGGTGCCACCAATGAAGACGCGGATCGAACCGTGGGACTACGACCGCGAGATGTACAAGCGCCGCAATGAGGTGGAGCGGTTGTTCCGTCGACTCAAAGGCTATCGCCGTATCTTCTCGCGGTTCGAGAAACTCGACCTCATGTTCCTGGGCTTCATCAGCTTCGTGCTCGTCGCTGATGGACTGAGGATGTGTTAACAGGCCCTAGTAAACGGCAGCGGATTTATCGAGCTTTGTTGGTTTTGCCCACCAGAGGTGGGTAGCACCATGAAGAAGGTGAACCACGGCATCACGTTGGCCACGCCGCCGTAGTCGCGGATCATGCGCGTGTGCATGCGGTCGTAGAGCACGCCGACGCAGGAGAACATCGCGCCGGAGATGAAGCCGTGCGAGATCATCTGCACCATCGCGCCCTGCAGCCCCAGGCGCGCCGCATCCTCGCCGCCGCTCACGTCGCGCATCAGCGAGAACGCGATGAACGTGCCCAGGGTCACGAAGCCCATGTGCGAGACCGAGGAGTACGCGATGAGCTTCTTCATGTCCTCCTGGACCAGCGCCACCAGGCCCACGTACACCACCGCGATCAGCGACAGCGCGATCACCAGCCAGGCCCATTCGTGGCCGGCGTCGGGCGTGATCGGCAGGCTGAAGCGCAGGAAGCCGTAGCCGCCGATCTTGAGCATGATCGCGGCCAGGATCACCGAGCCGCCGGTCGGCGCTTCCACGTGCGCGTCCGGCAGCCAGGTGTGCACCGGGAACATCGGCACCTTCACCGCGAAAGCGGCGAGGAAGGCGAAGAACAGCCACATCTGCTCGGTCGAGGTCAGCCGCAGCGCGTACAGGTCCGGCAACTGCCAGCTCCCGGCCTTCAGGTACAGGTAGATCAGGCCGACCAGCATGAAGATCGAGCCGAGGAACGTGTACAGGAAGAACTTGATCGACGCGTACACGCGTCGCGGACCGCCCCAGACGCCAATGATGATGAACATCGGGATCAGCATGGCCTCGAAGAACACGTAGAACAGCAGCGCGTCCACGGCCGAGAACACGCCGATCATCAGGCCTTCGAGGATCAGCATGGAACCGAAGTACTGGCTCACGCGCCGGTCGATCGAGGTCCATGCGCCCACCAGCACCAGCGCGGTGGTCAGCGCGGTGAGGGTATAGGAAGTTCAACCGCCCTTTTTTGCGAGTCTGGCGGGTAGGAAGCGGCCGCGCAAGCGCCGCTTTGGGCACAGATCGGGCACAGATCGGGGGTTCATGCGTGGGTTTTCGACATCGCGGGGCCGCGCAGCGGCTCAGTGCGTAGCCATTTCTCACCGAATCCCGGCACAGGGCCGAGCGCAGCCCTGCGGGGTCGTGGCCGCATCGGATCGGACTCTGGCTTGGCTGCCGGCTGTGTGGCCGGCGCCTCATCACGCGGCGGGCGGCGGGGCGCGCGCTGCGGGCCGGTAGTGCGCTTGCTCCAGCGCGCCGTGTTTCTCGAAGTGGGCGAGGATGGCGCGAATGGCCTTGGGGTCTTCGATGCTGGCGACGATCCGCACCGCGCCGCCGCAGTGGGCGCAGGTGGTGACGTCGATGGAAAAGACCCGCTTGAGCCGTTGCGCCCAGCTCATCGCACGGCGCTTCTGCTCGGGGCTGCGCGGCTCGTCGTGGGCGCTGACGTCCACTGGCACCGCATCGCCCGCAGGCCGCTTGCCGCGCCCCGAGGGCGTCAGCTGCGCGCGCAGGTTTGCATTCGGGGCAAACACACCGTGGAAACGGGTCAGGTGGGCGCGAGGTGGCGGGACCAGTGCGGCCAGTTTCGCGATGAAGTCGACCGCATCCCATTCGACATGGGTGGTGCCATTGCGCCATGGCGTCTTGAGCTGGTAACGCACCCTGCCCTGTGGCGAGATCGATAGCCGCTGCTCGCTGATCGCCGGGCGCGTGATGTAGCGGCACAGCTTTTCGAGCTTGTGGCTTTCGTGTGCTTCCGCGGCCACGCCGGCATGCAGCGAGAAGCCGCCGACCTTGCCGGCGTCGCCCTCCAGCGAGCCTGCGTCACCGGGCAATGTTTGCAGCGTGACGACCTTGCGGCCAGCGTCGCGACCGGTGGCGATGCGGTAGGTCATCGAACTCATCCGCAGCCCATCCATGCCGTCGTCGCTACCCGCGCTGTCGGACAGGAACACGGATTCGTCTTCGCCTTCGAGCCAGCCGCGGCGCGACAGGTGCCGGCACACGCGATGCGCGATGGTGTTGGCGAGCTGCGTCAGTTGCGCAGAGGTGGGGGCGCGGCGCAGGCGCGGTTTGCGCCGCGGGGGCTCGACGTTCGCGTCGTACACGCCGTCGAGCCACAGCATGTGGAAGTGAACATTCAGGTTCAGCGCGCTGCCGAAGCGCTGGATCAGGGTCACCGCACCGCATTGCGCCGTATCCCGCGGCACGCCGGCCTGATCGGCAAGCCAACCGGCGATCACACGATGCACGATGCCCAGCACCGGGCTGATGGCCTCCGGCTTGCTGGCGAACAGGAAGCGCAACGGGTAGGGGAAACTCAGCACCCATTGCCGCACCGGCCGCGGGCCGAACACCTCGTCCACCAGATGCCGCGCCGACTCGGCCATGCGCCGTGCGCCGCAGCTCGGGCACAGCCCGCGCTTCTTGCAGGAATACGCCACCAGCCTCTCGGCACGACAGTGCTCGCAGACCACGCGCAGGAAGCCGTGCTCGAGCACGCCGCAACGCAGGTAGGCATCGAACGCCTCGCGGACATATCCGGGCAGCGAGCGGCCCTCCGCTTCGATCCGTACAATGAAGTCCGGGTAGTGCGCCTCTACCAACGCGTACAGCAGCGTGCGCTCGGGCGCGTGGCGCGCGTACCGCGAACCGGTGTGGGCGGACGGCAGTGGCGCGCATCCCGCGGCTTGCCGCCGGGATGTGGCGAGGCGCGGCACGCAGCGCTCCGGTGCGGGGACGGCTGCTCAGTGTTGCGCCTGTGTTCGCACGTTCGTATCGGTGCGTTCTGATCTTCGCGTCAGACATTGCCGCGGCGACTCCCGCCTCGACCGCCTCGACACCCAGGTGCAGGGCGCGGCCCAGAGCGCCGAATCCGCCAATCAGGGCGCCCAGCGCGCCAACCAGCGCCTCGACCAGATCGAAGGCCGCGTGCAGCAGCTGGAATCGTCGCCGCGCCGCGTGCCGCGCGGGTGAGCACGCACTCCGCTTGACCGACCGGCGCGGGGATCCGTCGCCTGCGCGGCGCGGATGAACGTTGAACACCCGGGCGAAGGCATCCCGCTTCAAATGCGCCAGCCGCCCGGTGCGGTACGCCTGATCAGGCTTCATCAGGCCCGAACCCGACGGCGTTCCGCTGCGCTGCGGATCGCATTCGACCAAGGCCACGAAGCCCGTGCTCGGCGGCCTGGGCGGGGTGCTGTCCTTTATCCTCGGCGCCATCGCCTCGACCCTGCTGGTCAACTATTCGCGGCGTCGTCGCCTGCACAGCGAGAACGCCCTGCCGCTGCTCTGCGAGGCCGCATTGCTGCTGTGCTTCGGTTTGCTCGGCGCCACCCTGGCGAGCATCGAAGGCCTGTTCGTGCCGCTGACGGTGATGCTGCTGTGTTTCATCATGGGCCTGCAGAACGCCCTGATCACCAAGCTGTCGCGGGCGGAGATTCGCACCACCCATATCACCGGCATCGTCACCGATATCGGCATCGAGCTGGGCAAGCTGCTGTACTGGAACCGCCACGGCGAACAGTTCGGCCGGGTCCAGGTCGACCGCCAGCGTCTGCAGGTGCTGAGCCTGCTGGCCCTGTATTTCTTTATGGGCGGGATTGCCGGGGCCTTTGGCTTTAACCGCCTGGGCTATGTGTCCACGCTACCGCTGGCCTTGCTGCTGATCAGCCTGGCCCTGGTGCCGATGCTGGATGACCTGCGCTCGGGCTGGCGGCGTTTTAGGCGCGCCCGTCAGATGTAGCAGGGAATAACAGCGGGTGGACAAGCTGTGCGTTGCCCACCCTACGCCACGTCACGCCAGCATAGGGTGGACAACCGCCCCTCAGACTTCTGCCTTGGTCTGCGCCTTGATCCCGTAGAACACGCAATAGAGCACCGGCAGCACCACCAGGGTGAGCAGGGTGGCGAAGCCCAGGCCGAACATGATCACCACCGCCATGCTCTGGAAGAAGGCGTCGGTCAACAGCGGGCTCATGCCCAGGATGGTGGTCAGGGCGGCCATGGATACCGGGCGTACGCGGCTGATGGAGGCCTCTTCCACGGCCTGCAGGGCGTCCTTGCCGCTGGCCAGCTGCAGCTGGATTTCATCCACCAGGACGATGCCGTTCTTCACCAGCATGCCGCTCAGGCTGAGCAGGCCGAGCAGGGCCATAAAGCCGAAGGGAATGCCGGTCAGCAGAAAGCCCAGGGTCACGCCGATCATCGCCAGGGGCACGGTGAGCCAGATCACGGTGGCGCGCTTGAACGAGTCGAACAGCAGGATGGTGATCATAAACATCACCAGATAACCCAGGGGCAGGCTGCCGAATACCGCGCCCTTGGCATTGCGCGAGCTTTCGTATTCACCGCCCCACTCCAGGCTGTAGCCCTCGGGCAGGGGGATGGCCTCGACCTCGGGCTTGATGCGCTGGAACAGCTGGGCCGCGGTTTCCCCGCTGAGCAGGGCCGGATCGGCCTGCACGGTGAGGGTGCGCTTGCGGTCCAGGCGCATGATCAACGGGTCTTCCCATTCGGTGGCAAAGCCCTGCAGCACCTGCTCGATGGGCAGATAGCTGCCCCGGGCGTTGCTCCAGATCTGCAGATCACTGAGGCTGTCGGCATTCAGCCGCTCGTTGTCCGGGGTGCGCGCGACAATCGGCAGCAGGCGGGTGCCGTCGCGGTACAGGCCCACGTTCATGCCGGAGAAGCTCATGCGCAACAGGTCATCCAGTGCACTCTTGTCCACCCCCAGTTCACGGGCGCGGGCCTCGGCAAATTGTGGACGAACCAGCTTGGTGCGCTCGTGCCAGTCGTGCATCACCGCCGTGGCCACCGGGTCCTGGCGGATACGGCGGATGGCCTCGCCACCCAGGCGGCGTAGCACTTCGGGGTCGGGGCCGCTGAAGCGCGCCTCGATCTTGCTGTCGTTGCCAGGGCCAAGCATCAGCTGCTTGAACTTGGGTTTGACCTGCGGGTACTGCTCGG
The DNA here is from genome assembly GCF_916618915.1 of Stenotrophomonas sp. Marseille-Q4652. Classification (NCBI taxonomy): domain Bacteria; kingdom Pseudomonadati; phylum Pseudomonadota; class Gammaproteobacteria; order Lysobacterales; family Lysobacteraceae; genus Stenotrophomonas; species Stenotrophomonas sp. Marseille-Q4652. The sequence continues at coordinate 1,211,540 of NZ_CAKAKE010000001.1, forward strand.
CAACATGCAGTTCCAGCTGGTTGATCAGCGGCTCGATGCGCTCCAGGTTGTCGGTGCGCACCAGCAGCTGGGCATAGTTGGGGTACTGCTTCTGCGGCGAGTAGGTGAGGATAAAGCGCAGGGCGCCCTGGCCGATGCTGCTGCTGACCGTGGTCACCCCTTCCTGCTGCAGTACATGCTGATCCAGCTCGGCCACCAGTTGCTCGGTGTAGCGGATATCGGTGCCCTGGGGCAGCCACAGGTCGATAAAGAACATCGGCGTGTTGGATGGCGGGAAGAAGCTCTGACGCACCTTGCCGAAACCGCCGATGGCCACCACCAGCAGCACCGCCAGCAGCCCGAGGGTCAGGCCACGGCGCTTGAGGGCAAAGTCCAGCAGGGCACGGTAGGCGGTGAAGATCACCCCGCCGTAGGGATCGCCCTGATCCTGGCTGGTCAGGGTCTGGTTATCGCGGAAGAACAGGCTGGCGAAGAAGGGCGTCAGGGTGATGGCGGTGACCCAGCTGAGCAGCAGGGAGATCAGCAGCACCTGGAACAGCGACAGGCAGAACTCGCCGGTGGAGTCGTCGGACAGGCCGATGGGGGCAAAGGCGATGATGGCGATCAGGGTGGCGCCGAGCAGCGGCAGGTTGGTCTGCTTGACGATGGCCCGCGCCGATTCCAGAGTGCTCTGGCCACGCTGGCGGCCGACCAGGATGCCTTCGACAATTACAATGGCGTTGTCCACCAGCATGCCCAGGGCGATCACCAGGGCGCCAAGGGAGATGCGCTGCAGTTCGATGCCCAGCAGGCGCATAAAGATAAAGCTGCCGAGCACCGTCAGGGCCAGGATCAGGCCGATCAGCAGGCCGCTGCGCAGGCCCATGAAGACCAGCAGCACGACGATGACAATGACCACCGAGGCGATGAAGTTGATCACGAAGTCACGCACCGAGCTTTCCACTTCGGCGGCCTGATCGTAGAACACCTGCAGCTGCATACCGGCGGGGCGCTGGTTGTCCAGCTCGGCCAGACGTGCATTGATCGCCGCGCCCACGTCCACCACGTTGACCTTGGGTGCGAAGGACACGCCCAGGGTCAGGGCCGGCTGGCCGTTCATGCGGTAGAGGTTGCCCGGGGTTTCGCTGAAGCCACGGCTGACCTGGGCGATATCGCCCAAGGTGATCTGCTGCGGGCTACCCGGATCACTGATGACCAGGCGTTCAAGTTCGCGTACGTCCTGCAGTTCTCCCGTGGGGTGCAGGCGGATCGATTCGCTGCCGGCGAGGATACGCCCGGCGTTGGACACCACGTTCTGCTGGCTGAGCACCTGAGCCAGACGCTGCGGGGCGATGCCCAGGCTGCTCATCTTGCTGCGCGAGATTTCCACCTGCACCTGTTCCTGGCGCACGCCGGCCAGGCTGACCTTGCCCACCCCCGGCAGCAGCACCAGCTCACGGCGCAGGTAGTCGGCGAAATCGCGCAGTTCCTGGGCGCTGTAGCCCTCGCCGGTGAGCAGCAGGAAGAAGCCGAATACATCGCTGAAATCATCCCGCACCTGCGGCGGGTTGACCCCCGGTGGCAGGTTGGGCTGCAAGTCGTTGATCTTGCGCCGCAGTTCATCCCAGATTTGCGGGATCTGCTCGGCCTTGTATTGGCTGTGCAGTTCCAGGCTGATCTGCGACAGCCCGGCACTGGAGATGGAGGTGACCTTCTTGATCGAGGGCAGCTGCTGGATGGCGTTCTCCAGCGGGTAGCTGACCTCTTCTTCCACCTGCTGCGGCGAGGCGCCGGGGTAGCTGGTGATGACCATGGCGTTCTTCAGGGTGAAGGACGGGTCTTCCAGGCGGCCGATTCCGAGAAAGGCCAGCAGCCCGCCGATGCCCAGCACCAGAGTGACCAGCCAGCTGGTGACGCGACGCTGGATAAAGTAGCCGGCGATATCCATTTACAGCCCCCGCTCGCGTACCCAGGGCCTTACCGCCTGGCCTTCCTCCAGCTCGGCGCCACCCACGGCAACGATCTGCTCGCCGGGTTCGATGCCGCTGAGTACTTCGATGCTGTTGCGGCTCAGCTGGCCCACCTCGACCTGGCGGGCCGTCAGGCGTAGCACGCCGTCCTGCTCGCGAGCCACCCACACCTGCTTGACCTCGGGGCCGCTGTCGTCCGGACTGAACACCGCCTCCACCGGCACCAGCAGGCGGCTACCCAGGTCACGGCTGACCTGGGCCAAGTCAACCTTGACCGTGGCACTCATCCCCGGTAGCAGGTTGAGACCCTCGGGACGCGGCATGGACAGGGTCACCTGATAGGTCAGGGTCTTGGGATCAGGCTGGGTGCTGTGCTCCTTATAGACCGCCTCGAACTCGCGGCCGGGCAGGCTGTCGAGAATCACGCTGGGGTGATAGTCGCGGTTCTCTTCACGGCTGCGCAGGTTGGTCAGCAGGTTTTCCGGCATCTGAAACAGCACATCCAGCTGATTGCCGCTCTGCAGGGTGACGATGGGCTGCTTGGCCTGTACCACCTGGAAGTTGTCCACATGGGTATTGGCCACCACCGCGTCGAAGGGCGCCAGAATCCGCGTGTACTCCAGCTCCTGGCGGGCCAGGCTGAGGGCCGCGCTGGCCGAGTCCAGGTTGGCCTTGCGCTGGTCATGCTCGGCGCGGGAGATCATCTGCCGCTCCAGCAGCTTGGCGATGCGCTGGAACTGCACGTTGGCCAGGTCATAGCTGGCCTGGCGATCACGCAGGCGCAGGCGCTGGTCGGCGTCATCCAGGCTGGCAATCAGCTGACCGCGTTTCACCGGCTGTCCCTGCAGCACGTTGAGGGTCTTCAGCTGGCCGCCGATACGGAACGACAGCTCGGCCTCCTCGGTGGCCTTCAGGCGCGCGGGGAATTCGCGCAGGCGCGCCCCGGCCGGATCTTCCACGGTAAACAGCTTGACCAGGCGCGGCGCCTGTTCCTGGGGGGCGGGAGCCTGGTCGCAGGCACTCAGCAGCAGGCCGGCGGGCAGGCACAGAAAAAGCAGGGGACGAAGGTTCAAGGTGGCTATCCCTAATCTGGCGAGATCAATAAAAAGGCAGCCGGGTATAGGAAGTTCAACCGCCCTTTTTTGCGAGTCTGGCGGGTAGGAAGCGGCCGCGCAAGCGCCGCTTTGGGCACAGATCGGGCACAGATCGGGGGTTCATGCGTGGGTTTTCGACATCGCGGGGCCGCGCAGCGGCTCAGTGCGTAGCCATTTCTCACCGAATCCCGGCACAGGGCCGAGCGCAGCCCTGCGGGGTCGTGGCCGCATCGGATCGGACTCTGGCTTGGCTGCCGGCTGTGTGGCCGGCACCTCGTCACGCGGCCGGCGGCGGCGCGCGCGCTGCGGGCCGGTAGTGCGCTTGCTCCAGCGCGCCGTGCCCGCCCATCGAATGCCCGCTGATCGCGCGCGCGTCGGTCACCGGGAAAGCCGCAGCGCTTGCCCATGGCGGCCGCGACAACGGCGCGCCGGGCGCGCGGCCCTACCACCCCGGCTACTACGCCGCCTTCGTGCTCGACCCCGACGGCAACAATATCGAGGCGGTTTATCATGGCGAGGCAAGACGCAGCGCGCCGTCGGTGGAGATTGCGTTTTAGCGGGCTCGGACGGCCTGCCCTTCATCCGCCTGCCGGCAGCTTGCTCGGTCCCTGGCCCTAGTTCTGGTCGGCGGGCGGCGCCGGCGGCACGATATCCTTCGGCGCGGCGGTGAGGCGGGTGCGGATGTCTTCCGCCCAGTGTCGGGCGTCCTCGTCCCGGAAAAAGCCTCCGAGATGCACGGTCACGCCATCGGGCATTTTCAGCGTGATGATCGCCGCATCGTTTGCGGGATGGTCGGCCTTCAGCTCGACCTTGGCGATCCGCACGGCCGCCAGCGGATAACGCGTCACGCGCGTGCGAAGGGGCGATTGCCGCCTAAGGATCGCCTCGGCCGAGCGGCTGTCCAGCCGCAACTCGATGCCGGCGCCGAGCAGCGCATAGCCGAGCAGAAGCCCCGAAAGGCCGAGGGGCAGGATCACGAGGCCGACGGTGGCCAGCACCGCGCCCGCGACCGGCGGGTCTGCCCAATCGACGGATTGCGCGCTGTCCAGGTAGAAGAGGATGAACGGGATGCACAGCAGCACCCAGGGCAGCAGGAAGATGCGCAGCCAGAGCGGAAACCTCCGCTCATAGCTTATGCCATCGTTATCGCGGGTGATGGTTTCTTCGCTCTTCCGCATCGACTTCGGTTCGCCATGACCTCCGGATCCGCGGGGTCAACGTTTCATCCACACGACATCCCTTTCCCGGAGTATAGGAAGTTCAAACGCTCTATTCGGGCAGTCTGTCGGGTAGCCGGCGGTCGCGCAAGCGCCGGTTCGGACACGGACTGGACGTTCGCAACGGGAACTTCGGCATAACGCGGACGCGCTGCCTCGCAATCCACGGCCGTTCGAACCGAATCCCGGCACAGGGCCGAGCGCAGCCCTGCGGGGTCGTGGCCGCATCGGATCGGACTCTGGCTTGGCTTCCGGCTGTGTGGCCGGCGCCTCATCACGCGGCGGGCGGCGGGGCGCGCGCTGCGGGCCGGTAGTGCGCTTGCTCCAGCGCGCCGTGTTTCTCGAAGTGGGCGAGGATGGCGCGAATGGCCTTGGGGTCTTCGATGCTGGCGACGATCCGCACCGCGCCGCCGCAGTGGGCGCAGGTGGTGACGTCGATGGAAAAGACCCGCTTGAGCCGTTGCGCCCAGCTCATCGCACGGCGCTTCTGCTCGGGGCTGCGCGGCTCGTCGTGGGCGCTTGCGTCAACCGGCGCCGCATCGCCCGCAGGCCGCCTGCCGCGCCCCGAGGGCGTCAGCTGCGCGCGCAGGTTTGCATTCGGGGCGAATACGCCGTGGAAGCGGGTGAGATGCGCGCGAGGTGGCGGGACCAGTGCCGCCAGCTTGGCGATGAAGTCCACCGCATCCCATTCGACATGCGTGGTCCCATTTCGCCACGGCGTCGTGAGCTGATACCGCACCCTACCCTGCGGTGAGATCGACAGCCGCTGCTCGCTGATCGCCGGGCGCGTGATGTAGCGGCACAGCTTTTCGAGCTTGTGGCTTTCGTGTGCTTCCGCGGCCACGCCGGCATGCAGCGAGAAGCCGCCGACCTTGCCGGCATCGCCCTCCAGCGAACCGTCGTCACCGGGCAGCGTTTGCAGCGTGAGCGAGGGATACCAAGACCAGCAGGGCGAGAAATGACTGGGTTTCGATTGTTTTGTACATAGACGCATCCAAGTGTCGCGAAGCGATCGCGGTAGAGGAGCGCTATCTTAACGTGAGCCCGATTTTTTTTACAGGCGCCGAAAATAAGTCTAAAGAACCTTGCCCGCTGCGCGCACGCAGCGGGCAAGGCTGCGACTTTATTCCTTTGGCAGCTTTTGTACGTGGACATCCATTTGCGGAAATGGAATTTCAATGCCGGTTTCATCAAAACGCTTTTTGATGGCCTCCATCAGGGCAAAGCGCACCGGCCAGAAGTCGGCTGTTCGCACCCATGGGCGCACGACAAAGTTGATGGAGGAGTCGGCGAAAGTCATGATGCCGACGGTGACATCTTTATCTTTCAAGACGCGCTCGTCCTCACGAGTGACGGCCAGTAGTTCACGTTTTACCACTTCAATATCGGAGCCGTAACTAACACCAATTTCCAGGTCGATACGTCTTTCTGCCTGCAGCGAATAATTGACAATGTTGCCATCGAGAATACCGCCATTCGGGACGGTTATGGTTTTGTTGTCCGGGGTGACAAAGGTCGAGGAAAAAATAGAAATTTATTTCACCACACCCGCTGTTCCCGCTGCTTCTATATAGTCTCCGGCGCGAAATGGACGAAACAGAATCAGCAGTACGCCTGCAGCAAAATTTGCTAATGAGCCTTGTAAAGCGAGGCCGATAGCAAGGCCGGCAGCACCAATGACCGCAATAAATGATGCCGTCTGCACACCCAGTTGTCCGAGCGCTGCTACGGCCACCACAATCAATAAGCCGTAGTAGGAAATTTGGCGGAAGAAGCTGGATACCGCGCCATCGACACCTCGATATTCGAGGCCTTTGCTGATCACTCGGGAAATGGTTTGTGCGAGCCATTTGCCGATAAAAAAGACGGCAAGGGCCAATAGGATTTTCATGCCGTACAAGGCGGTGAGTTCGGGAATTTGGTCAATAATGGCTTGGAAATTCTCTTGCACGGGTTACCTCTCCGTTTGGTGGGGAATTGTCGTCTTCACCAGAAAACCCGGTGAAGACAGCCGATCGCGGAACTGGAGTCCGCGATCGGCAGCGGGATCAACGCTTGATGGTTTCCACGTTGGCGCTGACTTTGGCAGTTACGCGACGGTTGCGTGCGCGGTTTTCGGCGGTGTCATTGCTGACGATGGGGCTGGATTCACCGTAACCGACAGAGCTCACCCGTGAGCGGTCGATACCAAAACGCTCAACCAACACACCTGCCACCGCTGCGGCACGTTTTTCGGACAACTGTTGGTTATAGGCTTCGGAACCACGATCATCCGTATGGCCTTCGAGTACAACTTTAGTCAGTGGATATTCGCGCATAAATTGGGCGTATAGGAAGTTCAAACGCCCTTTTCGGGCAGTCTGCTGGGTAGGCGGTGGTCGCGCAAGCCCCGTTTTGGGCACGGATCGGACGTCTGTGAGTGGGATTTCGGCATCGCGGGGCCACGCAGCGGCGTTGTCAGCAGCCATGCTTCGCTGATTCCCGACAGCGGGCCGAGCGCCGCCCTGCGGATCGTGGCCGCATCGGCTCGGATTCCGGTTTCGCCGTCGGCTGTGCAGCCGGCAGATCGTCACGCGGCTTGCACTGGCGGTGCGCGCGCTGCGGGCCTGTAGTGCGCTTCTTCCCGCGCGCCCTGCTTCACGAAGTGGCCAAGGATGGCGCGGATGGCGGCAGGTTCCTCGATGCTGGCGACGATCCGCACGGTGCCACCGCAGTGGACGCAGGCGGTGACGTCGATGGAAAAGACCCGCTTGAGCCGTTGCGCCCAGCTCATCGCACGGCGCTTCTGCACGGGGCTGCGCGGCTCGTCGTGGGCGCTGACGTCCACTGGCGCCGCATCACCCGCAGGCCGCTTGCCGCGCCCCGAGGGCGTCAGCTGCGCACGCAGGTTTGCATTCGGGGCGAATACGCCGTGGAAGCGGGTGAGATGCGCGCGAGGTGGCGGGACCAATGCCGCCAGCTTGGCGATACCAGTGCCGCCAGTACTGGGTCCAGAAGATCGGCTCTCGTTTCGGAGCCCACCCAACCGTGCGTCGCTACAACAGCAGTCGAGTTTTTGAGACCTTCCCCTTTCCGGAGGGGCTGACGCTGGATATTCCAGCTAACAAAGCCAAGTCAAACCCCCATGCCGAGACGATCGCCATAGCTGCCAGGGCGCTGGTCGAAGCCCGCGACAGGTGGCTGAACCCGCCGGAATGGGTCGAATGGGTTACGACCAAGGAAGGGAAAGCGTCCAGCTTCCCGGCACGCCCTGTGGCAAAGCCTGGACATGAGGCGGACCTGGCTGGACGTACCATTGCCGCGCTTTGCAACGAAAAGCCTGCCTGGCTTGTCGCTTTGCAGGAGGATCTGGACCGCGCCGTGGCGAAAGCCTACGGCTGGGATTGGCCAATGGAACGCGCCGAGGTGCTCAAGCGATTGTTGGAACTCAACTTGGCCAGAAGCGAATGAAACGCTTACTTGTGAGAGGGCCGCAGAAGCGGCCCTACGCACGAAATTGCAGCAACTATTCCTTCCTTAGCCACACTTCCCCAGGCTGTTCTTCAAGTCGGATCTCAAAAAACTCCAACTCATCATTGGTCAGGCCAATGTTATTGATCCGGTCATAAGCCATTTCCCACGCTTCGTCTCGTGTCGCTGCTTCAACCGTGAAGTATCCCCGTACGAGGGCCGTACCTATGGCTTGGACGTTCCATGTGGGGAATTTACTTTCGTGTTGCTTCCCCAGCAGTTTCCTTGACGCATTCTTTGCACGACCTTTCTTTACGAGCTTCTCTTCTCCTCGAAGAAGACTGGCCAGTTCACCTTCTTCATCACACCTTCTTCCGGGTGGATCGATTGCCGCCGCGTCGCCGCTGAGCAGCAGCTTGCGGCGCAACGGCGCGTTGCGGCAGGACTCACGCAGCATCGCGCTGCCGGAGGCATGATGACGCCCCCTGTCCCGACTGCGAGATCGTGATGAAGCTGTATTCCAAGCCCGGCGCCTGTTCAACGGCGGACCATATCGTCCTGGAATGGGCCGGCCAACCGTATGCAACCGAGATCGTGGATGCCCAGCGGCTGAAGTCGCCGGAATTCCTGGCGCTGAATCCGGCCGGTTCGGTGCCGGTGCTGGTGGATGGCGATTTCGTGCTGACCCAGAACGCCGCCATCCTGGGTTACATCGCCGATTCGACGCCCGAGTCCGGCCTGGTCGGCGACGGCAGTCCGCGCCAGCGTGCCGAGGCGATGCGCTGGATCGCGTTCGTCAATTCCGATCTGCATCCCGCCTTCAAGCCGCTGTTCGGGCCGGGCATGTTCATGCACGGCAGCGAGCACTACGACACGGTGAAACAGGTCGCGCGCGCACGCGTGCGCAAGCTGTTCGAGTCCGCGGATGCCCGCCTGGGCGTGACCGGCAACTGGCTGGCGGGCTTCCGCAGCGGTGCCGATGCGTACCTGTTCGTCACCCTGCTGTGGGCCGACAGGGTCGGCGTGGACCTGTCCGGTCTGTCGCATCTGGATGCATTCAGGCAGCGCATGCTGGCCGATGCGGCCGTGCAGAAGGTCCTGGAAGCCGAGGGGTTGGCCTGATCGGAAGCCGAGCCTGCATCGAGGCTGCCGGTTGGTGGCACTGCGGGCTTCCATCGCATCCGCATCCAACATGAGTGCGATGTCGATGCGGACAGGAAGCGGTCAGTCGTGCTGGTCCGGCCGCGTCCAGTGCTGGTGCATTTCCAGATAGGTGAACGAGGCCGACCAGGTGATCAGCAGCAACCCGGTCACCGCTTCCATGCCGCTGACCAGGCGGATCGCACCGACCGGCGACAGGTCGCCCAAGCCCAGCGTGGTGTAGATGGTGGCCGAGAAATAGATCGCATCGAACAGGGTGCGGATGCCGTGTTCGCCGTGCACGAATCCCATGTCCGGCTGGTGCTCCAGCCAGTAGTAGGCGATGCCGTAGCACCAGATTTCCAGCACGTGCAGCAGCAGCAGGGCGAAGATCAGGCCGATGAAGCCGCGCCGGTGGCGATGTCGTTCGCGGGCATGGTGGGTGCGCGGGCCGTAGCGGCGCGCCAACCATCGCAGTCCTTCGTAGTGCAGCAGCACCACCACGGCGGTCACCGCGGCGGTGACCAGGGTCACCTTGACGTGCTCGTCCAGCGTGCCGGGCGGAATCAGCGGCATCATCGTTTCGGCATCCGCGTCAGCGGCGCTCCAGCGGCACGTACGCGCGGTCTTCCGGTCCGGTGTAGTTCGCGCTGGGGCGGATGATCTTGCCGTCCTCGCGCTGCTCGATCACGTGCGCGGCACAGCCGGTGGTGCGGGCGATCACGAACAGCGGCGTGAACATCGGCGTGGGCACGCCCATCATGTGGTAGCTGGAGGCGCTGTACCAGTCCAGGTTGGGGGAACATCTTCTTGGTGTCCATCATCAGGTTCTCGATGCGGGTAGGGTATAGGAAGTTCAACCGCCCTTTTTGGCGAGTCTGGCGGGTAGGAAGCGGCCGCGCAAGCGCCGCTTTGGGCACAGATCGGGCACAGATCGGGGGTTCATGCGTGGGTTTTCGACATCGCGGGGCCACGCAGCGGCTCAGTGCGTAGCCATTTCTCACCGAATCCCGGCACAGGGCCGAGCGCAGCCCTGCGGGGTCGTGGCCGCATCGGATCGGACTCTGGCTTGGCTGCCGGCTGTGTGGCCGGCACCTCGTCACGCGGCCGGCGGCGGGGCGCGCGCTGCGGGCCGGTAGTGCGCTTGCTCCAGCGCGCGGTGTTTCTCGAAGTGGGCGAGGATGGCGCGAATGGCGGTGGGTTCCTCGATGCTGGCGACGATTCGTACCGCGCCGCCGCAGCGGGCGCAGGTGGTGATGTCGATGGAAAAGACCCGCTTGAGCCGTTGCGCCCAGCTCATCGCACGGCGCTTCTGCTCGGGGCTGCGCGGCTCGTCGTGGGCGCTGACGTTGACCACTTCCGGGCCCAGGCGCAGGAGCAAAGGGCACGCGAGCAACGTCAGCACGAACAGGCCCTTCAGGCGTTGCAGGTCGAACTCCGCCAGGCCGCGGACCAGGTCACCGCCAAGAACGCGGAGCTGCTGAGACTCAATCGTGATAACGGCCGCCTGCTTGAACAGACCACGCACCAGCAGAAGGCGTTGACGGAGGCCGAACGCGAGGTCCGCAAAGCTCGTGAAGAACTGGAATCCTTGCGACCGCTTCCGGCACAAGTGACATCCCTCGAACAGCGAACGGCAAAGGCGATCACAGACGCAGAGGTGCTGCAGTCCCACCTGGACCAGGCGAGATCGCAACTTGAGCAAACGCGCCGAGAGCTACGCGATTCCGAACTCGAACGCGAGCGAACCCAGGCTCGGTTTGAAGGCATGCAGGCCGCGTGGGCTCAGCGTGATGCGACATTGACGCCGGCGACGGAGCCCGTCGAGCGCACCGGCAAGCGTCGCGTGCGTCCGCCTGCAGCCGAAGAGGCGACCCAAGACCTTCCTCTGAAGTAATGGGCGCCAGCGGCGCGGCGAAGGAACACAACGTCTCACTGATCTGCGGTGGCGAAATTGCTGCAGCGACAATCGGTTACCGAAGATTGTCGGACTTTTCCCGAATTAACGGCCAACCCTCGGTAACGGTGTTCATGTGAAATCTCCTGTCCCACAAGGGGACCTTGTTCAAACAATGGAAGACATAGTGAAAAGGTTGGGAAGTCAGTCGTTGCTGTGCATGGGCGCTCTCCTTGGGTGTTGGGCTCCGCAGGGGCCGCGAAGCCCTTCGCGGCCATGGGCAGCAGCTGGGGCCGGCGCGGGTGCGCCGTCAAGGGAGGAAGCGAAGGCGCTGGCGCGGCCCGCAGGCGCAGCCGAGGACACGGGCGCCGCAGCGGCCCTTGACGGGGGGAGCGCCCGCAAAGGCCAGGCAAGCCGGTGAAACCGGCGCGCAGGGGGTGCGAATCGCGCAGCACTGCCGGAGAGAAAGGGGTCGGCCCATTGGGTTGAGGGTCAACCCCAACAGCGCAGCACAGCATCAGAAAAGCGCCGCTCCCGCGATGTACGGGGCGGCGCCACAAGGCCTCAACGCAGCGTCAATCTGTCGCAGGCACCATCGCCTGCAGTTGTTCGATCACGCCAAGCTCGACAAAGACACACGGCTGCTCGGCCGCGACCGGAACGTTGAACACCCGGGCGAAGGCATCCCGCTTCAAATGCGCCAGCCGCCCGGTGCGGTACGCCTGATCAGGCTTCATCAGGCCCGAACCCGACGGCGTTCCGCTGCGCTGCGGATCGCATTCGACCAAGGCCACGAAGCCCTCCGAAAACAGGCGCTGGTGCTTGGGACACAGCCCCCAGCCCGTCGTCGTGTGGTGCTTCATGCTCGCGCGCAGGCGCCGGTCGAGCAAGATGTTGCCGGTATCAAAAGCAGTGCCGCACACCAGACAAAGCTGCTGCTCCAGCGAAACGTGTGATTTGTCGTCCATGACCAACTCCGGTGATCGGGCGGGATTGCCCGAGACCGGAAACGGCACGCCGCAGCGCAGCGGTCACAGGTTCGAAGACGGCCGAACGGCCGCCAGCGACCACAGGACGCGCAGACCTTGACAGCGAGAACGGTGTGCAAGGATGAAGGGATCAGCAAGCCAGCCCCACCACACAAGCAGGCACGAAACAGGCAAGCGCAGCGCGCAGGCCGGGGGCCCACCGACGGCCGGAGTGCGTCAGAGATCGGAGCCGAATGGCTGCGACCCGCAGGGGCGCGGGGCGCAGCCCGCAGAGCCCGACGGAGGTACGCCGAGACGCGAACGCCAATCTCTCGCACCAAACAACATCAAGTTCTGCGAGAACCACCGATGTCAAAGAACAAGCTACAAACGAAAGCAATGAATACACCTCGACCCAGCGGGCCAAAGCACAGTACGTACAGGTGGCGCCAGCCATGCGCTCGACCAAGGTTTCCCTCGTAGCCGCCTGCACCAGACCCCATATTGCCGGGGACTTCTATACCGACAACCAGTTCGTCAGTCTCGTCACCGAAACCCCCGCGACTTCGGTGTATGCATGCTCGTTGTTCAGAATAACTGGCAGCTTGATTTGAACGGCAGCAATTCAACGCTCTTGGCTGAGTTCAATCAGGCGCTGACGGAACACCTGTTTCAGTCAGGCGTTCCGTCCCAGTCCGTGTTGGAGACGAACTCCGCCGCGTCGACCGCTTGAGCCAGACCCCCTTCGCGCACTGCAGCCCGTGCCAGCAGGTGAGAAGCCACCGGCAAGGTCGCCAGCAGAAAACCCAGGATCAGCAGCAGCCGCCAGGTCCAGGCCGTGTCCTGGGCCACGAGCAAGGCGCCCACGCACACGAGCGTCAGCGCCAACGTGCCCGCCTTCGTCGCCGCGTGCTGGCGGGCCAGTGCATCGGGCAACACGATCACGCCCCAGGCTGCGATCACCAGCAACACCGCGCCAGCAGCAAGCAGCAGCCCGCCCAGGGTCGTCATCATCGCCGCTCCTCCTGCGTATCGGACGGCGCCGACCGCTCGATCAAGCGTGCCCACCCCACCGTCCCCACGAAGCCGACCAGCGCAAGGCCGATGGCCACGTCGAGGAACACGGTGCGGCGGGTGGCCAGCGAGGCCGCAACGCACAGCGCCACGGCGGCCGCCAGGAAGATGTCGAGGGCCACCACGCGATCCGCATGCCGAGGCCCGCGCACGATGCGCACGGTGGCGATCAGGGTCGCGCACAGCGCCAGCAAGGTGAGCACGGCTGTGGCCCAGCCCACCGAGGCCGCGTTCAGCAGCCCGTTCATGCCGACTCTCCAAACCAGGCCAGCAGCGGCGGCTCGAAGTCGCGCCGGATGGCGTCGACCTCAGCCGCCGCGTTGTTCGCGTCGAGCATGTGCAGCACCATCTCCCGGCGCACCAGGTCGATGTCGATCACCGTCGTCCCCGGCGTCAGCGAGATCATGCAGACCAGCAGCGCAGCGCCCTGTGGACTCATCGGCGCGAAGCCGATGCGCACGAAGGTCGCCGCAGGCGCCGTGCCGATAGCCAGGCCGCGCCGAACGATCGCGGCAACCGTTTGCACGCCCGAGGCGAGCATCGCCCAGCCAAAGCGCAGTGGCAAAAGGACGGCGGCGGTGAGCTTGTTCATGCGGCACGGCAATTCATGTGGCGGCTCCTGCGGTTCATTTCCGGCCCAGCGTCGCGGCCGCGGCCTGCGCGAACTCGATCAGTGTCTGGGGTGCAAATCCGATCGCAAGCGTCACGGCCGCCAGGCTGACCGTCGCCGCCCAGGCCGGTGCGAGCGCCACGCGCCGCGCTGGCCATACACCTTCCGCATCGGCCAAGGGATGGGGCTTCCAGAAGGCCTCGGTCCAGATCTTCATCATCGAGTAGAGCGTCAGCACGCTCACCAGCAGGGCCAGCGCGGCCCACGTGTAGCGCCCCTGTGCAAAGGCCTCCTGCAGCACCAGCAGCTTGGCCCAGAAGCCCGACAGCGGCGGAATGCCTACCAGCGACAAGGCCATCACCGCGAACAGCAGCGCCAGCATCGGCCGTGCGGCGGCCAGACCACCGATGCGCCGCAGGTCGTAGCTGCCGGCCACGCTGGCCACCATGCCGGCGGTCAGGTACAGACTGGCCTTCACCAGGCTGTGGTGCAGCGTGTAGAACAGCGCCGCGGCATGGCCGGCCGGGCCGCCCAGTGCCACCGCCAGCAGCACGTAACCGATCTGGCTGACGCTGTGGAAGGCCAGGATGCGCCGCATGTCCCAGTGGTGCGCCGCGCCCAGCACACCAGCCACCATGGTGGCCACCGCCACCCAGCCCAGCACCTCGTACAGCGCCGCACCTTCGGGCATGAACACGTCGCCCAGCATGCGCAGCACGGCGTAGGCCGCCACCTTGCCCAGCAGCGCGGCGAACAGGGCCAGCACCGGCGCGGGCAGCGTGGGGTAGGACGCCGGCAGCCAGGCATACAGCGGAAAAGCCCCGGCCTTCAGCAGCAGCCCCACCGTCAGCGCCGCCAGCAACGTGTGCAGCAGGGCCGGGTCGAGCTGGCGCGCCGCCAGTGCCAGCCCGCCGTAGTTGAGCTGCCCTGTGGCGGCATAGAGCAGCCCGATGGCGGCCAGCAGCAGGAGCGTGCCGAACAGGTTCAGGCCCAGGTACTTGAAGGCGGCATCGAGCTGGTCGCGCCGGCCGCCCAGCGCGATCAGGCCCAGGGCGCAGATCAGCATCACCTCGAACCAGACATAGAGGTTGAACAGGTCGGCGGTGCTGAAGGCACCGGCCACGCCGGCCAGCGTGCCGTGCAGCAGCGGCAGCAGCAGCCGGTGGCGCGGACCGGGGTCGGCGTCGCTGCCCAGGAAGATCAGCGTGACCAGGCCCATCAGCGCCGTCAACAGCAGCAAGGCGGTGGACAGGCCGTCGAAGCGGAACTGAATGCCGTAGGGCGCGGGCCAATCGCCGAAGCTGACGCCGACCGGGCCGCTGGCGCTGACCTGCGCCAGCAGCGTCACCGCCGCCCCCAGGAAGCCCAGGACGCCGACGAAGCTGATGGCCTGCTGCGTGCGGGACCGGCCCGAGAACAGCGCCGTCAGGCCCGCGGTGGCCAGCGGCACGAGCACGGGTGCGGTGGCGACGATGCTCACGTGTCGGCCCTCTGCGGCCGCGCATCGTCGTCGGCATGGACGGCATCGAAGGCCAGCGGCGGCTTCACGGGGTCCGCCGGCTCGGGCTCCACCAGCCGCAGCGCCAGCGCATCGTCGGTGCCGACGCGCCGCACCAACTGCATGACCAGCACGAGCGCAAAGCACATCAGCGCGAACCCGATCACGATGGCGGTCAGCACCAGCGCCTGCGGCAGCGGGTTGGCCGCCTCCTGCAGCACCCGGCCGCCCGCCTCGATCACCGCCGGCTGCGCCGACCCCAGGCGGCCCGCGGCCAGCAGCAGCAGGTTCACCGCGCTGCCCAGCAGCGCCAGGCCCACCACGCAGCGCAGCACGTCGCGCGACAGCGCCAGGTACAGCCCTGCGGTCAACGTGATCCAGAGCGCGAAGGCGACGGCCCAGATCATTGCGCGCCCTCCTCCGCCTCGTCGCTGTCGAGCAGTGCGATGGCATAACCCCCCAGCGCACCCCACACGCACAGGTAGACGCCGAGATCAAACACCAGCACCGTGGACACCGGCAGCGTCGTGAAGCCCAGCGGCACACCGGCCCACAGGTGCGTAAGGTAGGCCTTGCCCATCAGCCAGGCCGGCAGGCCCGACAGCGCGCCGACCAGCACGCCCAGCGCCGCAAGCCGCACCGGCGAGCGCAGCGGCAGGCGCTGCGTGGCGGCATCGGGTCCGTGCGCGACGGCCCACAGCACGCTGGCGGTCACCGCCAGCAGGCCGCCGATGAAGCCGCCGCCGGGCTCGTTGTGGCCGCGCAGCAGGACCACCAGCGACGCGGCCAGGATCACCACGTACAGGGGCATAGCCACTACCTCCAGGATGACCAGCCGGCGGTTCATCGTCCGGCCTCCGTGTCGCGCCGGGTGCGCACAGCACGCAGCAACGGCACCGCCGCCAGCAGCGACAGCATCACGACCGTGATCTCGCCCAGCGTGTCCAGCGCTCGGAAGTCGACCAGGATCACGTTTACCACGTTGCGGCCCTGCGCGGCCGGCACACTGTGCTCGCCGAACCAGCGCGACAGCGTGTCGTCGAAGGGCAGCGCCACGGCGGCCAGCAGCAGCGCGGTCAGCACGGTGGCGAAGGCCAGCGACAGCACGAGCGCCATCGGGCGCCAGACCGGCTCGGGCACGCTCATGGCCTTGCCTTGGCGTTTCAACGCCAACAGCACCGCCGCAACGACGATGACGAACACCGTCTCAACGACCACCTGTGTGAAGGCGACGTCCGGCGCCCCCGCAAAGAGAAACAGCACTGCGCTGCCGTAGCCCACGAGACCGGCACCCAGCAGCAGCACCAGGCGGTCCTTCAGCGTGGCGGCCGCCATGGCGCCGACAGCGATCAGTAGCACGGCACCGGCCACGCCCAATGGCGGCGCAGACCAGGCCGGCCAGGCCAGCGTGGGCGCGGCTGCCACCAGCGGGAGCCCGATGGCCAGCACCGCCGCGGCCGCCGCCACGGCCATGTAACCTGGCGAGCGTCCGTGCTGCAACGCCCGCGTACTGAACGCAGCGAGACGCGGAATCCAGTCCAGGGAACGTTCGTAGAGCCTGGCAAGGCCGAAGGTGGCTAGCCGCGGGGCAACCGCATCCACCATGCGGTGCAGCACGTCCCACAGCAGATAGACGATCGCACCCAGCGCCAGCGTGGTGGCAAAGGTCAGCGACTCTGCCAGCAGTGCCCGCGCCAGCGGCGCCAGCACAGGGTCGTCGCCGGCGGTCATGGCCACCCCCGCAGCTTCTACCATCGGCTGGGCCCAAGCCGGGAACAGCCCCAGCGCGACGCCGAAGGCGGCCAGCACCATGGGCGGCAGCACCAGCGCGGGACCGGCCTCATGCACGCCGGTGAGCGCGGGCTCGGGCGCGCTGTGCCAGAACACGCGCACGGCGGCGACACCGGCCACGGCCACCGCGATGGCCGAGAACACCGTGTTGGCCAGCGGCGCGAAAGCCAGCACGTTGTCGGCCGCCTTGGCGTCGCCGATCAGGTCCTTCACCACGAAGCCGAACGACAAGGGGATGCCGGCCATCGACATGCCGGCCAGCGCCGCCGCCGCCGCGGTCCACGGCATGGCGTGGCGCAGGTTGCCCAGTCGGTCGATGATGCGGGTGCCGGTGCCATGATCGACATTGCCAGCGACGAAGAACAGCGGCGCCTTGTACAGCGCATGCGCCAGCAGCAGCGCGCCCACAGCCACCGCAGCACCTTCGCCTGGCATGCCCACCAGCGCCACCAAGGTGCCCAGCGTGGCCACCGTCGACCAGGCCAGGATGCGCTTGAGGTCGCGCTCGCGCAGCGCCAGCACCATGCCCCAGGCGGCGGTGATCGAACCCGCGCCCTGCAGCAGCACCTGCCACAGCAGCCAGTCGTCGAGGCCGGCGTCCAGCCGCGCCAGCAGGTACACACCCAGCTTCACCATCGTGGCCGAATGCAGGTAGGCCGACACCGGTGTTGGCGCGGCCATCGCGTTGGGAAGCCAGAAGTGGAACGGGAACTGCGCGCTCTTGGTGAAGGCGCCCACGATCACCAACAGGACACCCGCCGTCAGCAGCGGGGTGGGCGCGGTGGCCGGCAGGCGTTCGACGATCACGCTGATGGTGCTGGTGCCCATCACCTGCCCGATCAGGATCAAGCCCGCCAGCAGCGCCAGGCCGCCGGTGCCTGTCACCAGCAGCGCCTGCTGCGCCGCCTTGCGGCTGACCGCGCGTTCATGGTGGAAGCCGACGAGCAGGAAGGACAGCACGCTGGTGGCTTCCCAGAACAGGAAGAGCGTGAACAGATTGTCAGCAGTGACGCAGCCGATCATCGCCACCATGAACAGCGTGAGCTGCACGAACAGCCGCCGTTGCCCCGGGTGGCTTGCGAAGTAGCCGCCGGCGTAGACGAATACCGCGCTGCCCACAGCCGTGATCATCAGCAGCATCAGCACCGCCAGGCCGTCGATGCGCCAGGCCAGCGAGATGCCCAGCGCCGGTATCCACTCGAGCGCACCACCCGTCGGCAGCTGCAGCCACAACAACATGCCCACCACGACGCCCAGCGCGGCCAGAGGCAGCGCCGTGAAGGCGGCACGAGAGGCCAGCCCCATGCCGCCATCGGCCGCCGAGCTCAGAAGCGGCGTGCCCACGCTCAGCGCCCCGCCCGCCGCAACATCGTCACGCCCAGCGTGACGATGGTCAGCGGCACCACGAACCCCAGCATCGCGTCGCCGAAGGCCTGGACGCCGTCATGGCGCTGCGCCGCCAGCACCAGGTAGGCCACATACGCGACGTAGTAGCCCAAGAACAGGCCGCCCTCCCAACGGGCGATCTCGCGACCGGTCAGGAAGACCGGCAGGCAAGCCACCAGTGCGGCGAGCATGACCCACAGATCAAACCGGGCCACGTCCGGCGGCAGCGGCAGCGCGGCACCGGTGCCCACAGCCGCCACGACGGCCCCCAGGCCAACGACGCCAAAGAGGTTGAACACGCAACTGCCCACCACGTTGCCCACGGCGATGTCGCGTTCGCCCTTGAGGCTGGCCACTACCGATGCCGCCACCTCCGGCAGCGAAGTGCCCGAGGCGACGATGGTCAGGCCGATGATCACCTCCGACAGACCGAGTGCACGCGCGAAGATGACTGCCGCCTGCACCAGCCAATCCGATCCCAGCACGAGCAGCACCAGCCCGGCGACGATCAGACAGAGCTGTGCCGGCAGCCGGGCGTCCCACCGCCCCGCCTTGGCCGGCTGCAGTGTGTCGGCGTACTCGTCGGGACCGGTCGCGGCCGGCTCCGCGCGCGACTGCCGGACCAGGAACGCGGTGTAGGCCATCAGCAGGCCGAGCAGCAGCGATCCGTCGAACAGCCCCAACGATCCGTCCAGGCCCAGGACGATGAGCAACACGGCGCCGCCGATCATGATCGGCGCCTCCTGGCGGATGACTTGCCGGTGCACCGCCAGCGGCGTGATGAGCGCGGCCAGGCCCAGGACGAACAGCACGTTGAAGATGTTGCTGCCCACGGCGTTGCCCACCGCCAGCCCGCCCTGCCCGGCCAGCACTGCGCCGGTTGTCACGGCCATCTCCGGTGCACTGGTGCCAAAAGCCACCACCGTGAGACCCACCACCAGCGGCGACAGACCCAGGCGCAATGCCAGGAGCGACGCACCGCGCACGAGGATGAAGGCGCCGGCAACCAAGGCCAGGAGCCCCCCCGCGAACAGAAGAAAAGTCATTGCCGCAAAGTCGCCATGGCTCAGTTGCTCAAGGGAGGTTTCGAGGTGGCGCCGCGCACCCAGCTGCGAACCATGGACAGGAGCGTGCCTCCCGTCAGCATGCCCAGCACGTACACCGCCAGCAGCAGCAACGACAGCGGTAGCGTCAAGCTCGCAGACAGGAACTGCACGGTCACAGTGTCGAGGTTCTGGAACTTGAAGAGAAAAACGACAGCCGTCATGGCGAGCAGCAGGGCCAAGTAGACATGTTTCATGTTGTTCCTTCTTCGCACAGCAGACAAGCTGTTGCGGGAATTATACCTTTGTTGGTCAGCTCGACAAACAACAAGGCCGACAGCGCTGCAGCGCGGCCGGCCTCGGGAATGGAGAATGGGGGAAGGGGAATCGCCTGATGCTTGATCGAACGTTAGCCCGGCATCGAGATGCCAGGGCGCGGCACCACCTGAAAGTCGAGGCCGTAGACCAGTGGTTCGACACACTCCTGGTCTTCCATCGGCAGCACCCACCGCTCAAGTGCCGCGCGCAACAACATCGACTCGCCCGGGTGCACCTCGCCGTCGGCCTCGATGACTTGAGCGCAAAGCTTGATCACCAGCGCCTGCAACGCGACGTTATCGATCTCGTCCAGCCAGGCGGCGAGCGTCGGACCGTCGATCAGGATATCCCGCCCCGGGCGAACACCGGTCATCAGGTCCTGGCACAACTCGTCCAGAACGACATGCCATTGCAGGCCATGCAGATCGAGCCGTTCGAAGGCCTGCGTGTCGGCCAGTCGCTGCCATTCGACATCCTTGATGTCGCCGTTGGCCAGCAAGGCGGTGGCCAGGATGCGCCCGGCGGCCTGAGGGCTGTTGCGGGGGTAGTGCCGGAAAACTGGGTGGTTCATTGGCTTGGTCCTCCTTAAGGGGCCATGGAGAGCGGTGGATGGCGGTGGTCAGCCGAGCCTGAACACCACGAAGACGGTCAGCGTCATGGCCAGCAGTGTCCAACCAGCGGCTCGCGCCGCGGGGTGCCAGCGGGTGACCGATGGCGTGATGGCGATGGTGGTGGCACGTTGCTGCCGGGCGCGGTGGGAATGAAGATGGTGCATCGTGAAGCTCCTGGAGTTAGGGCGTGTTAACACTAATGGCGATTTCTGCGACTGCGCGGGACAATCTCTGGCATGGAGATCACACCCGAGCAATTCGCCACCATCGAGCACTGTCTGCCCAAGCAGCGCGGCAATGTCAGCCTGAGCAACCTGCAGGTAGTCAACGCCATCCTCTATGTGGCCGAGCATGGCTGCAAGTGGCGTGGACTGCCCAAACGGTTCGGCAACTGGCACACGATCTACACGCGCATGAACCGCTGGACCAAGGCCGGTGTACTCGATCGCATGTTCGAGGTATTGCAGCGAGCCCAGGTCGTGCGCATCAAGATCGAGGCGGTCTCGCTGGACTCCACCAGCATCAAGGTCCACCCAGACGGCACCGGAGCGTTAAAAAAAACGGCCCTCAGTCCATCGGCAAGTCCCGAGGCGGATGGAACACCAAGATTCATATGGTTGCCGCGGATGCTCGAACGGCCGTGACGTTCTGCCTCTCGCCAGGACAAGCGCACGACGCACCTGAAGGCAGGCGTTTGCTCAGCAGCCTCGGGGCGACAAGCCGACCCGTTCATTTGCTCATGGACCGGGCATACGAAGGCAATGAAACCCGCCAACTTGCTCTGGACCTGGGATTCATTCCGGTCGTGCCCCCGACCAGCAAGCGCCTTGATCCTTGGGAATACGACCGGGCCATGTACAAGCGCCGCAATGAGGTCGAGCGACTGTTTCGTCGCCTCAAGGGTTACCGGCGCATCTTCTCGCGCTTCGAGAAACTCGATCTCATGTTCCTCGGCTTCATCAGCTTCGTGCTTGTCGCAGATGGACTGAGAATGTGTTAACAGGCCCTAGTTCAAGAAACAGTACATCGCTGATGGGACACACCAACTGCCCGTTGGAGACACCAGCTACGAGGGCATCCAAAAGATCCGCCGCTCCCGGTGGACTCGACGCGAGCGTGCGTGCGGCGCGCAGGTGAATCCAGAAGCACTTGTCGAGGTAGATGCGGCCCCGCGCAGCCACCCACTCACCGAGTTCGATCACGCGGCGTCGCTCATACTCATCGACCGTGATCTGTGGCGTAGAACGATGGAACGCAAATCGGTCGGCAATGCGGGGAGAAGTCACTGGGTTTCGTGTCCATTTTTTAGCGGGTCAGGCCGGCTTGTGTTGAGGAATCCCCCTACCCCAACCTTGCGGCCAGCGCATCTGCTTGCTCGGCAAACTTCTTCGCATCGGCCTTCTGCAACTGCGCCAGGTTGTGCAGCTTCCAGCGGATGCCCGGCAGTTGTTCGAGGTGTGCGATGTCCAGCAATGACCACTCCGGCGTGCCAGCGGCCAGCGACAGCAGGAAGCGCCGCTCGTCGTCGTCCAAACCCTGCTGGATTTCGCGCACCATGCGTTCTCGCGCGTCGAGCAGCGCATCAAGCGGCACCGGCTCGGTCGTCATGCCTTGGAAGTTGTGCTCGTAGTCGTGCCGGATGTCTCGCAGCGGCGTGAACAACACTTCATGGATCGGCCGGTTGCTGCTGGCCAGATAGACCACGAAGGCGCGCCGGATGCCGGGCGTGATGCCCTCGTGCGCAAAGAGCTGCATCACGTCGAACAGATCACGCGGATGCTGCCGATCCAGCGCCGCCACCAGCTTGCCGCCGTACACTTCTTCCAGCGACACCACCGGAATCTCCAGATCGGCCATCAACACGTCACGGGCCATCGGCGTCAGCAAGGCGCGGCGCACCGGCTGCACCGTGCCGCGCATGACGAAGTTGACTTCGACCTTGACCTGAATCGAGCCGCGACGCACCAGCAACTTGGTTTCCCCTGCTGCTGCCGCTGGCGCGTGTGTGTGGAATCCTCGCTTCTTCAACCGCTCCGCAGCTTGCCGGATGGCCTCGTTGATGCGCGCCAGTGCCTCGTCGCGCGGCAAGGTGTGATCGGGAAAAACCAGATCGAGATCGACCGACAAGCGCGGCATGTCGCGCACGAACAGGTTGATCGTCGTACCGCCCTTCAGGGCAAAGGTATCGTCAACAAACACCAGCGGCGCGACCTGCGTCAGCAGGCGCGCGGTATCGAGATAGGTCTGGTTCATGGCTTGAGTACCAGCAGGCCATCGGCCGATCGAGACACCCAGGGACGGTCGCTACCCGTCGGCAGCGCGGCCGGATCGAGCTTGGCCGCCCAGGGCAATGACGCCTCGCGGCCGAGTTGCAGGCACAGCCGCACGGTCTTGACGTTTGTGCAGTGTTGCAACAGCTCGCGTAACACGTCGGGGCGCAGGCTATAGGCGCTCTCCACCAGTTCGCGGGCTTCCTGTAAGGGCTGGCGCACGCCAACCTCACTCAACAGTTCCAGCAAGGCGCGCTCCGGCGCGGACACCTGCGGCGCCCCGCTGCGCTTCTCGAACGCGCCAACGTGCAACAAGGCGGCCGGCTGCTCGTCGAACAGCCGTTTGCGGTGGTATTCAGCTGGGAATCGTTCCGTGAACCATTCCGGCAAGCGTGCGGCCTTCCAGCCATACAGATGCAGCACCGGCTGCTGCGCTACGTACTGCCGCACACCGTACCAGTCCAGCGCCGACTTGCCGCCGACGTGCAGCCCCTCGAACTGGCGCTGCAACAGCAGCAGGCTGGGATGAAGCGCCGGGGGATCGTTGGGGCGGCAGAACACCCCCCGCGCCAGGCGCTTGAGCCACCCTGCCCGGACGTAGTGAACAGCCAGGTCAGCAGAGATGCCCAACGCCGCCAAGTCCAGCGAGGTCAGCGGCGTTCCCGGTGCCAACCGGGTGTAGAGCACATTTAGTCTGCTTGAATTAGTCGTAGCCATACTACGATATATATATCTTTTCCAAGAAAACGTCAATTTGATATGGAACCACCAATCGTAGGCTGGATACGACAATGGAATCTAATCCAAACAATCACCCTTTCGGCATAGCCGTGCGGGAAGAAGGTCGGGTGTCATCTCCCCTGCCCCGCCGGAATCCTCGATCCCCAGCGATAAACGCCTCCAGCATATGCGGGATCAGCGTCATGGCATCGACCGTCTCGCCATACGCCTGCGCGTGCAGCGCGGCGTAGCGGTCAAGGTCGGCTTTCAAGCTGACCGGGCACGCAAAGGTCAGCTTGATGCTCTCGGTCTTGGGCAGCGGCCCGAGCCGCAGCTTCTTGGTTGTGCTCATTGCATCGCCCCCCGTTGGAAGAACATCGGCTGGTAAGGCCGCAACACCAAATCGCGGTTGACGATGATGCGCACCGGCAGGCCCGGCCGCGTGGTCAGCGTCGGCTGGATATTCATGTTGCGCCGGGTGATCTCTTGGCCGACCTGATTGATGCTGTCCTGCGCGCTGTCGCGCCCGGCAATCACAATGCGGTTGCCGTCCTGCCGGTTCTCCGGCGCGGCCAGTTCGGCGCCCACGCCCAGCAGCGTCGTCAACACCGCGCCCGCAACGATGCGATTCCAGTGCCAGTTCACGTCATCCTCCAGGCCAGCGTAGCCGGCCGGATCGGTGCCCACTAGGTTGTCGAGCGTCAGCGAAGACGTGTCGGGCAAGATGATCCGGTTCCACACTACTTGCACGCGGCTCTGCCCGTAGCTGACCTGGCTGTTGTAGCGCCCAAGGATGCGCGCCCCCTGCGGAATCAGCAGGAACTTGCCCGTGGCTGTGTCAAAGACTGGCTCTGTCACCGTGGCGATCACGTCGCCCGGCAAGTCCGACTTGATGCCTGTCACCAGCGCACCGGCGATCACCGTTCCGGCCATCACCTGATACGGCGACGCGGGCAGCGCCAGATTGCCGGAATTGCGGGTTTCCGTAGAACCGGCTTTCAGGAACGCCTCTTTCTGGTCTTGCCGGTTCTGCACGGCGGTCGGGTCGGCGGGCTGGGCCACCGTCGAGGCAGGTCCAGCAGCGAGCGGATCAAAGGCCGCAAGCGTGCTTGCAGCCCCCGGCGCCGCCTGCGCGACCGTGGCGTCGGTCTGCGCTTGGCCGCCCGAGCGGAAGAACACCGACGAGGCCGCCGCCGCGTCCGCCTCCTTGCGCAAGGCATCTTCGGGATCATGGCCTGGCGGCGAATAGCCTGGCGTCACCGGCTGCTGCGAAGCGACGATGGCCGGGCCAAGGTCGCCGGGCAACGGCGGCCCCAGCTCGGGCACATCGGGCGGCAAGGCTGGCGGCAGCTTCGAGTAGTCCGTCGGTAGCGCATCCAGCCCTTCGGACTTCGAGACGCGATCGACGTTGTAAAGCTCGGTTTGCTCGCCCGTACCGCGCCGCTGCGGTTGCAGCGACCAGATCGTGGCCCCAAGGACGGCGACCGACAGGCCGCCGACGAGGATGGCCAGCGTGCGCCGGTTCAAGCGAGTGACCGGGCGCGGCTGGGCGCGCAGCGCCACCGCTTCCGGCGCGACCTTGCCTGCCTGCGGCGTGGCGAGGTCGGGGGTGTCGTCCTGGCTCATGGTCAGTTCCTCCGCGCAACGCCGTCCGTGCGCTCAATTCGCACCACGTCGCCCTTGTCCCCGCCCAGGCGCAGTTCGGCGGCACCGAACAGCCGATCCACGATGTAGTACGGCGAGCGGAAGCGGTAGTTGACCAGTTGCCCGTCGCCTTCCGGCCCGATTACGAACAGCGGCGGCAGCTCGCCTTGCGCGATGCCGGCGGGGAACTGGATATAGACCTTCTGCCCGTCGTCGAAGGCGCGCAGCGGCTTCCACGGCGGGTTGCTACCGCTGACCGCGTAGCGGAAGCGCAGGTTTTCCAGCGACAAGCCGGAGTCCACCGGCGCGGCGGCGCTGGCCGCCTGCGCCTGGCGCTGCAAGGCCAGCATCCGGTCACGCGGATACTCCCAAGAAGCCGAGGCCATCCACGTCTTTTCCGTCGAAGCCAACTCCAGCAGGTACGTCCTGCGGCTGGTGGTGATGACGAGATTGGTCTTGAGGCCCGAGCGGATCGGCTTGACCAGCACATTGACGCGCAGGTCAGCACCGCTGCCGCTCGACGTATCGCCCACGATCCAGCGCACGGTATCGCCCGCCGCCACCGTCACCAGTTCCTCGCCCGGCTGGAGTGAAACCACGGTCACGCGGCCCACGGCCGCATAGACTTGGTAGAGCGCGCCATCGGTGAAGGGCCACACCTGAATCGCGTTGACGTAGCCCTCGCGCGTGGGTGCGACGCGCGCCTCGGCATTGGCCCGTGAGACGCGCACCTTCTCGTCGGCTGGCTCCGGCGTGGGCTTGGCGTCCTCGGCTTCGGGCAATGGCTTCAACTGCGCCGGCATCGGCAGCACCTCGGGCACCGCCACCACCTCCACCGGCGTGGGTGGCTCGGGTAGCGGCTGGGCCTGCACCGGCTCATCGAGCGAGATGGTCGGCGGTGGCTTGCCCTGCGTAGCGCAGCCCGCCAGGGCAAGCAAGATCACCGGCAAGGCGGATTTACGGAAAAGATCATTCATGGCTTGGCTCCTTCGGAAGAATCCAGTTCGCGGCTCCATGACAGGCCGTTGACGTAGATGCCCAGGGGGTTCTGGCGCAGGCGTTCTTCGGTGCGCGGCGGCTGGAGCACGATGGACACCACGGCCGTCCACCGCTCCAAGCCCGCCGCGGCGCCGTTGACGTAGCGGCGTTCCGTCCAGCGCACGTTGAAAGACGTGTCGCTGGCGCGCACGACGCTGGTGATCTGCACCGTCACCGACTCCTTGCCGATGCGCGCGAACGGGTCGTTGACCCGTGCGTAGTCGTTGAGCACGGCCGCGCCCTTGTCGGTCGTGTAGTCGTAGGCGTCCAGCCAGTTCTGGCGGACGACGATGGGGTCGATGGACAGCGAGCGCACCAGCGTCACGAAGCGCGCGATGTGGTGCGCGGTCTGCGCATCGTTGGGCCGGTATGGCGTGGCGGCTTCACCCACGGCGCGTACCTGGCCCGCGTTGTCCACCTCCACGACGTAGGGCGTCACGATGGATTGCGCCGAGCGCCACACCAGGCCGCCGGCCATCAGCAGCGCAAGCGTCAGGCAGCCGAAGGCCATCAGGCGCCAGTTCTTCGCCTGCACGCGCGGCGAGCCGATGCGCTCGTCCCACACTTGGCCGGCAGCTTGGTACGGCGTGGCAGGTTGCGGCGTGTCGGCGTAGCGCACCTGCGGTTTCTTGAATCGCATGGTCAGTTCTCCTTATGAATCGGAATCGCGCAGGCTCGGCCCCTGGCCGGAGCCGCCGCCATCGCCACCGCGCAGCGCGTGGGCGGTGGTGGTCGCGGCGTGGGTGAGTTGCTGGCGGCGATGCAGGCGCTTGGCCCAAGCGGGCTGTTCCTGTGTCTGCGCCGTAGCGGCGCCGGATGCGGCCTCGCCTGCGGCACCCTGACCGGATGCCGCACCCGCGCCGCCATCGGCAGCAGCGCCATTCCAGCCAGCGCGGAAGGGAGCGGCCATGCGTTGCCCGGCAGCGGAAGCGCGGGATGCAGCGCCTCGCCCGGCTGCCTGCGCGCCGGTCTTAGCGACGTTGCCCAGGCCCGCCATCGCGCCCTTTGCGCCGCCGCCAGCGGCGGCGGAACCGGCCTGGAACGCCGACTTCGCACTGCTGGCCGCCGACGTGGCGGCGCGCGCACCGCTACCGGCCAGCTTGGCGGCAGCCGGGGCCATGCGCGCACCAGCAGCCACGGCGCTACCCACGCCCGTCGCGGCGGCGCCGATGGCGACAGCCGTGCCGGCAGCGCCGACAGCAGCACCGGCCATTGCGCCAGCGCCGAGCTGCGGCGCACCGGACACGAGGCCCGTGGCGATGCCGGGGCCGAAGATCCCGAGCGCCAGCAAGGTGAGCGAGGCCAGCATGATGACCAGCGCGTGGTCGATAGACGGCTCGGCGGGATGGACTTGGAACTGAGCGAACAAGCCCGAGCCGATACCGACGATCACGGCCAGCACCAGAACCTTGACGCCGGAGGCCACTACGTTGCCCAAGACCTTTTCGGCGAGGAACGCGGTCTTGTTCCAGAGCGCGAATGGCACCAGCACGAATCCGGCGAGCGTGGTCAGCTTGAACTCGATCAACGTGATGAACAGTTGGATCGCCAGCACGAAGAAGCACAAGACCACGACCAGCCACGCGAGGAACATCACCACGATGGGGTCGAGGTTCACGAACACTTCGGGAAAGCCCGCCATCTCGCCGATCTGCTCCAGAATCGGCGCCCCAGCGTCGATACCGGTTTTCGCCAGCCGGCCCGGCTGCAAGAAGTTCTCCATCGTGATGGCCGAGCCGGTGGCGGTGATGCCCAATCCCGCAAACGAGCGGAACACGATGCTGGCCAGCCAGTTGAAGTTATTGATGATGTAGGCGAAGGCACCGACGTAGAGCACCTTGCGCAGCAGCTTGGCGATCACGTCCTCGCCCTGGCCGGTGGCATGGCTCATGGCCCAATACAGGCCGGCGATCGTCATGTCGATGACGATCAGCGTGGCCGTGAGGAACGCCACTTCGCCCCGCAGCAGCCCGAAACCCGAGTCGATATAAGCGGCAAAGGTGTTGAGGAATTGGTCGATGATGGTCACATCATTCATGGCGTGTCCTCCGGTTCGGCGGGAACGGCCGGCGCCATGCCATCGGCCGGTTCCTCGAAGCTGGGTGGGATCGGCGGCAGGTCGGCCAGCGTCTGGTATTCATCCGGCCCGGCCTCGCCGGAAAAGAAGCGCCGCCGGAAGGCTTCGGCGGCGGCGCGGCAGGCGTCCTCGCCCGTGGCCTGCCGGTCGGTTGCGCATTGCGCGCGCAATGCGTTGAGCCGCACGGGATCGGCGACTAGGGCTTCGGCAAGGGGGGCGGCCGGCTGCTCGCTGCAAGCGGCCAGCAGCGCCACAAGCAGCGAAACCGACAGGGCGAGGACGCATCGCATGGCGGCCTCCCGTCAGTTGCCGTAGAAGTTCACGGACTGCGGCGTGTACGGCGTGCCTTCGCCCAGGAAACGCCGCCGTACTTCGCGGGCGCGCTCCGTGGCCGCCGCCTGCCGCGCCAGCTCCAGCGACGCCGCCCGGTCTTGCGTGATCTGGAGCCGCTGCGACTGGATCGACTGCTTGGCCTGCAAGGCCAGCAACTGATTCATGGCCTGCATCGCCTGCAACGCACCTTCGGCCGACTGGCTCTTTCCCACGAGGTCGGCCAGCACGCTTTCGTCTTCACCCAGGTTCTGCGACACCTGGGCCTGCATCCGCATGGTGGTTTGCAGGCCATTGAGCGTGTTCCTCCAACGCTCCTGCGCGTCGCGGTACATCTGGTCGCCGCTCACGGTGGCGGCGTACTGCTCCGGGTACAGGCGCTGGAACTCCCGATCCAGATTCGTCACGTCGTAGGCCAAGCCGCGAGCCTGGGCGATCAGTCGCTCGGTCGTCGCCAGGTTGGCGCGCAACTGGTTCACCACGCTAGACGGCAGGCTGGCGAGGTTGCGCGCCTGGTTCATCAGCATCTGCGCTTCGTTCTGGAGCTGCTGGATCTGGTTGTTGATCTGCTCCAGCGTGCGGATCGCGGTCAGCGTGTTCTGCACGAGGTTGGTGGGATCGACCACGACCCATTGCGCATGGGCAGTGGCGGTGCAAAGCATGGCCGCGATGGCAGCGGCGATAAGACGCTTCTTCATGGCAGGTTCTCCAGGGGTTGGTCAGCGAGGGAACCCGGCGCAAGGCCGGGGAACGAGGGCAGCAGCTCGGCCGCCCAATCGAGGCCGCGATGGCGCAGCCAGGCGCCCGCGAAGCCGGGCACGCCGGCGTCCAGCAGCACGCGGTCTATGTCGCGCTGGTCTTGCGGCGTGGACGCGCCCGCAAACGCCAGCGCTGCCAGCCCCAGGTCGAGGTCGAACAGGCGGTTGCCGAGACGGGATTGGTAGTAGTAGTCGCGCTTGGGCTGCGCGGTGGCGACGATTTCGATCTGCCGCCTGTTGAGGCCGAAGCCCTCGTAGATCGTGCGAATCTGCGGCTCGGTCGCCTGCGGGTTGGGCAAGAAAATCCGACTCGCGCAGCTCTCGATGATCGCGGGCGCGATGCTCGAATCCTTGATGTCGGCCAGGCTCTGCGTGGCGAAGATGACGCTGACGTTCTTCTTCCTGAGCGTCTTGAGCCACTGCCGGATGCGCGCGGCAAACACCGGGTCATCGAGGAACAGCCACGCTTCATCGAGGATCAGCAGCGTGGGCGCACCGTCAAAGCGTTCATCGAAACGCGCAAAGAGGTAATGCAGCACGGCCATGACGGCGGCCTTGCTGTGCATCAGCTCCTCCATCTCGAAGCACTGCACGTCGGCCATGCCCAGCCGGTCGTGGTCGGCGTCCAGCAGCTTGCCGTGGGCGCCACCCAGCACATAGGGCGACAGCGCCTGCCGCAGCGTATTCGATTGCAGCAGCACGGAAAGTCCCGTCATCGTGCGCTGCTCCACCGGCGCACCGGCGAGACTGCCCAGCGCCGACCAGATAGCCGCCTTCTCGTCGGGGCCGACCGCCACGCCTTCGTGCAGCAAACGGCCTTCGATCCATTCGGCGGCCCACGTGCGGTAGCCCTCACGGTCGATGCGCGCGAGTGGCTGGAAGGCGATTTCGCCATCCGTGCCCAGGTCGTAGTGTTCGCCGCCCAGGCCGAGGATGGCGGCCCGCATGGAGCGGCCCATGTCGAAGGCGAAGATGCGCGAGCCGTGATAGCGGCGGAACTGCATCGCCAGCGTGGCGAGCAAGACCGACTTGCCCATGCCGGTCGGCCCCGCGACCAGCGTGTGGCCCACGTCGCCGATGTGCGTCACCAGCCGGAACGGCGTGGCGCCATCGGTGCGTGTGACGATCAGCGGCGGGCCGTCCAGATGCTCGTTCTTATCCGGCCCGGCCCATACCGCCGAAACCGGCATCATGTGCGCCAGGTTCAGTGTCGAGACAATGGGCTGACGCACGTTGGCGTAGGCGTTGCCCGGAAGCGATGACAGCCACGCATCCACGGCATTGAGCGTTTCGGGGATGGTCACGAACCCGCGCCCCTGGATGACGCGCTCCACCATGCGCAGCTTCTCGTCGGCTGCGCCAGCGTCCTCGTCCATGACGGTGACGGTCGCCGTCAGATAGCCGAAGGCGACTTGATCGCTGCCCAGCTCCTGCAAGGCTGCATCCGCGTCCGCCGCCTTGTTGTTCGCGTCGGTATCGACCAGCGGGCTTTCCTGCTGGAAGATCGTTTCGCGCAGCAGCGCGATGACATTCTTGCGCTTGGCGAACCACTGGCGGCGCAGGCGTCCCAACTCCCGTTCCGCCTCGGATTTGTCGAGGCAGAGAAAGCGCGTGCTCCAGCGGTAGGCAAAGCCGAGACGGTTGAGGTCGTCCAGAATCCCCGGCCAGGTCGAGGTCGGGAAACCCCGCACCGACACCACGCGCAGGTGCTGGTCGCCCAGCATGGGCGCCAGGCCGCCGACCAATGCGGAATCGGTCAGCAGCGCGTCGATGTGGAACGGCACTTCAGGCACGCCGACGCGATAGCGTCGCGTCGAGATGGTCGCGTGTAGGTAGGTCAGCGTCTGCGCGTCATCGAGCCAGTCAATTTCCGGCATCACGCCGCCGAGCAGGTCGAAGACACGATCGGTTTCCGCGACGAAGGCTTGCAGCCGCTCGCGCCAGTCCACGCCATTCGTCGGCGTGTTCTCGTAGAGCATCTTGGCTGCACGAGCGCGGGACTCCTCCGGCGGCAGGTACACCAGCGTCAGGTGGTAGCCACTCTCGAAGTCGTTGCCCGATTCCTCGAAGGTGGCGCGGCGCTCCTCGTCCACGAGCCACGACAGCGGCTCGGGAAACTCCGAGTGCGGATAGTCGGCGGCAGGCCGGCGCTCTGCTTCGATGAACAGTGCCCAGCCCGAACCCAGCCGGCGCAGCGCGTTGTTCAGACGCGCCGACGTGGCGATCAGCTCGCCTTGCGTGGCGCTGTCGAGATCAGGCCCACGAAACCGGACCGTGCGCTGGAAACTGCCGTCCTTGTTCAAGACGACGCCCGGCGCGATCAGCCCGGCCCAGGGCAGCCAGTCGGCAAGCAAGGCCGGGCGCTGGCGGTATTCGGCGAGGTTCAGCATCGCGGCGTCCTCCCCTCACACGTCCAGCAGCGGGCGGTGCTTGATGTGCCGGGCGAAGACCTGCATGAACTGCGGATCGACGCGCGCACCCCACACCGCCAGCGAATGGCCGACGATCCAGAGCACGACGCCAGGAATCCACAGTTGCAGGCCCAGCCCGACGGCGGCGGCCAGCGTGCCGTTGGCAATCGCCACGGTGCGCGGTGCGCCGCCCAGCAGGATCGGCTCGGTGAGCGAGCGATGCAGCGGCACCTCGAACCCGGCCGCGAAGCTGTCCGGGCCGCTCATACGACAGCCCCGCCAGAGAACGAAAAGAACGACAGGAAGAACGAGGACGCAGCGAAGGCGATGCTCAAGCCGAACACGATCTGGATCAGCTTGCGAAAGCCGCCCGACGTGTCGCCGAACGCGAGCGCGAGGCCCGTGGCGATGATGATGATGACCGCGACGATGCGCGCCACCGGCCCCTGGATGGATTCGAGGATGGATTGCAGCGGGCCTTCCCACGGCATCGAGGAACCGGCGGCCTGCGCGGTTCCAGCCAGGAACAGCAGCAGCGCGGCCAGCAGCAGCCCTTGCCCCGCAGGGCGGGCCAGGCAGCGCAGCCGTGCAAGGCGCAAAGCCGGATTTACGGAAACACGGAAAGCAGGAATAGTCATCTGCGTCATGGCAGTTCTCCAAGTTGGTCAGGGGACGAGGAAGTCGCCGCAGCGGGTGCGGCATCGGAGATCGGCGGCAGTTCGGGAAACGGCGCGTCCATCGCGTCGGCCGACCCATCCGCCAATCGGTAGCCCACGCCGTCGAAGCCGACGACACGGGCGATGCTCTCGATGCGGCGCTTGCGTCCGCGCCCGGCGATGTGGATCACCACGTTGACCGCCTCGGCGATCAGCGCACGGGGCGGATTCACCGCCACTTCGAGAATCAGTTGTTCCAGGCGCAGCAGCGCGCCGAGCGCGGAGCCGGCATGGATCGTGGCGATGCCGCCGGGGTGGCCGGTGCCCCACACCTTGATGAGATCCAGCGCCTCGGCGCC
Source organism: Stenotrophomonas sp. Marseille-Q4652 (assembly GCF_916618915.1). NCBI lineage: Bacteria > Pseudomonadati > Pseudomonadota > Gammaproteobacteria > Lysobacterales > Lysobacteraceae > Stenotrophomonas > Stenotrophomonas sp. Marseille-Q4652. The sequence continues at coordinate 1,243,849 of NZ_CAKAKE010000001.1, forward strand.
GCGCACCTCGCCGACGACGACGCGATCAGGCCGCAGGCGCATGGACGAGCGCACCAGCTCGGTCATCGACACCACGCCTGCGCGCGTGCGCAGCGGAACGTGGTCGCGGGCCGCGCATTGCAGCTCCACCGTGTCTTCGAGCACCAGCACGCGGTCGCCCGTGGCGGCGATCTCGGCTAGCAGCGCATTGGCCAAGGTCGTCTTGCCGCTGCTGGTGGCCCCGGCGATCAGGACGTTCTGGCGCTCGCGCACGGCGCGAACGAGAAAGCCCGCCTGGGCGCTGGTCATCATCCCGTCGATGACGTACCGCTCCAGCGGAATCACGCCGATGGCGCGCTTGCGCAGCGCAAAGGCCGGCCCCGGCGCTGCCGGCGGCAAGATGCCCTCGAAGCGTTCGCCGGTTTCGGGCAGCTCGGCGGAGAGCAGCGGCTGGCCGCGATGGACTTCCGCGCCGACGTGGGCCGCGACGAGGCGGATGATTCGCTCGCCATCGGCCTCGGGCATCTCGACGCCCATCGGCGCACGCCCACTGGAAAGCCGATCCACCCAAAGGGTGCGATCGGGATTCAGCATCACCTCCACCACGTCGGGGTCTTCAAGCGCCGCGGCGATCAGCGGCCCCATCGCCGTGCGCAGCATCTGGATGCGGCGGTCGAGCGACGTAGCGGTCATGGACTGCGGAACGGCGCTCATGACGCACGCTCCTGCGCTTGCGCGGCTGCCGCCGCGTCCTCCATCCGCATCAGGTCGGGGTGCAGTTCCTCCACCACGTCGCGCACCAGGCTTCGACCGCGCAGCAGGTGGCGACCCAACTGTTCAACGAACTGCTCGAAGCGCGCTTTGCCCTGGGCGCGAGCGGCCTCTTGGTGCGCCTCGGGGACTGGCGTGCTGACGGTCAGGTAGTAGCGGATGAACAGCGCCAGCGTTTCGATGGCGATGTTCTGATCGCGCTCCATGCGCTCGGCCTGGCGCGACAGGCGATCCAGCCGCTTGGCGATGGCCGCTTCGCGCTGGTCGGCGGCATCGGGCGATAGCCACGATGCGAGCGCCGCCGCGACGATGGACGACTTGGACAAGCCTTTCTTGGCGGCAAGCTCATCGAGCCGCTTGGCGTGCTCGGGCTGGATAAAGAGGTTCAGGCGGTAGTGGCTCATAGCTCGATTCCATCGTTGGGGTCGAGGGAAGCCAGCCGAGCCGTGCGCTGCATGGCGGGGTCAAGCTGGCGAGGAAGGGGAAGCGGCAGGTCGTCGTCGTCATCGAGCAGCGCGAGGTCGGCCGCAGGCACGGCCAACTCGGGGGCGTAGGCGACGGTTCCCGAGAGTTCGGGCTGACGGCGCGGGCCTCCGTCGTCGGCAGAGGCAGCGAAGCCCTCGGCGGCATCGGCCGTAGGCGCGACGGGCACAGCGGGAATGGCCAGGCCACTCCAGTCGTCAGGCCGCGATGGCGGCGCATCTGCGTACTGCCCGTCCGCCAGTGAAGGCGGTAGAAACACGCGGCGCTTGAAATTGCTGTCCGCGTAGTAGCGCAGCTTCTTCGCCTTGATCGGCGCGACGCTGGACACCATCACCACGGCTTCGTCCGGTGGAAGCTGCATCACCTCGCCCGGCGTCAGCAGCGGGCGCGCTGTTTCTTGGCGCGACACCATCAGATGCCCGAGCCATGGCGCGAGCCGGTGCCCCGCGTAGTTGCGCTGCGCACGCAGCTCGGTCGCGGTGCCCAGCGTCTCGGAAATACGCTTGGCCGTGCGTTCGTCGTTCGTCGCAAACGTCACGCGCACATGGCAGTTGTCCAGAATCGAGTGGTTCTGGCCGTAGGCTTTGTCGATCTGGTTCAGGCTCTGAGCGATGAGGAAGCTGCGGATGCCGTAGCCCGCCATGAAGGCCAAGGCCGTCTCGAAGAAGTCCAGGCGGCCCAGTGCCGGAAATTCGTCGAGCATCAGCAGCAGCCTGTGGCGGCGCTCGATGCCATAGGAGCCATCGAGCGATTCGGTGAGCCGTCGCCCGATCTGGTTGAGGATCAGGCGAATCAGCGGCTTCGTCCGCGAAATGTCCGAAGGCGGAACCACCAGATACAGCGACACCGGATGTTCGGCCGCGATCAGGTCTGCAATGCGCCAGTCGCAGCGCGAGGTGACTTCGGCCACCGTCGGGTCGCGGTACAGGCCGAGGAACGACATGGCCGTGGACAGCACGCCCGAGCGTTCGTTGTCGCTCTTGTTGAGGACTTCGCGTGCGGCGGATGCCACCACGGGATGCGGGCCATCGCCGAGGTGCGGCGTGGTCATCATCCGGTGCAGGGTCAGCTCGAACGGGCTGGCCGGGTCGGAAAGGAAGTTCGCAACGCCCCGCAGCGTCTTGTCCTTGCCTGCGTAGAGCACATGCAGGATCGCGCCGACCAACAGCGCGTGGCTGGTTTTCTCCCAATGGTTCCTGCGCTCCAACGCGCCTTCGGGATCAACCAAAATGTCCGCGATGTTCTGAACGTCGCGCACTTCATGCGCGCCGCGCCGAACCTCCAGCAGTGGGTTGTAGGCGGCCGACTTCGCATCGGTGGGGTTGAACAGCAGGCAATGCGAGAAGCGCGAGCGCCAGCCGGCGGTGATCTGCCAGTTCTCGCCCTTGATGTCGTGGATGACGGCCGATGCCGACCAGCTCAACAAGGTGGGCACCACCAGGCCAACGCCCTTGCCCGAGCGCGTGGGCGCGAAGGTCAGGACGTGTTCCGGGCCTTCATGCCGCAGGTACTGGCGATCGTGCAGGCCCAGGAACACGCCGGCAGGCTGCGTGAGGCCGGCCTTGCGAATGTCCTGCGCGTTCGCCCAGCGCGCAGAGCCGTAGGTCGTGACCAGGCGCGCTTGGCGCGAGCGCCAGACCGACATGGCGATGGCAACGCCCACGGCGACCATGCCGCTCGCGCCGGCAATGGCGCCGCCGGTGTCGAAGACTTCCGGCGCATAGGCGCCGAAGAAGAACCACCACTCAAACAGCTTCCACGGGTGGTAGATCGACGTGCCAAGAAAGTCGAACCAGGGCGAGCCAAGGCGTACTTGATAGCCAAGGGCCGCTGCTGTCCATTGTGTGGCGCTCCACACGCCGGCGATCACGATGCCGAATACGGCGGCGATCTGCCCGAACAGCACATTTGTTCCTTGCATGGCCCGGCTCCCGATTTCTCCTGCGCTGATTCCTCGCTCGAAAACGGCACGCATTCGTGCCGCACAGGCGAGGATCAGAGCTAGGCTCGGTGCCGGTCAAAGACCTTTATCGGGAGAAAGGTCGAGCAAAAAACAAGAGTTCGCGCAGTGGCGAAAGAAGAAAAAACGCCGCAAGCGCGGGCGCATTGCGGCGTGTAGAGAAATCTATTTTGAGTTTGTGGTGCGGAAGCTGCGATCAGAACTTCGGTGGCTTCTCGGGCGGCGTGTAGGGCACGGTTCCGTCCCCATAGAAGCGCTTGCGCGTGGCCTCGGCCACGCGGTTGCACAACTCATCACCCAGCTTGGCGCGATCGAGCTTGCACTGTTGGCGAAGCGCCTTGAGCCGTTCGGGGTTGGCCGCAAGTTCCTCGACCGTCGGCACAGCGGCCGACGTCGGTGTCTCGGACTGACCGCAAGCGGCCAGCACTGCGGTCAGCAGGAACGGTGTGATCTTGTTCATGGCTCACTGTCCTCCGAAACATGAGATTGAGGCCGGGACCTGGTCCTGGCGCCGTCGGGCGATTCGATGGAATGCACCCGCTCAATGAATCGCACCAAGGTTCTCGATGGCTCGCCGGCTGGGCGCAGCAGGTAGGTGGTCAGCACGGGCGAACGGCCTTCGAGGGGACGGGCGACCACGCCAGGCTCGCGGCTGGCCGCAATGTGTGCTGCCCCCGTCAGGCCCAAGGCAAAGCCGGCCGAAACCAGCGCCATCATCAGGTCGCAGGATGCCACTCGTTCGGCAATCAGCGGCTCCGTCTCCGCCCGTCGCAACACCCGCTCGATCTGCTTTGCGTGGCCCTCGCACACCTGCGGATCACACAGCACCAGCGGATGACGCAGGACTTCGTCCAAGGGGATGCGCTTGTATTTGAGCAGCGTATGCCGAGCCGGCACGGCCACCATCAGCGAATCGCTCCACACCGGCTCGGCGACAAGCGCTTCACCCACTTCATCCGATTGAGCGAATCCTACGTCGTACAAGTCCTCTTGCAAGCCCTTGATCTGCTGTGACAGCGGAACCTCGAACAAGCGAATCTCTATCTCGGGCTCCTCCTGGCGGCACAACGCCAGCAGGGTTGGCAGGCGCGAGGGTGTAATGCCGTCGGACAACGCGATGCGTATTTGGGCGTGAAAGCCGTTGGCCGCGGCCTTCACGCTGTCCCGCGCCTGCTGCAAGGCGGCGAAGACACGCGGCACATGCTCCAGAAACAACTTGCCCGCACGGGTCAGTCGGGTGCTGCGCGTGGTACGCGCGAACAGTCGCGCGCCCAATTCGTCTTCCAGTTCCTTGATGGTTCGTGATAGCGGAGACTGCTCTATGTGCAGCCGCTCGGCCGCACGAGCGAAGTGGAGTTCTTCTGCGACTGCGAGAAAACAACGAAGATGACGTAGCTCCATTCTCTTGATCTCATCACGCTGCATTGCCAGCCGAAACCGCATCCCCGCCAGAGAGACTGTTGCCTCCTCACGGAATACTATTTTTCGTGTGCGCCTTCTCGGCGCCTGCTGTGTGATGATGGCTTTCTAAAGTGATTCTCGAACCACTTTCCGGCTCCTTCGGATACGCGAAAGAGTGCGATAAAGGCGATCACGACAACAGCAACGAAGATGATGTCCTGCAATACCGAGGGCACCAACATCTCCAAGCATGCAAATCGGGAAACCATATCCGAGTCGCGGATGGTTCGCCGTAAATTCACCGTAAATTCCTGCCCGGCTGCTTCGTCCGAGGATCGGCCCGACATGCCCTTGCATTGCGGCATGTCTTCATCGTGCTTGGAAGGCTCAAGCCCCGCCTAAAGTTTACGCAGAATTTATGCGAGAGCCCTTTCTCTGAATGGAGAATTTACGGGCCTCTATCGAATACTTGAGTCTGGCTATTTCGCCATTGATTTGCGAAGCAAAACATGTCTCTCAAGAATATTCGTCCGACCGCCAATGTCGTTGCCGTCGCTGGGCTGTTGCTGGGAATGGCGAGCAGCGCGCAAGCGCAGGTTTCAGGCAACGCCGCGCTGACGTCGGACTACGTTTGGCGCGGTTCGTCTCAGACGCGCGAAAACCCTGCCATCCAGGCAGGTGGAAAGTACGCCCACGAGTCCGGACTGTATGTCTCTATCTGGGGGTCGAATGTCAAGTTCGAGCCGGACAACGGCGCGCGCAGCGAATTCGACTTCGCCGCAGGGTGGAGCGGAAAGATCGCCGCTGATTGGGCGTTGGATGTCTATCTCCTGCGCTACCAGTACCCCTCGGCGGACACCAATCTGAACTGGAACGAGATCAATGCCAGCCTCACGTGGCGCGACAACTACTGGCTGGCTGTAGGGCACTCGAACAACGCCATGGCCACGGACAGCACGGGCACGTATGCGCTTCTTGGTGCCCGCTATCCGATCAATGACCAGTGGCGCGTCGAAGGCAGCGTGGCCCGCTACGTCCTCGACGACGCCTATGCCGACAGCTACACGCACGGCTCGGTCGGTGTCGTCTGGACGTTCAATGCGCCGTTCGAGGTCCGCCTGACCCTGCATGGCACCGACTCGGCGGCCAAACGACTGTTCCCCGGCATGGCAGGCTCGCGCGCCGAGTTCGCCATCCAGGCTTCTTTCTGATGGGGGAGCGTGATGGCCACCACTCCCCCGCGCTACACGTTGATGGAGTCCGATCATGACTGAGTTTCTTCTGGTATTTGCCCTGGCGATCGGTCTCGGATGGCCGCTCGGTCGCTATCTGGCCGCGGTGATGCGCGGCGCCCCGATGCGCGGCGACGGGCTGTTCCTACGGTTGGAGCGGCCCTTCTACGCGCTGATCGGTACGAAACCTGAGCGCGGCATGAGCTGGCGCGGGTACGCAGGCGCTTTTCTGTTGAGCAACTTGGTGCTGGCCATCGTCGTGTGGCTGATCCTGATGACCCAGGCATGGCTACCGCTCAATCCCAATGGCGCGCCCAACATGAGCTGGGATCTGGCGCTGCACACCATGGTGTCCTTCCTGACCAACACCAACCAGCAGCACTACTCCGGGCAGGCCCAGCTCTCATACCTCGCCCACATGATGGGCATCGTGACCCTGCAGGTCATTACGCCGATGATGGGACTTGCGCTGGTCGTAGCGACGCTGCGTGGACTCTTCGGCGGCCGCAATGCGCAAGCGCGCAAGGCCGAGGGCCAGGATCAGGTGCCTGTGGACGTCGGCAACTACTGGGCCGACGTGATCCGCCCCACGCTGCGCTTCATGTTGCCGCTGTGCCTGCTGTGGTCGGTGCTGCTGACCAGCCAGGGCGTGCCGGCCACGCTGGACGGCGGCCCCGTGGTCGCGCCCGTCGATACGACGGTCGAGATGAAGGAGCAGAAGATTCCGCTGGGGCCGGTATCGCCCATGGTCGCCATCAAGCAGCTCGGCACCAACGGCGGCGGCTGGTATGGCCCCAACAGTGCGGTGCCTCTGGAGAATCCCACGCCGCTGTCGAATCTGCTTGAAACCTTGGCGCTCATTCTGGTGCCAGTCGCGGTGGTGTTCATGATCGGTGGACTGACCGGACGACGTAAGTTCGCCGGGTTGGTGTTCGGCACGATGTTGACGATGTCGGTCGTGTCAGCAGGCTTTGCCATCTGGTCCGAAGGCTTCTCCCCAACCTCGCAGGACATCGCGTTGATGGAAGGCAAGGAGGTCCGCTTCGGTGCTGGGCCTTCCGCGTTGTGGGCTGCATTGACGACACAGACGTCTAACGGCTCGGTCAATTCCATGCACGATTCGCTGGCTCCGCTGACCGGCCTGGTCACGATCAGCGACATGTTGATCAATGCGATCTGGGGTGGCATCGGCTGCGGCTTGCAGCAGTTCATCGTCTATCTCTTGCTCAGTGTGTTCCTGGCGGGCCTGATGACTGGACGCACGCCGGAATTGTTCGGACGCAAGATCGAAGCGCCAGAGGTGCGTCTGCTTGCGGTGCTCGTGCTGCTGCAGCCGTTGATCCTGCTGGGCTTGACCGCGGTTACGCTGGCCGTTCCCGGCTTGGCAGGAAACTCGAATCCGGGTTTCCACGCCATCAGCCAAGTGTTCTATGAGTACACCTCGGCCTTCGCCAATAACGGTTCCGGTTTCGAGGGACTGGGCGATGCCACCGTATGGTGGAACGTCACTACCAGCTTCGTGCTCGCCGCGGGTCGCTATCCGGCTCTCATCATCCCGCTGGTAATCGCAGCGATGCTCGCGCGCAAGCGCCAGGCCCCGGAGAGCACGGGAAGCCTGCAGATCGAAACCCCCACTTTTGCGCTCACGCTGATCGCCGTCATTCTCATCCTGACGCTGCTTCAGTTCATGCCCGTTCTGGTGCTAGGCCCTGTGGCCGATCACCTGAGCCTGATCGCGCGTTGAGGAAAATGTCATGAACCATACGACCTCCAAAGAACACGCGGGCCGCCGCTCGCGCCTGGATGAGCGCGGCTTCGCGCCTGCCCTGGTCAACGCCTTCATCAAGCTGGCGCCGCAGCACATCATCAAGAACCCCGTGATGGCCGTGGTCTGGCTCGGCACGCTGGTTACGGCGGTCGCCACCCTCGCGGGTTGGGCGCAACCCGGCTTCGGCTGGGCTGTGACCGCGATCCTGCTGATTACCGTGCTGTTCGGCAACTTCGCCGAAGCGGTGGCCGAGTCCCGCGGACGCGGACAGGCGGCGTCGCTGCGCCGAGCCCGCAAGGATTTGATGGCCCGGCGGCTGGACGCCGCCGGCGGCGAGAAGACGGTGCCGGCCGCCGAGCTGCGCCCCGGCGATCATGTCGTGATCGAAGAAGGCCAGTTGGTGCCTGCCGACGGCGAGATCGTCGAAGGTCTGGCGACGATCAACGAGGCCGCCGTGACCGGCGAGTCAGCGCCTGTGCTGCGCGAGGCCGGCACCGACCGTTCCGGCGTGATCGGCGGCACCAAGGTGCTGTCCGACCGCATCGTGGTGCGCGTCACCGCCGAGCCGGGCAACAGCTTCCTCGACCGCATGATCGCGCTGGTGGAAGGCTCCAACCGGCAGAAGACGCCCAACGAAATCGCCCTGGGCATCCTGCTCGGCGTGATGACGCTGACCTTCCTGATCGTCGTCGTGACGCTGCCCTTCATCGGTGGCTTCGTCGGCGTGAACGTCAACGTCGTGCTGCTGGTCGCCCTGCTGGTGTGCCTGATCCCAACCACCATCGGCGGGTTGCTGCCGGCCATCGGCATTGCCGGCATGAACCGCGCGCTACAGGCCAACGTGCTGGCCAAGTCGGGCAAGGCCGTGGAGGTCGCAGGCGACGTGGACGTGCTGCTGCTGGACAAGACCGGCACTATTACCCACGGCGATCGGCAGGCCACTGCGTTCCACGCGCTGGCCGGGGTGGACGCTGCGCAACTGCGTCAGGCGGCGCTGCTGGCCTCGCTGGCGGATCCGACGCCGGAAGGCAAGTCCATCGTCAAGCTCGCACGCGGCAAGAACGAGACGCTCGATGAACCCGAAGGCGCGCATTTCGTGCCGTTCTCCGCGCAATCGCGCATGTCGGGCGTGGACCTGCCTGGCGAGCGCGTCATACGCAAGGGTGCGATGGACGCGATCGCGCGGCATGTGCAGATGCTGGGCGGCGTCATCCCCGCAGAACTCGAAGCGCGTGTCGCGGATGTGGCTCGCAAGGGTGCCACGCCGCTCGTGGTCAGCGATGGCCGGCACGTGTTGGGCGTCATCGAACTGTCCGACGTGATCAAGCACGGCATCAAGGAGAGATTCGCCCGCCTGCGCGAGATGGGCGTCAAGACCGTGATGATTACGGGCGACAACCCGCTCACGGCGGCGAACATCGCGGCCGAGGCCGGTGTCGATGACTACATCGCCGAGGCGCGCCCGGAAGACAAGCTCGCGCGTATCCGTGCCGAACAGACTGGCGGTCGCTTGGTGGCGATGGTGGGCGACGGCACCAACGATGCGCCGGCGCTGGCCCAGGCCGACGTGGGCCTGGCGATGAACTCGGGCACGCAGGCGGCCAAAGAGGCCGGCAACATGGTCGATCTCGACTCCGATCCGGCCAAGTTGCTCGCCGTGGTGGAGATCGGTAAGCAGCAGCTCATCACGCGCGGCGCGCTGACTACCTTCTCGCTTGCCAACGACGTGTCCAAGTATTTCGCCATCCTGCCGGCGCTGTTCGCCGCAACGATCCCGCAGATGGCGGCGCTCAATGTCATGAACCTGTCGAGCCCGAACAGCGCCGTGCTGTCGGCGCTGATCTTCAACGCCATCATCATCCCGCTGCTGATTCCGCTGGCCCTGCGTGGCGTGCGCTTCAAGCCCGCGAGCGCGACGCAACTGCTGCGCAACAACATGCTGGTCTATGGCGTTGGTGGCGTCCTGCTGCCCTTCATCGCGATCAAGGTGATCGACGTTGCGATCTCCGCCATGTTCTCTCTCTGAGGATTCGATCATGTCTCATAACGCAATTACCACTCTCCGCACACCGGGTAATGTGTCCCCGACCATCTCCGACAAGGACCTGCTCCGCGGCTCCATCGGCCTGGCGATCATTTCGCTGGTCGGTTTCGGTCTGCTGTATCCGCTGGCCGGAGTCGGGCTCGGCCAGGCGCTGTTCCCGAGCACGGCCAATGGCAGCCTGATCGAGCGCGATGGCAAGGTCCTCGGCTCCTCATTGGTGGCGCAGCCGTTCTCGGACGATCGCTACTTCCAGTCGCGCCCCTCCGCGGCCAACTACGATGTGATGGCGGTGGCTGGGAGCAACCAGGCCCGTACCAATCCAGACTTGCGCAAGCGTGTCGATGAGACGCGAGCTGCCCTGGCGCAAAGGTATGGTGTCGAACCTTCCGCTATACCCAGCGATCTGGTCACTCAATCCGGCGGCGGCATCGACCCGCACATCAGTTCGCAAGCCGCCGCCATCCAGATTGATCGCGTGGCACATGCGCGCGGTGTTTCACGCGATGTCATCGAAGGCTTGGTGTCCCAGCATACGGAGGGAAAGCAACTGGGTTTGCTGGGCCAGCCTCGCGTGAATGTGCTGGAGTTGAATCTGGCGCTGGATGCGGTCGCCAAGACGCCTGTGGCCAAGCAATGACTGCACTGAGTCGCTATGTTCAGACCGAAGACCTGCTGCTCGGCTTGGAGGTCGCTGACAAGCGGCAATTGTTCCAGACCATTGGCCTGCATACTGAACGCATCGGCAATTTGCCCGCGGATGCCGTCGCCTCCGCTCTGATGCGACGAGAAATGGCAGGATCGACGGCGTTGGGTCTAGGCGTTGCCATTCCCCATGCCAGGGTAAGCGGTCTGAATCATATTCGCGCTCTGTACGTGCGTCTCGTGCCAGGACTGGACTTCGATGCCCCGGACGCGGGGCTCGTATCCGACGCCCTGGTGCTGCTGGTTCCCAGTCCGGCAAATCAGGAGCATCTTGAGCTTTTGGCTCATACGGCCTCGCTGTTCTCGGATTGAGCATTTCGAGGGGCCTTGCAAGCCTGCAAGAAACCTATTGAAATCAAAGCATTATTTGATGGATGGACGCCGGAGGCACTTGCGCGATGTGATCCATCACGGATCGGAAACGCAAGGTAAGACGATATGCAGGCAATGACAACACGTTGAGGATTGGGTCTGTCATGGGAACCGAACATGCGGGACAGGCCGACGCCCTATTGGGTGAACTCCGGCGCCAGACGGCGGGACGCCTGACGGTGTTCCTGGGCGCTGCCCCTGGCGTCGGCAAGACCTACGCCATGCTGGCACGCGCACGCGAACTCCACCGCCAGGGGGTGGATGTCGTCATTGGTATCGTCGAGACGCATGGTCGCAGCGAGACGCAGACGATGGTCGAGGGATTGCCGTTGCTGCCTCGCAAGAAGGTGGATTACCAAGGGCGGCAACTGGAGGAAATGGATCTGGATGGGCTGCTGGCACGCAAGCCGGCCATCGCCCTGGTCGATGAATTAGCCCATCGCAACGCCCCCGGAAGCCGCCATGAGCGACGCTGGCAGGACGTGGAGGAATTGCTCAACGCTGGTATCGACGTTTACACCACGGTCAATATCCAGCATCTGGAAAGCCTGAACGACGTGGTGCATCAGATCACCGGCGTTCGGGTGAGCGAGACCGTCCCAGACGCCGTCTTCGAGCGCCTGCGCGACATCCGCCTGGTCGATCTGCCCGCACGCGAACTGATCGAACGCCTGAACCAAGGCAAGGTGTACCTGCCCGAGCAGGCCGCCCAGGCGCTGCAAGCGTTCTTCTCTCCGTCGAATCTCACCGCGCTGCGCGAACTGGCGATGCAGACCGTGGCTGAGCACGTCGATGCTGACTTGCGCGAGACACGCGCTGCGCGCGGCCTGGAGGGCATTTCCATCCAGCGCCATGTGCTGATCGCCATTGACGGCCGGGGGCAGTCGGAATACCTCGTGAGAGCGGGCGCCCGAATTGCCGAGCGCCGGGGCGCTCCCTGGTCGGTGGTCACGGTGGAGACCGGGCGCTCGGCCGATGCCGCCTTGCACACTGACGACCTTGACCGGACGGCCCCCACGCTCAACATGGTTGCGCGTGCGGAGCAGGAGCGCTTGACCGAGATCGACAAGGCATTCGCGCTGGCGCGCAACCTGGGGGGCGAGACGGAAGTGCTACACAACACCGACGTCACCCAAGCCTTGCTCGATGCCGCCGAGGCGCGCGGCGCACGATCCATCGTGATCGGCCGCACGCGCGAGCGCCCCATCGCCCGCATCTTCAATCGCACGCTGACGCAGCAACTGTTGCAGCGCGGCGCACGCTACGAGCTGACGATCGTCAGCACGCCGCAGGCCCGGCAGCGGGCGATGCAGTTGCCAGGTCTTGCCGGCGGTGGCCTGACGAAGCGGGAGGCCTTGCTGATCCTGCTGGCCAGCGTCGGCGCTATCGGTGCAGCGGCCTTGGCCGAGCGCACGCTGGGCTTGCAGGATCTGTCCCTGATCTTTCTCGTGGCGGTCATGCTGGTCGCCTCACGGACCCGCATGCTCTCGGCCGTCATTACCGCCGGGCTGTGTTTCGTGGCATACAACTTCTTCTTCATCGAGCCGCGCTACACCTTCCTGATCAGTGCTCACCGTGGTGTGGCCACCGTGTTGCTGTTCTTGGCGGCGGCTCTGATTGCCGGGCGACTAGCTTCACAACTGCGCATGCAAGTCGTGGCGTTGCGAGCGGCGAACACGCATGCGACGGCCATGCAGAACCTGGGACGCCATCTCGCCAAGGCAGCCGATCTCGGGCAGGTCATCGCATCAGGCTCATCGGTTCTGCAATCGACCTTGCACGCCGAGGCGTGGATACGAATCAACGGCGAGTCCGGTCCCGCCGCTGCCGCGAGTCATCTGACCGAGAAGGATCTGATGGCGGCCGACTGGACGCAGCAGCACGGGCAGGCGAGTGGGCGCTACACGGACACCCTGACCCATTCGTCCTGGTTGTTTCTGCCGGTGCGCTCGGACAAAAACACGCTGGGCGTGGCCGGCTTGAGGTTCCCGTCGGGCATGGGGCGACTTTCGTTCGAGCAGCGCCGCCTGGCGGAAAGCATGGTGGAGGACATTGGCCAGGCCGCCCAGCGCACGCGGTTGGTGTCGGAACTGGAGGAAGCGCGCGTCACCGGAGAAACGGAGCGCCTGCGGTCTGCGCTGCTGTCGTCGGTGTCGCACGACCTGCGTTCGCCCCTGTCGTCGATGATCGGAGCGGCGGACAGCCTGGCTCGCTACGGCAAGGATATGGGGCCGGAAGATCAGCAAAGCCTGCTGGAGACCATCCATGTGGAAGGCGAGCGCCTGGATCGGTACATCCAGAACCTGCTCGACATGACCCGGCTCGGGCAGCAGGGACTGACGCTGACACGCGACTGGATCGGCATCGACGAACTGGTGGGCTCGGCGTCGCGGCGCCTGCAACGGTACGAGCCCGATGTCCGCATCGAACACGACATTCCACCGGATCTGCCTCCGATCCATGTCCACCCCGCGCTCATCGAGCAGGCTTTGTTCAACGTCATGGAGAACGCGGCGAAGTTCTCCCCTCCGGGGGTGCCTCTCAAGGTGCAAATTCGACGGACAGAGGACGATCAAGTGCAGATCGACATCTCGGATCGCGGGCCGGGCATTCCAGAGGAAGAACGACGGCGTATCTTCGATATGTTCTACAGCGTCGAACGTGGCGACCGAGGCAAGCAGGGAACCGGCCTGGGGTTGACGATCGTCCAAGGTATCGTAGGTGCCCACATGGGTAGCGTCGAGGCGCTGCCTGGCCCGGAAGGCCAAGGAACCACCATCCGCCTGACCCTGCCTTGGGGCGGATACGCGAATCAGGAGACGAAAGAGCATGATGGGACTTCCCAATGAATCGACTCCGGGTGCGTCGTCCGCCCGGATTCTTGTCGTCGATGACGAACCCCAGATCCGCAAGTTCATCGACATCAGCTTGCGGTCGCAGGGCTACGCGACCCTGCTGGCGGGAACAGGCCGGGAGGGCCTGACGCTGCTGGCCAGCAAAGGGGCCGACCTCGTCGTCCTAGACCTGGGGTTGCCGGATATGGACGGGAAGGACGTGCTCAAGGAACTGCGGCAATGGTCGCGCGTGCCCGTCATCGTGCTGACGGTACGCTCCGGCGAGGACGAAAAGGTGGCCCTGCTGGACGCAGGGGCCAACGACTACGTGACCAAGCCGTTCGGTGTCGAGGAACTGATGGCACGCATTCGCGCATTCCTGCGCACGGTGGCGACAGGGACGGAAGATGGCCCGATCTACGACGACGGGATTCTCCGAATCGACCTGGCGCAACGGGAAGTGGCCGTTCATGGAGAAGCCGTCACGCTGAGCCGCAAGGAGTTCTCTCTGCTGGCCTTGCTGGTCAGGCAACCGGGACGGCTGGTGACGCAGGCACAGATACTGCGGGAGATGTGGGGGCCGACGCATGAGGAAGATACCCACTACCTGCGCATTCTCGTGGGCAAGTTGCGCCACAAGCTGGGGGACGATGCCTCCGCTCCTCGCTACATCGTCACCGAACCTGGGGTTGGGTTGAGGTTCGTCTCGAAGGAACAGCAGCCGGCCTGACTCGTTCGCCGGGGATATCCAAAGTGGCGTTGCGAGTACGGCTCACCCCAGGGTCGGTCCACGCTGCCGTCCGATCTCCCAGGACACTCCGCCGCCGCGCACCGCCGCGGCGAGTTGCTGCCCAAGCCGCTGTTCGATGATGGGCTTCCACGGCACGAGGCTAAACCCTTTGCCGTCATCGAGCATCGCATAGCGCCCGCTGGCGAGCATGACCGAGCGTCGATAGATGCCGGCTACGCGCTGCCCATCCGTGACCGGGCGATGCTCCAGGCCGGTCTCGGCGGCAATGTCCTTCGCGGCTTGCGTCAGTTCCCGATGGCGCAGCGTCACCAGCAGATTGCGGGCCAGGATCACGTGCTGGCCGCGCTTCTCCGCCAGCCCCTGTCCGGCCAGGAAGTCGGCGCGCTGCTGCATGGCCTGCTTGGCGTCGCCACCAAAGCCCAGGTCGCCCAGCCCTTTGCCGCCGCCGATCAGTTGCTGGTCGAGCCAGGTGGCCCCGATCACGCGGGCCTGCCTCTCGATGGGCAGGTGCGATTTCAACTCCACGGCCACACCGCCGAGGCGCTGCGCGTCGTACTGGCGGCCATGTTCGGCCAGGTCGTCCGGCACCTTCCATAGCCCTTCGGCCACGCGCTCCACGATGCCGGCCCGGCGCAGGGCTTCCAGCCGGCGAACATGGGCCGCGACGACCTCCTGCGGGTTGCGGCCGGGCTTGGCTCGGCTATGCTCGATCGCTAGGTGATGAGCGGTGCGGTACAGGCCATGGCTCGCCAACGCGACGATGTTCTTGTCGGCCGCCCGCACCTCGGCTGAACCGCGTACCTCTACCACGGCTCCGGTGGGATAGTTCGCCAGTTCGTCGCGGGCGTTGAGTGCAACGTAGTGTGCCTTGCCGTCCACGCCGTCGATAACCAGATAGCCACGGTCGCGCAGCTCGTCGGCCAGCCCCTTCGCGGCTACGCGACCGAGGATGGTTCGGCCATCGTCGCCCGGCTCGAACACCGCCAGCTCGCGCGGCTCGCCGCGCATGGCCCGCTGCATGGTGCGGATGATGTCGCCACGCTCGCCGAGGGCGCGCAGGGTCTTTTTGGCATCGGCATGGACGGCCCAGGTGCCGGGCTGCGTCTCGTCGGCCAGGCCCAGGTGCTGCAAGCGTTGCAGCCGGCCGATCAGCAGCAGGCGCTGGCGTTGCAGCCGCGGTTCGTTGAACCGTTCGATCTGCACCCGGCCATCCTCGCCGGCCTCGCGCTGCAAGGTGCGATCCAGGCTAGTCCACCGCTCTTGCTCCACCTCGCGCTGCAGGGTCTGCTGGATCTCCAGCTCGGTGCGCGGCCCCAGCCATTCGGTCGCCAGTTCGGCGGCACGATGGCGGAAGCCATCGGCGATGTAGTCGCCCGCGATGATGAGGTCTTTGCCGGTGTCGTCGCGCCCGCGCACGATCAGGTGGGTGTGTGGGTTGTCGGTGTTCCAGTGATCTACCGCCACCCAATCCAGCCGCGTCCCCAAGTCGGCTTCCATCCGGTTCACCAGATGCCGGGTGTAGGTGCGCAGGTCGTCCAGCTCGGCGCCGTCCTCCGGGGAGACGATGAAGCGGAAATGGTGTCGGTCGTCGGCGGCCCGCTCCTTGAAGGCATCCAGGTCGGCTTCGTCGGTCTGCGGCCCGTAGGCTCGACCCGGCTCGCCATCGCGGCCGGCGCCGTCGCGCTCGATGTAGCGCAGGTGCTTGGCGAGCGACTGCGGGCTGGCGTTGCGCCGGTTGACCAGCAGGGTCTTGATGGTCACGCGCCGCGACATGGGCGTCAGCTTCGCCCCGGCGAAGCGCGCCGCCGTGTGGCCGCGCCCCAGGCGCGAGCCGGGGCGCTGGCCGGCGCTGCCAGTGGCAGGACGGCGCACCGCCGACTTGCCGCTGCTGGCCTTGCCTGCCTGCTTGAGCACCTTGGAAATGAAGCTCTGCCCCTGGCCCTTGCCCCGGTTCTTCGGGGCGCTGGGACGCACGCGGAAATCTTCGTCGCGGCGGTCGGTCATGGCTGCGCTCCCTGCAAGCTATGGCGTGTCCTGTCGTGCGAAGCACGCGGATATGCCTGCATTGGCGCGGGCCTCGCGCCGAACGCGGCACGGCGGCGAAGCCGCTCCGTGCCGCGTTCCCCCCATGTGCAGACAGGCTTTCGACGCGGCCCGGTGCCGCGTCCTTTTGTCTTGCCTTCCGCCTTTCCCCCTCGCTGTCGCTCCGGGCGTCGGCGGCCCGGCGGCGCTGCGCTGCTTGCAGCCAGCCCGCCGGGCGAACGCGCAGATGGACGCGATGGGGGCCACAGGTCGGGCGCGTTCGAGGCAAGACGCCTGCAGGTTGGACGGCTGCGCCGGATGTTGCGCGAGGTGCGGCACGAGTGCGCCCGCGCTGCACGCGCGACGACACGGCGGCAGCAGCCGGAACGGTATGCCCGATGGCACGATGAGAGGCACGGCAACGTGCAGCGAATCGGCGGCCATCATGGGCGTGCCTCCAGCCAAACGGGATGCGCGACGCCGATCACGGCGGATGCGCTGACCGGCCCGAAATAGCGGCTGTCGAACGATGCCGGATTGGTCACGCTCAACAGGAACAGCTCGCCCGGTTCAAGGCGGCGGCAAAGCTGCAAGGATGGCAGCGGCCGGCCCAGCCGGTCGGCAGGCAGCGCGGCGGCCGCAGGCACACCGTCGATGTGAACCTGGCCGGCGACGATGCAGACGTGTTGCGGCGCGACCGCGCCCACACGTTTGAGCAGCGGAACGCGGGTCGGCAGGTAGCCGCGCTGCGCAGCCAGCATGGCGGCCCTGTCGGGCAGAGGCACCAGCACGATGCTGTCCACGGACAACGGACGTGGCAGCGAGGCGGTGCGCGGGTCGAACGGTTCGATGCGATACCAGCCGACCGCCACGCTGTCGGACGGGTTGTAGGTCAGACGCGGCAGCGGCGACACGAAAGCCGCCCAGGCCAGCGCAGCGACGCCGACGGCGGCGAAGCCCGCCAGCGCGAGGCGAGCGCATCGACGCGAGCGAGGATGCGGCGCGGCTTCGTGCGTGCATGGGGTATTGGATTGGGTCGTCATGGCAGCGCCCTTCCGGCCAGCCAGGCGGCGTGCCGCTCGGCGGTGTATTCGGGCAGCGCCAGGCGGGCCGCCAGACGGTTGCCCAGCGTGCGCCAGTACGCGGGCGACACGTCGATGGCGGCGATGCCCTGCGCGTCGATGCCGTCGATGCGTTCCACCACGGCACGCACCGCGTTTTCGCCTTCGGCGTGCAGCAGCAGGCGTGCGCCTGGTCGCACGCCGGGGATGCGCTGCATGTCGTCCAGCGGCGTGGCGGCTTGCATCACCATGAGCTGCCAGCGGATCGTGCCGTAGTCGTTTGCCTCCCAGCGCACGCGACAGAACATTGCACGCGGCAGGAACACCGCGCAGCGCCGCCAGCGGTCGAGCCGTAGCGTGCGCGCCGGTTCGCCGAAACGCAGGTAGAGCTTGAAGCGCGGTTCGATGTAGGCGAGCGATACGCGAGTCAGCGGCACGCTGCCAGCCTGGCCGGCGAGCGTCGAAAGCGAAGGCGGCGGCGCAGCAGCCGGTGCAGCCGTCGCCGCGTGAGCGGCAGGCGAAGCGGATGCGTTCATGGCGTGTTCTCCCTGCGGTGTTCTGGAAACTCCCGTTCCAGTAGGCCGCGCAACAGCTCGGCCACGGTCACGCCCTGACCGAAGGCGGCGATCTTGATGCGCGCGCGCAGCGCGGGCGTCACGTCGAGCGTCAGGCGTGCGGTGTAGAGGTCGCCTTTGTTGAGCGCATCGGCATCGCCCTGGCGAATCCACGCCTCGGCGTGCGGATTCGCGGGCGGACGTGCGCCGATGCCGACGCGCTTGCTGCGCGGGCTGCTCATGTCGGCCACCGCAGCAGTTCATCGGTGAGCGCGGCGATCTCGCGCGCGGCGGCGCTGTCGGGCGCCGTCTCGCGGGCGAGTCGGCCAGCGGCCACGCTGTCGGCGAAGACGATGCGCTGGCGCACTTCGCTGCGCAGCGCCGGCAGCGGCTGTTCGGCCAGCGATTGCCGCGCTTCCCGGCCGATGATGGTGGTACTGACGCGCCGGTTGATGACGAAGGCCGCGCGCAGCGCAGGCCGGAACACCTGTGCCTCGCGAATCAGCGCCACCATCTCGGCGCTGGCCCACAGGTCATACGGGCTGGGCTGTACGGGAATCAGCACGCGCTCGGCCGCCAGCAGCGCGGAGCGCGCCAAGGCGGCGATGCGCGGCGGGCCGTCGATGATGACGTGATCGGCGCGGCGGGCCAGCTCCGGCGCTTCCTGATGCAGCGTTTCGCGGGCGAGGCCCACGGCGCTGAACAGCCGTGGCAAGCCCTGCTGGCTTCTGCGCTGCATCCAGTCGAGCGAAGAACCCTGCGGGTCGGCATCCAGCAGGATGACGTGCTGGCCGCGCATCGCCAGCTCGCCGGCGATGTGGGTGGCGAGCGTGGTCTTGCCGGCGCCGCCTTTCTGGTTGAGCAACGCGAGGATCATGGCGCGGCCCTCCGTACTGGAAAGCCGGCCTGGCCGTGCCGTTTCGTGGTTGTCCACCGAAACGGCGCGCTTCTACTAAAAGTTATGTATTTCTTGTTAGGTAAGTTAGAGGAAACGCAAACCCGCGCCGTTATTGGCTTTGCGGCGCTTTCGTACTCCTGATAGCACGAGGGTCGTACTCCTGATAGCACGATACCCGGTACTCCTGATAGCACGAGGCCGTCCACAGGCTTTACCGCAGTTATCCCCGTGCCGTATGCAGCACGGGCCGGAAGTTCAGCAGCTCGGTGTTGTCGTCCGGCATCCGCTCGATACCGAGGATGTAGCCGGGCAACGACTGCCGCGCCACCAGAACGCGCAGGTCGTAGGCGAAGTCCGAGAAGCGGGCCGCGCTGCCGGATTTGCGGTACAGGTGCCGGAAGTCGAATTGCCAACCGTGCTCCTGCCGCCCGCCGTGCTTGCGCACCAGGCGGTACAGCCACCGCTCGATGCCGCCTTTGAGGCGGAAGTACGCGGGGTCGATGGTCAGCACCAGGGCGGCATCGAGCACGCCGGCATAGAACCAGTCGGGCAAGATCAGCTCGATGCCCAGCGGCACGCCGCTGGCATCGGCCAGCTCGCGCCACTCGTTGATCCACGAGAAGCGGTGCAATCGTCTTCCCGTGGTTTCGCGGATGGATGTGGCCACCGTGGTCGATTGCAGCCGGTCGAGCGCGGCTTTGAGGCGCAGATAGTCGTGAAGCGACGTGCCGCGCCCGATGAAGCGCAGAATCTCGTAGGGCGTGGCGCGCATCAGCCGCGACGGGCGCAGGCCCGCGTCCTTTGCCTCCACGATCTGCGAAGCCGCCCATATCAGCACGTCCGCATCCCAGATCGTGGCGATGCCGTGCTCCTGCGTGCCTTCCACGCGGATCGTTACGTTGCCCGCACGGAAGTCGATGGGCTTGACCCGCTTGGACTTGCCGAGCGAGAAGAACGGATAGGCCATCAAATCCTGGCTGTCTCGCGGCGCCATGTCGCCGGGCAAGGCGCGGAACAGGTCGAGCTGTTCGCGCTCCTGCATCGGCCGCTGCCGGGACGGCAGCGCGGTGCTGGACATGGGGATGGTCTGCCGCGCGCCGCCGATCAGCGTGCACGGTTGTCGGCCGAGTGGTGCTCGGCGTACTCGGGATCGGAAGTCGTCTCGAAGCTGCGGTCGGCAGCCCAAGCATCGAGGTCGGCCACCGCGTACATGACGCGCCGGCCGAACTTGCGAAAGCGAGGGCCGCCACCGATCACGCGCTGCTTTTCCAGCGTGCGCGGCGACAGGCGCAGGTACTCGGCGGCTTCGTCGTTGGTGAGATAGCGTTGGGGCTGCGCGGCAGCGGTCGAGACAGTGGCGGCAGGTCGCAAGGGAGCGGGACGCATGGTGTGAGCCTCCATCGGTTGATAACGTCCGGCCACACAGCGCGACCGGATGGAGGCAGTCTCAAGAAGCGAGGGGTTTTGGATTAGGGCCGTTCTGCGTCTGCTTCAAGACGACCCTTCTCAAGCGACGGAAGCTGTGCTAGGTGGCGATAGCCGCCGCGCATCAGCGCATCGCCGCGCCGCACCAAGCGGCGCACCTTGGAGCGCAGGCCGCCGTCGCTGTACCAATCGGCCACGGCGTCGGCACCGAACAGCCCTTCGCCTACATCGCGCAAGGACGCGCCCGCCAGGGTCGCGTCGAGCGCCTGCAAGGTGTGCAGCTCCAGCAGAGCGGCGGGTGCTGGCCGGGGTTTGGCGACACCCAAGCCCACGCTGCGCGGTTGGTTGCGCGCAGGCGCGACAGCGACGCCGCGATGGGCATAGGCGACAGCCATGCCGTCTTCCAGGCCGGGCGCGAGCGCGAAGCGCAGGCAATGGCCTGGGCTGCGTGCGATCAGCGCCAGCCGTTTGCCGTCATGGAGCAGTTGCTTATGGCCGGGGATGCGCCAGAACGCGAAGATCGAGGCATCGGGTGGTGGATCTTCGTCCGGGTAAAGCTGCACCATCGCAGCGTGGCCGGGCAGCCAGGCCGGATGCGCGTCGCGCGCATCCAGGGCCGGGTCTTCCAGCAGGCGCAAGCCCCAGCGTTGCGCCGCTTCCTGTGCCGCCTGCGGCCGGCGACGATGGCGCAGCCAGTCGAGCCGGTAGTCGGGGTGCCTGCGCAGGTACTCCCAGGCGAGCGCAAGGCTGTCCAGATGCAGCACGTACAGATACGCGGCAGTCGGATACCAAGGCTCGGCGGCGCGGTCGGCCATGACGCAACCTCCTGGGAACAGGAATCGCCGCCACGGCTGGGCTACGCGCTACATCGCCATCGTCAGAACGTCATGGGTAAAAATGGTGGCTGAGGCTGTCAAGACCGATTGGCTCCGATGCGTTGCGGTATTCGTCTCAATGCTGCGGCGGCAGCGCCCCGATGTGGGGCGCCGTACAGGCCAGCCTGCCGCAGCCCACGCCAGGCATCATGTCTATTTGGATCAGACTGGTGCGGCTACGCCGCAAGAATCCCGATTGAGACTTACCCGGTATGACACCAGACTGGAAAAGTCACAGTAGGCCGTATTCAGTCCGGGATAGCCCCGTCGCGCTCGGCCAGCCGGGTGTATTCCGCAAGGGTGCGCACTGGCCGAAAATAGAGGTCGCGCAGCACGGGTCGTTTGAGCGGCCCGACGATGCCGGCCAGGTCGGACAGCTTCACTGTTCCCAGCTCCGGCATCCCCAGCCCGAGGTCGATCAGGCCGTAGGCCGTATCGCCGTCCGCAGGATCGAGCGCGGCCAGCAGCCAGATGAGGTGCGCGTCAGGGGTGAACAGCCGCACCACAGGCACAGGGTCGATGGCCCGGCCAGCGGCGCGGGCCTCGCCGTTGGCGAGCAGTTGCGCGCGCTCCGGGACGGTGGCAAGTGGCTGGGGCATGGTCGGCAATCCCACAAATCCAATGATGCACGGATGCGGTTTCACGCCGAAGCGCAGAACCGCCACACCGGATTTACGCCTTCGTGCGCAAGCACGGATGCGGTTCCATGGCTCTACAGGAACCCGCCGATGCGGATTTCTGTAAAGACACGAAAGCGGAGGGCGGCACCTAGTGAACACTATAGATTGTAGCCCTATAGAGCGCAATAGGTTGTCATCTTGGTTTTTGAAGGGAAACCATAGGTGGCGGCTCGGTACTCATTGGCAAAGGCGTTGAAGACGGTCAGGAAGGCGCGTGGCTTGAGCCAGGAAGCCTTCTCTGACGTGTCCAGCCGCACCTATATGAGCACCCTCGAACGCGACCTCAAAAGCCCGACCTTGAACAAGCTGGCCGAGCTGTGCGAGGTGATGGGTGTGCATCCGCTGACGCTGCTGACGCTGGCCTACATCGGCGACAGCCCACACAAGGCCGAGGAGCTGCTGGCGCAGGTGCGTCGGGAACTAGATGAAGTCGGCGACCCTGGCCAAGCGTAGCCCCCGGTCTGAGGCAAAAAACTTCTGTTACATTCGATTCGCAACATGCGAGAGAAGTTTCCCAAACCATTTCAATGAGAGGAGATCACATGGCAGATAAGAAAGTTATTTTTGTTGCATTCGCAATTGAAGACGAAAGGCAAAGAGACTTCTTGAAAGGCCAATCACTCCTTACGAACTCGCCATTTGAGTATATAGACATGTCCGTCAAGGAAGCCTATGCGTCGGAGTGGAAGGAAAAAGTCCGCACTCGCATTCGCCGATCAGACGGCGTGATTGCTCTCATTAGCAAAAACTCCCTGACATCAAGCGGGCAAAAATGGGAGATTGCGTGCGCGCGAGAAGAAGGAAAAAGGGTACTAGGCATCTGGGCCTACACCGATGATCGAACCAGAATTGAAGGCGTTAACACTGTTGTGTGGACGTGGGATGCCATCAAAAACTTTATCAATGGTCTTTGATACGTAAGGAGTGATGTCGTGCGTATAGCTCTTATAGTCGGCATCAATCACTACGAGCATGGTGGCTCTCTGTATGGATGCGTTGATGACGCCCACGCCGTGCAAGCTGTCCTGGCCCGGCATGGCGATGGGTCAGTCAACTTCGATTGCAAGATGTTCACTGGCACTGGCCCAACGGATCGCGTTGATCGGGCTTTGTTAAAAGATCGAGTAGAGGAGCTTTTCAAGGCGCAGGCTGATATTGCGCTATTTTACTTCGCCGGCCATGGGCACATTGAAGCAACGGGTGGATATCTACTTGCAACCGACTCTCGCCGTGGTGACGAAGGGGTATCGCTCTCCGAAGTTCTCACCGTGGCCAATAAATCTCCGGCTCGAAACAAGATAATCATTCTTGATAGTTGCCACTCAGGTATCGCCGGGACTCCCCCTGCCGCTGGGGAACTTGCCAGTCTATCTGAAGGATTGACTATTCTTACCGCCTCGGCTGCCGATCAGTATGCGACGGAAGAAAATGGCAGAGGAGTATTTACAACACTGTTAGTAGATGCGCTTCACGGTGGAGCAGCTAATCTCACTGGTGATATCACTCCAGGCAGTATTTACGCGCACGTTGACCAATCTTTGGGAGCCTGGGAGCAGCGTCCTATTTTCAAGACCAACGTTAGGCAGTTCGTTTCGCTTAGAAAAGTCAACCCACCCATCTCCCTTGACGATCTTCGGCGTATAACGGAATTTTTCCCTCAACGAGGCTATGAATATAAACTCGACCCCACATTTGAGCCGGAGTTGAAGGGAAGAGATCCGGACATGCCTCCCCCAAATCCAGAAAACACAAGAAAGTTCGCGCTGCTGCAACGATACAACCGCCTGAATCTGGTTGTACCCGTGGATGCGCCGCATATGTGGCACGCCGCAATGCAAAGTAAGACCTGCAAACTCACAGTGCTCGGCGAGCACTACCGCCGCCTTGTGGAAAAGCAACGCCTCTAGCAGGTTCAACTCAGTCTACGTCACTATGGCCACAGATCGATCCTTGGAAGGATGCGCCCCGCCGCAATAGCGGGGCGCTGCGGCGGTCACACCGCCTGGGGCTTGCTGCGCGACCAGATCAGGTCGTGCGTGCCGTTCTCGCCTTCGATCAGGCGCGCATAGACCGGTGCCGGAAACGAAGGATCGTCGAGGGTCACGGACAGGTAATCCCGCCCGGCCTCGCTGGTCTTCTTCCACGCCGCGCCGATGTCGTGACTGGCGGCCTGCAAGCGGAAGTCCGGGGCTTTCTCGTTGTCCCCCTTGTCGTTGGGAACCAGCTTGACCTTGACGTTGAGCGTCAGAGTGCGAAGCGTGCCGGTGAAGCCGTCTTTGTCTGCGGTGAAGGTGCCGATGTTGGCCATGATGTTTTCTCCTTTCGGTTGAACAAGGTTCGCGCCCATCGCGTCCTTGTTGTGATCCGGCCGGCGGGGGACGGGCTGGCTGCACCGCTTGCGGTCGCAACGCAGTGGAGAACCGGGAGGTGAAAAGAATTTGCTGCGCGAGGAAGCCGCGTAGCGGCGGGGAAATTGTTTTCGCTGGACGGTTGCAGCCATGAAGCCCGAGGCGCAGCCGTGCCCCCGCCAGGATTCACAACGAGACAAGGACTCCTTGGGCCGAACCGCTCCGAAAGGAGATGGGGCCGACTCGGCATCCCGCCCGAAGGCTTCTCCGGCTTGCCCACTAACGCGGGCCAGGTCAACCACCCGACGACAGGCGAGAACACTCCTGCCGCACCTTGCGGCGCCGCTCTTGAGGCGTGGCGTGGAAGCTCCATAGCGATGCCGGGCGGGTTGTCCGTGAACCGTCCTTCGTGACGTGATAGGCAGGAACCGCCAGCGTTGAGGACAGCACGCAACCGTGCAACCTGCCGCAGCAAGCGCCAGCGTGTTGGCCAGCGCCCCGTCCATCGTGGCGGGGCGCTGGCCAAGTCGATCCGGCGCAGCCGGTTCGGCGGCATCGAGGGGCGCCAAGCTGCTGCGGCGGGATAGCCCGCAGGGCTTTCCCCTGGAGGCAAGCGAAGCGCGCAGCGCCGTAGGCGCGAAGGCGTGAGCAACTGTCTTGAAAGTCAGACCTCCCAAGCGCGGCCGACCAGATTCGCCTTCTCGGAATGACTGCGAGTCGTGATAATATCGAATTTCGTTATCGTTATTCGATATGGAAGAAAAGCCGATACCCCACGCAATGGAGCACCACGATCTTTTGTCGGGGCTGATCCGCCTGCACGTCCTGCACCACGCGGCCGAGCAGGAGATCTACGGGCAGTGGATGATCGACGAGCTGGCCCACCACGGCTACCGTCTCTCTCCCGGAACGCTGTACCCGATGCTGCACAAGATGGAGCGAGACGGCTACCTCGTATCGCGCCAGGAGCGCGAGGGGCGAACCGTGCGCAAGCTCTACACGATCACGCCCAAGGGCAAGGAAGGCTTGGCGCTGGCCAAGGAACGCATCCGGGAGTTCACCGGGGAGGCGATGCATAAATGACTGATTCCACCAACACCTTGCAGCATGAGGCCGCAGCCGCGCGCGGCTCACCCGTCGAAGTCTTCGGCGCCTTCCTCAAGCTGGGGCTGACCTCCTTCGGCGGGCCGATCGCGCATCTAGGCTACTTCCGCTCGGAGTTCGTCGAACGCCGCCGCTGGCTGGATGACCGCAGCTATTCCGACCTGGTGGCCTTGTGCCAGTTCCTGCCGGGGCCGGCCAGCAGCCAGGTCGGCATGGCGCTGGGGCTGGGCCGCGCGGGTTGGCCGGGATTACTGGCGGCCTGGGCGGGGTTCACCCTGCCATCGGCCATTGCGCTGATCCTGTTTGCCTTTGGCATCGCCCAGGACCAGGGACTGGCCCAGTCAGGTTGGGTGCATGGGCTCAAGGTCGTCGCCGTGGCCATCGTTGCACAAGCCGTCTGGGGCATGGCCAAGTCGCTGTGCACAGATCGGCCGCGCGCTGCCCTGGCCATTCTGGCGGCGCTGCTGACCATGATTCTTCCCTCGGCGATGGGACAAATCGCCGCCATCGCGATAGCGGGATTGCTGGGCTGGTGGGGATTGAAGATCGCGCAGCCTGGCGGTGGCCATGCCCATAGCTACCCAGTCTCGCGCACGCTGGGCGTCGTGGCACTGCTGCTGTTTGCCGCACCGCTCGCCCTGCTGCCCCTGTGGGCGGCCGCCACGGGCTCGTCCACGATCGCGCTGTTGGAAGGGGTGTACCGCTCGGGTGCATTGGTCTTCGGTGGTGGACACGTCGTGCTGCCGCTGCTGCAGGCCTCGGTGGTGCCCAGCGGCGTCGTGAGCAACGCCGACTTCCTGGCCGGCTACGGTGCGGCGCAGGCCGTGCCGGGGCCACTGTTCACGTTCTCGGCCTACCTCGGCGCGGTCGCTCACGGTCCGCTGCATGGCTGGATCGGCGGGCTGGCGCTCTTGGGCACCATCTTCCTTCCAGCCTTCTTCATGTTGGTTGGCGCGCTACCGTTCTGGGCAGGGCTGCGCCACCGCGCGGGCATCCAGACGACCATGGCCGGCATCAATGCCGGTGTGGTCGGCATTCTGGTGTCCGCCCTGTACGACCCGGTGTGGACGAGTGCCATCCACGGCAAGGCGGATTTTGGGCTAGCGTTGCTCTCGTTCGGGATGCTGACGGTCGGGCGGGTGCCGCCTGCGCTCGTGGTTCTGCTGGCCGGTCTGGCAGGCTGGGTTATGGCGATGAGTATCTGAAGCCCATCCAATGCAGCGGCAGGCCGAAAGCCCGGCGGCGCCTTGCGCCCACAAGCCCAGGCCGTTCCAGATTTCCAAGCGGGGAAAGCGGACATGCTCTGATGAAATGGGTGCGGCCCACGCTGCGGGGTATGCACGCGGCAAGCCGAAAACTGCTGGTGATTCCCGCGCACGGCGGGTGCTTCGGCTGTTGACCTTGAACACCGGGCGCGGCCACTGCCGCGCCCGGATTTTCGTTTCACCGCGCCCAGGGCGGAACGGACTGGGCGCGGTGCTGATCGCGGTTATTCCTTCGTCTCGATGAGCCACCACACGGCGCGCGGCAAGGCGCGGCCCGTGATGGGATGAATATCGCGGTGAGGTCGGCGCATGCCGTCCAGCCCGAAGGCGGGCAGCAGCCGCGCACGTCGCCTGCGCCGTGCCAGCGGCGGGCGCGTACCGTGCCGAGGGCGTAGATCGCCGCCACGCGCGGGCGGCTGCTGGTAATGCGAGTCATGGGGACTTCTCCTTGCAGCGAAGCGCCCCGGTCGAGGCCGGGGCGCTCGCCTTCGGCGCGGGTCAAGCGGCCAGCGCCTCGGCGGGTTCATCCGCCATTGCTTCGGCATCCTCCGGGGCGTCCTGCTCCGGGCCGGCCTCCTGCGCGGTGTCCTGCGGGCCTTCGGCCTTGAAGATGGCAGGCATCCAGCCCGTGCCATCGGCCAGCCGCTCGGCCTCGCTGGCAATGTCGGCCTTCTTGAGTTTCGCCAGCCGGGTGACGGATTCCGGTGCAAACGCGCCCACGGCATCCAGAATCACGGCCTTGGAAACGTGCTTGAAGTAGCCTTCTGCGGTCGGCTTCCACCATGCGGCCATGTCGAGGCCCACGGCCTGCGCCAGTTCCGCGCCGGGCTGGTACGTCGTGGCGCGAGGCGTCACCACGTCCACCGTAGAGGCCACGCATACGGCCAGCAGCCGCACCAGTTCGTCTTGCGACTTCGCCAGCAGCACGGCGAACAGTTCGGCGCTGTCCTCCGGCAAGGCTTCACCGGCCACCTGTTGCAGTTCGCGCAGCGCCACGGCGGCGGGCGATTCCGGCCAGTCCGGGGCCATGCCTTCCAGCCGGTCTTGCGCCGTGAGGCGCACGCCGAGCGGCAGGCCATCGCCATAGGCGTCGGGATGCAAGACGGTCTGCACCATGCCATGCACCAGCGCGGCCAGCGCGACGTGCGGATGCCGGGCGACTTCGATTTGCAGCGCCGCCGTGCGGTGGGCGCTCAACCGCTGCGCCAGCCGGTCGGACAGGCTCGCGGCTTTGGGCGCGTCGTCGGCGTCCTCGTGCTCGTCGTTGGCGGCTTCGCCTTCGGCACTGCCGAAACCGCGCCGCAGCTTTTCAAGCGTGCGCAGCGCCTTCGCCTCGGCTTCGCGCAGCAGGCCGCGATGAATGACGGCCTCGCCGCTGCGGTCGATGGTGACGATGGCACCGGCCACCTCGCGCACTTCGGGGGCATAGCCTTGTAAGGCGTCCTCCGCGTCTTGCAGTTCCCCGACCACCTGATCGCGCCGCTGTTCCAGTTTCTCGGCCTTGGCCTCGTCCTCGCTGCTTTCAACTTGGCAGGCTTCTTCCAGTTCGGCTTCGATCTTTTCGAGGCGGGTTTCCAGCGAGGCGATGCGGCGAGCCTCGCGGCTGGTCGGCTCGCGGCGGTGGCGCGGGGCGTTCTGGAACGCCTGCCGTTCCTCGTAGGCCAGATGCGGCACGGCCTCCACCCATGCCCATCCCTCGGCGCGCACGTCCTCGGCCAGCATTGCCAGCTTGTCGCGCACCAGCGTTTCCAGCACTGCGGTATCGGTGAGGTAGGTTCCGGCATCGCCTTCTGCGAACAGGTCGCGGCGGATGCCGCCGCCTGCCTGCCGGTAGGCGTCCAGCCCGACGAAGCGCACCAGCGCGTGCGCGGCGTCGATTTCGCGCTCGGTCAGGCGCTCGCGCAGCTTGGACGGGCTGCGCTGCCATTCCGGCGCACCATAGAACGCGGCTTCCTGCGCGGTGTGGTCGTCGGTGATGGTCAAGGCCATCAACTGTTCCAGCGTCGCGGCTCCGGCGCGGTAATCGGCCAGCAGGCGCGGCGAGACGTTCGCCAGCTTCAAGCGGCGCTGCACCACCAGCGGGGACACGCCGAAGTCTGCGGCAATGTCCTCCACCGAGCGGCCTTCCTTGACCAGCGCGGCGAAGGCCGCGAACTGGTCGGCGGGGTGCATGTTCTCGCGCTGCACGTTCTCCGCGAGGCTGACGGTGCGGGCGGACGCATCGGCCACCAGCAGGCACGGCACTTCGTAGTCGGCGGGGATGCGCTTCTTCTTCGCCAGCAGCTTCAAGGCGGTCAGGCGACGGTCGCCTGCGACGACTTCGTATTGCTCGCCATCGGCGGCGAGGATGACGATCAGGTTTTGCAGCAGGCCGATGCGGGCAATGCTCGCGGCCAGTTCGGGGATGGATTGGCGCGGGGTCGTGCGGACGTTGCGCTTGGAGCGGCGCGGCAACAACTGCGAGAGGGGGACCAAGATCAGGTTCTTGGTCGGGTCGGCCACTTCCAGCGGTGCGGCGGCTTCGATGGCGACGGCTTCGGTTTTGAGTACGGCGTTCATGGTGATAACTCCTTGCGGTTGGGGTGCAGCAGCGAGAGAAGCGGCAAGGGCTGCTGCCTGCCCCTGCCGCGTGGGGATTCAGGCTTTCAACTGGCGCAGGCCATCGGCCAGCAGCCACAGGGAGCGGTTCAGGCGCACGTTTTGATCAATGCCTTGAACGGGGCGGGTTTGCTGGCGGCGTCCGTTGGCGCTTCGCCCGGACAGTCCGCCCTTGGTCAAGTTCTCCTGCGTGCGGTTGAACACACTCCACAGGTCGCGGCGGTCGTCGTCATGGCGGCGCGGCATCAGGATTTGCGATTCCGTGATGGGCGCGGGCTTGTCCTCGTCGTACTTCAACGCCAGCGCAGCGCGGGCGAACACTTCCGATTCCCCGGCGTCCAGCGTGATCGCGCGCATGGCATCGCGCGATTCCTGCGCCCGGTCGAAGCCGTGCAGGACTTCGTAAGCGCCTTCGATCACCTGCGCCGCCACGTCGCCCTTGTGCGGTACGCGCACGTCGGCCACGGTGTCACCGCAGACAAGGCCATTGCTGCAAACAAAGCGGAACATCCCGGCCAGCATCTGATAGCTGCTGGTGCCGTCATGGGAGTTCAGCAGGATGATTTCGTTGGCCTCGCGGCCGTTGATCTGGCTGGCGTGGCGCAGCCGGATCATGTGCTTGGTGTAGTCACGGCGGTCGTCGTGGCGCACGCGGGTTTGCGTCACCATGAAAGGCTCGAAGCCTTCCCCGCGCAGTTCTTGCAGCACGGTGGCGGTGGGGATGTAGCTGTACCGCTCGGAGCGGCTTTCGTGCGGGGCTTCCGCGTAGATGGACGGGGCCACGGCCCGGATTTGGTCATCGGACAAGGGACGTTCCGAACGCAGCACCGGGGAACGGGAAGCGAAGCGGGATGCGAGTTGCATGGCATTTCTCCTGACAAAGAAAAAAGGGTTTGCTGTTCACACCGCACACCGGATTCCTAGATTCGGAGCCCAGCCTTTCGGCTGTTTGGTGCGGTCGGCACGAGGAACCCGGTTGGCCCTGTTGCCACCGTCTTTCCTGAGTTCATCGCCCGCGACGGTCAGGAGCGCGCGGACGGGGGCCGTCAAGGAGGCAAGCGCAGGGTGGGTGCGGCCCGCAGGCGCAGCCGAGGACACGGCCCTGCGCGCCTTGACGGCACACGGGAGCGGGCTACGGTCGCGGGTAAGGTGATGAAGTCAGGGGAGACGGCTGGACAAGGCAACGGCCATCCCTGTGTGCCGACCGCACGCAAGCGAAGCGCGCAGGCCCGAAGCTGGAAGCCGGGCCGTAGGCGTCAGCCGAGCGGAGCGAGGGAACGATGGAAGCCCGTCAGGGGCGAGACGCCGCAGGCGGCTCGATGCGAAGCACGACAGCGCGACCGGCCATGTCTGCTTGGCCGGGGACGCACAACCGTCCTACCATCCCTCTATGGAAGAAACCATCCTCAACAACGACGACCCTTTGGAGCACATGCTTCACCGCTCCAATGCCTTGCACGAACGGCTGGATGAATTGCTGGGCAATGCCGAGTTCGATGGATCGCCCCGTGGCGAATCAGCCCTCGGCATGTGCTTGGTGGCTATGGAACATGCGGCGGCAATGCGAGCGTTGATGTCGCTGCGACTGCCCACGTCTGCCGTCGGCCTCATGCGCCTGCAGTTCGAGGCCCTGACACGGGCAATGTGGCTGCTCTACGCAGCTAGCGACGCAGCGATCGACAAGTTGCTGGCGCCACTGACGCAGCAGAGCGAACAGGCAGCCAAGAACTTGCCTGGCGCCAGCGAAATGATTGAGCAGATCGGCAAGCGAGTCGGACAAGGCGCGCCGGCAGCCGCGCACCAGATGCTGTTGCACTTCAAGGATGTGACCTGGCACGGCATGAACTCATTCGTGCATGGCGGCATTCATCCGCTGCGGCGTAGTGCCGACGGCTTCCCGGTCGATCTTGCGCTGCAAGTGCTGCGCAGCTCGAACGGTCTGACGACCATGACCGGCATGACGATGGCTGTCCTCACCGGCGATGAAGCCGTGGCCAAGCCGGTGAGCAAGATCCAGCCGGCATTCGCCGACTGCCTGCCGGATCTGCTGAGACCTTGAACGGGGCTTCTTGCGACGCCCCTCGCAAATCATTGGACGATTCGCCCGGCCAGGCGCGCATCACGCGCATAGGCGCTCAACCGCTTTTCGGCCCGGAAAGACAGGTCACGTTCGATTGGCAGGCCCAGCCCGCCGCGCACGGTCGCCAGTTCGCCCAGGCTAACCCAGCCGATTTCCGGCATCCCCAGGCCCAGGTCGCAAAGACCAAAGGCGTGGTCGTGGTCGTCGGGATCAATCTCGGTCAGCAGCCAGGTCGCGCCGGCATCCGGCGTGAACAGCTTGACCACGGGCGCCGGATCGAAGTCCGGGTTCTCCAGTGATTTGCGGCCATTGGCCAGCAGCACGACGCGCTGCTCGTCAGTGATGAGTGCGTTGTTCATGGTGAACTCCTGAAAGGTTGCCGGGCGGAGTTGCCCGACCCTTCCGGGGCACGGCGCAGCGCAAGCAGTCAGGGGTCAACGACGGCCGCCAGGACGCAAGCGCCATCGGCGCGCAGCCCTTGACGGCGAGCACGCCGTGGCACGATGAAGGGAACAGCAAGACCGCCTCCCTTGCACCTTCACGTTCCCCGGTTCTCGGCAAGCGAAGCGCGCAGGCCCGCGCGGGCCGGAGTTGCGCCACCGGACGCAGCAAAAAAGGGGGCCGAAGCCCCCTTGGTCAGATCAGGCCGCGTTCGGCGAATGATGTGGTGTTGCCGCCCGCGACGATGATGTGATCCAGAATGCGAACGTCCACAAGTGCCAGCGCCTCCTTGAGCCGCTGGGTCAGTGCTCTGTCGGCCGCGCTCGGCTCAGGATTCCCGCTCGGGTGGTTGTGCGAAACGATGACCGCCGCCGCATTGAGCCGCAGCGCCTGCTTGACCACTTCGCGCGGATACACCGATGCGCTATCGATGGTGCCTCGAAACATCTCGGCATATTCGATCAAGCAATGGTGCGTATCCAGGAACAGCACGGCGAACACCTCGTGCTCGAACCCAGCCAGCTTGGCGCGCAGGTACTCCTTGACCGCCACCGGCGAACTGAATGACGCACCGCGCTGCATCTTGTGCTCGATAGCCTGGCGCGCGGCCTCCAGAATCTGGTCAGTCGTCGCCAGCAGGTAGCGGCCCTGCGCATCACGCACCATCAGTGAGGTATCGAACGAGGAAAAAGACAGTTGCGACATGATCGTGCTCCGGTTGCTCGGGCGGAATTGCCCGGAACCGTCGCCAGCACGGCGCAGCGCAAGCAGTCAGGGGTCGCAGACGGCCGCCAGGACGCAAGCGCGCACAAGCGCGCGCCGCCCTTGACGGCGAGGACGCCGTGATATGGTGAAGGGAACAGCAAGACCGCCCACACCCCGCCCACTGCACACACCCGCCGTTGAGCAAGCGCAGCGCGCAGGCACGGATCAACGAGCCGGGCCGAAGGCGTCAGGGATCAAAGCCGAATGGCCGCGATTCGGCACGAAGCGCGGGGCACAGCCCGCGAGCCCGACGGCGGCACGCCGGGACGCAACATCCAAATACCACATCGAACCCGCTCCACTACGCCGCAGCAAGTTGTCCCGATAGGTATTGAACTTCACCATGTCTCCATGCAGCAGAACCATGGAGTCCGAGGTGGAACAGCTATCGCAAGCCCCCAATACCGCCGGCACCGATGTCGGCCTCCCCTTGCCAGGCACGGATGCCTACGAGGCTTTGCCGCAATTTCCAAAGCGCAGTGTCCTTCCCTTTCGTCGCACCATTCGCCGGCAGGAACTGCGGCAGATCGTTCCCCTCGCCGAAACGACGATCTACGAAATGGAGCGTCGCGGTGAGTTCCCACGCCGCTTCAACCTGACGCCACGCTGCGTCGTATGGGACTTGGCAGACGTGGAAGCCTGGGTCGAAGAACGAAAGCAGGCTCCGCGCACCGGCGTATCGAAACCGGATGTCCACCTACGAAAAACCCGCCCTGTCCGGGCGGGTTCGAGCGAGGCATAAGGCCAAACAGCGGCGCTCACCCAATCAAAGCCTCCAGTGCCTTGGATGTCGAGCGCGGCAATCGCCGCCCCTCCTTCGCCACGTTGACCTG
Source organism: Stenotrophomonas sp. Marseille-Q4652 (assembly GCF_916618915.1). NCBI lineage: Bacteria > Pseudomonadati > Pseudomonadota > Gammaproteobacteria > Lysobacterales > Lysobacteraceae > Stenotrophomonas > Stenotrophomonas sp. Marseille-Q4652. The sequence goes on from NZ_CAKAKE010000001.1 coordinate 1,277,095, forward strand.
CAAGGCCACCCGCGCCACCTCAAACACGTCTTTGGCCAGCGAGTAGCTGCCCTTGGCCTGCAACCACGCCAATACGTCCACCAAATGCCAGATCGACGCGCTGCCTTCATGCACCGGCGCCGGAAAGCTGCCCGGATGCGCCAGCATCAGCTTGCGCATGTTCTGCCGCGACACGCCAACAATGTCGGCCACGTCAGTCAGACCCACCAGATCCGGCGCTACTTCGATCAATCGCGCGGTCGGCGCGGCGCAGCGCACATCGGCCAGCGCGCTACGCACGGCCTCGTCCGCATCCGCTGCCTCGCGGGTGAATTCCAACGCCAACCGACCCGGCTGTCCAATGCCGACCAAGGCATCGTCGCAGCCGGCTTCGCCCAGGCGCTCCACCAGTGCATCCGCATCGCGGTCGTCGGCGGCGAGCTGATATTTCAGAGTGAAGGTGTATTCCATCGCGCTACTCCGTGGCACCATTGTCAGCGTCGCGCTGCGACCGGTGTGTAGTGCAGTTATCCACGACGCGCCGCAAGGCGCGCGCGTGGTTGCCGGGATTTTTCGGCGTGCTCCATACGCTGGTGATGCAGAACTCGCCGCAGCGACATTCTTCATCGTTGTAAGGGCAATACATCCGCCCCCAAGCGTGGCTGCCGCCGACTTCGACGCGCCAGCCCTGCCCTTCGGCGTGCCTGAGAGCTTCCTCGACCTCTTTCTTCGGATGAGGGGAACGAGCCATCGATGATCTCCAGTATGGGGATGATTGGCTTGGTTGTCAAGTGACAACCAAGCCACTGTTTCAGGCTATCGCGCTTAACGCCGGCACCACCACGTTCGCCGGCAACAGCTTCGGCACATAGGTCTGCCCACCGCCCCAGGCATCGACAAGGTTGGCCCACTCTTGCAGCATGTGGCGCCGCTGCTCGGCGTACTCGGCCTTGTTGTAAACCGAGCGCGAGGAACGCCCGTCCTCGTGCGCCAGGCACTTCTCGATCCAGTCGCGGTTGAAGCCGATTTCGTTCAACAGCGTCGAGCCGGTGCGGCGCAGGTCATGGACGGTGAAGGGTTGGAGCGGCAGCCCCTTGGTCTTTGCCGCCTCCACCACGAGCCCCGTGACGCGATTCAAAGTGGCGTTGGACATGCACCGCTCTGCGTCATAGCGAGACGGAAAAACGAACCTTGATCCCGCCGCGCAGGCGTGCAACGTCACGAAGATGTCGAGCGTCTGGCGCGAGAGATAGACCACGTGCGGGTTGCGCCCCTTCATCCGCTGCTTGGGAATCGTCCAGGTCTTGCTTTCGAAATCGACCTCATTCCAGGTGGCGTGGATCAGTTCGCTCTTGCGTACCAGCGTCAGCAGGATCAAGCGCAGCGCCAGCTTGATGGTCGGATAGGTCGCCACCGATTCCATCTGCTGCATGAACAGCCGAATCTCCAGCGGCGACAAGGCGCGATCTTTCGGCACAAAGGTGGCGATCGAGGCCGCGCCCACGCTGTCGGCGGGGTTGTCCACCTTCTCACCGTGGGCGATGGCGTAGATGTAGACCTGCTTCACGATATCCCGAATCTGTACCGCCGTGGCCGGCGCCCCACGCTCCTTGACCTTGTTGCACAAGGCCCGCAGGTCTTCGGCCTGGATTTCGGTCAGCAGGCGGTTTTGGAAGACCGGCAGGATGTCCCGGTCGATGATGTGCTTGCGCATGGCGCGGGTGCTGTCGGCCAGCCTTGCGTTGGCCAGCCACGTCTCCATCGCCGCGCCGAAGGTCTTGATGGCGACCACCCGGCGTTTCTCACGCTGCTTTTCCAGCGCGGGCGAGACACCCTTGAGAACGGCTTTGCGCGCGTCCAGCAGCAGTTCGCGCGCCATTGCCAGCGAGATGCCACCTGGACCATAGCGTCCGAGGGTCAGCGTCTCGCGGCGGCCGTGGAGCCGGTAGTCGTAGCGGAACGTGATCGTTCCGCCAGGCGATACCGTCACGTACATCCCGTCTCGGTCAGAAGCCTTATAAATCTTGGACTTAGGTTTGAAATTGCGTAGTGCAGCGTCGGTCAGCATCGAGGTTTCCTCCGGCATGTGACGGATTTACCGTCAGGTTTTACCGTCAGGGACCTGGAGACCTGCTGATGCCCGGAAAGCCCCATGAAACAAGCTTTCCCGAGAAGGCTTTTACCGTCAAAGACGGTAAAAGTCTGAATAGTGAACGAGAGTGTCTTAATCCGGCCTCGATTTTTACCGTCAGCTCTACCGTCAACTTTTTCTGCTGGCCGGCGATAGCTACCGATAGCTGCCGTGACGTATTTCTTTCAATATCAACACATTACGTTGGTTTCTCGATAGCTGGCGATAGCCCTCGAAGGACGTAAATTCACTCCCACTCGATCGTCGCCGGCGGCTTGCCGGAGATGTCGTAGACCACTCGGGAGACACCGCGCAGCTCGTTGATGATGCGGTTGGACACGGTGCCGAGGAAGTCGTACGGCAGGTGCGCCCAGTGCGCGGTCATGAAGTCGATGGTCTCCACCGCGCGCAGCGCGATGACCCACTCGTACGCACGCGCATCGCCAACCACGCCGACCGACTTCACCGGCAGGAACACCGCAAACGCCTGACTGGTCCTGTCGTACAGGTCGGCCTTGCGCAGCTCCTCGATGAAGATCGCATCGGCGCGGGCCAGCAGTTCGGCGTACTCGCGCTTGACCTCGCCGAGGATGCGCACGCCCAGGCCCGGGCCGGGGAACGGATGGCGGTAGACCATTGACCGCGGCAGGCCGAGCTCGACACCGAGGCGGCGCACCTCGTCCTTGAACAGCTCGCGCAGCGGCTCGACCAGGCCCAGCTTCATGTGCTCGGGCAGGCCGCCGACGTTGTGGTGGCTCTTGATCACGTGGGCCTTGCCGGTCTTGGAACCAGCCGACTCGATCACGTCCGGGTAGATCGTGCCCTGCGCCAGCCACTTGGCGTTGGACAGCTTGTTCGACTCCTCGTCGAAGATCTCCACGAACAGGTTGCCGATGATCTTGCGCTTGGCTTCCGGATCGGCCACGCCTTCGAGCGCCTTGAAATAGCGGTCGGCGGCGTTGACGCGGATGACCTTGACGCCCATGTGCTCGGCGAACATCGCCATCACCTGGTCACCTTCCTGCCAGCGCAGCAGGCCGGTGTCGACGAACACGCAGGTCAGCTTGTCGCCGATGGCCTTGTGCAGCAGCGCCGCGACCACCGAGGAATCGACGCCGCCGGACAGGCCCAGGATCACCTCGTCATCGCCGACCTGCTCGCGCACGCGGGCGATCTGGTCGTCGATGATGTTGGCTGCTGTCCACAGCGTGGCGCAGCCGCAGATGTCGACCACGAAGCGGCGCAGCAGCGCCTGGCCCTGCAGGGTGTGGGTCACTTCCGGGTGGAACTGCACGCCGTACCAGCGCTTGTCCTCGTTGGACATGGCCGCGACCGGGATGCGGTCGGTGGTGGCGGTAATGGTGAAGCCCGGCGGCACTTCGGCAACGTGGTCGCCGTGGCTCATCCACACGTCCAGGCGCGGCTCGCCGCCGTGGTCGCTCAGCCCGCGGAACAGCGCATCGGGGGCGATCACGTTCACCTCGGCATGGCCGAACTCACGCTGGTCGGCGGCCTCGGTGGCGCCGCCCAGCTGCGCGGCCAGGGTCTGCATGCCGTAGCAGATGCCCAGGATCGGCAGGCCGCTGTCGAACACTTCCTGCGGCGCTGCCGGGGCGCCCGGCAGCGTGGTCGATTCCGGGCCGCCGGACAGGATGATGCCCTTGGCACCGAACGCGGCGATCTCGGACGGGTCGTGGTCCCATGCCCAGATTTCGCAGTACACGCCGATTTCGCGGATGCGGCGGGCGATCAGCTGGGTGTACTGCGCGCCGAAATCGAGGATGAGGATCTTGTCGTTGTGGATGTTGGTCATGACGGCAATGGCCCGGTACTGCAGGAATGATGGATAAAAAAGAAGGGAAACGCAGGCGTTTCCCTTCTTGGTCCGGCGGGTGGATCAGCCGGCACGATAGTTCGGCGGTTCCTTCATGATCTGCACGTCATGGACGTGGCTCTCACGCTGGCCGGCACCGGAGATCTTGACGAACTTCGGCTTGGTGCGCATTTCCTCGATGGTCGCGCAGCCGACGTAACCCATGGTCGCGCGCAGGCCACCCACCAGCTGGTGGATGATGCCGCCGACCGGGCCGCGGTACGGCACGCGGCCTTCGATGCCCTCGGGCACCAGCTTGTCGGCGCTGGAGGCATCCTGGAAGTAGCGGTCCTTGGACCCCTTCTCCATCGCCGCCAGCGAGCCCATGCCGCGGTAGCTCTTGTACGAGCGGCCCTGGAACAGCTCGGTCTCGCCCGGCGATTCCTCGGTACCGGCCAGCAGGCCGCCGATCATCACGGTCGAGGCACCGGCTGCGAAGGCCTTGCCCAGGTCACCGGAGTAGCGGATGCCGCCATCGGCGATCAGCGGGATGCGTTCCTGCAGCGCCTCGGCCACCAGGTCGATGGCGGTGATCTGCGGCACGCCGACACCGGCGACCACGCGCGTGGTGCAGATCGAGCCGGGGCCGATACCGACCTTGACCGCGTCGGCGCCCGCATCGAGCAGGGCCAGCGCGGCATCGCCGGTGCAGATGTTGCCGCCGATGACCTGCACGTCCGGGAAGTTCTTCTTCACCCACGCCACGCGGTCCAGCACGCCCTGCGAATGGCCGTGGGCGGTGTCGACCACCACCACGTCCACGCCGGCGGCGACCAGCGCTTCGACGCGCTGGTCGGTATCGCCGCCCACGCCGACCGCGGCACCGACCAGCAGGCGGGTCGAGGCGTCCTTGGCGGCGTTCGGGTTGTCGGTCTTCTTCTGGATGTCCTTGACCGTGATCAGGCCGCGCAGGGCGAAGTCGTCGTTGACGACCAGCACCTTCTCGATGCGGTTCCTGTGCAGCAGCTGCAGCACCTCATCGGCACCGGCGCCTTCCTTGACCGTGATCAGGCGATCCTTCTTGGTCATGATGTGGCGGACCGGATCATCCAGCTCGGTCTCGAAGCGCATGTCGCGGTGGGTGACGATGCCCACCAGCTGGCCGCCATCGACCACCGGCACGCCGGAGATGTTGCTGGCGCGGGTCAGTGCCAGCACCTCGCGGATGGTGGTTTCCGGGCCGACCGTGATCGGGTCGCGGATCACGCCGGACTCGAACTTCTTGACCTTGGCCACTTCGGCGGCCTGCTGCTCCACGGTCAGGTTCTTGTGGATGATGCCGATGCCGCCGAGCTGGGCCATGGCGATGGCCAGGCGCGCTTCGGTCACGGTGTCCATCGCCGCCGAGACAATCGGCAGTTTCAGGCGCAGGTTGCGGGTGAGCCGCGATTCCAGGTTCACGTCCTTGGGCAGGACGATGGAATGGGCGGGGACGAGGGAGACGTCGTCGTAAGTGAGTGCTTCAGCCTGGATGCGCAGCATCGGCGTGCCCGTTATGTGGGGAAGCGCGACATTTTACCCCTAAACGCCCGCCGCGGCACCCTCGGGAGGCGGGCCGCGGGCAAAGCTGTGTTCCGCGTTGGCGGCGGCTCAGCCGAGCGCCTCGGCCGCTTCCAGTGTGTTCTGCATCAGGGTGGCCACGGTCATAGGCCCTACGCCACCGGGGACCGGGGTGATCCAGCTGGCGCGCTGGGCGGCGGCATCGAAGCCGACATCGCCAACCAGGCGGCCGTCATCGAGGCGGTTGATGCCGACGTCGATCACCACCGCGCCGGGCTTGACCCACTCGCCCGGGATCAGCCCCGGCCGGCCCACGGCCACCACCAGGATGTCGGCATTGCGCACGGCCTGTTCCAGCACGTCCGCCGGGGTGAACTTGTGGCAGCTGGTGACCGTGCAGCCGGCGATCAGCAGCTCCAGGCCCATCGGGCGGCCGACGTGGTTGCTGACGCCGACGATGGTGGCGTTGCGACCGCGCACCGGCTGGTCGGTATGGCTGAGCAGAGTGACGATGCCACGCGGCGTGCACGGCCGCAGGCCGAACTCGCGCAGCGCCAGGTGGCCGACGTTTTCCGGATGGAAACCATCCACATCCTTGCGCGGGTCGATACGCTGGATCAGCCGGCGCGCGTCGGGGATGCCCGGCAGCGGCAGCTGGATCAGGATGCCGTGGATCTTCGGGTCGGCGTTGAGCTGGTCGATCAGCGCCAGCAGCTCGTCCTCGGTGGTGCCCGCCGGCAGGTCGTAGTCATGCGCCTCGATGCCGACCTTCTCGGCCGCGCGGCGCTTGTTGCGCACGTACACGGTCGAGGCCGGATCGGCACCCACCAGCACCACGGCCAGGCCGGGGCGACTGCCACCAGCGGCCACGCGCGCGTCCACCCTTACCTTCAGGCTGTCGAGCAGGTCCTCGGCAATGCGGCGGCCATCGAGGATGCGTGCGGAACGGGAGTCGGAAGCAGGAGTGTTCATCGGAGGCAGGTGCGGGGGCGATGGACGCACATTGTCCCCGATTCAGCTCGCGCCGCCACCTGTCCCGCGATCGGAGCCCTTCCCCGCAGCCGGCACATCCTGCGGATTGAGCGTGCGTGCCGGGCGCCGCGGCGGGGTGAGCGGCGTCGGCGTCGGCACGTCCTTGCCGTCATTGCCGAACACCATGCGCGCACCGGCCATCATGCCCTCGGCCATTTCCAGTTCAAAGCGCTCGGCATCGCGGCGGCGGATCTGCTCGGCGATATCGCGCGCCTCGTCCTGCTGCACGCCCAGCTCCATCAGCGCGGCCTGGCCAAACGCCAGCGCCGACTCGAAGGTCTCGCGCACCTGGTAGTCGACCCCGGCGTGGATCAGTTCCAGCGCGTGCTCGCGGTCGTACGAACGCACCAGCACGGCGGCCTGCGGGAACTGCGTGCGCACCAGCTCGACGATGCGGTTGCTGGCGTCGCGGTCGTCCACGCACACCGCGATCGCCCGCGCCGAGCCGGCACCGGAAGCGCGCAGCACGTCCAGCCGGGTGCCGTCGCCGTAGTAGATGCGGAAGCCGAACCGTGCGGCGCTGTGGATCATCTCCACGTCGCTGTCGATGATGGTCACGTCCACGTCGCGCGCCAGCAGCGACTGACTGGCAACCTGGCCGAAACGACCAAAGCCGATCAGCAGCACGCTGCCATCCAGCCCCTCGGCCTTCTCCACCCCGTCGAGGTTGACCGTGGGCGTTGCAGCCAGGCGCCGGTGCAGCAGTACCACCAGGGGCGTCAGTGCCATCGACAGCACCACCACCGCGGTGAGGTTGGCATTGACCGGCTGGTCAATGACGCCGGCGGCCGCCGCCGCGGAGAACAGCACGAAGGCGAACTCGCCGCCCTGGGCCATCAACACGCCGCGGTCCAGCGCCTCGGCGTGGGTGCTCCCCATCAGCCGGGCCACGGCGTAGATGCAGGCGGCCTTGGCCGCCATCAGCGCCACCACCATGCCGAGGATCAGCGGCCAGTTCGCCGCCACCACGGGCAGGTCCAGCGTCATGCCGACACTGAGGAAGAAAAGGCCCAGCAGGATGCCGCGGAACGGTTCGATGTCCGCTTCGATCTGGTGGCGGAAGGTGGACTCGCTCAGCAGCACACCGGCCAGGAAGGCGCCCATCGCCATCGACAGGCCGCTGAGCTGCATCAGCAGCGCCGCGCCCAGCACCACCAGCAACGCCGCGGCGGTCATCACCTCGCGCGCCTTGGCGGCGGCCAGGATGCGGAACATCGGATTGAGCAGGAAGCGGCCCACCAGCACCAGGCCAACGATCGCCCCGACGCCGATGGCGGCCGGGACCCAGCGCGAGCCGTCCCCGGCTGCCGGCATGCTCGGGGCCATGAACGCGACAAGCGCCAGCAGCGGCACGATCAGCAGATCCTCGAACAACAGGATGGAGACGATCTTCTGCCCGTTCGGCAGTGCGATGTCACCGCGCTCGGCCAGCAGCTGCATCACCACCGCGGTGGAGGTCAGCACGAAGCCGGTGGCGCCGATGAAGGCCACCTGCCACGGCAGGCCGAACAATCGCGCGATCACCGTCAGCACAACGGCGCAGGTGGCGATCTGCAACGTACCCAGGCCGAAGATCTGGCCGCGCAGGCTCCACAGGTGCGAGGGCCGCATCTCCAGTCCGATCAGGAACAGGAACATCACCACGCCGAGCTCGGCGGTATGCAGGATCGCCTGGGGATCGGAAAACCACGCCAGCCCGAACGGGCCGATGGCCAGGCCCGCGGCGAAATAGCCCAGCACCGAGCCCAGGCCGAGCCTGCGGAACAGCGGCACCATGACCACCGCCGCGCCCAGCAGGGCCACCACCTTCACCAGCTCACTGGTCGCCGTTTCAACCGCCATCGCCTGCCTCCCGGACCCTTGGACCACCCACGATAGGACAAGCCCGGCGCCCGGCCCAGCCGGTCCGGCTCAGCCAGCACGGCAGAACGCCGCGTAATCGATGTAACCGGGGAAATCGCGCCCCGGCGCGCAGAGCGGACATCCCGGATCCGGATGGATGCGGGTTTCGCGGAACCTCGCGGTGAGCGCGTCGAAACGCAGCAGGCGCCCGACCAGTGGCTCACCGATGCCCAGCAGCAGCTTCAACACCTCGGTGGCCTGCATCACACCCGCCAGCCCGGGCAGCACGCCGAGCACGCCGGCTTCGGCACAGTTGGGCGCGAACTCCGGCGGCGGCGGTTCCGGGAACAGGCAGCGGTAGCAGGGCGCCACGCCACGGTGGCGGCCGGCATCGAACACGGAGACCTGCCCGTCGAAGCGTTCGATTGCCGCGTACACCAGCGGCTTTGCATGCTTGATGCAGGCATCGTTGAGCAGGTAGCGCAGCGGAAAGTTGTCCGAGCCGTCCAGCACCACGTCCACACCTTCGACCAGCGCATCGACGTTGGCCGAGCTTACCCGCTCGGCCACGGTTTCCACCTCGATGCCGGGGTTGAGGGCGAGCAGGCGTTCGCGCGCCGAGTCGACCTTGAGCGTGCCGATGCTGGCCTCGGTGTGCACCACCTGCCGCTGCAGGTTGCTGCGCTCGACGCGGTCATCGTCGGCAATGCGCAGGTGCCCCACCCCGGCCGCGGCCAGGTACAGCGCCGCTGGCGATCCCAGTCCCCCGGCACCCAGCAGCAGCACCCGCGAGCGCTGTAGCCTGCGCTGGCCCGCTTCACCAACGTGCGGCAGCAGCAGGTGGCGCGAATAGCGGTCGAAGAAATCCCTGTCCTCCGCACTCTGCACCGGCTGCACCAGCGGCAGGCCCTGCTGCCGCCATGCCACCGTGCCACCGGCCACCGAGGCGACCTGTGTGTAGCCGGCTTCGCGCAGCGCCTTGGCCGCGTCCAGCGAACGTCGGCCGCTCTGGCATATCAGCAGGATCTCCTGCCCGCGATGCGGGAGGTGGTCGGCCGGCGCGGCCTGCAGCTCGCCCTTGGCCACGCCACGCGCGCCTTCGGCCATGCCGCTGGCGCGCTCGTGGGCCTCGCGCACGTCGACCAGCACGGCGCCATGGGCCAGCCGTTCGCGGGCCTGTTCGGGGGTCAGCTCGGGGATATCCATGGCGGCATTATCGTCCAAGCTCCTGCCGGCCCGTTGCGCTGCAGCCCGACACTGCGTTGCAGCCGCAGCTGGCCGGGCCCAGACACAGAAAAGCCGGGCAAGCCCGGCTTTTCTACAATGCACGCAGGCCTTACTTGCGCTTGACGTGCTTCATCAGGCGGCGCTTGGCCTTGATCTGCCGCTCGGTCAGCGGGTTCTTCTTGCCCTCGTAGGGGTTTGCACCCTCGCGGAACAGGAAGTTCACCGGCGTGCCGATGAGCTTGAAGCGCTTGCGGAAGAAGTTCTCCAGATAGCGCTTGTACGAGTCCGGCAGTTCCTTGAGGCGGGTGCCGTGCACGATGAAGGTCGGCGGATTGGATCCGCCCGGGTGCACGTAGCGCAGCTTGGAAACATGCCCGCGAACGGACGGCGGCGGATTGCTCTCCACGGCCACTTCCAGGGTCTTGTTGACCTCGGCGGTGGAGAATTCCTTCGTCGCCGAGGCATGGGCGCGGTGGATGGCGGCAAACAGCTCGCGCATGCCCGAACCATGGGTCGCGGAAATGCGCACAGCCTCGGCCCACGGCACGAACGGGAACTTCAGGGTCAGCATGGTCTCGGCCTGCTCGCGCTCGTAGTCGGTGCGCCCATCCCACTTGTTCAGCGCGATCACCAGCGCCTTGCCCGCATCGAGCACGGCGCCGAGCACGGTGGCGTCCTGGTCGGTGACGCCCTCGGAGGCATCGAGCATCAGCACCGCGACCTGGGTGTACTCGATCGACTGCATGGTCTTGAAGACGGAAAACTTCTCCACCGCCTCGTCCACGCGCGAGCGCCGGCGCAGGCCGGCGGTGTCGATCAGTCGGTACTTCCTGCCATCACGCTCCAGGTCCACGGCGATCGAGTCGCGGGTGGTGCCGGGCACGTCGGAGGCGATCATGCGCTCCTCGCCCAGCAGGCGGTTGACCAGGGTCGACTTGCCCACGTTCGGGCGGCCGACGAAGGCAATGCGGATGCGCTCGGGATCGTCGTCCAGGGTCTCGGTCGTGCCTTCTTCGGGCAGCCGTGCGATGACCTCGTCCACGAGGTCGTCCAGGCCCTGACGGTGCGCCGCCGAGACCGTGAGCATCTCGCCGAAGCCGTAGCGGGCGAATTCCGCACGCACGGCCATCGAGTCGACACCATCGACCTTGTTGATCAGCAGCAGGGTCGGGCGCGACAGCTTGCGCAGCCAGGCCAGGATTTCATCGTCCAGCGCCGACGGGCCTTCGCGGCCATCGACGACGAACAGGATCAGGTCGGCTTCCGCGGCAGCGGCTCGGCTCTGGCGCGCGGTAGCACCGGCCAGGCCTTCTTCCTCACCGGCGATGCCGCCGGTATCCACGATCAGGAACGGGTTGTCGGCATCGAGCCGGCAGGTACCGTAATTGCGGTCACGGGTAACGCCCGGTTCGTCATGAACCAGGGCATCACGGGTGCGCGTGAGCGCATTGAACAGGGTGGACTTGCCGACATTCGGCCGTCCGACCAGGGCGACCAGAGGCAACATCCCTTAACTCCTTAATTGCCCAACCGGAAAGCGGTCAGGTCACCATCAACGTTCTGCACCAGCAGAATCCCGTCGGCCACCAGCGGTGGCGCAATCAGACGATCACCGCCAGCCCGGGCGCGGGCAGCCAGCTCGCCATTGTCCAGCCGCAGCCAGTGCAGGTAGCCCTTGTAGTCGCCGACCACGGCGTAGTCGCCATGGATGGCGGCACCGGTCAGCGAACGGCGGGCCAATGCCGGCTGCGACCACATGGCCGCGCCGCTGTTCTTGTCCAGCCCGAACACGCTGCCCTTCTCGTCGGCCACCACGGCCAGGCCCGAGGAAACGGCCACGCCGCCCGCGCCACCGTGGTCACGAACCCACAGCGGACGACCGGTCGGGCCCTCGATGGCCATGGTCTCGTTCTTGAAGCTGCTCACGTACAGGGTGTTGCCCTCGAGCACCGGGGCACCGTCGACGTCAGCCATGCGCTCCAGCTCGGTACGCCCTTCCGGCGTGCCAACCTGCTGGTCCCATACGGTGCGGCCGTCCTGCATCGCCAGCGTGGAGATCGAGCCGTCATCGTTGCCGATGAACAGCACGCCCGGGCCGGCAACCACCGGCGCGTTGCCACGCACGGTCAGGCTTGGCAGTTCGCGCGGATTGAACCAGCGACGCTCACCGGTGTTGGCGTCGAACGCGGTCACGCGACCGTCGTTGCTGCGCACGAAGACCATGCCCTGGCCCACCGCCGGAGCGGAAATCACCTCACCCGGAACCTTGGCGCGCCACTTCTCGCTGCCGTTGCTGGCATCCAGGGCGATCACCTGCCCGTCCAGCGCGCCGACCACGACCAGGCCATCGCCCACGCCCGGACCACCGGACAGGCGCAGCTTGGGCTGCTTCTTTTCCCTGGCCGGCTCGTACGTCCAGACCACCTTGCCGGTCTGCAGGTCCAGCGCATGCACGCCACCGACCACGGCAGCGGCATACACGCGGCCATCGGCCACGACCGGGGCCTGGCGGATGCCGATGCGGCCTTCGCCCTTGCCTACGCTACGCGACCAGACCTTGCTGACGCTGACGCTCGGCTCGAACTTGACCAGCTCCGCCGGCTCCAGCGCCTTCTTGGCTTCCGCATCCTTGCCAGCGAACCAGCCCTTGACCGTGCTGCAGCCAGACAACGCCACGCCCATGAGCATGACCGTGGCCACACGCTTGATCATCACACCCTGCTTCATCAGATCTGCTCCGCTTCAGGATCGGCGACGGTGCCGCCCGCGTCCATCAGTTTGGTTTCCAGCAGGCGACGCTGCGGTGCCGCCGAGTCCAGCGTCACCAGCGCCTTGCTGTACAGCTCGCGGGCCTCGTCGCGCTTGGCCAGCGCCATCAGCGCGTCGCCGCGGATTTCCAGGCTGGCGCTGTCGTCGCCATCCTTGAGCAGCGACAGGGCTTCATCGGCCTTGCCGGTCTCGATCAGGAGACGTGCGACGCGCTGGTCGATCAGGCGCTTGAATTCGCCTTCGACCTTGAGCCCGCGCAACGTGGCGATGGCGTCCTCGTGCTTGCCGGCTTCGACCTGGGCCTTGGCCAGTTCGAGCACCGCCAGGTCGCGGTAGATGCTGGCCTTGCCGGCCTCAAGCGCAGCAACGTCCTTGGCTGCCTGCTCCAGGTTGTCCGAGCGCAGGCTGCGGGTCACCGCGTCGTAACGCTGGTTGGCCTCGGCCAGCTTGGCCACCTGCTGGGTCTGCCACCACTGCCAGCCACTGATCGCGGCAATGGCCAACACCACGCCGCCAAGGATGCCGGCACCATTCTGCCGCAGCCAGTTGCGGACACGTTCACTTTGTTCGTGCTCGTCGAGCAGATCGTCGATCGCCATGCGTACTCTCGCCCCGCCCGACTGGGGGAGCCATTGGAATTAGTTGGAAACAGCCGCGGCTCAGTGCGAAACCGGGACCACCGAACCGTCAGAGGATACCGTAAAGCGTGCGACATTGGCTCGCTGGTACGGGGCCAGGTCAACGGCGGCACCCGCCTGTTGCACCTTGACGGCCGAGGCATTGCCCAGCACGACGCGGGACACCTCGCCCGCCTGGAAGCTGCGCTTCTCGCCGCCACGCACCAACGCTTTCTCCAGCGTGCGGCCGTCGGCGGCGGTGATGTCGACCCAGCTGTCGCCGGTGAAGTCCAGGGTCAGGGCCGCCACGGGTGCTTGGCGGACCGGCGTCATCGAGGCGATGTACGGCGCGGCGGGCCTGGGACGTGCCGGGGCAACGTCAACCGGCGCCTGCGCGATCGCCGCCGGAGCGGACACCGGGCCCGATTCGGGAACGATATCGAGCGAGGCGGTGCTGGGGGCGCGATCGGCGAACCCTCCCTTGGCCGCGTACCAGACCGGCACGGCCAGCACGGCGGTAATCACCACATACAACGCCCGGCGCCCCAGGTTCTCGGCGACGCGACGGATGCGCGGGGTATGCATGTGGCTGACCAGGGCCGGCGTTTCCATCCGGGCAATCGGCGATTGCTCCAGTACGCCACTGATATCCACCCCGAGCAGGCGCGCATAGCTGCGCAACTGCCCTTTCACGAATACCGGCGCGCCCAGCCGCTGCCACTGTTCCTCTTCCAGCGAGCGGACCACCTGCGCCGGCATGCGCAGTTGCGCGGAAACCTGCTCCAGCGAAAGGCCTGCCGCTTCGCGCGCCTGGCGAAGCATTTCACCGCACCCCACTGCAACGTCGAAAGCATTCACAGCTGGATCATTGATCACAATGCGTCAGTCCCGGGCTTTCATGGCTGCGTCCTCAGGAAACTCCTGGCGCAACCGCTGTTGATATCGACTGGCGGCAGCCTTGTCGCCCAGCCTGTCCTCAATATGAACGGCAAGTTGTAACACGGAACGTGACGCAGGCGCAGCCGCCAGTCGCCTTTGTGAAAAAGCGCGCGCCTCGAAAAAGCGACCTGCGTCGAATTCCAGGCGGGCCATCGCCTCCAGCGCCACCGAATTGGCTGGATCAAGTTCCAGTGCACGACGCAGGTCCAGGACGGCACGCTCCACCTGCCCGGCCTCCATCGCGCAGTCACCCGCATTGGCCAGCGCCGCGGCCGGACTTGGGTACCCCGGCGCTGCCAGCGCTCGATCGAACCAGACCAGCGCTTCTGCCGGATAGCCATTGCTACAAAGCCACGCGCCGTAGTTGTTCAGGACAGCGCCCTCGGCGGGAGCCATTTCCGCGGCCTGTCGATACAGCCGCCCCGCCTCGTCGGCCTGGCCACGCTGTCCGGCGATGGTCGCCAGGACGGTGTAGGCATCTGGCAGACGCGGTTCGAGCTTCAGGGCCGTCCGGGCATTGGTCTCGGCCTCGTCCAGTGCGCCCTGGCGCAGGCGATCCACGGCCATGCCCAGCACCTGGCGGAACTTGGTGCGTTTGCGCGACTCGCGACCGTCGTGGACGTCATAGACCTGCGCGACCTGCTGGACCTTGCGGACGCTGCCGGTACGCGCATTCTGCTGCGCGCTCCCGCACCCCACCAGGGTCAGGACCGCGATCGTCAGGAACAGGACGGCGTCAGGCCGCCGCATCCTTCCCATCCCCGCCCTCGAGCTGGCGGCGGAACTCGGCCTGGCGGCGGGTGCGATCCATCACCTGGCCCTTGAGCTGGCCACAGGCGGCATCGATGTCGTCACCGCGGGTACGGCGCACCATCGTCAGCACACCTGCGTCCAGCAGGATCTTCTGGAAGGCGCGGATCTGTTCTTCGTCCGAGCGCTCGTAGCGGGTGCCCGGGAACGGATTGAACGGGATCAGGTTGACCTTGCCCGAGTCCTTGGCCTGCACCGCGTTGTCGAACTGGCGCATCAGCCGCGCCAGCTGGCGGGCATGCTCGGGCTGGTCGTTGATCCCCTTCATCAGGGTGTATTCGAACGTCACCGAGTCGCGCTTCTTGTTGCCGCGCAGGTAGCGCGCACAGGACGCCATCAGCTCGGCGATCGGGTACTTCTTGTTGAGCGGAACCAGCGTCCCGCGCAGTTCGTCGTTGGGCGCATGCAAAGAGACGGCCAGCGAGACGTCGCTCTCCACCGACAGGCGATCGATCTGCGGCACCAGGCCGGAGGTCGAAAGCGTCACGCGCTTGTTGGCCAGGCCGTAGCCCAGGTCGTCGCGCATGATGCTCATGGCACGCACGACGTTGTCGAAGTTCATCAACGGCTCGCCCATGCCCATCATCACCACGTTGGTGAGGCGGCGCATCTGGTGCGGCACGTTACCCAGGTGGCGCGCCGCGACCCACACCTGGCCGATGATCTCGGCGGTGGTCAGGTTGCGGTTGAAGCCCTGGGTGGCGGTCGAGCAGAAGGTGCAGTTCAGGCCGCAGCCGACCTGCGAGGACACGCACAGCGTGCCGCGGGTCTTGTCCGGGATGTACACCGTCTCGATGGCGTTCTTGCCATCGACGCCCATCGCCAGCAGCCACTTGTGGGTGCCATCGGCGGAGGGCTTGTCGAACACCACGTTCGGGACGACGACCTCGGCATGGGCATGGAGCTTGGCCCGCAGCGCCTTGCCGAGGTCGGTCATCTCGTCGAAGTCGGTGACGTAGCGATGGTGGATCCACTTCATCACCTGGTGGGCACGGAACTTCGCCTCGCCGAGGGTCTCGACGAAGAACCGTTCCAGGCCCGCGCGATCGAGGTCGAGCAGGTTCTGCTTGCCAGCAGGCGCAGCCGACTTGGGCAGCGGCTGGATGGCGGGTGTCTGTATGACCTCGTTCACGACTTCACTTCACTCTCAGCGCGAAACCACTTCGGTGGCGGCGAAGAAGTAGGCGATTTCAATCGCGGCATTCTCGACCGAATCCGAACCATGGGCGGCATTGGCGTCGATCGACTCGGCGAAATCGGCGCGGATGGTGCCCGGAGCAGCTTCCTTCGGGTTGGTGGCACCCAGCAGGTCGCGGTGGGCCAGGACGGCGTTCTCGCCTTCCAGGGCCTGGATCATCACCGGGCCGGAGATCATGAACTCGACCAGCGCGTTGAAGAAGGGGCGCTCGCGGTGCACGGCATAGAAGCCTTCGGCCTCACGACGGGACAGCTGCTTGTACTTGGCAGCCACGACCTTCAGGCCGGCCTTCTCGAAGCGGCTGTAGATTTCGCCGATCACGTTCTTGGCAACGGCATCGGGCTTGATGATCGAAAGAGTGCGCTCCAGCGCCATGGGATGTCTCCAATGGATTCGGGCCGCAGGGACCCGAAGGTAACATGAAAAAAACCCGCGCCAAAACGCGGGCTTAGCTTGATAAACGTGCGCGGATTGTACGCCGGCCCGCCGGGTTTGCCCAGTTGCCGGGCGAGCCGGGCCAAGCACAATTCATGCTGCGGCGCACAATGCACCTACGCAACCGGAGGTCTATGATCAAACAATCGTTTGATTGAACCTGTTGCCGCCATGGCCAAAGCCGCCCATTTCTCGACCAAGGACCGCATCCTCGGTGCCGCCGAGGAACTGTTCGCCCAGCACGGCTTCGCCGGCACCTCGCTCCGGCAGGTCACCAGCCAGGCCGACGTCAATATTGCTGCGGTGAACTACCACTTCGGCTCGAAAGAAAACCTGGTCAACGAGGTGTTCCGCCGGCGCATGGATGAAATGAGCAGTGCGCGCCTCGCCCAGCTGGAGAAGGCACGCACGGAGCGTGCTGGCGAGCTGCGCCCGATCCTCGCCGCCTTCGTCGAACCCGCCCTGGCCATGGCCCAGGACCGGCAGAGCGGCGGCGCTTTCGTCCGCGTCATTGCCCGCGCCTACGCCGAGAAGAACGACAACCTGCGCAAGTTCCTCTCCGATCATTACGGCCATGTGCTGCGCGAGTTCGGCAAGGCCATCGCCGCCTGCGTGCCGGACCTGAGCAAGGAAGAGCTGTACTGGCGGCTGGACTTCCTCGCCGGGTCGCTGACCTACGCCATGGCCGACTTCGGCCTGATCAAGCGGCCGGCGGGCGTGACCGAAGCCACCCACCGCGCCCAGGCCGCCGCCGAGCTGATCCATTTTGCCGAGGCCGGGTTCCGCGCAGCCGCGCGGGGCACCCCGTCCTCATCCGACACCACCAAGTAATAGCAGACCAACAAAGGCCCCATTACCATGTCCAATTCCCTGCTAATCCGCCGCGCCGCCGTGCTGGGTGCCGGTGTCATGGGTGCGCAGATCGCCGCCCACCTGACCAATGCTGGCGTCGACACCGTGCTTTTCGACCTGCCCGCCAAGGAAGGTCCGGCCGACGGCATCGTGCTCAAGGCGATCGGCAACCTGGCCAAGCTGAGCCCGGCCCCGCTGGCCTCCAAATCGCTGGCCGCAGCCATCACTCCGGCCAACTACGAGACCGGCCTGGAACAGTTGCGTGACTGCGACCTGATCATCGAGGCCATTGCAGAACGCATGGACTGGAAGCAGGACCTGTACAAGAAGATCGCCCCGTTCGTGAACGACACCGCGGTGCTGGCTTCCAACACCTCGGGCCTGGGCATCAACAAGCTGGCCGACGTGCTGCCGGAGCAGCTGCGCCACCGCTTCTGCGGCGTGCACTTCTTCAACCCGCCGCGCTACATGCACCTGGCCGAGCTGATCCCGGCAAACACCACCGACAAGGCGGTGCTGGAGGGCCTGGAAACCTTCCTGGTGACCAACCTTGGCAAGGGCGTGGTCTATGCCAAGGACACCCCGAACTTCATCGGCAACCGCATTGGCGTGTTCTCGATCCTGTCCACCATCTTCCATACCCAGCAGTTCGGCCTGGGCTTTGACGAAGTGGACGGCCTGACGGGCCCGCTGATCGGCCGCGCCAAGTCGGCCACCTACCGCACCTCCGACGTGGTCGGCCTGGACACCATGGCCCACGTCATCAAGACCATGGGCGACACCCTGCCCAACGATCCGTGGCATGCCTTCTTCAAGTCACCGGCGTGGTTGGACGCCCTGATCGCCAAGGGCGCCCTGGGCCAGAAGACCCGCGGCGGCATCTTCCGTAAGGTCGGCAAGGACATCATGGTCCTGGACGTGGAAAAGCAGGACTACCGCCTGTCCGACCGTGGCGCCGCTCCGGAAGTGGTCGAGATCCTGAAGATCAAGAACCCGGCCGAGAAGTTCGCCCAGCTGCGTGCCAGCTCGCACCCGCAGGCGCAGTTCCTGTGGGCCCTGTTCCGCGACCTGTTCCATTACAGCGCCTACCACCTGGCCGACATTGCCGACACCGCCCGTGACGTGGACCTGGCCATCCGCTGGGGCTACGGCTGGAAGCTGGGTCCGTTCGAAACCTGGCAGGCCGCCGGCTGGCAGCAGATCGCGCAGTGGATCGCCGAGGACATCGCCGCCGGCAAGTCCATGGTCAATGCCCCGCTCCCGGCCTGGGTGCTGGACGGTCGTGACGGCGTGCATGCTGTCGAAGGCAGCTACAGCCCGACCGCCAATGCCCTCAAGCCGCGCTCGGACCTGGCCGTCTACCAGCGCCAGCGCTTCCCGGATCCGGTGCTGGGCGAGCAGTACGACGCCGGCCAGACCGTGTGGGAAAACGAAGGTGTGCGTCTGTGGACCGACGGCGATGGCGTCGGCGTGATCAGCTTCAAGACCAAGCTCAACACGGTTTCCGACCATGTCCTCAACGGCATCCAGGAAGCCATCACACTCGCCGAGAAGCAGTTCAAGGCGGTTGTGATCTGGCAGAACGGTGAGACCTTCTCGGCCGGTGCCGACCTGGCCGGTGCGATGGGCCTGATCAAGGAAGGCAGGATCGATCAGTTCGAAGAACTGGTGGCCAACTTCCAGCGCACCAGCCAGCGCATCAAGTACGCCCTGGTGCCGGTCGTTGCCGCCGTGCGTGGCATGGCCCTGGGCGGCGGCTGCGAATTCCAGATGCATTCGGCAAAGACCGTTGCCGCGCTGGAAAGCTACATCGGTTTGGTCGAGGCCGGCGTCGGCCTGCTGCCGGCCGGTGGCGGCCTGAAGGAATTCGCCCTGCGCGCCAGCCAGGCCGCTGGCAGCAACGGCGACGTGTTCGCCGAGCTGAAGAAGGTGTTCGAGACCGTGGCGATGGCCAAGGTCTCCAACTCGGCGGTCGATGCCCAGGAGCTGGGTCTGATGCGTGCCGGCGACCGCGTCGTGTTCAACGCCTACGAGCTGCTGCACATCGCCAAGGCCGAGGCGCTGGCACTGGCCGAGGCCGGCTACCGCCCGCCGCTGCCGGGCCGCCAGATCCGCGTGGCCGGCGACGTCGGCATCGCCACCTTCAAGATGATGCTGGTCAACATGCTCGAGGGCTATTTCGTCAGCGCCTACGACTACGAGATCGCCGAGCGCATCGCCACCATCGTCTGCGGCGACAAGGTTGACCGCAACGCCGTGGTCGACGAGCAGTGGCTGCTGGAGCTGGAGCGCAAGCACTTCGTCGAGCTGGCACAGCAGGAAAAGACCCAGGCCCGCATCGTCCACATGCTCACCACCGGCAAGCCGCTGCGCAACTGAGTGCGGCAAGAGCTGGCGGCCACCACCATGGCCGCCCTTCCCGCCCCTTGTCCGCACCCATTCGAGAGATTGAACAAATGACCAAGCAAATCCAGGACGCCTACATCGTCGCCGCCACCCGCACTCCGGTCGGCAAGGCCCCGAAAGGCATGTTCCGCAATACCCGCCCCGATGACATGCTCGCCCACGTGCTGCGCAGCGTCGTCGCCCAGGCCCCGGGCATCGATGTGAACCGCATCGATGACGCCATCATCGGCTGCGCCATGCCCGAAGCCGAGCAGGGCATGAACGTGGCCCGCATCGGCGTGCTGCTGGCCGGCCTGCCCAATACCGTTGCCGCCCAGACCGTCAACCGTTTCTGCTCCTCCGGCCTGCAGGCCGTGGCCATGGCCGCTGACCAGATCCGTCTGGGCAATGCCGACCTGATGCTGGCCGGCGGCACCGAATCGATGTCGATGGTGCCGATGATGGGCAACAAGATCGCCATGGCCCCGAGCGTGTTCGACAACGACCACGTCGCCATCGCCTACGGCATGGGCATCACCGCCGAGAAGGTGGCGGAAGAGTGGAAGGTCAGCCGCGAGGACCAGGACGCCTTCGCCCTGGCTTCGCACCAGAAGGCCCTGGCCGCGATCGCCAATGGTGAATTCAAGGACGAGATCAGCCCGTACGAGATCGTCTCGCACCTGCCGGATGCCGCCAGCGGCAAGATCATCACCCGCAACAAAACGGTGGATACCGATGAAGGCCCGCGCGCCGAGTCCTCGCTCGAGGGCCTGGCCAAGCTCAAGCCTGTGTTCCGCAACGGCGCTTTCGGCGGTTCGGTCACCGCCGGCAACTCCTCGCAGATGAGCGACGGTGCCGGTGCGGTGCTGCTGGCCTCCGAACAGGCGATCAAGGACTACGGCCTGACCCCGCTGGCTCGCTTTGTAAGCTTCTCGGTGGCCGGCGTGCGCCCGGAAGTGATGGGCATCGGCCCGATCGAGGCGATCCCGAAGGCACTCAAGCAGGCCGGCCTGAGCCAGGACCAGCTGGACTGGATCGAGCTCAACGAAGCCTTCGCTGCCCAGGCCCTGGCGGTGACCCGCACCTGCGGTCTGGACCCGGACAAGATCAACCCGCTGGGCGGCGCCATCGCCCTGGGCCACCCGCTGGGCGCCACCGGTGCGATCCGTACCGCCACCATTGTCCACGGCCTGCGCCGTCGCCAGCAGAAGTACGGCATGGTGACCATGTGCATTGGCACCGGCATGGGCGCAGCGGGGATCTTCGAATCACTGTAAGCAACGGGTCGTGATCCACGGAAAAGGCGGCCACTGGCCGCCTTTTCTTTTTAGGTTGGGTGGACTTAGTGATGTCCGCCGAGGAACGGCCAGCCAATACCTCGACAAAAAAGGCGGCCGTTGGGCCGCCTTTTTCAAACACGAGCTTGATCAGGAATCGGCCAGCATCTCGCGAAGCTTCTCTCGAGCCGGACGTGCCAGCTTGTCGCTCTCCAGCGCGAAACGGATCGTGGCTTCCACCAGGCCGAGGTGGGTACCGCAGTCAAAGCGGGTGCCCTCGAAGCGGTAAGCGTCCACCGCCTCTTCCTTCAGCAGCGCGGCGATCGCGTCGGTCAGCTGGATCTCCCCGCCGGCTCCGGTGCCGGTGGCTTCCAGCAGTTCAAAGATCTTCGGACTCAGGACATAGCGACCGACCACGGCCAGGTCACTCGGGGCATCTTCCGGCTTGGGCTTCTCGACGATCCCGGAGATGCGCCCCTTGCGGCCGTCAAACGCGTCGGTCGCCACGATGCCGTAGCTGGCGGTCTTGTCATGGGGCACGTCTTCGACGGCGATGACGCTTGCACCCGTCGCCTCGTTGACGTCCGCCATCTGCTTGAGCGCGCCGTCGCCACGGTTCCAGATCAGGTCGTCGGGCAGCAGCACGGCGAACGGCTCGTCGCCCACGATCGACTTCGCGCACAGCACGGCGTGGCCCAGGCCCAGCGCCTCGGCCTGGGTGACGAAAACCGCACGCACGCCCTTCGGCAGTACATCGCGGATCAGGTCAAGCTGTTCCTGCTTGCCGGCCTTCTCCAGCTTCTGCTCGAGCTCGTAGGCCTTATCGAAATAATCGGCGACCGCATGCTTGTAGCGGTTGGTAATGAAGATCAGGGTGTCGCATCCTGCTTCGATCGCCTCATCCACCGCGTACTGGATCAACGGCCGATCAATGATCGGCAGCATTTCCTTGGGGACGGTCTTGGTCGCGGGCAGGAACCGGGTGCCCAGCCCCGCGACAGGAAATACTGCTTTACGGACTCGCATGCGTTCTAAATCCTCTTCGCTTCTCGTGCAGGAAAGGGAACCACAGTAGCCGAACGATCGTCCCCGACATGTGACACCGGATGGAACTCCGGCATCGTGGCAAACAGGATCGAGCTCATGGCCTGGATGTCGTAGGTCGCCACCGCCTCGCGCAGCTTCGGAAGGTTGGTCAGCACCAGATCCCGGGAGAATGCCCGCGCTCCCGCCTCCAGTATCTTGGGATGGGCGGTTGGCCGATAGTCCTCGTCCGGGTAGAAGAGCGTTTCGTGCAACTTCTCGCCCGGGCGCAATCCGGTGTAGATGATAGAAATGTCCCGGCCCGGCTGCTTTCCCGCCAAGCGGATCATTTGTTCGGCGAGCACGCGGATCGGCACCGGCTCGCCCATGTCCAGGGTATAGACCGCGCCACGGGAGGCAGACGCTGCAGCCTGGAGGATCAGCTGGCATGCCTCGGGGATGGTCATGAAGAAGCGCGATACTTCGGGATCGGTAACCGTCACCGGCCCGCCCCTGAGTATCTGCTCACGGAAAAGCGGCACCACTGAGCCCGCGGAGTCCAGCACGTTGCCAAAACGCACCGCAACGAAACGGGTGGCACTCGCCTTCTGGTCCAACGCCTGGCAGATCATCTCCGCATAGCGCTTGGTTGCACCCAGTGCATTGGCCGGTTCAACGGCCTTGTCGGTAGAAATGAAGACCACGCTGGCCACTCCCGCCTCCGCGCAGGAGCGCGCCACGGTTTCCGTTGCCAGAATGTTGTTCTTGACTGCCGCGCGCAGTTGGCTTTCCAGCAACGGTACCTGCTTGTAGGCCGCGGCGTGGAAGACCGCATCGGGACGCGACTGCTTCAGTGCATGCTGGACAAGGGCAGGATCGCCACAATCGCCGAGCACGCAATCGACCTGCAGGTCAGGGAAACTGCGCTTCAGCTCGCCATGGATCTTGAGCAGAAGGAACTCGCTGATCTCGATAAGCATCAATCGCCCGGCACCGTGACGAGCGCACTGCCTGCACAGTTCCGAGCCGATCGAGCCGCCGGCGCCGGTGATCAGGACAGTGCGACCGCCCAGCCACCCACGGATCAGGGTCCAGTCCGGCATGATGGGCTTGCGGCCGAGCAGATCCTCGATGGCGACTTCCTTCAGTTCGCCCGGAAGCGAGTGGCCCTCAAGGATGTCATGCAGCTTCGGGACCGTGCGGAACGGGAGTCCGGTACTTTCGCAAATACCCACTACCCGCTGCATCCCAATGGCATCTAGGGTGGGGATCGCGATCACCAGCAATTTCGCCGCGGTCTCGCGCGCAACCAATCCCGCGTCATCCAACGTGCCAAGGATCGGCAGCCCTTGGAGCTTGGCTCCGTGCAGGTGTGGGGAATCGTCAAGGAAACCCACTGGTTGGTAGTTCCCGGACCGGCGCAGGTCGCGTACAAGCGCCTCTGCAGCCTGTCCAGCCCCGAGGATCAAAACCCGCTGCGCCCCGATATTGTTCTGCAGCGACTCGTGATCCTTCCAGGCCCGGTACAGCAGCCTTGGCGTACCGAGCAACGCCGACAAGGCGAACGGGTACATCACAAGCACTGAAAGCGGCACCCCGTCGAAACGCTTGTAGGCCAGCGCAAGAACGATGGCCACCAAGCCAATGAAGCTGGCTTTAAAGATGTTCATCAGGTCCGCGACGCTGGCGAAACGCCACAGGCCGCGGTACAACCCCACCCGCCAAAAAACAATGCCCTGAACGGCGAGCACGATGAGGGTGTCGATGTTCATCAGCGGCAGCGCTGGGGCGGCCGGCATCAGGGCGAAACGTCCGGCATGCAGCAGTTGCCAGCATGCCCAGACCATCGTCAGGTCATGCAGCACGATAGCCATGCGGGGGGCGGTTGCCCTGATACGTTCCCGGAAACTCATGGAGTACTTCCCTTTGATTCAAGATTCCTGCGCATGACCCACCACAGGACGGTGGCCACTGCTATCCATGCAGCCGCCGCCAGCGTGGCAAATGCCACAGGCGGACGGTATGCCACCAAGAATCCAGCGATTGTAACGCTAGCGACACTGAATACAGCATATGCCGAAGTTATAACGGCATGGCTTGAACCAACTTGAACAAGTCGTTGGTAAAGATGTTCGCGATGCGCTTCCATCCATCGCTTGCCGGAAAGCATGCGGGACATCAGCGTGAAGCTGGCGTCCACAAGAAATGCCGTCATCGGCATCACTAGCACCAGCCAGTTGAGCTCCGTGGTCAGGGTCGTGAGCGCCAAGAGAGCCGCAAGGGCATAGCCCAAGGCGCCGCTTCCCACGTCCCCGAGGAATATCCGTGCTTTGGGAAAGTTGAATGGCAAGAAACCCAGGCACGCTGCGGCGAGTATCCAGCCGATCCAAGCAAGGCCGACCGGTAGCGCCAAGGCCAGGGCGGTGGCGACAAGGATCGCCTGGGTCACCGCTAGGCCATTGATCCCATCCATGAAATTCCAGATGTTGATCAGCGAGGCTGTAAACACCGCCACGAGCACCGCATGGAACGGCCCCGCGCCGGCTCGCCAGAGCATCAGCGCAAGCAGCGCCGAGGCTGAAGCGTGCACAGCCAACCTCAACATTGCAGGAAGGGGCCGATGATCATCCCACCAGCCGATACCCGCCACCATCGCTAGGCCCACGGAGAAGCCACCCGCGTAAAGGGCTTGAGCCGGCCAGATGCAGGCTGCGGCCGCACTGGCCATCAACAGGACCAAGACGATCGCCACGCCCCCTCCCCGAGGAGTCGCAATCACGTGGCTGCGCCGATCATCCGGGTGGTCCAGCAGATTACGGCGCAGCGCGTAATGTCGCGCAAGGAAGGTGAACAGCGAGGCGGCCAAGACGGCCCCCGACAATACCAACGCCAGCGGCATCACAGAACCGCGAAATTGAGCAGGGGCTTGACCGAGCCCCACTCCTTGCAGCTCGGGCACTGCCAGTGATGGGTGCGGGCACCAAAGCCGCAGCGCGTGCAGCGATAGGCCGGGTTGCGCACCAGCAGCTGGTCGGTGATGTGCTTGAGGTCATGCAGCGTGGCAGTCGGGTCGGCGCCCTCGGCCAGGGTCAGGTCGATCAGGGCGGACTCGCCCCGAACAGAGGGACGATCCTTGAGCTGGGCCCCCAGATAGGCGCGCGCCGGGGCGACACCTTCCTGCTCCTCCATCAGCCGGGCCAGCGCCAGTACCGGGGCAATGCCACGGTAATGTTCGGTCATTTCCGACAGGAACGCCCGCGCACCGGCGATGTCGCCGACCTTGCGGTAGTTCTCCAGCAGCTTGGGCAGGATCTCGGGCAGGTAATCCGGATCGTTGCGGGCGGCCCGTTCGAACGCGCGCACGGAGGCCTCGGCATTGCCGGCGTCCGCTTCCAGGCGCCCTTCCAGGATGCCCGCGCGCACGGACATCGCATCGGCCGCGTAGGCGCGGGCGATGGCCGCCCTGGCCTGCTCGATCTCGCCCGCGCTGCGCAGGCGCTCGGCCAGTTCGCATTCGAACTGGCCAATCAGCTTGCCCATTGGCTCGCCGGTGACTTCCTCGTACCGGGTGGCGTTGTCGATTGCCTTCTCCCAGTCGCGCTCGGCCTGGTAGATACCGATCAGGTGCTTGAGCGCCTGCGGGGCGCGCTGGTCGATCTGCGCCAGGTCGGTGAACACCGTCTCGGCACGATCCAGCAGGCCGGACTTCATGTAGTCCTCGCCCAGTGCAAGCAGGGCCTGTACGCGCTGGGCGTCACTGAGGTCCATGCGCCCCACCAGCCCCTGGTGCAGGCGGATGGCACGGTCGACCTCACCGCGGCGACGGAACAGGTGGCCGAGCGCAAGCTGCGTCTCGAAGGTCTCCTTGTCCAGTTCGGCGATGTGCAGGAACAGCTCGATGGCCTTGTCAGGCTGCTCGTTGAGAAGGTAGTTCAGGCCACGGAAATAAGTACCCGACAGCCGGCTGACCTGGGTATCGCCATGACGCTGCCCGCCACGACGACCGATGACCCAGCCGCTCAGCGCCGCCAGCGGCAGGAACAGGAAAAACCAGAACCACTCGGAAACGAATTCCATCGGCGATCAATGTCCGTCAAAAGGATTGGGGATGGGAGCGGCAACCTGCGCCTGGTCGCGGACCTGCAGCGCCTTGTTGGCGCGACGCAGACGTGCGTAAAGCGGAATGACCACTCCTGCGGCCACCAGTGCACCACCCAGCAGGGTGCCCAGCACCAGGGAAACGATAATGGCGATACCCGACGTGGTGCGCAGCGCCCAGAAGCCGAGACTGACCTCGATGCTGTCGGAATTGAGCGAGCCGACGACCAGCCCGCCTACCAGCACGGCCAGCAATATCAAAAGGCGCACGACCTTCATGCGGAAACTCCAGTTCGGAAGCGGGAAGCTTATCCGACCAGGGAAACACCGTCTGGTGCCCTGCTGGATCAGCCTTGGTCTTCTTCCAGCGGAACCACGTCGCTGACGCGTTCGCGCAATTCCTTGCCAGGCTTGAAATGCGGGACATGCTTGCCCGGCAGCGCGACCGACTCACCGGTCTTGGGATTGCGACCCAGCCGCGGCGGACGGTAATGCAGCGAAAAACTGCCGAATCCACGGATCTCGATGCGGTCGCCGCCGGACAGCGCGCCACCCATCATCTCCAGCAACGACTTCACGGCCAGATCGACATCGTCCGACTTCAGATGCGCCTGTCGGCGCGCCAGGATTTCGATCAGCTCGGATTTGGTCATTGGGCTCTTCCTGGACTCCAACCCTGAAGCGGCCCGGACAGGGTCCGGGCCGCTCAGGCAAAACAACTACAGCGAAAGGCCGATTACTCGGACTTGTTGCCGTTCAGCTGCGCACGCAGCAGCGCACCCAGGCTGGTGGTACCGGTAGCGGCTTCGGTCGAGGTCTTGTTGAACTCGGCCAAGGCCTCCGCGGTCTCGGCTTCATCCTTGGCCTTGATCGACAGCTGCAGGGTACGGCCCTTGCGGTCCATGCCCACGAACTTGGCTTCGATCTTGTCGCCGACCTTCAGGTGCTGCGAGGCATCGTCGACGCGCTCGTAGGCGATGTCGCGGGCAGCGACGTAGCCTTCGATGCCATCGGCCAGCTCGATCACGGCGCCCTTGGCGTCCACTTCCTTGACGGTGCCTTCGACCTTGGTGCCCTTCGGGTTGGCGGCCATGTACTGGCCGAACGGATCCTGCTCCAGCTGCTTGACGCCCAGCGAGATGCGCTCACGCTCCGGATCAACGGCCAGCACGACCGCATCCAGGGTGTCGCCCTTCTTGAAGTTGCGCACGACGTCTTCGCCGGTGGTGTTCCAGCTGATGTCGGACAGATGGACCAGGCCGTCGATGCCGCCGTCCAGGCCGATGAAGATGCCGAAGTCGGTGATCGACTTGATCTGGCCCGACACCTTGTCGCCCTTCTTGTGGATCGCAGCGAAGGTTTCCCACGGGTTGGCGGCAACCTGCTTCATGCCCAGCGAGATGCGGCGACGCTCTTCGTCGACGTCCAGCACCATCACTTCGACTTCGTCACCCACCTGCACAACCTTGGACGGGTTGACGTTCTTGTTGGTCCAGTCCATCTCGGACACGTGCACCAGGCCTTCGACGCCCGGCTCGATCTCGACGAACGCGCCATAATCGGTGACGTTGGAGACCTTGCCGAACACGCGGCTGTTGGCCGGGTAACGACGGGCGATGTTGTCCCACGGATCCTCGCCCAGCTGCTTCAGGCCCAGCGAGACGCGGTTGCGCTCACGGTCGAACTTCAGCACGCGCACGTCCAGCTCGTCGCCGACGTTGACGACTTCGGACGGATGGCGCACGCGCTTCCACGCCATGTCGGTGATGTGCAGCAGGCCATCGATGCCACCCAGGTCCACGAACGCGCCGTAATCGGTCAGGTTCTTGACGACACCCTTCAGGATGGCGCCCTCGACCAGCTTGTCCATCAGCTGCTCGCGCTCTTCCGAGTGCTCGCTCTCGACGACAGCGCGGCGCGAGACCACGACGTTGTTGCGCTTGCGGTCCAGCTTGATGAGCTTGAACTCCAGCTCCTTGCCTTCCAGGTAGGCCGGGTCGCGCACCGGGCGCACATCGACCAGCGAACCCGGCAGGAACGCCCGGACATCCTTGATGTCGACGGTGAAACCACCCTTGACCTTGCCGCTGATGCGGCCGGTGATGGTTTCGTTCTTTTCCAACGCTTCTTCCAGCTCGTCCCACACCATCGCGCGCTTGGCCTTCTCGCGCGACAGGACGGTTTCGCCGAAACCGTTCTCGATCGAGTCAAGGGCGACCTTGACCTGGTCGCCTTCGGCGACGTCGATCTCGCCAGCGTCGTTACGGAACTGTTCGATCGGCACGATGCCTTCGGACTTCAGGCCGGCGTTGATGACGACGACGTCGCCGCGGACTTCCACGACGGTGCCGACGACGATGGCGCCGGGCTTCAGCTTGGCCAGGTTGGCTTGGCTGGCTTCAAACAGTTCGGCAAAAGATTCGGTCATTAGATTTACTCTGTTGAACACATGGGTCGGTCGCTCCCTCGTGGAATGCGTACCGCCCGCCTGTTGGTCGACCCCGGTAAAGCAGGTCGTGTGTGGATTGGAAAAATCCGCCACGCATCATTGCGCGACGGAGCCTTTGTTGCCTTGCGTTACGCGACGCACTCCAGTGTTCCGGAGGCTCTCCTGCAGGATGGATCAGGCACCCGAAGTCGGGATCAGATCCAGCACCCTGGCAACGACTTCGTCGATGCCGATACCACTGGTGTCGATGAGGACGGCATCGTCTGCCGGCTTCAGGGGCGCCACTGTGCGCTGTGCATCACGGGCGTCGCGGGCCATGATCTCGCGCAGGAGGTCGTCAAAGTTAACCGAAACCCCCTTGTCTTTCAACTGCTTATGCCTGCGCTGGGCGCGCTCCTCGGCACTGGCGGTCAGGAACACCTTGTACGGCGCGTCCGGGAAGATCACCGTGCCCATGTCGCGGCCGTCGGCCACCAAGCCCGGTTCGCGCCTGAATGCGCGCTGCCGCTCCTTGAGCGCGGCACGCACCTCGGGGATCGGCGCAATGGCCGATGCGACGGCGCCGGCCGTTTCCAGCCGCAGCTCATCGGTGGCATCCACGCCGTTGACCAGGACCCGCAGGCCCTGCTCGCCCTCGACGAAGTCCACCTTGGTGTCGAAGGTGCAGCGCACCAGCGCCGCGGCATCGGACATGTCCAGGTTGGCCCAGCTTGCCGCCACTCCCACCGCCCGGTACAGCGCACCGGAATCAAGGTAATGCCAGCCCAGGCGGCGCGACACGATGCGGCTTACGGTACCCTTGCCGGCCCCGGACGGGCCGTCGATGGTGAGTACGGGAGGAAGCTGGGACATGGGTTTCCTTGCTGTGGGGTACGGCCATTCTAGCCCCTCCCGGCAACCGCTCCCTGGATCCCTGTGCGCAAGCAGTTGAAAGCACGGCGAAAAGCCGGGTAGAATGGCGGGCTTGAACGAGCGTCAACCTGCATCCTGCGGCAACGCTCCCTGAGAATTCCAACGTTTACGCCGAGGTATGCCATGAAAGTCCTGTCCTCCCTGAAGTCGGCGAAGGCCCGTCACCGCGACTGCAAGGTCGTTCGTCGTCGCGGCAAGATCTTCGTGATCTGCAAGTCGAACCCGCGCTTCAAGGCTCGTCAGCGCTGAGCCTGGTCGGCCGACCGGCCGCCACTGGATCCCAAGGGCTCCAGAGCTTCTGACAGAAAGCCGCCTCCGGGCGGTTTTTTGTTGGCGTATTCTTCCGCAATCGCCAATTCGTGCACTGGGGAGTAGTGACCATGAAGCGTTTCCTGTATGCCCTGCCGCTGATCGCCCTGCTGGGTGCCAGCACCGCCGCCCAAGCCGACACCTTGCTGATCGACCGCAGCAAGGAAAAGCCGGCAGTTGCCCTTCCCGCCCGCGGCCAGACCATGGGCCAGGTCGAAGCGACCTTTGGCGCCCCGACGCAGCGGCTGGAGCCACGTGGCGGCCAGAAGCGCCAGTGGCCGACGATCCATCGCTGGGTCTACCCGGCCTTTACCGTCTACTTCGAGAAGCAGCGCGTGATCGACGTGGTGGCCAACCAGGCCAGCCCGGAAGAAGTCGGTCCGAAGCCGCCGATCCGCTGACCCGGACCCGGGGAGCCCCACGCGCTCCCATTCCCCCGCCGCGCGCCCCGGCGCGCGACATCCAATCTGGTGAAAATGAACGACACGCTCCGTTTTCCGGCCGAATGGGAATCCCAGTCTGCCGTGCTGATTGCCTGGCCCCATGCCGAGACCGACTGGGCCGAGCGCCTGGCCGAGGTCGAGGAAACCTACATCGCCCTGGTCGCGGCCATCACCCGCTTCCAGCCGGTGCTGGTCTGCGTGGCCGATGACGACCTGGAAACCTACGCGGAGATGCGCCTGCGCTCCAACCGCGTGGACATGGAACGCGTGCATTTCGTCACTGCCGAATACGACGACACCTGGTTGCGCGATTCCGGCCCGATCACGCTCAAGCGCGGCGATGGCGGCTTCCGTCTGCTGGATTTCCGCTTCACCGGCTGGGGCGGCAAGTTCGAGGCCAGCCGCGATGACCAGCTGGTCGGCGTGCTGCATGCCAGCGGCGTGTTTGCCGGCACTACCGATGTGGAAAGCATCCCGTTCGCACTCGAAGGCGGTGCCATCGACACCGACGGCGAAGGCACCCTGCTGACCACCTGGCAGTGCCTGCACGAACGCCATCCGCAGCGCTCGCGCGAATCGCTCGAGTACGACATGGCCCGCTGGCTGGTGCAGCAGCGCGTGTTGTGGCTGGACAACGGCCACCTGGAAGGCGACGACACCGACGCCCACGTCGATACCCTGGCCCGCTTCGCTTCGCCTGACAGCATCGTCTACCAGGCCTGCGATGACGCCAGCGACTCGCATTACGACGGGCTGCAGGCGATGGGCCGCGAGCTGGCGGCCCTGCGCACCCGCGACGGCCGCCCGTACCGCCTGTTCCCGCTGCCGTGGCCGCAGCCGGTGCTCGATGAGGGCCGCCGCCTGGCGGCCTCGTACGCGAACTTCCTGATCATCAACGGCGCGGTGCTGATGCCGGCCTACGGCGATGCCGCCGATGATGCGGCCCGCGATGTGCTGGCCCAGGCCTTCCCCGACCGCGAGATCGTGCAGGTGCCCTGCCGGTCGCTGATCTGGCAGAACGGCAGTCTGCACTGCATCACCATGCAGCTCCCGGCGGGTCTGCTGGCCCGTTGAGCAAGCGGGCGGACGCAAGCCGAGTTCACCCTGCCCTGCACTCCCCCGTCGCCCGCGACCCGTTCAGCGGGCAACACAGTGAGTGCGCACCGCACGCGATAACATCCCTCCTTTCCCTGCAGGACCCGCCACCGGATGAGCAGCAAAACCCTATCCGTCGCCTTGATCCAGGAAATCAACCACGGCGATGCCGAGGCCAACCTGGCCGTCATCGAATCGCGCGTTGCCGAGGCCGCCGCACAGGGTGCGAAGCTGGTCCTGCTGCAGGAGCTGCACAACGGCGCCTATTTCTGCCAGCACGAATCGGTAGGCGAATTCGACCTGGCCGAGCCGATTCCCGGCCCCAGCACCGAACGTCTGGGCGCGCTGGCGAAGAAGCACGGCGTGGTGATCGTGGCCTCCCTGTTCGAGCGCCGCGCCGCCGGCCTGTACCACAACACCGCCGTGGTGTTCGAGAAGGACGGCACCCTGCTGGGCAAGTACCGCAAGATGCACATCCCCGACGACCCGGGCTTCTACGAGAAGTTCTACTTCACCCCGGGCGACATCGGCTTCAAGCCGATCGACACCTCGGTCGGCCGCCTTGGCGTGCTGGTGTGCTGGGACCAGTGGTACCCGGAAGCGGCGCGCCTGATGGCGCTGGCCGGCGCCGAGCTGCTGCTGTACCCGACCGCCATCGGCTGGGATCCGGATGATGCTGACGATGAGAAGACCCGCCAGCGCGATGCCTGGGTGCTGAGCCACCGCGGCCACGCCGTAGCCAACGGCCTGCCGGTGCTGTCGTGCAACCGCGTCGGCCATGAGCCCTCGCCGCTGGGCGCCTCGGGCATCCAGTTCTGGGGCAACAGCCACGTGCTGGGCCCGCAGGGCGAGTTCATCGCCGAAGCCGGCACCGAACCGACCGTGCTGGTGTGCGAGGTCGACCTGCAGCGCAGCGAGCACGTGCGCCGCATCTGGCCGTTCCTGCGCGACCGCCGCATCGACGCCTACGGCGACCTGCTCAAGCGCTACATCGACTGAGAACTCCCGATGGCCGTGCACATCCGCGACGCCACGCCCGACGACATCCCCGCCATCGACGCGATCTACGCGGTGGAGGTGCGGGACCTGGTCAACACCTACGAGTACGAGGTGCCGGACGAGGCGGAGATGCTGCGGCGGATGCAGGCCATCACCGGCTCGGGGTTTCCCTACATCGTCGCCGAGGTCGAGGGGCAACTGGCGGGTTATGCCTACGCCGGTTCCTACCGCACCCGCATCGCCTACCAGTGGACCGTGGAGAACTCGGTCTACGTCGACGCCCGCTTCCAGGGCAAGGGCGTGGGCAGCGCGCTGATGCAGGCGCTGATCGATGCCTGCACCGCACGCGGCTACCGGCAGATGGTGGCGGTGATCGGCGAGCCCTCCAACACCGCCTCGATCAGGCTGCACGAGCGCTTCGGCTTCCACCTCGTCGGTGTGTTCAAGGGCCTGGGCCGCAAGCACGGCCGCTGGCTGGACACGGTGCAGATGCAGCGCGCGCTCGGCGAGGGTGCCGACAGCGCTCCAACCAATGAGTAACCCCCATGAGTGACATGCAGCCGGCGTCCGGCGAAGAACTGTTTGCCGGCCAGCCGGTGCGCGTGGTCGAGCGCGATGGCGTGCGCTACACCCTGCTGGGCACGGCCCACGTCTCCCATGCCAGCGTGCAGGCGGTGGAAGCGGCGATCGACAGCGGCCGTTTCGACGCCGTGGCGGTCGAGCTTGATCCGCAGCGCCTGCAGGCACTGAACGACCCGGACACGCTGGCCAAGCTCGACCTGGTGCAGGTGATCCGCAGCGGCCGCGTCGCGCTGTTTGCCGCCAACCTCGCCCTTGCCGCCTACCAGCGCCGGCTGGCCGAGCAGCTCGGCATCGAGCCGGGCGCCGAGCTCAAGCGCGCCGTATCGCTGGCCAATGAACGCGGCCTGCCGGTGCACCTGATCGACCGCGAGGTCGGGCTGACCTTCAAGCGCGCGTCGCGGAGGCTCGGCTTCTTCGGCAAGCTGAAACTGGTTGCCGGCCTGGCCGGCGGACTGTTTGCCTCCGAGGATGTCGGCGAGGACGAGATCGAAAAGCTCAAGCAGGGCGACATGCTCGAGGCCAGCTTCGGCGAATTCGCCAGCGAGAGCCCGGCCCTGTACGAGACCATCATTGGCGAGCGCGACCAGTACATGGCCACGCGCCTGCGCGAGGAGCACAACCCCGCCCAGCGCGAAGTCCTCGCGGTGGTCGGTGCAGGCCATCTGGCGGGTCTGGCCCGGCACCTGGAAGACGATATCGAAGCGCCGGGACCGTTG
Source organism: Stenotrophomonas sp. Marseille-Q4652 (assembly GCF_916618915.1). Lineage (NCBI taxonomy): Bacteria > Pseudomonadati > Pseudomonadota > Gammaproteobacteria > Lysobacterales > Lysobacteraceae > Stenotrophomonas > Stenotrophomonas sp. Marseille-Q4652. The sequence continues at coordinate 1,310,587 of NZ_CAKAKE010000001.1, forward strand.
CGGCAGCAGCTGGAAGAAGTCGCCAGCAAGCGCAACATCCCCTGGATCACCCTGGGCATCCTGGCGATCGTGCTGGCCGGCATCGGCATCGGCTTCTGGCGTGGCGGCCTGGGAATGGGTGGTGAGATGCTGGCCACCTGGGCGATGTTCACCGGTGGACTGGCCGGTCTGGGTTGCCTCCTGGCAGGAGGCCATCCCTTGAGCATCCTTACCGCCATCGCGGTGGCGCCGTTCAAGCCGTTCCGCCTCAGCATCCCGACCGGCGCCTTCGCCGCACTGGTGGAAACGCGCCTGCGCAAACCGGCCTACCACGACTTCCTGCAGCTGCGCGACGATGCGCAGACGCTCAAGGGCTGGTACCGCAATCGCGTCACCCGGGTGGTGCTCACCTTCATGCTGACCAATCTGGGCAGCATGCTGGGCCTGTGGCTTACCGGCTTCACCGTCTACGGCAAGCTGGCCGGCTGACTGCGGTCACGCAGACTGGGTTGCCGTGACCGCACGGCGCCTGGCCGGACCCACAGAATCTGGCGTCCGCGTCCCGCTCCTCCAGACACGGGCGACCGCGCCGCCGGGTCGAACGGCCCGCTACGTGAGAGAAAGCCGCATCGCACTGCGAACAGCCCCCTACAGCCCGGAATCCGATCCGGCCGAAGAACGTCCTGTACAACCCGTTGTCGCCCATAGGGGGCGGCACCGCCGCTGGAAGCGAGCGCCGTGCCGCACCTGTCCACCGTTTGCTCATGAATGAGCGCAGCGTTGGCCGCCGCGCCCATCCTGGTTTCAGCCGGCCAGCTCCGCTGCGGCCACCGGGCGGCCGCGTGCGCGGCGCACCAGGCGGGACATGCCGTTGCTGAGGTCGTCCAGGATCGCGTAGATCGTCGGCAGGAACAGCAGGCTGACCACGGTGGAGAACGCCAGGCCGCCGGCAATCGCGCGGGCCATCGGGAAGTACGGCGGGCCGTCGCCGAACATCTGCGTGTCGGTCAGCGAGATCGGCACCATCGCCAGGATCGCCGTGCCCATGGTCATCATGATCGGCCGCAGGCGCTCGCGTGAACCTTCCACCAGCGCCTCGGTGCGACCCATGCCGCGCCGGCGCAGGTTGTTGATGTGCTCGATCATGACGATGCCGTTGTTCACCACCACGCCCATCAGCACCAGGATGCCGATGAAGGACATGATCCCGAACGAGGTGCCGGTGATCCAGAACAGCCAGAACACGCCGAAGATCGAGAACAGCACGCCGCTCATGATCGCCGCCGGGAACAGCAGCGATTCGAACACCGCGGCCATCACCACGTAGATCATCACCAGCGCGATGAGCAGGTTGAACATCATCTGCGCCATCGCCTCGTTGTCGTTCTGGTAGTTGCCGCCGTCGAAGGTGTAGCCGTAGCCGGCCGGGAAGCTCATCGGCTTGAGCGTCTCCTCCATCGCCTTGCGCGCCTCGGGCATGGTCACCTTCTCGGCCAGGTTGGCCTTGATGGTCAGCGTGGTCTGGCGGTTGGTGCGCGAAATCTGCGTGGCCGAGGGCCTGATCGCCACGTCCACCAGGCTCAGCAGCGGCACGGTCCGGCCATCCTTGGCCCGCACGGTGAAGCTGGACAGTTCTTCCGGGCTGCTCTGCTCGGCCCCTTCGAAGCGCACCCACACCGGGACTTCCGAATCGCCGCGGCGGAACTCGCGCAGCGGCGCGCCACGCAGGGCCAGGCCGACGAAGCTGGCCACCTGCTCGGCACTGAAGCCGAACGCCGCGGCCCGCTCGCGATCCACCCGCACCGCCAGCTCGCTGCTGCGGTCGCCGGCGTCCACGCGTACGTCGCGCAGCTCCTTGCGCCGCGTCAGCAGCGGCACTACGTCGTCGGCCATCTGCTGCAGCACCTGGGTGGAGTCGCCGACCAGCTGCACCTGCACGCTCTGGCTGCCGCCCTGGTCGTCGCCCTGGTTGCCGATGCTGTAGGTCACCCGTGCCGACTTCGGCATCTCGTTGCGGATCTGTTCCTGCAGCGAGGTCAGCTGCTTGGCATGTTCCGGATCGAAGGTGATCACGGTCATGCTGCCCTCCTGCTCGCTGAAGAACGAGTAGGTCTGGGTGATGTGGAAACGCTCGCGGTTGCGGTCCAAGTAGTCCTCGACCTTGGCCACCTCGGCCGACAGCTGCTCGCGGGTGTAGGAACCCTTCCACTGGTACTGGACGTAGGCTTCGTTGCCGCCTTCGCCGCCGAACATGTCGATTCTGGTCAGCTTCATCGGCACCAGGCTGACCGCGATCACCACCACGATGCCGGTGACCGACCAGCCGCGATGCTCCAGCGTCCAGCGCAGGAAGCCGGCATAGCGCCGCTGCACCCGGGCGATGAGGCCGGTGGAGGACGTCGCCAGGGTCGGCGTCTGCATGCGCGCGGACAGCATCGGGATCAGGCTTACCGCCACCAGCCACGAGGCCAGCAGCGATACCGAGATGGTGATCGCGATCTGCGCCATGAAGATGCTGATGTTGTTGGTCTCGCCGAACAGGTTGGGCACGAACACGATGCAGTGGCACAGCGTGCCGGCGCTCAGCGCGATGGCCACGTTGCGGGTACCCACCAGCGAGGCCAGCCTGGGCTGGTTGGGCATGCGCTCGCGTTCCTGGTAGATGCTCTCCACCACCACCACGGCGTTGTCCACCAGCATGCCCACGGCCAGCAGCAGGCCCATCATCGTCAGGATGTTGAGCGTGACCCCGGCGAAATACATGAAGCCCAGGGTGATGGTGAAGCAGATCGGGATGGCCAGCGTCACCATCAGCGTGGACGGCCAGTGGCGCAGGAAGAAGAACAGCACCGTGACCGACAGCAGCAGGCCGACCGCGCCTGCCTCGGCCAGCTCCAGCAGCGAGGAGGTCACGGTCTCGCCCTGGTTGGCAATGACCTTGACCTGCACGTCGCTCAGCGAAGGCTGCTTGCGGATGGCTTCCACCTCGGCCAGCGCTGCACGCGAGACTTCCACCAGGTTGGCACTGCGTTCCTTGTATATGTCCAGGCCGATGGCCGGGTTGCCGTCCAGGCGGCGGCCGTAGTTCATGCGCGTGGGCTTGAGCCGGATCTCGGCGATGTCGCCCAGGCGCAGGCCGCGGTTGTCGATCACCAGCTCGCGCAGCTGCTGCAGGTCGCTGAGCTCGCCCACCGGCTGCACGCGGATGCGCCGCCCGTTGTCGTCGATCTCGCCGGCCGACACCGAGAAGTTCAGTGCGGCCAGGCGCTCGTTCAGCTCGTTGAGCTGCAGGTTGTGCGCGGTCAGGCGGTCGGGGATCACCGCGATCTCGACCTCGTTCGGCGGCGCGCCGGAGATCGTCACCCGCGCCACGCCCGGAATCCGCTCCAGCCGCCGCTTGAACTCGCGGTCGATCATGTCGTACGAACCGGTCAGGTCCGCCTCACTGGCCAGGCGCACCTTGAGCACCGGTTCATCGCTGCTGGACCACTTGAACACGTTGTATCGCTGCAGGTCGTCGGGCAGCTCGCTGCGGATGGCGTCGATGCGCTCGCGCGCATCCGAGGCGGCGATGGCGATGTCCCGATCCCAGTCGGAGAACTCGATGAAGATGCTGGCGCCCTCGGCGGTGGCCGAGGAGCGCATGCGCTTGATCCCCGTCATCGTCGCCAGTGCTTCCTCGGTCGGCCGGATCAGGTTGCGCTCCACTTCCTCCGGCGTGGAGCCGGTGTAGGGCATCTGCACGAACAGGAACGGCGCGGAGATGTCCGGCAGCGCTTCCAGCGGCAGGCGGAAGGCCGCGATCAGCCCCACCACCACCAGCGACACGAAGCACATGATGGTGGTGACGGGACGGCGGATGCTGAAGGCTGCAACGCTCATGCGGACTCCAGTGCCGGTTCGTCGCCGGCGCCATCAGCGTGGCCGTGCGCGGCGCGCATACGGCGGCCGCGTTCCAGGTAGTAGGCATCGCTGCGGCGATCCATGCGGTCGTACACCACCGGGATCACCACCAGGGTCAGCAGGGTGGACACCAGCAGGCCGCCGATCACGGTGATCGCCATCGGGGAGCGCACCTCCGCGCCCTCGCCCATCGCCACCGCCAGCGGCAGGAAGCCGAACAGCGTGCACAGCGTGGTCATGATGATCGGCCGCAGGCGCGAGCGCGCTCCCTCCACCAGTGCCTCGTGCTTGGCCACCCCGGCCTCGCGCAGCTGGTTGACCTTGTCGATCAGGATGATCGCGTTCTTGGTCACCAGGCCCACCAGCAGGATCAGGCCGATGAACACCACCACCGAGATCGGCTTGCCGGTCAGCATCAGCGCCAGGATCGCGCCGACCAGTGCCAGCGGGATGGTGAACAGGATGACGAACGGGTGCAGCAGCGATTCGAACTGCGAGGCCATCACCAGGTAGACCAGGAAGATCGCCAGCGCGAAGGCAAACACCAGCGACTTGGCCGACTCGGCCAGTTCCTCGCCCTGCCCGCCGATGTGCATGCCGACGCCGGCGCCCAGCGGCTCGCGCGCCACCATCTGCTCGACCTCGCGCACCGCGGTGCCCAGGTCGATGTCGCGCAGGTTGGCCGAGACCACGGCGACCCGGGTCTGGTCGGCGCGATGGATCTCCGACGGACCGGTGGTGGCAACCACCTCGGCCACTGCATCCAGCGTCACCGGCCGCGTGCTGCCCGGGTTGACGATCAGCCGGCGGATGTCGTCCACGCTGGCGCGGTCGCTTTCCTGGGCGCGCACCAGCACGTCGATCTTGCGGTCGCGGAAGCTGTAGCGGGTGGCCACGTCACCGCGCACCTTCTTGACCACCACGTCGGCGATCTGCCGCGTGGTCAGGCCGAGCGCGCCTGCGCGTTCCTGGTCGAAGCGGATCTGCACTTCCGGGAAGCCCTCTTCCACGGTCGACTTGACGTCGGCGTAGTGCGGATTGGCGCGCAGCATCGTCGCCAGCCGCTGGCCGGCACGCTCCAGGGTTTCCATGTCCTGGCCGCGCAGCTCCACTTCCAGCGGCGTGGAGAAGCTGAAGAGCGCCGGGCGGGCAAAGTCCACCTGCACGCCGGGATACTGCTGCATGCTCGCGCGCAGGCGCTCGGTGATCGCCGCTTCCTGCTTCGCATTGCCGCCCCCGGACATGACCACGGTCAGCTTGCCGATGTTCTCGCCGCTCTCGGTCGGGTTGGCATCCAGCCGGGTGCCACTGCCACTGACGCCGTACAGCGAGGCGATCTGTTCGTCGCCGGCATGGGCCAGCTGCAGCTCGCGCACCAGCGCATCGGTGCGACGCAGCGGCGTGCCGGCCGGCAGCTTGGCAGTCATTTCGAAGCGGTCCTGCGCCAGCTGCGGGATCAGGTCCGCACCCAGCATCGGCACCACCGCCAGGGCCAGCACGAAGGCAACCGTCGCCGTGCCCAGCACCAGACCCGGATGGCGCAACGCGCTGGGCAGCAGCTTCAGGTAACCGCGTTCGGCGCGGGCATACGGTGCCATCGCCAGGTCACTGGCCTTGCGCATCACCGGCCCGATCACCTTGACCAGTCCACGCCAGGCACGCACCACCAGCCAGGCAATGCCGAACAGCAGCCCCCCGGTCAGCGCCACGATGCCACGGCGGCCGCCGGCCACCGGCCGCAGCCAGCGCTGGTGCGGCTGCCACTGCGGATGCGGCGGTTCTTCCGGGAACGCCAGCGGCGGACGACCCTTGAGCGAGCTCAGCATCGGGATCAGCGTCATCGACACCAGCAGCGAGATCGCAATGGCGATGGCCACGGTCAGCGCCTGGTCGCGGAACAGCTGGCCGGCGATGCCGTCGACGAACACCAGCGGCAGGAACACCGCGATGGTGGTCAGCGTGGAGGCGACCACGGCCATGCTCACCTCGCGGGTGCCGACGATGGCCGCCTCTAGGATGCCCAGTCCGCGTTCGCGTGCCTTGGCGATGGACTCCAGCACCACGATCGAGTCATCCACCACCAGGCCGGTGGCCAGCGCCAGGCCGCCGAGCGACATGACGTTCAGGCTCAGCCCCAGCTGCCCCATGAAGAAGAACGTGGCGATGATCGACACCGGCAGCGAAAGGCTGATGACGAAGGTGCTCCAGCCATCGCGCAGGAACAGGAAGATGATCAGGATCGCCAGCACGCCACCGATCACCGCGTCCTTCTTGACGTCGGCGATGGCGTGCTCGATGAAGCGCGACTGGTCCTCGATGGTGGTCAGTTCGGCATCGCCCGGGAAGGTGGCCTTGATCTGCTCCAGCCGCGCGCGCAGCGCCTCGGCCGTGGCCACGGTATTGGCGTCGCCTTCCTTGTAGATCGCCAGCTCGACCGCTTCCTTGCCACCCAGGCGGATGATCGCCTCGCGCTCCTTGAAGCCCTGGCGCACGGTGGCCACGTCCTTCAGCCGCACCGGCACGCCGTTGGCGACCACGCTGGACGAAGACGACGACGCGCTCTGCGCGGCGGCGGCCGCGGCAATGGCCGCTTCCGAGCCGGTCGAGGCGGCAATGGCATACATCTGCGCCATTGCCGAATCTGCCGCGCCGCCATTGGCACCCTGGGTGGTGACCAGCATGTTGCCGATCTCCTCCAGGTCGATGAACTGGTTGACCGTACGCACCAGGTAACGCTGCGAGCCCTCTTCCAGGCGTCCGCCGGAGATGTTGATGTTCTCCTCCTTGAGGCGGCTGATCACCGAATCGATCGGCAGGTTGAGCTGGGCCAGCTTCTGCTGGTCGATGTCGACCTGGATCTCGTCCTCCAAGCCACCACCGACCTTGACCGCGGCCACGCCGGCCACCGGTTCGAGCTTCTTCTTCAGGTCCTCGTCGGCGTAGCGGCGCAGCGTGGTCAGCTGGCGGATCGACCCGGCCTCGTCGGCGCTCTCCTCTTTCGCCGACAGCACCAGGCGCATGATCGGCTCGGTGGACGGATTGAAGCGCAGCAGCACCGGGGTCTTGGCCTCCAGCGGCAGGTTCAGCGCTTCCATCTTGTCGCGCACTTCCAGGCTGGCCTGGTCCATGTTGGTGCCCCAGGCAAACTCCAGCACCACATCGCTCTGCCCGGTGCGGGAGATCGACTTGAGCTTGCGCAGGTTCTTGACCACGCCCACGGCTTCTTCCACCGGCTCGGTGATCAGGGTTTCGATCTCGGCCGGCGCCGCGCCTGTGTACTCAGTGCGCAGGGTCAGGGTCGGATAGCTCAGGTCCGGCAGCAGGTTGACCTTGAGGCTGCCCAGCGCGATGAAGCCGAACAGCAACAGGGTGACGGTGAACATCGCCACGGTGACGCGGCGGCGGGTGGAGAACTCCACCAGCCCGCCACCCATGGACCCGGAAGGCCGCCCGTCGTGCGGGTCGTGGCCGTGGTCAGTGCCAGCGCTGCTCATCAGTGGCTCCCGTCCTTGGCCTCGCGCGCGGGCGCAGCCGCTACCGCGGGCGCGGCGGCGTCGATCACCTGCACCGCGGTGCCATCACGCAACGCCACCTTGCCGGCAGTCACCACCTGGTCGCCCTCGGACAGGCCCTCGCGAACTGCCACCCATTGGCCCTCGGCATAGCCCAGCTTGACCGGGGTGCGCTTGACCTTGCCTTCGGCGATGCGGAACACCGCCGGCTCGCCGTCGTCCAGCAGCGCCAGGCGCGGCACCACCAGCGCATCGGTGCGCTGGTCGTAATCGATGCGGATGCGGCCGAACATGCCCGGCTGCAGCGCCTCAGCGCCCTCGTCGAAGGCGCTGATCACGCGGAACGTGCCGCTGCCGGCATCGACCACCGGCGAGATGCGGTCGACCCGACCACTGAAGACGCGACCCGGCAGTGCGTCGACCACCAGCTGCACCGGCTGGCCGGCGCGCAGCGTCGCCAGTTCGCGCTCAGGCACGTTGAGCGTGGCTTCCAGCCGCGAGTCGTCGACGATGCGGAAGATCGGCGTGTTGATCTGCACGAAGTTGCCGGTCTTGATCGAGCGCGAGGCGATGACGCCGGAAATCGGCGCGACCACCGTGGCGTAGGACAGCTCCAGCCGCGCCAGGTTGTAGCTGGCGCGGGCGTTCTCCAGGTCAAAGCGCATCTGGTCCACTTCGCCGGCGCTGATCAGCTGCTGCGCCACCAGCTGGTTGGCGCGGCGGTAGTTGTTCTCCAGCTTGCGCAACTGTGCCTCGCTCTGCGCAAGGGCCAGACGCGCGCGATCCGGATCCAGCCGCACCAGCGGCTGTCCGGCGGTGACGTGCTGGCCTTCCTCCACCAGCACCGCCAGCGCCACGCCGGAAGTCTTGGCCACGACCTGGGACTCGGCCCGTGCCTCCAACGCCGCGGTGCCGGTATAGCTGGCTGCAACGCCGCGCCGTGCGGCGGCGGCGGCTTCCACCGGCACCGCATCGACCGCCTTCTGCTCCTGCTTGTCGGCAGCCTTGGCTTCATCGCCGCCCGGCTTGCAGCCGGCCAGCATCAGGGAAGAGGAAACAAGCAGTGCAGCGGCGCAGCGTCCAGCGGAGCCGTGCAGGAAGGAATGTCGCGACATCGTCGTATCCTGGATGCGGATCTGAGTGTTGTAGCAAAGTAATTCACCACCCCACTGCCACACCATATCCCAAAGGTCATGGTGACCTGCGGGCTCCCATCCGGGACTTCCCGAATGCGTGAATGCGCAGGCTATACTCGGGCCGTTCCGTGACCCCCACGGCGGAACGACCAGACCCGCACCGGACCAAGACACCATGCGCCCGCAGCCGCTCGCCGCTTGTCTCGCCCTGGCCGTCCTCCTGCCCTTTTCGGCAGCCGTGGCCACCCAGCAGTCTGAAACACCGCCGTCCGCTCCCGTTCCCGCCACCGCCGACACCCCAGCTGCCACGCCTTCGGTCACCGGCAACGCCGATGCCGGACGGATCCTGGCCTACACCTGCCAGGGCTGCCACGGCATCACCGGCTACAAGAACGCCTATCCCAGTTACCGGGTTCCCAGGATCGGCGGCCAGTCGGCCGAATACCTGGCCCAGGCGCTTACCGAATACCGCCAAGGCAAGCGCAAGCATCCCACCATGCAGGCGCAGTCGCTGAGCTTCAGCGAACAGGAGATCGCCGATCTCGCCGCCTACCTGTCCACCCTCAAGTAGGCATCGCCCATGTCGAAAGCCACGCACGCAATGCGCCGCCTCGCCGTCGTCCTGTTCGCTGCCTCCGCACTGGCCTCCTGCTCTTCGGAAACGTCCGGGCCGGAAGACGCCGGCCACGCCGCCAGCTCCTCGGCCGGCCTGCCCGATGGCCGCCCTGCCCATGGAGAGCAACTGGCACAGGCCAAGGGCAAGGCCACCGGCCAGAGCTGCATCGATTGCCACGGTGCCGATGGCAATGCACCGATCGATGCGACCTACCCGCGCCTGGGCGGCCAGTACCCGGACTACCTGGCCCACGCGCTGCAGGCCTACCGCTCGCAGGATCGCCAGCACGCGCTGATGACCCCGCAGGCGGCCGACCTGAGCGACCAGGACATTGCTGATCTGGCGGCCTACTTCGGTTCGCGACCGGGCCAGCTGCGCGACCTGCACGGGGTCAACTGACCGCGGCACCGCCCCACGTGATAACCAGGCAATGAAGAACGGCAGCCTCAACGGCTGCCGTTTTCTTCCTGCAGTTCCTTCTTGAACGGCACATCCGGCGGCGGTCGCGCCTGGGCCGGCTGCTCCTGCATGTTCGGATTGCTCAGGCCGCAGCCACCACCGAACTGCAGCAGCGACACCACGCAGGAAATGCGGGTATTGGTCCCGGGAATCGGGATCTCGATGTTCTTGATGCCCTTGCGCACCCACTCGGCCAGCAGCGATTCGCTCGGCACCCAGTACTTGTCGAACGAGGTCGGCGTGTGGTCGTAGGGCGGACGCTTGAGCCACGTGCCCGAGGCGGCAATGCGTTCGCGCGTCCAGGTATCCGAATCGCCACCGGGCGCGCCACGTTCAGCCTGGCCCGGGCCTTCGCCGGGCAGGCGCACGCTGCCGTCACGGTTGAACACGCCCTCGCCCCTGCCGGCAGATGGGCCTGCCCTCGAGGCCGTCGACCAGTCATCACCACGGGCCGGGCGCGACCAGTCATCGCTGGCACCGGTAGATGCTGCCGGCGCAGGCCTGCCGGCTGGCGCCCGCGCTTCCTCGCGCCCCGTCGTGGGCGACGCCGTCGGCGCCTGTCCCTGCGCCGAGGCCGGAGCCGTGCTGGCTGATGGAGCAGTGGCGGCGGTCGCCGGTGCTGCGGCGGTGCCGGAGGTGGCCGGTTGCGTCGCCGGCGTCGGCGCGGCGACCGCCGGCTGCTCGGCCTCGGCAGGCGGCGCCGGAATGGCGGCCGGCCTCTCCCGCAGCGGAATCTCGCGCTCGCGCACGGCGGCAACGCCCAGTTCGCGGACACGGGCCTGCACCTCGCGCTGCGGCACCCGGACCGGGGCAACGACCGGTGCCTGGACCAGGGTGATCTCGCGCTCTCGCACCTGTACTTCGGCTGGAGGCAGCGCGCGTGGTGCCAGCGCGGGCTCCCGCACCTGCACCACCGGCATTGGCGGACGCTCGACCAATGGGACCTCGCGTTCGCGCACCTGTACCTCGCGCGGACGCAGTTCGGCCGAGGTTACGACCGGAGCACGTACGGTCGGCGGCGGAACCTGGAATTCACCGACCGGCTCGGCAGTTTCAGTGACCTGCAACGGCTGGTCGGCCGCAGGCACCGACTCCACCGGCACAGGGGTAGCGGGCAGCTGCGGGGATGGCGGCACCGGCGGAGCGGCCTCGGCCAAAGCGGTCTGGTCAGGCGGCTCGGACGCGGCAGGTGCGGGAGACGGCTGCGGACGCGCCGGGCTCGCGCCTGCAGAAGCCGCAGCGGCGGACGCGGCCTCGGCCGGACTGGCCTCGCCCTCGGCGCCGCCTTCAGCCCCGCCCTCACCGATAAAGGCCACCTGCACGCGGCCGCCCTCGCCGCCTTCGGCATCGGGCTGGGAAGCGGCCATGCTGATCAGCGCCGCCCACACCAGCAGCGCCGCAAACAGGACATGCAGAAGGAAACTGGTCGCAGCCGCCGTCCAGCGCATCCAGCGCTGGTCATGTGGCGGCGGATCCCAGTCCTGCCAGAACAACTGGCGGAAGGCCCGCCACGGCGGCAGCATCGGCGCCACGCCACCGCTGGCCGCTGGCGGACGCTGCAGCATCTGCGCGACCACGTCGCCATCGTTGAAGGGCCGCGCCAGGGCCGGCAGCGAACGCAGCCAGATGCCCCACCCGTAGGGGAGCCCGGTCCTGCGCTCAAGGATGAGTCTGTCCGGCCGGCGGGCCAGCAGCAGTTGCAGGATGTCGTTGGCTCTCGTCACCTGCGCCCGGGGCCGGAAGATCAGGCAGCGCTGCCGCGCGGGATGTACGGCGCCTGGCCACTGTCGTGGTCAGTGGCGTCACGCACCGCGGTCACGCCAGGCACTCGGCCCATCAGGGTCTTTTCGATGCCCTGCTTGAGGGTGACATCGGCCATGCCGCAACCGTGGCAGCCACCACCAAAGCGCAGCAGCACCACGCCTTCGGCCGAGACTTCCTGCACCGCGACCTTGCCGCCGTGCGAAGCCAGCTGCGGGTTGATCTCGTTCTCCACCACCCACTGCACGCGCTCGACCATCGAGGCCGATTCGCCCGGCGCTGCGCCCTTGATCTTGGGCGCCTTGATGGTCAGCTGCTGGGCACCGGTGGCCTGGGTGACGAAGTCGATCTCGGCACCGTCCAGCCAGCCGACACTGTCGGCCGACACGTACAGGGTGAAGCCCTCGCAGTCCACCGCCCACTCGTCGCCGGCCAGGTCCGCCGGCTCGGCGAACTCCAGGCGGGCGTCGGCACGCGGCGTTCCCGGATCGACCGCACTCAGACGCACACCCATGCCGGGAATGGCCTCGCGTTCGATCAACTTGCGGAAGTGGCGCTGCGCGCTGTCTGAAATCTGGATCATCTGGTTATTCTAGCTTGTGATCGTGACGGCGCATTCGCCGCCACTGCGACACGATGTTCCAGCCCAAGGAAATGGAGATTGCGATGGCCGACCTGACTTCCCTTGCCCAGGCACACTGCGTGCCGCGCAAGGGCCCCGAACACAAACTCGGCGACGCCCGCGTTTCCGGACTGCTGGCGCAACTGCCGGGCTGGCAAGTGGTCGAGGACGGCCATGCCCTGTCGCGCACTTTCACCTTCCGCGACTACCACCACACCATGGCCTTCGTGAATGCGCTGGCATGGATTGCACACGCCGAGGACCATCATCCGGACCTGTCGGTCCACTACGACCGGGTGGTGGTGCGTTATTCCACCCATGACGTGGGCGGGCTGAGCGAGAACGACTTCATCTGTGCAGCCCGGGCTTCGGCCCTCGTGGAGTAGGACATGAACATGCGCATTGCACTGACCCTTGCCGCCACCGCCAGCGTGCTGGCCGCCTGCGGCAAATCCGAACCGCAGGCCCCGGCCATCGCCCCGACCCAGGTCGCCGCGGTGCAGACCCCGCCGCCGGAATACCCGATCGAGCTGGCCTGCACCGGCGTCGGCGGCAAAAGCGTGCTGACCGTCGTGGTCGGCGTCGAGGGCGCGCCGACCGACGTACGCCTGCAGGCCAGCAGCGGCAATGCCCAGCTGGATGAATCGGCGCAGCAGCGGGTGCGCGAATGGAAGTTCAAGCCGGCCACCCGCAATGGTCAGGCGGTGCCGACTACGATCCAGGTGCCGGTGAGCTTCAATCCACCGCAGCCCCGCCCGGACCAGTGCTTCGTCATCGAGGAACGCCTGCGCCGGGGCGGCTGACCGGCCTTGATCGCCGCTTCACCTGCTCCGGGCAAGGCTGCCCAACCCAGAACCGTTCCCGCGCATGATCGACATCCCCAGCGGCCACTTGTGGATCGCCTTCGCCGTAACAACCGCAGCGGGACTGGCCACCGGCCTGGGCAGCCTGATGGTGCTGTTCTCCAGCCGGCCGAACCCGCGCGTGCTGGCCTTCGGTCTGGCCTTCGCCGGCGGCGCCATGGTCTACGTGTCGCTGTCGGAGATCCTCAACAAATCCATCGCCGCATTCACTACTGCCTACAACGACAGGCTGGGCTTCACCTACGGCACGGCCGCCTTCCTTGCCGGCATGCTGTTGATCATGGCGATCGATCACCTGGTCCCCAATCCGCACGAGAGCCTGGACAAGAAGGATCCGGTGTTCGATGGCAGCAACCGCAGCTACATCAAGCGGGTCGGCCTGCTCACCGCGGTGGCGATCTCCGCGCACAACTTCCCCGAAGGCCTGGCGACCTTCTTCGCGACACTGGAAAGTCCGTCAGTCGGCATGCCGTTGGCCTTCGCGATTGCCATCCACAACGTGCCCGAGGGCATCGCCATCGCGGTGCCGGTCTACTTCGCCACCCGCAACAAGTTCTACGCCTTTGGCGCCAGCCTGCTCTCGGGCCTGGCCGAGCCGATTGGCGCCGCGCTGGGTTATTTCGCCCTGGCTGGTTCGCTGTCCCACGCCACCTTCGGCTGGGTGTTCGGCCTGATCGCCGGGATCATGGTGTTCCTGGCGCTGGACGAACTGCTGCCGGCCGCCAAGCGCTACGCCCGCGGGCACGAGACCGTGTACGGGCTGGTTTCGGGGATGGCGGTGCTGTCGATCAGCCTGGTGCTGTTCAAGTGGTGACACCGACGGGGCGGTACCAGCGCCCCCTGGCGGGCGCCATTCCTCAGCCCAGCCGGTCCAGAGCCTGGACCAGTTCCTCGGCCAGCGGTGCATTCAATACATAAGGTGTGTTGCCGCCATCGAGCGCGAATTCCAGCGAGGCGGCGTGCAGGAACAGGCGCTTCAGCCCGATCTGCTCACGAAGCCGCTTGTTGACGTCCGGATCGCCGTACTTGTCGTCACCGGCCACGGCATGACCGATGTGCTGGGCATGCACGCGGATCTGGTGGGTGCGACCGGTCTCGATGCGGACCTCGCAATAGGAATGCCCACCGCGCCGCTCGAGCACCTTGAAGTGGCTGACCGAAGGCTTGCCGATTGGGTTGACCTGGACGTGGCGCTCGCCGCCCTGGCGCAGGCCGACATGCAGCGGCGCATCGACGGTCATCACCCCGTCGGGCATGCGCCCGGCCAGCAGGGTCAGGTAGCGCTTCTGGATCCCGCCGTGGTCTTCCCGCATCAGTGCCTGCAGCTCGCTCAGCGCCGAACGCTTCTTGGCCATCACCAGCAGGCCGGAGGTGTCGCGGTCCAGCCGGTGCACCAGCTCCAGATTGCCCTGCGGACGCAGCACCCGCATGGTCTCGATCGCGCCGTGGCTGATGCCGCTGCCACCGTGCGAAGCCACGCCTGACGGCTTGTTGATCACCAGCAGGCGTGCATCCTCGAACACGATCGCCTGCTCCATCCGCGCCAGGAAGGCGTCGGGCGGCGGCGTCTTGTCGCCTGCCTCACTGAGATTGACTGGCGGGATACGGACCTCGTCGCCCCCTTCCAGCTTGCGCTCGGCCTTGGCCCGGCCGCCGTTGACCCGCACCTGGCCACTGCGCACCAGCTTGTAGACCAGGCTGCGCGGCGCGCCCTTGAGCTGGCCCAGCAGGAAGTTGTCCAGGCGCTGTCCGCCTCGGTCCTCGGGGACCTTGATCATGCGCACGCTGGTCTTGGCCGCAGGCGATTTGCGGTTGCTATCGGAGTCAATCATGGGGCTTGGTTTCTGCTACACTCGGGCCGCGAGATAAGGGATTGATTTCGTTGGAAGTTGACCAGGGCCAGAAGCCCCGCTTCCCGCGAATCCGGCACAGTGCGCGGCCACCGCCCCCGGGGCGGCCATGTTAGCGGCTCACCGGCGTTCCCGGCCATCGCCGGATGCCTGACAAGCATTCGCGCTGAACATGCCCCGCGCGGCGCCCCAGCCAGTCTGGAGCCGCCGCCGGCCCCGAAACACCTTGAAAAACATAGAGAAGCGCTCCCGCGGCCTGCCGTGGTGTCGTAGCGCTGGAAACCCAAGCCGCCCTCCCCGCGCATGCGCGAATGGGCGGCGAACCGTGTCCAGAGGCGAAGCCCCATGGCGTTCCGCGCGGTAGCAGCGCGCGAGGAACGCACAACAATGAAGCGAATGCTGATCAATGCCACGCAGGCAGAAGAACTGCGCGTGGCAATCGTGGACGGCCAGACCCTCTACGACATCGACATCGAACAGCCGTCCCGGGAACAGAAGAAGTCCAACATCTACAAGGGCCGCATCACCCGCCTCGAGCCGTCGCTGGAAGCGGCCTTTGTCGAATACGGCGGTGACCGCCACGGCTTCCTGCCGCTGAAGGAAATCTCCCGCGATTACTTCCAGGCCGGCGTCGACCACAACAAGGCGACGATCAAGGAACTGCTGCGCGAAGGCCAGGAAGTGGTCGTGCAGGTGGACAAGGAAGAGCGCGGCAACAAGGGCGCGGCGCTGACCACGTTCATCTCGCTGGCCGGCCGCTACATGGTGCTGATGCCGAACTCCCCGACCGCTGGCGGCGTTTCGCGCCGGATCGAGGGCGAGGACCGCGCTGCGCTGAAGGAAGCGCTGGACAAGCTGAACATCCCCGACGACATGGGCGTGATCATCCGCACCGCCGGCGTCGGCCGCGATGCGGAGGAACTGCAGTGGGACCTGGATTACCTTCTGCAGGTGTGGCGCTCGATCGCCGAGGCCGCGCTGACCAAGCCGGCTCCGTTCCTGATCTACCAGGAATCGCGGCTGATCGTCCGTGCCCTGCGTGACTACCTGCGTTCCGACATCGGCGAGATCCTGGTCGACACCGAGGAGCTGTACGAGACCGCGCGCGAGTTCATGCAGCAGGTGATGCCGCAGACCCTGCGCAAGCTCAAGCACTACAAGGACGACATACCGCTGTTCAACCGCTTCCAGATCGAATCGCAGATCGAGGCGATCTACGAGCGCAACGTGCGCCTGCCGTCCGGCGGCTCGATCGTTGTCGACCAGACCGAAGCGCTGACCGCCATCGACGTGAACTCCTCGCGCGCCACCAAGGGCAGCGACATCGAGGAGACCGCGTTCCAGACCAACCTGGAAGCGGCCGAGGAAGTGGCCCGCCAGCTGCGCCTGCGCGACCTGGGCGGCCTGGTGGTCATCGACTTCATCGACATGTCCTCGAACAAGCACCAGCGCGAAGTCGAGAACCGCCTGCAGAACGCCCTCAAGTACGACCGCGCCCGGGTCCAGCTCGGCCGCATCAGCCGCTTCGGCCTGATGGAAATGAGCCGCCAGCGCCTGCGCCCGAGCCTGGGTGAGTCCAGCCAGATCGTGTGCCCGCGTTGCGACGGCCATGGCCGCATGCGCAGCGTCGAATCGCTGTCGCTGTCGATCATCCGCGTCGCCGAAGAGCATGCGATGAAGGAGAACACCGGACAGGTGCTGGTCCAGGCCCCGGTGGAAATCGCCAACTTCCTGCTCAACGAGAAGCGCGGCGCGCTGCGCGAGATCGAGACCCGCCACGACGCGCCGATCATCATCGTTGCCGACGAGCAGATGCAGACCCCGCACTACGAGGTCACCCGCCTGCGCGAGAACGAGCTGGGCGAAGAGAGCAGCAAGCCGAGCTACCAGCGCGGCACCCCGCGCAAGCTGCCGGTGCATGCCCTGACCAAGGCCCAGCTGAACATCCCGCCGGCTCCGGCGGTGACCAACGTCAAGCACAGCTCGCCCGCCCCGGTGCGCGAGGTGGTGGAGCCGGAACCGGCGCCCGCCCCGGCCCCCGTGGCCGCGCCGGTCGCCGCTCCTGCAGCCGTGGGTGTCGTCGGCTGGCTCAAGCGCATCTTCGGCGGCGAACCGGCAGCGCCGGCCGCCCCGGCCCAGCGCCAGCAGCAGGACGGCAACCGCGGCAACCGCAACGATCGCGGCGACCGCAACCAGCGTCGTGACGGCAACCGCAACGGCAATGGTGCCCAGGGCCGCAATGGCCAGCCGCGCCGCGAGGAGCGCCGCGACGACCGTCGCCAGAACGGCACCCCGTCCCAGGCACCGGCCTCCGGCAATGCCGGCAGCGCCAACAATGCGCAGCGTCCGCAGAAGCAGAAGGGCGAGCAGCAGCAGCCCAAGCAGCGCAATGAGCCGCGTGGCGAACAGCAGCAGCCGAAGCTGAAGCAGGCCCGGCAGCCGCGTCCGCAGGATGGCGAGCGCCAGGTGCAGGGTGACAAGCCGGCCCGCCAGCCGCAGGACACCGAGAAGCAGCAGGCCCTGCCGGCGGCCGCCGAGGCCGCAACTGTGGCTCCGGCCGTAGCCGCCGCCACCGTGGCTGCCGCCCCGACCGTCCGTACCGAAGCACAGCCGAAGGCGGCCGAACAGGTCGCACCGGTTGAGGAAGTAGCGGAAGTCGCAGCCGCCTCCGAAGCCAGCCTCCCCAGCGCTCCGGGTGAGGAAGGTAATGGCGAAGGCAGCTCGCGCCGCCGTCGCGGCCGCCGCGGTGGTCGTCGTCGTCGTCGCGGTGGTGCCGAGGGCGAAGCCAGCAATGGCGATTCGCTGGATAACGGCGATGATTCCACTGACGATGCCGACAGTATCGAAGAAAGCGGACAGGCCAGCCGCGAGCCGGGCATGACCGTCAGCGGCAAGCAGCCGGAGTTCGATTTCGACGACGAGCTGGTTGCAACGCCGGCCACCGCGGCGGTCGAAGCGCCGCGCGAAGCCAAGGCCGAACAGGCCAAGGCAGCGCCGGCTCCGTCCAACGCTCCGGCCGGGGAAGCTGCAGCCGCCGCTCCGGCAGCAGTTGCCGCTACCGTGGTGGCAACCGACGCCAGCACTGAAGCGCTGGCCGCACCGGCCCCGCTCGTATCGGCCCCGGTCGTATCGGCCCCGGTCGAAGTTGCCGAACCCAAGTGGGCCGAAGCCCAGCCGCAGACTGCCAGCACCGACGCCGAAGCGCCGGTACGCAGCGAGCCGGTGCAGACCACGATGCTCGACGAACTGGCCGCGATCGAGCCGGCCAGGGTTGCCGAGCAGCGTGCACCTGCGCCCTCCCCGGCCCCGGTGACGGAAGTCGCCGTGGAAGCGCCCCCGGCCGTGCGCCCGTTCGAGGAAGTCAAGGCTCCGGCCGAACCGACGGAAGCCCCGGGCCCGGTGAAAATCACCGACGCCCCGGCCGCCGAGGTTGCCGCGCCGGCAGCCGAAGAAGCCGCTTCGGCTGCTGGCACCGAGCCGGCCGAGACCGAAGAGAAGAAGGAGCCCCACGCAGGCTGATCGGCCTGCAGGGCGCCGACGAAAAGAAGCGGCCTCCGGGCCGCTTCTTTTTTTCCAGGCTCCAAGGACGCGGTACGTGCTTGCCAATACGGCAACACCCTGGGTTCGCTGCCCACGCGAGAAGCGCATGCTCGTCCGAAAAAAAGCCGGGCCATCGGCGGCCACAGCCAGCACGGGGTCGCAACTCGAGCTTCGACAGCGTGCCGACACCTGCGTACGGCATGCCCGGCCCATGCTGGGGACCCCCTGGGTCAACCAGCGCAGACGGTGCATGTATGCCGGGGGCCGCCGGCGCATGGCAGGCACGCGATGCAGGTGACCGTAGCCCGCCTTGGGCCCCGATTGACTGCCCCATCAACAAGAAGGCCCGCGATGTGCGGGCCTTGTCACTGAAGTGCGCTGGTATCAGGGCGATACCCCAGCGTCAGATCGGACGCGCGGGCTCCAGCAGCCCGTACTGGCTGGCCAGACGGGCCAGCGCGATGCTGTCGCTGATGCCGATCTTCTCGAACAGCCGCGCCTTGTGGGTGTTGATGGTCTTGGCGCTCAGGCACAACCGACGGGCGATCTCTTCCTGGCGCAGGCCCTGGGTAAGCAGCAGCGCCACTTCCAGCTCGCGCGGCGACAGCGCATCGAACGGCGATTCGCTGCCTTCCAGGTTGGCCAGCGCGAGGTTCTGGGCAATGGTGGTACCGAGGTAGCGGCGCCCCATGGCAACGTCGTGCACGGCGCGCACCAGCTCCTGGGCATCGCCACCCTTGCCCACGTAGCCGGAGGCACCGGCCTCCAGCAGGCGCTTGGGCAGCGGGCCATCCTCCAGAACGGAGACGATGACGACCTTCGTTCCCAGTCCGCTGCGTACGATGCGCTCTGTCACTTCCAACCCGCTGACGCCGGGCAGGTGCAGGTCGCACAGGACGACATCGGGCTTGAGCTGGCGCACCAGCGGCAAGGCGCTCTCGCCGCTTTCGGCCTCGCCGACGACCTCGATGCCGGTTTCGCCGGCAAGGATCATCTTGATGCCGGTGCGCACCAGTGCGTGATCGTCGATCAAAAATACCCTGATAGTCATCCCTGTACTCCCCTACAGCAATAACGGGGGCAGCCTAGCCCCCAGGTAGATTCCGGACAAGCCAGATCCATGGCTTGCAGCCGCCCAGCATACGTCGCCGTTACGATGATGCAAATGGAGCAGTGTTCGGACAGGACCAAACCGGACTTCTTCAAGGCCCTGCCCGCAGGTTCGAATGACCGGGCCGGGCGTCTTGAGGACGTGGCCGGCTGCCTGAGGTTGGCCCCGGAATCCTCACCCCACTCCCTCCCCAGCGCCATCGGAACTTGCCCCCGAAGCGCTAGGAGTTTTCCGACCGTGCCCTGTCATTTTGCCTGTTATCGCGCGGGCGGTGCCGGCGCCCGAACAACAGCAGGTACACGCCCAGCACCCACGCCAGTGCCGCACACCAGCCGGCAAGGATGTCCGAGGGGTAATGCACCCCCAGGTACATACGCGACATCCCCACCGCCAGCACGAACGCGGCCGCCAATACCAGAACCGGCCAACGCCAGCGCGTGCGCCACGCCAGCATCACCAGTGTCACCGCCAGCGTCATCGAACCCATGGCATGGCCGCTGGGAAAGCTGAAGGTGCTCTCCGGGGCGATCGATTCCCACAGCCCGGGACGCTCGCGCTGGAACAGGTTCTTGGCACCGATGTTCAGCAGCGCCGAACCGATGAAGGCACTGGCAGCGAAGATCGACCGCCGCCAGCGACGCCGCAGCAACAGCACCAGCACCACCAGCACGTCCAGCGGGATCACGCCCCACTGGTAGCCGATCTTCGACACCACGACGAACAGTGCATCCAGTTCGGGCGAGGTGAGCGCGCGCATCCGCCACAGCAAGGCAATGTCCCGCCATGGGGTTTCCATGGCGTGGATTTCGTTGGCCAGCGTGACGAATGCGCCCAGCGGCAGCAGCACGCCGACGAACAACACGAAGAACCGCCAGGCATTGTGGCCCAGCCACCGGCCTAGGCCGGCATCCTCTGCGACGTCTTTGTTACCCGGCGTTACGGGCATATTTCTCTTCGACGTAGCTGTCGATCAGCGCGACGAATTCCTGGGCGATGTTCTCGCCACGCAGGGTCACCTTCTTCTCGCCATCGACGAACACCGGCGCAGCCGGCGCCTCGCCAGTCCCCGGCAGCGAGATGCCGATGTTGGCGTGGCGCGATTCGCCCGGTCCGTTGACCACGCAGCCCATCACCGCCAGGGTCATGTTCTCCGCGCCTGGGTGGCTGACCTTCCACACCGGCATCTTCTCGCGCACGTGGTTCTGCACGACCCTGGCCAGCTCCTGGAAGAACTCCGAGGTGGTGCGGCCGCAACCCGGGCATGCAGTCACCAGCGGGGTGAAGGCACGCTGGCCGGTGGTCTGCAGCAGCTCCTGGGCGACGATCACTTCCTGCGTGCGCGATTGCCCGGGCTCGGGCGTGAGCGAGATGCGGATGGTGTCGCCGATGCCTTCCTGCAGCAGCACGGCCAGTGCTGCCGACGAAGCAACGATGCCCTTGCTGCCGATGCCGGCTTCGGTCAGGCCCAGGTGCAGGGCGAAGTCCGAACGCTGGGCCAGGTCGCGATAGACGGCGATCAGTTCCTGCACGCCGCTGACCTTGGCCGACAGCACGATGCGATCGCGCGGCAGGCCGAGCTCGACGGCCTGTTCGGCCGAGTCCAGCGCCGACCGGATCAGCGCCTCGCGCAGCACGCGGCCGGCATCCCAGGGCTGCTGGCGACGGCTGTTCTCGTCCATCAGCTTCGCCGCCAGGGCCTGGTCCAGCGAACCCCAGTTCGCACCGATGCGCACCGGCTTGTCGTAGCGGATCGCGAACTCTATCAACTGGGCGAACTGGGTGTCCTTCTTCTTGCCGAAACCGACGTTGCCCGGGTTGATCCGGTACTTGGCCAGCGCCTCGGCACAGGCCGGCTCGGCGGCAAGCAGCTGGTGGCCGTTGTAGTGGAAGTCACCGATCAGCGGCACGTTGATGCCCATCATCGCCAGCTTGTCGACGATGCGCGGGATCGCCGCGGCCGATTCGGGATTGTTGACTGTCAGCCGCACCATTTCCGAGCCGGCCCGCCACAGCTCGGCGACCTGCTTGACGCTGGAGGCCACGTCGGCGGTATCGGTGTTGGTCATCGACTGCACGACCACGGGGCTGCCCCCGCCAACCTTTACCCCGCCGATGTCCACGGACTGGGTGATGCGGCGGGGCCAGGCAGTAGCGTTGCTGGGCGGAGTCGGCTGGGTGACGGCGTCGTGCATCCGCGCATTTTAGCGCGCCGCGGCCCCTGGCGAGGCGCTGCAGACCATCGATTCATGGCATGGAGGGTTGCGGCCGCGGGCAGCTGCGCAGGCGAACGAATACGATGGAGGCGATGAATCCATCCGACACCTCCTTCCTGCGCACCCTGTGCAGCCTGCGCTGGCTGGCTACCGCCGGCCAGGCGGCCACCATCGTGGCGGCAACCTGGCTGCTGGGCATGCAACTGCCCCAACTGCCGCTGTGGACCGGCGTGGCCTTCCTGGCCGTTTTCAACCTGCTGGTGCAGCTGCAGTTGCGCGCCGCCGAGGCCGATCCGGCGCCGGTGACCGCCTTCGGCCACATCCTGGTCGACGTCACCGTGCTGACCTGGATGGTGGGCTGGAGCGGCGGTATCGCCAATCCGTTCGGCTCGCTGTTCCTGATCCTGATTGCGCTGGCGGCTCTGGCCCTGCCGCTGCGCTGGGCCCTGGCGGTCGGCTTCAGTTGCGTGTTCGGCTATGGGGCCAGCGCGGTGTTCGGCGTGCCCTTGCCGCCCGGGAGGTTCCTGGCGATCGAGCTGCAGCAGTGGGGCGTGGCCGCCAACTTCCTGCTGTCCAGCGTCGTGGTGCTGGTGTTCTCCACCCGCCTGGCCGGCGCGCTGCGCGAACGTGAGCGCGAACTGGCCCTGCTGCGCGAGCGCTTCGTGCGCAACGAGGGCATCGTCGCACTGGCCACGCACGCCGCGTCCGTGGCGCATGAACTCAACACGCCGCTGGCAACCATGACCTTGCTGGCCGACGACATCGCCGAGCAGTGCGATACGCCGGAGCTGCGCGAGGACCTGGAAACCCTGCGCGACCTGCTGGTGCAGTGCCGCGAGCGGGTGCTCGCGCTGGCCGCGCCGGCCAATGACGCCAACACCCGCACCCGGCTGGTGCATGTGCTCGAGCAGTGGCGACTGGTGCGCCCCACCGTGCAGCTGCACCGTCACGACAGCACCGCCCAGGACCTGGTGCTGGAGCCCGGCGTGGGCCACCTGCTGATGGTGCTGCTCAACAACGCCGCCGACGCCAGCGAGCAGGCCGGGCGCGCCCAGGTGGACCTGTCGCTGCACGTGCAGGACGGCCAGCTGTTCGGCGAGGTGCGCGACTACGGGCGCGGCTTTGATGCCAACCAGGCCGTGCTGCCGGGTACCCTGTTCAACAGCGGCAAGACCGACGGGATGGGCGTGGGACTGGCCCTGTCGCATGCCACCATTGAACGGCTGCGCGGCGAGCTGTGGATGCGCCCGGCCGAAGGAACCGGCACCCGCGTCGGCTTCCGCCTGCCCATCAGTCCTGGAACCGATCCATGAACGAACCTTCCATCGCTGGACTGCTGGTCGACGACGACCCCCTGTACCTGCGCACCCTGCAGCGCAGCCTGGCCCGGCGCGGGCTGGAGGCGCAGACCGCCAGCGACACCGCCAGCGCCCTGCAGCTGGCGCGTGAACGGCCGCCAGCCTTTGCCCTGATCGACCTGAAGCTGGGCAGCGAGTCGGGCCTGTCGCTGATCCAGCCGCTGCGCGAGCTGCGTGCGGATATGCGCATCCTGCTGGTCACCGGCTACGCCAGCATTGCCACCGCGGTGGAGGCGATCAAGCTGGGCGCGGACGACTACCTGCCCAAGCCGGCGACGATGCCGATGATCCTGCGCGCGCTCGGCCAAGAGGACGACGAGGCCGGTGACGAAGCCGACGAGCCGGAACTGCCCGACGCGATGACCCCGATCAGCCGGCTGCAGTGGGAACACATCCAGCAGGCCATGCACGAGACTGGCGGTAATGTTTCGGCCGCCGCACGCCTGCTCGGCATGCATCGGCGCTCGCTGCAGCGCAAGCTCAGCAAGCGTCCCAGTCCGGAGCGCGATCCCACGCGTTGAAGGGTGGCTCCCGATCAGGGAGCCACACGGGAAGACTCAGCGGCGAAGCTGCTGCAGGATTTCGCGGGTCACCGGATCGTCCACGGCAACCGGCTCGCCCTGCAGCGCTGGCAGCAGCTGGTTGGCCAGCTGCTTGCCCAGCTCGACGCCGAACTGGTCGAAGGCGTTGATGTTCCAGATCACCGACTGCACGTACACCGCGTGCTCGTACATGGCGATCAGCGCGCCCAGGGCTTCGGGCGTCAGTGCATCCAGCAGGATCAGCGTGCTCGGCCGGCCGCCCGGGTAGTCGCGATGCGGATCATCGCTGCCCTGGCCGTTGGCCAGCGCCTCGGTCTGCGCCAACAGGTTGGCCAGCAGCGCCTGGTGGTTGAGTTGGTACGGATCGTCATGGCGGATGCAGCCGATGAAATCGGCCGGCACCACACTGGTGCCCTGGTGCAGGGCCTGGAAGAAGCTGTGCTGCACATCGGTACCCGCCCCACCCCACCACACCGGCACGGTGTCGCAGGTGACCGGACTGCCATCGCGCTGCACGCGCTTGCCCAGGCTCTCCATCACCAGCTGCTGCAGGTAGGCCGGCAGCAGCGCCAGGCGCTGGTCGTAAGTCATCACCGCGTGCGTGGCATGGCCAAGCAGGTTGCGGTTCCAGATATCGGTCAGTGCGTGCAACACCGGCAGGTTGCGCTCCAGCGGCGCACCGAGGGCATGCGCATCCATCTGCGCGGCACCAGCCAGCAGCTTCTCGAAATTTTCAAACCCGATCGCCAGTGCGATCGGCAGGCCGACCGAGGACCACAGCGAATAGCGGCCACCGACCCAGTCCCACATCGGCAGCACCTGCGCGGCGGGGATGGCAAAGGTCTGCGCCGCCCGTTCGGGATTGGCGCTGACCGCGAACAGGCGCTCGCTGCTGCCCAGCCACCCGTGCAGGATGCGGCCGTTGAGCAGCGTCTCCTGGGTGCCGAAGGTCTTGGAGATCAGGATGCCGGCCGTGGTGGCCGGATCCAGCGTGGCCAGCGTGCGCTGCATGGCCGCGCCATCCACGTTGGAAACGAAGTGCACGCGGAAGCGCGCGCCGCTGGCCGGACGCAGCGCATCGGCGACCAGCCGCGGGCCGAGGTCCGAACCGCCGATGCCCACGCTGACGATGTCGGTGACGCCGCTGGCTTCCAGCGACTGCACCAGCAGCGCCATGCGCTGCCGTACCTCGGTGGCAGCGGCATATGCCTGGGTGGCGACCGGGGCACCGGCCGGATCACCGCGCAACGCCGTGTGCAGGGCCGCGCGCCCTTCCGTCAGGTTGACCTGCTCGCCCCGGAACAGGCGCTGGAAACCGCCGGCAACGTCGCGCGCGGCGGCCAGTTCCAGCAGGGCATCCAGCGCCGCGCGGTCGTACTTCTGCCGCGCGAAGTTGACGTACAACGGACCGACCCGCAGCGCCAGGTCCTGCACGCGCCCAGGCTCGGCCTGCAGCAGTGAGGGAATGCCCGCTCCGCGGAGGCGGAGGGCGTGCTGGTGCAGCGAGGCGAATCCGTCGTCGTGGGTCATGCGGCCTGGGTCGGGATGCTGTTGTTCGTGTGGGTGATCTTGTTGGCCCCGTCGACATAGACCAGCTTGGGCTGGAACATCGCGGCCTCTTCCTCGCTCATGCTAGCGAAGGCGGCGATGATGATGATGTCACCGACCTGTACGTGACGCGCGGCGCCACCGTTGAGCGAGATCACGCCGCTGCCGGCTTCGGCGCGGATGGCATAGGTCGAGAAACGGCTGCCGTTGGTCACGTCCCAGATATGCACCTGCTCGAACTCGCGGATGCCGGTGGCTTCCAGCAGGTCGTCATCGATGGCGATCGAGCCTTCGTAGTTCAGCTCGGAATGGGTGACGGTGGCGCGGTGGATCTTGGTCTTGAGCAGGGAGAGTTGCATGTGGGGGTCCGGCAAACTGCGGAGGAAAGGGCGAAGTTTAGCACCGGCGTCCTGCAAGCCGGCTCCGCTCCGATGCCCCTGCCGACCGGGCGGCGCCCGGCCGGCACAACCCGATCAGAACTCGATGTTGTCGATCAGGCGGGTATTGCCGATCCTGGCGGCGACCAGCGCGACACGTGCGCCGCCCTGCCCGTCCTGCGGCTCACCCAGATCCGGCAGGCGCACCACGGCGTAGTCGACCTGGAAGCCGGCTTCCCGCAACTGGGCTTCGGCCTCGGCCTCGACCTGGTGACGGGCGGTGCCAGCCAGGCAGGCGTCGCGCATGGCCAGCAGGGTGCGGCGGATGTGCGCGGCCTGCGGGCGCGCAGCGCCGTCCAGGTACTGGTTGCGCGAACTCATCGCCAGGCCATCGGCCTCGCGCACGATCTCCCCCCCAATGATCTCGATCGGGAAGGCCAGGTCGGTGACCATCTGCTGGATCACCGCCAGTTGCTGGTAATCCTTGCGGCCAAACGCGGCCACGTCCGGCTGCACCTGGTTGAACAGGCGGCTGACCACCGTGCAGACGCCATCGAAATGGCCGGGGCGATGCGCGCCCTCGAGCACCGCGCTGACGCCGGGTACATGGACCTTGGCCGCCAGCTCCACGCCAAACGGATACATCGACTCAACCGTGGGCAGCCACAGCACGTCGCAGCCGGCGTCCTGCAGGCCGCTGGTGTCGGCCTCGGGCGTGCGCGGGTAGCGGGTGAAGTCCTCGTTCGGGCCGAACTGGGTCGGGTTGACGAACACGCTGGAGACCACGCGGTCGGCATGCTGGCGCGCCAGCTTGACCAGCGAATAGTGACCGGCATGCAGGTTGCCCATGGTGGGCACGAAGCCCACGCGCAGGCCTTCGCGCTTCCAGCCCGAGACGATGGCGCGTAGCCGGGAAAGTTCGGTGACGGTTTCGATCATGATGCGTATGCGTGTTCTGCGTCGGGGAAAGTACCGGCGCGAACGGCGTCGGTATAGGCACGGACGGCACCGGCAACGGACCCGCCCTCGGCGAGGAAATCCTTGACGAACTTCGGACGGCGGTGGCCACTGTCCAGTCCGAGGAAGTCGTGCAGCACCAGCACCTGGCCATCACAGCCGGGACCGGCGCCGATACCAATGGTGGGAATGCTGGATTCGGCGGTGACCTGGGCCGCCAGCGGGGTGGGCACGCATTCGAGCACCAGCAGGCTGGCACCGGCTTCGGCGACTTCGCGCGCCTGGCGGCGCAGCAGTTCGCCGGCTTCGCCACGGCCCTGCACCTTGTAACCGCCCAGGCGCAGCACCGATTGCGGGGTCAGGCCCAGGTGCGAGCACACCGGGATCTCGCGCTCGACCAAGTGGCGGATGATGTCCAGCTTGAAGCCGGCACCTTCGATCTTGACCATCTCCGCGCCGGCGCGCAGCAGTTGCAGCGAGGCATCCAGCGCACGCTCGGGGGTGGCGTCGGCACCGAACGGCAGGTCGGCCACCAGGAGCGCACGCTGCAGCACGCGGGACACGGCGGTGGTGTGGTAGACAACGTCGGCCACGGTGACCGGCAGGGTCGAATCCTGGCCCTGCACCACCATGCCCAGGGAGTCACCGATCAGGATCAGGTCCACGCCGTTGGCATCGAGCACCCGGGCAAATCCGGCGTCGTAGGCGGTCAACATCACCAGCTTGTCGCCGTTGCGCTTGGCCTCGGCCAGGGCGGGAACGGTCCAGGGCTTGCTGTCTGCGTGACTACTCATGAAGGAATAACCGGGAGCGATAAGCCGGTCATTATCACCCTATTACTGCGATGCCGCAGGACTCCACCGCCGCCGCAGCGTCACGCACCGTTCCGTAACCCGCGATCACCGCATCGGGCGCGATCTCGGCCAGCGGCAACAGGGCAAACGCGCGCTCGTGCAAGTAGGGGTGCGGCACGCGCAGGCCGGGCACGTCGATCACCTGCTGGCCGTACAGCAACAGGTCCAGGTCCAGGGTGCGCGGTCCCCAGCGTTCGCCGGGGACGCGGGTCCGGCCGAATTCCTGTTCGGCGCCGAGCAGGGCGTGCAGCAGCTCGATGGCCGGCAGCTGAGTTTCCACCACCGCCGCCGCATTGACGAATGGCGGCTGATCCTCCACGCCCCAGGCGGGGGTGCGGTAGAGCCGCGAGGCAGCCACGAGGCGGGTACGGGGAAGCGAGTCCAGCGCCTGCAGCGCTGCACGCACCGTACCCTCGGCATCGCCCAGATTGGCGCCGAGCCCGATGCAGGCTGTGCCCATGCCTTACTCCGCCTGGGCCCCGGCCCCACGACGGCGGCGACGGCGGCGCGGACGCCGGCCGCGGCCTTCGCCCTCTTCCTCGTGAACGGCGTCCAGCACCGCCTCCAGCTCGTGGCCCGACTGCTGCTGGGCCTCGCGCCAGAAGGCGATGTCGGCCTCGTGCTCGCTCGAAGCGACCTGGCGCAGCGCCAGGAAGTCGAACGCGGCGCGGAAACGCGGATGGGTCAGCGTGCGGAACACGCGCTTGCGCTGGCGCGAGCCAAAGCGCGACTGCAGCAGCCAGATTTCCTGCATCGGCAGCGAAAAACGGCGCGGCAGCGCGATGGTCCTGAGCTGGTTCAGGGTGACCCGGTCCGCCGCCCGGCGCTGGGCCTCTTCGGCGTGCACTCCCTGAGCCTGCAGGGTGATCAGCGAACGGCAGAACGCCGGCCACAGCAACAGCGCGAACAGGAAGGCCGGCGATACCGGCTCGTCGTTGGCGACGCGGGTATCGGTGTTGCGCAGGCCTTCGATCAGCATGCGACGTAGCGCACCGCTGCGATTCCCACGCAGCGCCGCGGCGCTTTCCGGGAACAGCACCGGCAGCAGGCCGTAACGCTCAAGCCCTTCGAAGCTCGCCACGCCATGGCCGGACAGGAACAGCTTGAGCACTTCCTCGAACAGGCGCGCCGGGGCCGCGTCGGCCAGCAGGCCCGCCAGGCGCGGGATCGGCTCGGCGGTAGCCGGATCGATGTCAAAGCCGAGCTTGGCCGCCAGGCGCACCGCGCGCAGCATGCGCACCGGGTCCTCCTGGTAACGCAGCTCCGGATCGCCGATCAGCTTCATCTTGCGTGCCTGCACGTCGTCGAAGCCGCCGGCGTAGTCGCGCACCGAGAAGTCCTCGATCGCGTAATAAAGAGCGTTGCAGGTGAAATCGCGGCGGATCGCGTCGTCCTCGATGGTGCCGTAGACGTTGTCACGCACCAGCATGCCGTTTTCCACCTCGCGGTCGCCGCTGCCGTCATCGCTGTTGGCGCGGAAGGTCGCGACCTCGATGATCTCGCGGCCGAACACGACATGGGCCAGGCGGAAGCGCCGGCCGATCAGCCGGCAATTGCGGAACAGCTGCTTGACCTGCTCGGGCGTGGCATCGGTGGCCACGTCGAAATCCTTGGGACGCCCGCCCACCAGCAGGTCGCGCACCGCGCCGCCGACCAGGTAGGCACCGAAGCCCTCATCACGCAGCCGGTAAAGCACGCGCAGCGCGTTGGGGCTGATGTCCTTGCGGGAAATGTTGTGCTGGTCGCGCGGAATCACGCGCAGGGTGAACGGGGTTGTAACTGTGGGATTGATGTTGGCGCTTCCGTGTGGGTTCCAGGGGATTGCCGAACGGCATCCATGTCCATATACTAGCGCGCTACGCCGGACGCGACAAAACGCTCCCTTCGTCTAGTGGTTAGGACGTGGCCCTCTCAAGGCTAAAACAGGGGTTCGAGTCCCCTAGGGAGCGCCAACTCCGTCAGCGTAATGAAAAGCCCCGCCCTGCGGGGCTTTTTGGTTTCGGAAACCGCGCCCCGCCGCCCTGCCCCGGGAGGCGCACGCCGGCCCACCGGATAACGGCAGGCCGCCCGGCGCCGGACTGTTCTAGAATCCCCAGGCTTACTGCTGGACTCCGTCATGCCCTTTGTCGTCACCGAAAACTGCATCAAGTGCAAACACACCGATTGCGTGGAAGTGTGTCCCGTGGATTGTTTCCACGAAGGCCCGAACTTCCTGGTGATCGACCCGGACGAATGCATCGACTGCACGCTGTGCGAGCCCGAGTGCCCGGTCAATGCCATCTACCCCGAGGATGACGTGCCCGCCGGGCAGGAAGTCTTCGTCGGCCTCAACGCCGAACTGGCCAAGGCCTGGCCGGTGCTGACCGTACGCAAGGAACCGCCGGCTGACCATGCCGAATGGGACGGCAAGCCGGACAAGCTCAAGTTGCTCGAGCGCTGAGCCTGACTTCCCGAAAAACAGAAAGGGCGCCGATGGCGCCCTTTCTTGTGCCTGACCGGCAACTGCCGGATCAGTTGCCCAGGCGCTGCTGCAACTCGGCAATCAGCTTGACCGGAGCGGCATCGGTGGCCGGCAGGCCACGCGGATCGACCGCCGAGACGTAGCTGCCCGCTTCCACGCCGACCACGCGCACCAGGAAGTTGCTGCCCTCGTAGGCCACGTCATAGGAGCCCAGCAACTGGGCGCGGCTGGCGATGGTCACGCCCTCGATCGACTCCAGGACCTGGCCGACCTTGCCAAACACCTCGTCGCGTGAGCCCGCGGCGGTGAAGCCACCGGCCGGCATCGCGCCCGCTGCTGCCTGCGCGGGACGCGCCACCGACGAAGCCAGCACCGATTCCTGCGGGGCACTGGCGCCGGGCAGGTTCAAGTCTGGCGGCACTTCCAGCGGGCGCATCTCCGGGGCCATCGCGTAGTCGCCACGCGCACCCTTGCCGAAACAGCCCGTGGTGGTGACAGCCACCACCGCCGACAGGGCAAGCGACAGCACGCGGACGGGGGTGTTGGAATCAGACATCGTGAATCTCCTGGGTCAGGCCGCCGATGCTCAGCGGCTGGAAAGCTCTTCCAACGCAACGGCGTCGGCAGCAAGTTGGTCGGCCGCGGCATGGTGCCCCGCGGACAGCGGCAGCAGCGGCAGCCGCAGGCCATGGCCGATGCCGGCGCGCTGCAGCAGCGCCTTCACCGGAATGGGGTTGGATTCGATACCACAGAAGGCGTGGAACGGTTGCAAACGTGCATCCCACGACCCGGTCGCCTCGCGCTCGCCGGCGCGGGCGAGGTCGCACAGGCGCCGGTAGGCCGCCGGCAACACGTTGGAGCCGACCGAGATCAGGCCATCGATCCCCGACAGCATGGAACGCGCCGCGGTGGCGTCGTCACCCCCGAGGATGGCGAACGAGTCACTGCGCAGCGCCAGCAGCGCATCGACTCGCGCGCTGTCCGACACCGCTTCCTTGATGCCAACGATGTTCGGGTGCGAGGCCAGCTCGGCCACGGTCTCCGGCAGCATGTCGCAACCGGTACGGCCCGGGACGTTGTATAGCACCACCGGCAGACCACCCTGCTCGGCGACCGCCCGGTAGTGGGCGATGAGCCCGGCCTGGGTCGGCCGCACATAAGGAGGCGTGACCACCAAGGCATGGGTGGCGCCATTGGCGGCCGCGCGCCGGGTCTGCTCGATGGTCTTGGCGGTGCCCGAGAGGCCGGTGCCGGCCAGCACCGGTATGCGCCCGCCGAGCACCTTGACCGCCGTGCGCAGCAGGCTGTCGTACTCGTCATCGGACAGCGTCGCCGCCTCGCCGGTCGAACCGGCCACGACCACGCCCTGGATGCCGCCGTTGATCTGTTTGCGCAGCAGTTCCAGCCAGCCGTCAGGGTCCAGTGCGCCGTCGGCGCGGAAAGGGGTGGCCAGGGCGGTGATGATGCCGGAAAGTGCCAAGGATCAAGTGCTCTTTGGAAGTGAACAGGCCTGCATCGCGCAGGTTCATGACGCCCGCATGTTACTTGCGGGCCGAAAGCGCGGGCAAGTATGCTGGACGTCGGCGAACAGCGCGTTTTCCGCGTGCCGTTCAGACTCAAATGAAAGTATCACCGGAATCGCCTTGACCGACACCACGCCGCGGCCGCAGCCGACTGAAAACCACCTCCTGATCAACGCCTACACGACGCATCCGGAGTCTCCCCTGCTGCCCGTCACCCGCCGCATCGCCGACAGCGGCTGCAACCTGGTCGATGCGCGACTGGCCACGGTGGGACGCGATGTCTCGGTCACCGCGCTGGCGACCGGCTCCTGGGATGCGGTGGCCAAGCTCGAAGCGATGATGACGCGGCTGGAGCGGGAGGAAGGCCTGAAGCTGGTGTGGTACCGCACCGGTGCCAAGCAGACCCAGTCCAACCTGCTGCCGTACATCGTCGAGGTGATTGCGGCCGACAAGCCCGGCATCCTGTTCCAGCTGGCGGATTTCTTTGATCGCCAGGGCATCACCATCGAGAACCTGCAAAGCACGCGCTACCGCGCCATGCAGACCGGCGCGGAGATGTTCTCGGCCCAGGTGACCATCGGCGTGCCGGCCAACATGCATATTGCCGCGCTGCGCGATGATTTCCTGGAATTCTGCGATCACCTCAACCTCGACGCGATCATGGATCCGATGAAGTTCTGATCGGCTGCCTGCGCGAATCCGTCACGCTCGCGCTGGCGTAATGGCAATACCCCGGGCTCCGGAAGCACCAGATGAATATCGGCGACACCCTGGACCGCAACACCCTCGACCTTCCGCTGGACCTGTCCGGCGGCGCCCGGACCACGCTGGGCGAGCAGGCCGGCCACTGGCTGGTGCTTTACTTCTATCCCAAGGACAGCACCCCGGGCTGCACCACCGAGGGCCTGGATTTCAACGCGCTGCTCCCGGCGTTCACGAAGGCCGGGGCCACGGTGTTCGGCGTATCGCGCGACTCGGTGAAGTCGCACGACAACTTCTGCGCCAGGCAGGGTTTTGCCTTCCCGCTGGTCAGCGATGGCGACGAGGCCCTGTGCACCGCCTTCGACGTGATCAAGCTCAAGAACATGTACGGCAAACAGGTGCGCGGCATCGAACGCAGCACCTTCCTCATTTCGCCCGAGGGCCGGGTCGTCCAGGCCTGGCGCAAGGTCAAGGTCGCCGGCCACGCCCAGGCCGTGCTCGACGCACTGAAGGTCGAACAGACCCGGTGACCACCCCTGTTCCACGAACCGGCCATCACCCTGCCCCGCAGGCGTGATGGCTTGCCCCTGCCCAGCCAACAGGAATCGACGATGACCCGAGGCAAGCGCATCTACGTACTGGATACCAACGTGCTGATGCACGATCCAACCGCGCTGTTCAAGTTCGAGGAGCACGATGTCTACCTGCCGATGCAGGTGATCGAGGAGCTGGACAACGGCAAGAAGGGAACCTCCGAGGCCAGCCGCAATGCCCGCCAGGTCAGCCGTTTCCTCAACGAGCTGGTCGAGGCCTCGGGCCTGGCCAACATGGCCGACGGCATTCCGCTGTCCCTGCCGCACGGCCTGCAGTTGCGTGGCAAGCATGCCGCCGGCCTGCTGCGGTTCCAGACCAGCCATTTCGAGGCGGGAAAGAGCTTCGGCGCGGTGATCCCGGACAACGCCATCCTCGGCGCGATCCTGGCGCTGAAGGAAGAACACCCCGAGGTCCCGGTGGTGTTCGTGTCCAAGGACATCAACCTGCGGATCAAGGCGGCCATCGCCGGGATCGTGTCGGAGGACTACGAGAACGACCGCGCCCTGGATGACTTCAGCCTGCTCTACACCGGCGCCAACGAGCTGCCGGAAGATTTCTGGAAGAAGCACACCGATGCGCTGCGCAGCTGGAGCGAGCGCGGCCGTACCCACTACGAGATCGACCAGGCCGACGACGAGGACTGGCATCCGAACCAGTACGTGTACCTGCCCGGCGACGACGACGTGGAGCTGCGCGTTTCGAAGGTAGGCGGGGATGGCCGCATCACCCTGTCCATCGTCGATGACTTCCGTCAACCGAGCCATTCGGTGTGGGGCATCACCGCGCGCAACCGCGAGCAGAACTTCGCGCTCAACGCACTGATGGACCCGGAGATCGACTTCGTCACCCTGCTGGGCACCGCCGGCACCGGCAAGACCCTGCTCGCGCTGGCTGCCGGCCTGGCGCAGACGATGGATACCCAGCGTTACCGGGAGATCATCATGACCCGCGCCACGGTCAGCGTTGGCGAGGACATCGGCTTCCTGCCCGGCACCGAGGAGGAAAAGATGACGCCGTGGATGGGCGCACTGACCGACAACCTGGAAGTGCTCACCCACAACCAGGAAGGCGGGGCATGGGGCCGTGCGGCGACCAATGACCTGCTGGCGAGCCGGATCAAGATCCGCTCGCTCAACTTCATGCGCGGCCGCACCTTCCTGTCGCGGTACCTGATCCTGGACGAGGCGCAGAACCTCACGCCCAAGCAGATGAAGACCCTGATCACCCGCGCCGGTCCCGGCACCAAGATCGTGTGCCTGGGCAACGTGGAGCAGATCGACACGCCGTACCTGACCGAGACCACCTCGGGCCTGACCTACGCGGTGGACCGCTTCAAGAAATGGCCGCACAGCGCGCACATCACCCTGCGTCGCGGCGAGCGCTCGCGCCTGGCCGACTATGCCTCGGAAGTGCTGTAACCCGGATTGCCCTGCGCACGGCGCAGGGCATCCGACCGGATGATCGCCGCGCGCGGCCTGACAACCCCTTGCCGCCTGCGCCGATCCGACTATCGTGGTCGACACCGCGCCACGCGCGATGCAACCCTCTGCCCAACGGAGATTCCAGTGAAACGCATCCCCGCCCTGCTCCTCGCCTCCGGCCTCGTGGCGCTGGCGGCCTGCACGCCGGCCAACGTCAAGCCCGGGGCCACTGTCCCGACCGCGATCAAGGCCGGGCAGTCCTGGGTCGTGACCCGCCCGGTGGTCGTTGCGCAGGTCCTGGATACCTGCTCGCGCGAAAGCCCGGCGCGCGATGGCCGCGTCACCGGCTACTGGGCCCCCAGCCGCGCCGACGTCGAACAGCTGGAATCGCGCCTGCCGTCGCTGTCACCGCAGGTCGCCAACCCAACCGACTCCAACCGACAGTACGTGGGCGTGGAGATCGATGGCCAGCGGCTGGTCTACATCAACGCATTCTCGCTGCCCGACCACGCCGACATCGACCCCTCGCGCGAGGCGGTGCGCGTGTGCGATGGCGGCGATCGCTTCTGGGGTGCGCTGTTCAATCCGAAGACCGGTGAGTTCAGCGGGATTGCCAGCAACGGCCGCTGAGGCGTTCCTGCCATGGGGATCCAACTTCCGCGCTGGGTGTGGATAGGCGCCGTACTGCTGTCCAGCGTGGCCGGCATGGTCAACGTGGTGGGCTTCCTGGGCTTCGAACACCTGTTCCTGAGCCACATGACCGGCACCACCAGCCAGCTCGGCATTGCCCTGGCGCATGGTGACTGGCGCTCGGTCGGCCAGCTGTGGGCACTGATCATCGCGTTCTGCCTGGGCGCCACCTGCAGCGGGCTTATCGTGCAGGACTCCACCCTCATCCTGGGCCGCCGCTACGGCGTGGTCCTTATCCTGGAAGCCATCCTCCTGCTCGCCGCCGTCTATCTGTTCAAGCAGCAGCAGATCTGGGGCGCGCTGTGCGCGGCTGCCGCCTGCGGCATGCAGAACGCGATGGCCACCACCTTCAGCGGCGCGATCATCCGCACCACCCACCTCACCGGCATGTTCACCGACCTCGGCATCGGCCTGGGCCATCTGCTGCGCGGCCTGCCGTTGCAGATGCGGCGCCTGACCCTGAGCGGCCTGATCGCCAGCGGCTTCCTGGCCGGCGGCATGATCGGGGCGCTGCTGTTCGATCGCCTCCAGTACGACGCCCTGCTTGCGCCCGCGCTGCTCACCGGCGCCACCGGCAGCGGCTACGTGATCTACCAGCACTGGACGCGGCGCCAACGTTGAGCTGCGGCAGCAATGCGCGGGCAAACATTGCACAATTGCCGGATGAACCCTTCGACCATTCTTTCCGCACTGACCATCGCCGGTTCGGACTCCGGCGGCGGTGCCGGCATCCAGGCCGACCTCAAGGCCTTTGCCGCCCACGGCGTGCATGGCCTGTCCGCCATCGCCGCGCTCACCGCACAGCACACCCGCGGCGTCACCGCGGTGCACGTGCCACCACTGGACTTCCTGCAGGCCCAGATCGACGCCTGTTTCGATGACTTCCAGGTCCACGCGGTGAAGCTCGGCATGCTCGCCAACGCCGATGTCATCCACCTGGTTGCCGATGCACTGGAGAAGTACCAGCCCACGCACGTGGTGCTGGACCCGGTCATGGTTGCCACCAGCGGCGCCAAGCTGCTCGAGGACAGCGCACTGCGTGCGATGCGCGAGCGCCTGCTGCCCTTGGCCACCCTGCTCACCCCCAACACGCCCGAGGCCGAACTGCTGCTGGATCGACGGATCGAAAGCGCGGAAAACGCCGAGGACGCCGCCGCCGCGCTGCTGGAACTGGGCACCGGCGCGGTCCTGCTCAAGGGCGGGCACCTGGCCGAAGGCCGGCAGGTAGTGGATCGCTACATCGATGGCGCCACCCGTGCCGAGTTCACCCATGCACGCCTCCCGGTCGATGCACACGGCACCGGCTGCACCCTGGCCTCGGCCATCGCCGCGCAACTTTGCAACGGGCTGCGGTTGCCCGACGCCTGCGAGTCGGCGATCGACTACATCGCGCGCGGCCTGCAGCGCGGCTATCACCCGGGCCGCAGCGAGGTGATGGTGCTGGACCATTTCGGCGCGTCGCGCCCTGCATGAGCAGGCAGGTCAACCTCACGGCCACCGCTGGCGATGGCCACGCGTGGGAGCTGATCGGCTGTGTGCCGGCAGCACGCAAGGCCACCGTGCTGTGGCTGCCGGCCCTCGGCGTCTCGGCGCGCAATTACCTGCCGCTTGCGCAGGCGCTTGCCGGACACGGCGTGGCGACCTTCGTGCACGAGTGGCGCGGTAACGGCAGTAGCAGCCTTCGGCCCTCGCGCACGGTGGACTGGGGCTACCGCGAGATCCTGCAGCTGGACCTGCCGGCCAGCCTGGCGGCGATCTCCGGCGAAGACACCGGCCCCGTTCTGCTGGGCGGGCACAGCCTCGGCGGCCAGCTCTCGTGTTGCTTTGCCGCGTTGCATCCCAATGCGTTCTCGGGGCTGCTGCTGGTGGCCAGCGGAACGCCGTGGTGGCGCAGCTTTCCCGCACCACGCCGTTTCCTGCTCCCGCTGGCCTATCGCTTCCTGCCCTGGCTTGCCCGTCACCAGGGCGTGCTGCACGGACGGCGGATCGGCTTTGGCGGCCGCGAGGCACGCGGCCTGATCGCCGACTGGGCGCGCGTCGGCCTCACCAACCGTTACGCTGCCCGCGACTGGGACGTTGACCTGGAGCAGGCCATCAGCCAACTGCAGGTTCCGGCCTCGGCGGTGGTGATGGACGAAGACTGGCTGGCACCGGAAAGCTCGATGCGCGCCCTCCTTGGCAAGATGCCGAACGCGTCCACGCAGCTTCAATGCCTGTCCGCCCAGGAAATCAGAACGCGGGCGGACCATTTCGCATGGATGAAACGTCCGGAAAGAGTGGCGCAAAGGCTGTTGGATTTTTCTGCACCGAATTTTTCACAAAAGCATTGACGCCCGCGCCTCACATCCGCATAATTCCGCTCCTGACGTTGCGCCCGTAGCTCAGTTGGATAGAGTACCTGGCTACGAACCAGGCGGTCGGGAGTTCGAATCTCTCCGGGCGCGCCATCATCAGGAAGCAGCTTTACCGCGGCTTCAGCAGTTCCAAAACTTGTCGTATACGCGCCCGTAGCTCAGTTGGATAGAGTACCTGGCTACGAACCAGGCGGTCGGGAGTTCGAATCTCTCCGGGCGCGCCAATACCGAAAAACCCACGACTGGTTCGTGGGTTTTTTTTGCCCTGCATTCCGTATGCGCCGCCCTACATGGCGCCCCACCGGAGCATCCGGATGGGTTGTCCCTCAGCGAGCCTGCACGGTCACGGCATGACAAGCGCCCAGCCACCCTCGCCTCCGCAACGACGACAGAAGCCACGCGCGGCATCGACATGCACACCGCCGGCAAGCGGCCGCTGCACGCGGCTGCGGCTGCGGCTGACCAAGACCTTCCCACGGCAAGAGGAGCCAACCGCACGGACGGCGCCCTCACTGCGACTGACAGGCTCGCCAGGGAGACGCGTACAGCCCGCAGAGCCGGTAGACAGAGGGCCCGAGCAGCGCCGCGCGCAATCCACCAGTACGAGCGTGGCACGCACCCAGCGAAGCTGGATAGAAATCAGCAAACATCCCGGACATGCATGGCCGACGATGCTAGTGCGGCCCACCACACAGCGAATCCGTCGCCGCGCCTGCCTTACGAAGACGGAAAAGAAATCAACACTGCAAAGTTTGAAGACATAAAAAAAGTCCGCGGATCATTCGATCTGCGGACTCTTTCGTAACTGGCGGAGTGAGAGGGATTCGAACCCTCGATAGAGCTTTTGACCCTATACTCCCTTAGCAGGGGAGCCCCTTCGGCCTCTCGGGCATCACTCCGGGTATTGGTGCCTGTCGTTGGTGCTCGTGACAGGCCGCGAAGAATACCGGTTAATGGGGCCTCACGTAAACCCTTATTCGGAAGTTTCTTCCGAAGAAGCGGCAGACTCATCTCCGCGCTGGATGCGCTGGAAGATTTCCTCGCGATGCACCGCCACATCCTTCGGCGCAGTGATGCCGATACGCACCTGGTTTCCCTTGACGCCGAGCACGGTCACGCTGACCGAGTCGCCAATCATCAGGGTTTCGCCAACGCGGCGAGTCAGGATCAACATTTTTGTAAATCTCCATGGAGCCGGGGGACTTCCCACCGGAATCGGCGCGCTTCAATGCGCCACGCGACAAAGGGAAAAGATTGGTCATCATAGCGACAGCCGTCGATCCCCTTCAAGGATCGGCGGCTACCGCGTTCAGGACAGGTGGAGCTTACGCCAGTTGCGGTGCAACCCACGCCACGACGCCCTGCAGGGCTGAGGCAAGGGCGGGCCCGTCCTCACCACCACCCTGGGCGAGGTCCGGGCGGCCGCCGCCCTTGCCTCCGATCTGACTGGCGACGTGGGACAGCAGTTCCCCGGCCTTGACCTTGCCCATTGCGCTGCCGTTCACGCCGGCCACGAGAGCGGCCTTGCCGTCGTGGGTACCGGCCAGGAGGATGACCGCATTGCCCAGCTGCTGCTTCAGGCGATCCATGGCCTCGCGCAGGGCCTTGGCGTCAAAGCCTTCCAGACGGACCGCCAGCACCTTGATGCCGGCCACGTCCACGGCCTGGCTGCCCAGGTCAGCAGTGGCGCCGGCGGCCTGCTTGGCCTTGAGTTGCTCGAGCTCGCGCTCCAGCTGCCTGGTACGGGCCGCCAACGAGCGGACCTTGTCCACGATCTCGGCGGACTGACCACCGACGATGGCAGCGACCTCCTGCAGGCGTGCCTCCTCTGCCGCGATCACGTCGAGCGCGCCCTGCCCGGTCACGGCCTCGATACGGCGCACGCCGGCCGAAACGCCACCTTCGCTGGTGATCTTGAACACGCCGATGTCGCCGGTGCGGCTGACATGGGTGCCACCACAAAGCTCGGTGGAATAGCCACCCATTTTCAGCACGCGCACGCGCTCGCCGTACTTCTCGCCGAACAGTGCCATGGCACCGAAGTCCAGCGCCTCCTGCATGCCCATGTGGTGCACTTCGGCGGCGTGGTTGGCGCGGATCTGCTCGTTGACCTTGCGCTCGATAATCGCCAGCTCTTCGGCCGTGATCGGCTGGAAGTGCGAGAAGTCAAAACGCAGGCGGTCCGGTGCCACCAGCGAGCCCTTCTGCTGCACGTGCGTGCCGAGCACCTCGCGCAGGGCGGCGTGCAGCAGGTGGGTCGCCGAGTGGTTGAGGATGGTCGCACTACGGCGGGCCACATCGATCTGGCCGGACAGGCTGTCGCCCAGCTTCAGCGCGCCCTGCTCCAGGGTCCCTACATGGCCGTGGAACTGGCCGGCGAACTTCTGGGTGTCGCTGACGGCAAAACGCACGCCTTCGCCAGTCAGCTCGCCGGTGTCACCGACCTGGCCGCCGGATTCGGCGTAGAACGGGGTGGCGGCAGTGAACACGATGGCCGAATCACCGGCCGAGATTGCATCAACCGGACGGCCATCCTTGAGGATGGCGACAACGGCCAGGGCATCGCCATTGTGGGATTCGTAGCCCAGGAACTGGGTCGGCTGCAGCTGGGCGACCAACTCGGCCGGGAGGCTAACGCCGCCGCCGAACTTGCCGGCCGCACGTGCGGTCTCACGCTGGTGCTCCATGGCCGCTTCGAAACCGGCCATGTCCACGGTCAGGCCGCGCTCGCGGGCGATGTCTGCGGTCAGGTCGACCGGAAACCCGTAGGTGTCATACAGGCGGAAGGCATCCGCGCCCGGGATCGTGGTCGCACCGGCCAGGCCGCCGACGATCTCGTCGAAGATCTTCATGCCGGCATCCAGGGTCTCGGCGAAACGCTCTTCCTCGGCCTGCAGGGCTTTTTCGACGGTGGCCTGCGCAGCCGCGAGTTCCGGATAGGCCTCGCCCATCAGCGCGACCAGGGTGGGTACCAACTTGTGGAAGAAACCACCACGCACGCCCAGCATCCAGCCGTGGCGCAGGGCGCGGCGGATGATGCGGCGCAGGACGTAGCCACGGCCTTCATTGGACGGCAGCACGCCATCGACGATCAGGAACGAGCAGGCGCGGATGTGGTCGGCGATCACGCGCAGCGACTTGTTCTCCAGGTCGGCGGTGCCGGTCAGCTCGCCAGCCTTGGCGATCAGCGTCTGGAACAGGTCGATCTCGTAGTTGGTGTGCACGTGCTGCAGGATCGCGGCCAGGCGCTCCAGACCCATGCCGGTGTCCACGCACGGTGCCGGCAGCGGCTGCAGGGTGCCGTCGGGTTGGCGATCGAACTGCATGAACACCAGGTTCCAGATCTCGATGTAGCGGTCACCATCCTCGTCCGGCGAGCCCGGGGGGCCGCCGGCGATGTGCTCGCCATGATCAAAGAAGATTTCGGTGCACGGGCCGCACGGGCCGGTATCGGCCATCTGCCAGAAGTTGTCCGACGCGTACGGGGCGCCCTTGTTGTCGCCAATGCGCACGATGCGCTCTTCCGGCACGCCGACCATGTCGCGCCACAGCGCATAGGCCTCGTCGTCGGTGTGGTAGACGGTGACCAGCAGGCGCTCGGCCGGCAGTTTCCAGACCCGGGTCAGCAGCTCCCAGGCCCAGGCAATGGCGTCCTTCTTGAAGTAGTCGCCGAACGACCAGTTGCCCAGCATCTCGAAGAAGGTGTGGTGGCGGGCGGTATAGCCCACCGAATCCAGATCGTTGTGCTTGCCGCCGGCGCGCAGGCAGCGCTGGACGTCGGCCGCGCGCACGTAGCTGCGCTTTTCCGCACCCAGGAACACATCCTTGAACTGCACCATGCCCGAGTTGGTGAACAGCAGGGTCGGGTCGTTGCCCGGGACCAGCGGCGCCGACGGCACGATGGTGTGGCCCTTGTTCCGGAAGAACTCGAGGAAATCGCTACGGATCTGGGAGGTGGTGATCTTGGCTGGAGTATTCATGGGGGGTGCTGGCAGTGAGCGGGCCGACCGCGGCGATCGACGCTGGCCATGGGCCGGCGTGACGGGGCTGTCGAAACCACCAAGATTATCAGGCCAGGCCCGCTCAGTCCTCAGGATCGTAGCGGGTGGCAGCGCGGATGCTGTCCCCGTCAAAGCCACGCCGCATCAGCAGCTCGGCAGCCTTGCGCCGCTGGGCCAGATCGGCTGGGCCCTGCTCGCGGAACCTGCGCTGCACCAGGTCCCGGGCATTCTCGGCCCAGTCCCCATCAAATGTGGCCATGGCAGCGGCGACCTGTTCGCTGTCCAGGCCGTGGGTGCCCAGTTCGGCACGGATATGCAGCGGACCATAGCCACTGCCAGCGCGGGAGCGGACCAGGAATTCTGCAAAGCGCCCGTCGTCCTGCCAACCGTCCTCGCGCAGCCGGTCAACCGCGGCGCTGGCTTCCTCGCGATCGACGCCCTTGGCTTGCAGCTTGCGCGTGAGTTCCTTGCGCGAGTGCTCGCGCCGGACCAGCAGGCCCAGCGCCCGCTGCAGCGGAGTCTGCTCGCGGACACGTCGCTTGCGTGCGGGGGGAGGCGACGCTGGATCGTTCATGGGTTCGGTTCGACCTTCGGAGATCGCGCCTTCCCTGGCGCCGGCCCTCCTGGCGTAAGGAAAACCCGCGGGGAAGCGGACGTCACTGACGGCGCCCCCTCCCCCGCAGGGAAAACTCACTCGGCGTCGTCGACTTCCTCGCGCGCCAGTTCAGCAGGCTGGAACTTCTCGCGCAGTTCGGCCTCGAGCTTGGCCGCCACCTGCGGGTTGTCGCGCAGGTAGCCGCGGGCGTTGTCCTTGCCCTGGCCAATGCGCTCGTCGCCGTAGCTGTACCAGGCACCGGCCTTGTCCACGAGCTTGGCATCCACGCCCATGTCGATCAGTTCGCCCTCGCGGCTGATGCCCTCGCCGTACAGGATCTCGGTGACGACCTGCTTGAACGGGGGGGCCAGCTTGTTCTTGACCACCTTGATCTTGGTCTGGTTGCCGATGATCTCGTCGCCCTTCTTGATCGCGCCGATGCGGCGGATGTCCAGGCGCACCGAGGCGTAGAACTTCAGCGCGTTGCCGCCAGTGGTGGTCTCCGGGCTCTGGCCCGGCATCATCACACCGATCTTGTGGCGCAGCTGGTTGATGAAGATCACCAGGGTGTTGGAGCGCTTGATGTTGCCGGTCAGCTTGCGCAGGGCCTGGCTCATCAGGCGGGCCTGCAGGCCCGGCAGCTGGTCACCCATCTCGCCTTCGATTTCGGCCTTGGGGGTCAGCGCGGCGACCGAGTCGACGACCAGGATGTCGACCGAGCCCGAGCGCACCAGCATGTCGGCGATTTCCAAGGCCTGTTCACCGGTATCGGGCTGGGACAGCAGCAGGTCGTCCACGTTCACGCCCAGCTTGGCGGCGTAGATCGGGTCCAGCGCGTGCTCGGCGTCGATGAAGGCCGCGGTACCGCCCATCTTCTGGCACTGCGCGATGGCCTGCAGGGTCAGGGTGGTCTTGCCCGAGGATTCCGGGCCGTAGATCTCGACCACGCGGCCCTTGGGCAGGCCGCCGATGCCCAGGGCGATGTCCAGCATCAGCGAGCCCGTCGGGATGGCCTCCACCGGCTCGACCACGCGGTCGCCCATGCGCATGACCGATCCCTTGCCGAACTGCTTTTCGATCTGGCTCAGAGCCGCGGAAAGGGCGCGCTTCTTGTTCTCGTCCATCGTGGTGGTCCTTGAAGAGGTCATTCGGGTATGGGGTTCACTTTATGGAGGACGCATCGCACAGGCTGAGACAGCAGGCGACAGCGGGAAAATATTTTGCGTGGCCGCGGCACAACAGCAGGGAAACCGCGCCGGCCAGGTCGGGGAAGCCCCCGCTGCGGCCCGCGCAAAGCCCTAGCGGTTGGGCCGCAGAAGCCCGCAGTACAGGCCCTCGATGGCGAAGTCCTGGTCGGGCAGCACCTCGATCGGGGCGTAGTCGGGATTGCGCGGCAACAGGCGGATGCGGTCCTTGCCGATCTTCAGCAGCTTGACCGTGATCTCGTCATCAATGCGCGCCACCACGATCTGGCCCGAGCGCGCATCGCGGGTACGGTGCACGCCGATCAGGTCGCCGTCGAAGATGCCTTCGTCGATCATCGAGTCTCCCTGCACCTTCAGCAGGTAATCCGGCGCCGGCGAGAAGAACACTCGGTCCAGCACGACGAAGTCGTCCGAGCCGATGTCCGCACCGATTGGCAGGCCAGCGGCCACGCGGCCCAGCACGGGCAGACGCAACACCTCCCTGTCGCCGGTGGCGGCAGAAGCCAGCCCGGCGTTCGTTGTGGGCTGGGCGACGATGCGGATGTTCCGCGCCTGGCCGGGCACGCGGCGGATTGCTCCAGCCTGCTCCAGTGCCTCGAGGTGGTACTGCGCCGCACGCACGCCCTTGAAGCCGAAGGCGCGCGCGATCTCGGTCTGCGACGGCGGGATGCCATCACG
This sequence comes from Stenotrophomonas sp. Marseille-Q4652, assembly GCF_916618915.1. Taxonomy (NCBI): domain Bacteria; kingdom Pseudomonadati; phylum Pseudomonadota; class Gammaproteobacteria; order Lysobacterales; family Lysobacteraceae; genus Stenotrophomonas; species Stenotrophomonas sp. Marseille-Q4652. The sequence continues at coordinate 1,354,012 of NZ_CAKAKE010000001.1, forward strand.
TTCGATGCGCTCGGCAATCATGGCGAGGATCGCCTGCTGGGTGTCGGTCAGGTTCATGGTTAGCAGTAATACTACTAACAGGGGCGGCGCGCAAGCGGACTTGATTAGAAGCTAAATTTATTTATTTTTTACATAAATTAATTTCTGCTGGCTTCCAGGCACATGGCGGAGAACCTGATGGATACGCGGCACCTGATCGGACAGCGTCATATCAAAGCGGGTGCTCAACGCCTGCGCCGGCTCGCGGTAGCTGGGCAAATTCTCCTGCTGGGGGCTGCGTGCTGGGTGGTCCATATGCTGTACTCGATCCAGCAACCTGCTGCTGGCATGGATCTTTGGACTTTCCTTGGCCATGCCTACGTGCACGGGGAGTTCGCGACAGCCAATCTGCACGGCGTACTGAAGCTAGTGGCATGGGTGGGAATGCTGGAATGCCTGCGGCGGCTGGGCTGCAGCCTGTCCCTGCCCTCGCCGCTGGGGGAACGTACTGCGCGCGCCCTTGGCCGGCTCGGCTGGGCGGTCATGGCGATGGCACTGGTGTACTCGCTGACAAGCTACGTCACCACCTCATGCTGGATTGACGGTTCCGCGCTGGGGAGCCGGCCCGACACCCACCTCGGCTTCACTGCCGGGCCGCTGTACTTCGCCGTGCTGGCGCTGATCGGCATCAACCTCCTGCAGCGTATCGTGCGCCACGCGGTGGAGCTGAAGGCCGACAACGAGGGTTTCGTCTGATGCCCATCGTCGTCAATCTCGACGTGATGCTGGCCCGGCGCAAGATGAAGTCGAAGGACCTGGCCGACGCGATCGGCATCAGCGAGACCAACCTGTCCCTGCTCAAGCAGGGGCACGTCAAGGGCGTGCGCTTTGCCACCCTGGAGGCGATCTGCCGGGTGCTGGAATGCCAACCCGGCGACCTGCTGGAATACCGGCCGGAACCGGGCAAGTCACCTTCCAGCGACTGACCAGCCCTTCCCTCGTGGATCAATCCGAACGCCCGCTGCGCAGGATCGAGACCAGTATCCAGATGCCGCACAGGGCAGCGCCGATGAAACCGGCCACCCCCATCGCCAGCAGCCAGCGGCTGGCACTGCCGCCGACGCTGTTCATCACGATCGACGAGCCAACGATCAGTGCGGCGGTGATCACACCCACGGTCAGCCGGTTGGCGGCGCGGTTGACCTGGTCGCCAAAGCCCTTGAGCGCCGGCGTCTCGACCTTGACCTGCATGCGGCCGCGGCGCGCGGCCTGGATCAGCCGGCGCAGGTCGCGCGGCATGTCCCCGACCAGATCCAGCGCGCCGAGCAGGCTGCGCCGTCCGCGGCGAAGCACCGCCGACGGCGCGTAACGCCGGCGCATCGTGCGCTCCAGGTAGGGGCGCGCTTCGCTGGCCATGTCGAAGTCCGGGTCCAGCTGCCGGCCCATGCCTTCCAGGGTCAGGAAGGTCTTGATCATCAGCGCCAGGTCCGACGGCAGGGTCAGCCCGTACTGGCGCAGTATCTGGGTGACGTCGCCCAGCATCAGGCCCATGCGCAGGTCCTTCAGCGGGACGCCGCGGTACTGGTCCACGAAGCTGCCGATGTCCTGCTGCAGTCGCTCTTCTTCCACTTCGATGCCGCCGGCCCACTCCAGCAGCACGTCGGTGACCAGTTCCGGATCCTGCGACACCAGGCCATACAGGAGCTGGGCGACCTGGAAGCGGCGCTGGTCGGACAGCCGCCCGACCATGCCGAAATCGATCACGGCGATGCGGCCGTCACGCATGTAGAAGATGTTTCCCGGGTGCGGGTCGGCGTGGAAGAAGCCGTCGTCGAGCACCATCTTCAGCACGATGCCGGCACCGGTGCGGGCCAGTGCGGCGCGATCCAGGCCAGCCGCATCCACCGCAGCCAGGTCGCGGCCGGGAATGCCCTGGATGAAGTCCTGCACGTTGAGGCTTTCGCAGGTCCACTGCCAGTGGACACGCGGGATCACGATGCCGTCATGGCCGCGGAAGTTGCCGGCTATGCGCTCGGCGTTGCGGCACTCGGCGGCGAAATCCAGCTCGCGGCGCAGCGACATGGTGAACTGCTGCACCACTTCGGATGGACGATAGCGGCGCAGGTCCGGCAGCCGCGTCTCGATGATCTCGGCCAGCCGGGCCAGCAGTCGCAGGTCGGCCTCGATGACGTCACGGATGCCCGGGCGGCGTACCTTGAGCACCACCGGGGTGCCGTCGTGCAGCCACGCGCGGTGCGCCTGGGCCAGCGAGGCGGCCGCCATCGGCACGTATTCCAGGCGGGCGAAGGCCTGTTCCGGCGGCTCGCCGAGGTCGGCTTCCAGCTGCGGGCGCACTGCCTCCCACGGCACCGCCGGCACCGCATTCTGCAGTTCGCTGAACTCGACGATCCAGTCCGGCGGGAACAGGTCCACGCGCGTGGCCAGTACCTGGCCGAGCTTGACGAAGGTGGGCCCCAGCTCCTCCATCGCCCGGCGCACGCGCAGCGGCGCGGACATCTGCAGCATCTGCTGCGGGTCGTTCCAGTGCAGCAGGCGGCCGGCACGCTGCAGCATGTCGGCCATGCCGACGCGGCGCACGATGTCGCCGAAGCCGTAGCGGATCAGGACCGAGGCGATTTCCTGCAGTCGCCCCAGGTCGCGGACGGTGCCCAGCGCCTCCCACATCAGCGCGTCCCTCCGCTTGTATGCGGTCGCAGGCTCACAGCAGATCCTCCAGTCCTTCCAGGGCGCGGGCCACGGTCTGTCGGCGTACCGCGTCGCGATCACCGGCAAAATGGAACAGCTCGGCGCGGGTGTAACCACCGCGTCGCTTCCAGCCGATCCATACCGTGCCGACCGGCTTGTCGGCGCTGCCGCCACCGGGACCGGCGATGCCGGTGACCGCCACCGCCACGCTGGCGCCGGAGTTCACCAGCGCCCCAGCGACCATTTCGATCACCGTCTCGCGGCTGACCGCGCCGAGCGTTTCCAGCGTCTGCGGATGTACGCCCAACAGGGCCTGCTTGGCCTCGTAGCTGTAGGCGACCATGCCGCAATCGAACCAGTCGGACGATCCGGCGATGCCCGTCAGCTCCTTGGCGATCCAGCCGCCGGTGCAGCTTTCGGCGGTGACCACGCGGTCGCGAGCGGCCAGCAGGCGGGAGCCCAGGCGTTCGGCCAGTTGCTGCAGTTCGGTGTCGGTGGGAATGGTCATGGGCGTCCACGCGGCAAGGCGCTTCGTTGTAGCGCAAAGCGTGGCAATTGTCTTTGCGCCGGGCCGGCAACTTGGGTTCGAACACGACGGGCGCGCAAAAAACAAAAGCCCCGCCGAAGCGGGGCCTTGGGTATCACCACTCCGGATCCGGCGTGGGCAGCATCGGGCGTATCCACTCTCCATCAGGACTGCCGGCCAGCTTCTCGGCCTCGCCGATGGGAATATCCACGTCCAGCAACCAGCCTTCCTCATCGCTGCGTTCGCTGCGCACCACTTCCAACTGGTGCAGGCGCGCGCGTAGGCGGCCGGCGCTGGGCGGCAGGCGCAGCTCGCCGGTGACGTGCTGCAGGCCCAGGCGCTTGCCCAGCACCGACTGCAGCAGGTCCAGGCCACGGCCATCCCGGGCCGAGATCCAGACCCGCTCGCGACGGGCATGGTCGGGGATGCCGTCCTGCGCGTCGTGGCGCACCTCCGCGCCGTCGATGCGGTCGATCTTGTTGAACACCAGCAACTGCGGCAGGTCGCCGGCACCGACCGCGGTCAACACCTCGTCGACCTGCGCGATGCGCTCCTCGCGGTGCGGATCGGCGGCGTCGACCAGATGCAGCAGCAGGTCGGCCTCGCGTGCCTCGGAAAGCGTGGAGCGGAACGCGGCGACCAGTTCGTGCGGCAGGTCGCGGACGAAACCCACGGTATCGGCCAGCACCACGCTGCCGCCGGGCAGCGCGATGCGGCGCACGGTCGGATCCAGCGTGGCGAACAGCTGGTCGGCCGCGTAAGCATCGGCCCCGGTCAGGGCGTTGAACAGGGTGGACTTGCCGGCATTGGTGTAGCCCACCAGGGCAACGCGCGGCAGCTCGCTGCGCACGCGGGCGCGACGCATCTGGGTTCGCTGCACCTCGACTTTTTCCAGCCGCTTCTGCAACTGCTCCACCCGCTTCTGCAGCAGGCGGCGGTCGGTTTCCAGCTGGGTCTCACCCGGGCCACGCAGGCCGATGGCACCACCGCGCTGGCGCTCCAGGTGGGTCCAGCCCCGCACCAGGCGGGTAGCCAGGTGGCGCAGCTGGGCCAGCTCGACCTGCAGCTTGCCTTCGTGGCTGCGCGCACGCTGGGCGAAGATGTCCAGGATCAGCCCGGTGCGGTCGATGACGCGACGCTCCAGGAAACGTTCCAGGTTGCGTTCCTGGCCCGGGGTCAGTGCGTGGTTGACCAGCACCAGGTCGGCACCGGAGGCATCGGCGGCAGCCTTGACCTCGTCGAGCTTGCCGCTGCCGATGAAGGTGGACGGGTTGGGACGATCAATGCGGGCGGTGACGGTCGCGGCGATGCTCGCCCCGGCCGACCGTGCCAGGTCGGTGAACTCCTCCAGCACGTCCTCTTCCAGGCGGCCGGCATGCGGCTGGATCAGCAACGCATGCTCGCCCTTCTTGGAGCGGTCAAACACCCGCGGTTACTCCGTTGTCAGGCACCGTCGTCATCCGCATCGGCACCCTCGCCCGGCTGGACGTAGCCGCCGCCCGGCCCCACGCGCACGTTGCGCGCCGGCACCACGGTGGAGATGGCGTGCTTGTAGACCATCTGGCTGACGGTGTTGCGCAGCAGGACGACGAACTGGTCGAAAGACTCGATCGTTCCCTGCAGCTTGATTCCATTGACCAGGTAAACCGATACCGGCACGCGCTCGCGACGCAGTGCATTCAGGAACGGATCCTGCAGAGATTGCCCCTTGGACATCTATGACTCCTCGTTATTGTTCTTATGGGACCGGTACTGCCCCAGCCTTCCCCAAGGCTGACCGGTATGCCCGATGTTACACGTGGCACGGCCACCATACATTGCTTCAATGGTCGACAAAGGCCGCCACCGCATCGAGCAGGCGCGCCCGTTCGCTTGCCGGGTCGAACCAGCGGGCATCGAGCTCGCCGCGCAGCCAGGTCAGCTGCCGCTTGGCCAGCTGGCGGGTGGCGAAGATGGCCCGGTCACGGAATTCGGCCGCGCCGCCCTCCCCGTCCAGGTACTGCCAGGCCTGGCGGTAGCCCACTGCACGGATCGCCGGCAGGTCCAGCGGCGCGGGGGCCGCCATCAGTTCCGGCAGGGCGCGCAGGCGCCGCACCTCATCGAGGAAACCCTGGGCCACCATCTGGTCGAAGCGCAGCTCGATGCGCAGGTGCAGCACCGCGCGGTCGGCAGGTGACAGCACCAGCTTGAGCACACGCAGCGGCGGCCGCTGCGCGCCGTGCGCGGCCTGCCACGCGCTGATCGGCTTGCCGGTCAGGCGGAAAACCTCCAGCGCCCGCTGGATGCGTTGCGGGTCGGTGGCATGGATGCGGGCGGCCGCCTTCGGGTCGACCTGCGTCAGCTGCGCATGCATGGCAGGCCAGCCTGCCCGTTCGGCTTCGGCGCTGATTTCCGCACGCAGCTGCGGATCCGCCTCGGGCATCGGCGACAGCCCTTCCAGCAGGGCACGGAAGTACAGTCCGGTGCCGCCGGCCAGGATCGGCATGCGCCCGCGGGCGACGATGTCATCCAGCGCCCGGCGCGCATCGTTGGCGAACTCGGCGGCCGAATAGCTCTCCCACGGATCGCGCAGGTCCAGCAGATGGTGCGGTGCGCGGGCGCGTTCGGCCGCATCCGGCTTGGCCGCACCGATATCCAGGCCACGATAGAGCAGCGCCGAGTCAACGCTGATGATCTCCCCGCCCAGTCGTTCGGCCAGTTCCAGGGCAGTGGCGGTCTTGCCCGAGGCGGTCGGCCCCATCAGGGCGATCGCCAGCGGGCGGGTATCGACGCCCATCAGTCCTCGTCCGGCCAGCGTGGCATTGCGGCGGCGGCCTTGCGCGCCGCCGGCACCGCGGCCACCGCCTCCCACACCTTCAGGGCATCGGCGGTGGCGGCCACGTCATGCACGCGCAACAGCCTGGCGCCGTTCTGCGCCGCCAGCAGGTGCGCCGCCACCGAGCCATGGATGCGCAGCCCGGGCACATCGCGCCCGGTGAGCTCCCCAATGCTGCGCTTGCGCGACAGGCCGGCCAGCATCGGCAGGCCCAGTTCCAGGAAATGGGCCGAGCGCGCCAGCAGGGTCATGTTGTGTTCCGTGGTCTTGCCAAAGCCGTAGCCCGGGTCGATGACCAGGTTCTTTTTCGCCACGCCGGCCATTTCCGCCGCAAAGATGCGCTCGGCGAGGAAGCGGTGGACCTCGGCGACCACATCGTCGTATTGCGGCGCCTGCTGCATCGTGCCCGGCTCGCCAAGCATGTGCATCAGTACCACCGGCACGCCCAGTTCCGCCGCCGCATCCAGCGCACCGGGCTGCCGCAGGGCGTAAATGTCATTGATCATGCCAGCGCCGGCAGCCACGGCCGCGCGCATCACGTCCGGCTTGAAGGTGTCCACGCTGATCGGCACCCCGGTCTCGCGGACCAGGCGCTCGATCACCGGGACAACACGGCGCAGCTCCTCCTCCACCGGTACCGGCTCGGCGCCTGGCCGGGTGGATTCGCCACCGATGTCCAGCACCTCGGCGCCCTCGGCCACCAGCTGCAGCGCATGGGCAACGGCAGCTTCGACGGTCGCGTGGCGGCCACCATCGGAGAACGAATCGGGCGTGACATTGACGATGCCCATGATGCGCGGGCGGTCCAGCCGCAGGATGCGGCCGGCGCAGTCCAGTTGGGGCGAGGTATCGAACATGGGGTTCCCGGGGAATGCGGAAGCGGCCGCCAGTTTACGGCCGGCCGCGGGGCGGTGAATCGCCCGAAAGGCTTAGCGCGGGCGGCGCTTGCGCTCCACGTACAGCGTCCTGGCCACGCTGAGCACGACGCCCAGGGCGATGCCGACACCGGCACCGAGCAGCAGGTTGTCCTGGTACAGGCCGACGGACGCACCGACCACGGTAGCGATCACCATTTCGGCGGTGTGGGAAACGGGCTGCGGCGGGGGCGTGGACATGGCGGCTCCGGAAAATGCGTCGATTGCCGGACACCGGTCCGACGGGGATAGGAAAAGCAGAAGGCCGGGTTTCCCCGGCCTTCGTGCTCATGCTGGTTCAGTGCTGTTCGGCTGGACCGGCGATGGGCGGCAAGGGACGCGGGTCACCGCCCTTGTCGTTCGGGCCACCATCCTTGCCCGGCTTGCTCCAGCCAGCCGGCGGCGGCGGCTCGCGCCCTTCCATGATCGCGTCGATCTGCGGCACGTCGATGGTCTCGTACTCGAGCAGCAGCTTGGACATGGCATGCAGCTTGTCCAGGTTGGCGGTCAGCAGCTCGGTGGTACGGGCGTAGGCCTTGTCCAGGATCTCGCGCACGACCTCGTCGATCTTGCGCGCGGTGTCGTCGGACACACTCTTGTGCTGGGTGACCGAACGACCCAGGAACACCTCGTCGTCCTCCTCGCCATAGGCGATCGGGCCGAGCTGCTCGGACAGGCCCCACTTGGTGACCATGTTGCGGGCCATCTTGGTGGCGCGCTCGATGTCGTTGGAAGCACCGGTGGTGACCTTGTCGGCACCGAAGATCAGCTCCTCGGCCACGCGACCGCCGTACAGCGAGCACAGCTGGGACTCGATGGCCACACGGTTCATCGAATACTTGTCGCCCTCGGGCAGGTACATGGTCACGCCCAGCGCACGACCGCGTGGGATGATCGTGACCTTGTAGACCGGGTCGTGCTCGGGCACCAAGCGGCCAACGATGGCGTGGCCGGCCTCGTGGTAGGCGGTGAGCGTCTTCTCGTCTTCGCTCATTGCCATGGAGCGGCGCTCGGCTCCCATCAGGATCTTGTCGCGGGCACGGTCGAAGTGGTCCATGCGGACTTCCTTCTCGTTGCCGCGCGCGGCGAACAGGGCGGCCTCGTTGCAGAGGTTGGCCAGGTCCGCACCGGAGAAGCCCGGGGTACCACGCGCGATCACCAGCGGCTCGACATCGTCGGCCAGCGGCAGCTTGCGCATGTGCACCTTGAGGATCTGCTCGCGGCCCTTGACGTCCGGCAGGCCCACCACGACCTGGCGGTCGAAGCGGCCCGGACGCAGCAGCGCCGGGTCCAGCACGTCCGGACGGTTGGTGGCGGCGATGACGATCACGCCCTCGCCTCCCTCGAAGCCGTCCATTTCAACCAGCAGCTGGTTCAGGGTCTGCTCGCGCTCGTCGTGACCGCCGCCCAGACCGGCGCCACGATGGCGGCCGACGGCGTCGATCTCGTCGATGAAGATGATGCACGGTGCGTGCTTCTTGGCCTGCTCGAACATGTCGCGCACGCGGCTGGCGCCAACGCCGACGAACATCTCTACGAAGTCCGAACCGGAGATCGAGAAGAACGGCACCTTGGCTTCGCCGGCAATGGCCTTGGCCAGCAGCGTCTTGCCGGTACCCGGCGGGCCCACCATCAGCACGCCGCGCGGAATCTTGCCGCCGAGCTTGGTGAACTTGGTCGGATCACGCAGGAAGTCGACCAGCTCGCCGACCTCTTCCTTGGCCTCGTCGCAGCCGGCAACGTCGGCAAAAGTCACCTTGATCTGGTCTTCGCCCTGCAGCTTGGCGCGCGACTTGCCGAAGGACATCGCGCCCTTCGCGCCGCCACCGCCGCCCTGCATCTGGCGCATCATGAAGATCCAGAAGCCGATCAGCAGCGCGATAGGCAGCAGGTTCAGGACGATGCCCCAGAACGTCGGGCCGGTACGCGGCTCCTCGCGGAACACCTCGATGTTCTTGCTGATCAGCTGGTCGACCAGCTTCTGGTCGGTCGGGCCGAATACCCGCCCCTCGCTGCCGTCGGCGCGCTTGTACCGGATCGAGTTGGCGGTCAGCGTGCCCTCGTCGGTGAACGTCACCGAGCGGATCCGCCCGGCGTCGACGTCCTGCACGAAGCGGGTGTAGCTGGCGCTCTCGCTGGTGCCGGCCGTGGTCGCGCCGCGCGGCGAAAAGCTCTGGAACACCACCATCAGCACGACGGCGACGACCACCCAAAGCAGCAGATTCTTGGTCAAGTCGTTCATCCTCATTGACTCCGGTGTTCCTCTCGTTGCAAAGCCTGTTCCATACCGAGCTTACTTGATCTGTGCACGCTTGCCCTGACCGAGGGCATAGACTTCCGGCGAGCGCTTGCGCGATGCCTCCGGCTTGCGGATCGAGACCTTGTGGTAGCGACGACGCAGCTCGCGTACGTATTCATCGAAACCCACACCCTGGAACAGCTTGATCAGGAATGCCCCACCCGGTTTGAGGTGGTTGTCGGCAAAATCCATGGCCAGTTCCGCCAGGTGCATCATCCGCGGCTGGTCGACCGCGTCCATGCCACTCTTATTGGGGGCCATATCCGAGAGGACAAGGTCTACCGGCTGGTCGCCGAGCATGGCTTCGAACTGGGATAGGACGGTTTCTTCCCTGAAGTCACCGTGAAGGAATTCGACCCCGGCCAGCGGCGGCATGTCGAGGATGTCCAAGGCCAGCACCCGGCCGCGGTCGCCCATGGACTTGCGCACCTGCTGGGACCAGCCACCCGGGGCCGCGCCCAGGTCGACAACGACCATGTCCGGCTTCAGCAGCCGGTCACGCTCAAGCAGCTCCTCGAGCTTGTAGGCGGCGCGCGAGCGCATGCCTTCGGCCTGGGCCTTTTTGACGAAGGGGTCGGAGAAGTGTTCCTTCAGCCAACGCTGACTGCTCTTGCTGCGGGATGCCATTGGGTTCAAGGCTGGAGGGAGGTGCCATGATACCCTGAACCCCCCTGATTACCGTTGCCCTACTGCATGTCCATCGTCTTGACCCCGGCCCAGAACCGTTTCCTGCGCGGCCAGGCGCACGATCTCAAAGCCCTGCTTCAGATCGGCGGCAAGGGGGTAACCCCGGCTTTCCTCGCAGAACTCGACGAAGTGCTGGAACGGCACGAGCTGGTCAAGGTGAAGGTTGCCGCCGAGGACCGCGAGGCCCGTGACGAGATGGTCACCGCGCTGGTGGAAGCCTCGGGCAGCGTGCTGGTGCAGCGTATCGGCCACGTGGCCGTCCTCTACCGTCCGGCCAGGGAAAAGCGCCAGATCGTCCTGCCGCGCGGCTGATCCAACCGGAGCCTGCGATGCAACTGAGCCAGGAACTGCCCGATTACAGCTACACCCTGCGTGCCGCCGATGGCGCCAGCGCCCGGGTGAACGAGCGTACGCTCACCGCCAGTTTCATCCTGGCCCCGGATACGCTGGTCGAGGACTGGCCGGTGGCGAGCATGGCCGAACTGACTCCCGCGCACCTCGAAGCGCTGGTGGCGCTCAACCCTGCCGTGATCCTGCTGGGGACCGGTGCAACGCAGGTGTTTCCCCCCGCTGCCGTAATGGCAGCCGCGCTGACGCGCGGGGTGGGCATGGAAGTGATGACCAATGCCTCGGCCGCGCGCACTTTCAACGTGCTCGCCGGCGAAGGCCGCAAGGTAGTGGCTGGCTTCATCCTCGCGGCGGGCTGACCCTCACCCGGCCGCCCGGGCCAAGGCCCGTACGCCACCCAACCCGACTGAAAACTGCAGGACCGGACCCCCATGGGCATCCGGTCGCACGCTTATTTCTGCGGCAGGTACTGCTGCGGATCGACCGGCTTGCCGTTGTAGCGGATCTCGAAGTGCAGCATGTCGCGATTGGAGCCGGTGCGGCCCATTTCGGCGATCTGCTCCCCCGCCTTGACGTTCTGGCCTTCGTTGACCAAGCGCTTGCGATTGTGGCCGTAGGCCGACAGCCACTGCTCGTTGTGCTTGATGATGATCAGTTCGCCATAGCCGACCAGGCCGGCACCGGAGTACACGACCACGCCATTGGCGGCCGCACGCACGGCCTGCCCGCTGGCGCCGGCGATGTCGATGCCCTGCTTGGCCGCATCACCGGCGACATAGCGGCCCACGACCACGCCATCGGCCGGCCAGCGCCAGCTGATGTTGCTCTTGACCGGTGCTGCGGCCGGCGCAATCGTCGTCGGCGCGCCCGGCGTGCTGGTCGAAGGCCTGGGAGTCTGGGCCGTGGTGGGGCGCGAGGGCGCGGCGGTTCCCGGGTAGAGCCGGATGACCTGGCCCGGATAGATCGTGTACGGCGGCTTCAGGCCATTCCACGTCGCCAGGTCGCCTGGCGTGATGTTGTGGATGCGGGCAAGGGCATACAGCGTGTCGCCCTTGCGCACCGTGGTGGTCTGGCCCGGCTTGGGAACGGACGTCTTCGGTGCGCTCGACGAGATGGACGCAGCAGTCCCGGTATTCCCCGACTTCACCACGGTGGCAGTACCGCAACCCACCAGCGCTGACAGGGCCGCCGCGGCGACACCCACCTTCAGCGTGACAGCCAACTTCCGGACACTCATGCGAATTTCGCCCTCCACACCAACCACGCCACAAGCCCAACCACCAACGCCGTCGCTACCCAACCCACCGGCTCGATCCAGCGCCGCATTGCCGTCGCCGCGCGCGCGCCGCCGAAACGGATCACCGCCGCCAGCAGGAACACACGCTTGCCGCGGCCGATCAGCATGCTCAGTACGTACTGCAGCATCGGCACGCCCACGATACCCGATGCCCAGGTGAAGACCTTCATGGGAATCGGCATGAAGCCCCCGAGCACCAGGAAGGTAAACACCGCCCACGGCGATTCGGCCATCTTTTCCTGGACCAGGGCAATGCCCGACTCGATGCCCGCGAGCATGCCCAGCGCGGCGAACAGCGGCTTGAGCGCCTCGAAGGCGAAATGACCCAGCGCATAACCCACCAGCGCGCCGGCCATCGAGCCGGCCAGGCTGAGGGTGGCGAACCACCAGCCGCGCCTGGGCTGGGCCACGCACATCGGCGCCAGCATCACTTCCGGCATCACCGGGAAAATGATCGCCTCGATGAAGCTGAGGATGGTCAGGTAGGTAGGCGCGCGCGGGTGCGCAGCCCAGCTGATGGCCCTGTCATACAGGGGCCCGAAGATCTTCATCGGATTGGATGCTCCTGGTTCAGTCCAGCATGCCCGACAGCAGCGGGACGAAAACAACGGGGGCCAGCACTTCCTGCTCGATGCTGCCATCGGCAGCACGGGTCAGTTGCACCAGCGATTGCGAGCCGGGACCGCCGACCGGGGCCACCAGGCGTCCGCCGACGGCGAGCTGGTCAACCAGCGCATCCACCAGCGCCGGCGCGGCGGCGGTGACGACAATGGCGTCGTACGGACCGTGTTCGGGCCAGCCGATGCGGCCGTCGTCGTGCTTGCTGCGCACGTTCATGCCCAGCTGGCGGAAGCGCTTGCGTGCCTGCCGGAGCAGGTCGCCGATGCGCTCGACGGTATGCACTTCCAGTCCCAGCGCAGCCAGCACCGCGGCCTGGTAGCCCGAGCCGGTGCCGACTTCCAGCACCTTCTTCGGGGCGACCTGCAGCACGGCCTCGGTCATGCGCGCCACCACCCATGGCTGGGAGATGGTCTGGCCATGGCCGATCGGCAGCGCAGTGTCCTCATAGGCACGTGAAGCCAGTGCCTCGTCGATGAACAAGTGGCGCGGCACGACGCGGATGGCGTTGAGCGTGGATTCGTCGCGGATGCCAGCCTCGCGCAGGCGCTCGACCAGGCGGTCGCGCACGCGCTGGGAGGTCATGCCGATACCGACGGCCTCCGGCTGCAGGCGCAGGCGCGGCGTCATGCCGGGCGTTCCAGCGACGCGGTCAGCCCGGCCACCCACGAGGCGACCTTCTCCAGTGCCTGGTAGCGGGTCAGGTCGACCTGGATCGGGGTGATGGAGATGTGGCCGGTACGCACCGCGTGGAAGTCGGTACCGGGGCCGGCGTCCTGCTCGGTGCCGGCCGGGCCGATCCAGTACACGGTGCCGCCGCGCGGATCGGTCTGCGCGATGCAGCCCTCGGCGCGGTGGCGGTTACCCAGGCGGGTGACCTCGAAGCCGCGGATATCGCTCCACGGCAGGTCAGGCACGTTGACGTTGAGGATGGTGTCGGCCGGCAGCGGATCGGCCTTCAGCCGCGCCACGATCTCAACCGCTGCACGCGCCGCGCTCTGGAAGTTCTTCGCTTCGTGGTTGCGGGTGACCAGTGACACCGCCACCGCAGGGAAGCCGAGGAAGCGGCCTTCCATCGCCGCCGACACGGTGCCGGAATAGATCACGTCATCGCCAAGGTTGGCGGCGTTGTTGATCCCCGACACCACGATGTCCGGCTCGTACTCGAGCATGCCGGTCAGCGCCAGGTGCACACAGTCGGTCGGCGTGCCGGCAACGCTGCAGGTGTAGTGGTCGATCCGCTTGAGCCGGATCGGCAGGTCCAGGGTCAGCGAGTTGCTGGCGCCGGAGCGGTCGCGATCAGGGGCCACGACCGTGACCTCGTGGCCGGCGCCACGCAGTTCCTCGGCCAGCATCCTGATGCCGGGGGCGTCGACACCATCGTCGTTTGAAACCAGTACGCGCATGGGACTCCTCGATAACCGCGCCATGATACCGGATGCGTCCGCCCCCTTCTCCCAACCTTCGGCGCTTGTATGCGACGCATGCCGCGTTACGCTGTGGGCATGTCGCATTCAGAAGACGAAGATCCGGCCGCCCTGTTCCGTGCGGCGATCGGCGAGGTCAAGCCACTGCGCAACGTCACCGAGCCGGGCGTGGCCAAGCCGCGGCCGAAGCCGCGCGCGCGCATGGCCGAACGCGACGAGGAGCTGGCGCAGGGCGAGTTCGCGCGGTTGCTGCGTGATTCCACGCCGCTGGAGGCCGGCGACACCGCCAGCTACCGGCGCGAGAACCTGCCGCCACGGATGTTCCAGCGGCTCAAGCGCGGCCAGTATTCGGTGCAGGACGAACTGGACCTGCACGGCGCCACCGCCATCCAGGCCGAATCGCTGCTTCGCCAGTTCCTGGCCGAGGCCCACGACCACGAGTTCGGCTGCGTGCGCATCATCCACGGCAAGGGCCTGCAGGGTGACGGCGGCGCGCCGGTGCTGAAGAACCTGGTGGACCGCATGCTGCGGCTGCGCAGCGACGTGCTGGCCTTCCACTCCGCACCGCCCGCGCAGGGTGGCACCGGCGCGGTACTGGTGCTGCTGGCGCACTGAACCGTCGCCAGCAGTCCGAATGCCCTAGCCGTTGTCGCTACCGACTTCGCCCAGTTCGTGCAGCAGCGCGGTGGCATAGCTGCCCGGCGGGAGCGCGAACACCAGTTCCAGCACATCGTCGGCCGGCCAGGTCCAGGCAAGACCACCGACGGGCAGGCGCAGCGCCCGCCGCTCCTGCTTCAGCCCGGCCTGCTCCAGCCCCTGACGCAGGCGCATGGCAACGTCATCCTCCAGTGCCGCCAGCTCGGTGGCCGCGGCCTCGCCCGTGCAGCGCAGCTCGCCCTCGCCCCACAGCGGGCCGGTGGGATGGATGTCAAAGGACGCCAGACGCTGGGCCAATTCCTCGCTCATCGGCTCGGGACCGAACACGCTGCGACTGCCGGCCAGCATCCACACCTCGCCGTCCAGTCCCCGTTCCCAACTGCCCTGCTCCACGCGCCGCGCCAGCACGCGATTGAACAGCTCCGAGCGCGCGGCCGAGAGCAGGATCGAGCGCTGCTCGCGCTTGACCCGCTGCCCGCCGAACATCGCCAGGGCCTGGCCGATATTGCCGCCACCGCGCCCAAAGCGCTGCTCGCCAAACCAGTTGGGGATACCGCGCGCGGCGATCTGCGCCAGCCGCTCGTCGAGTTGGGCGCGATCACCCTGCACCTGCCGCAGCACCAGGGTGAAGCGGTTGCCTGCCAGTGCGCCGCGCGGCAGCTTGCGGTTGTGCCACACGCTGTGGCGGACCTGCAGCGTTTCATCCTGCAGGGTGGCCAGGTCCGGGGCCACGCGCCTGGGCAGGTGCACGCTGAAACGCTGGGTGGTGACCGCGTGGCGGTCCTTGAGGCCGGCGTAGCCGATGCCGATCTCACCGATCCCGGCCCAGCGGGACAGACGGCGCGCCACCTCCGCGGTGTTGAGGCCGCGCTTCTCCACGGTCAGCAACAGGTGCTCGCCCTCGCCATGGGCCTCGAACGCGTCGATCTCGTCGACCCGGAAATCCTCCGGCTGCGAGCGGATCCGCGCCTGCAGCAGCGGTTCCCCGAAGGCGCGCGGCAGCGAATTGCTCATGCGCGCACCAGCAGCACCACTGCCTGCGCGGCGATGCCTTCGCCACGGCCGGTAAAGCCCAGCTTCTCCGAGGTGGTGGCCTTGACGCTGACCGCGTCCAACGGCAGTCCCAGCACCCCGGCGATGCGCTCGCGCATGCCCAGCGCATGCGGGCCGACCTTGGGGCGCTCGCAGATCACGGTGACGTCGGCATTGCCGACCCGCCAGCCGCGCTCGCCCAGAAGTTCGTTGCAGTGCTGCAGGAAGCGGGTGCTGTCGGCGCCCTTCCAGCGGTCATCGCTGGGCGGGAAGTGCTGGCCAATGTCGCCCAGCGCCAGCGCACCGAGCATGGCATCGCACAGCGCGTGCAGCACCACGTCGCCGTCGCTGTGGGCCAGCACGCCACAGCTGTGCGGCACGCGCACGCCGCCCAACATCACGTGGTCGCCCTCGCCGAAGGCATGCACGTCGTAGCCCTGGCCGATGCGGATGGCAGGCAGCGCGGAAGGATTGTTCATGGTCATGGATGTTTCCGTTTCTGGGCCGCGCGCGGCGCCCCGACAGCCGCTGTCAGGCCGTGCGGCGCGACAGCTCGAACTCGAAGCGGGCCAGGTCGGCCGGCGTGGTGATCTTGAAGTTGTCCTCGGCGCCCTCGACCAGCAGCGGTCGCTGGCCCAGGCGCTCCATGGCCATGGCCTCGTCGGTGACCTCGACGCCACCACCGCGGGCATCCTGCAGTGCGCGCGCCAGCTGGTGGCGGCGGAACAACTGCGGGGTCAACGCACGCCACAGGCGTTCGCGCGGTTCGGTACGGTCGATGCCACCGTCGTCGCCCGCACGCTTGAGGGTGTCGCGTACCGGCGCGGCGAGGATCGCACCGACCGGGTCCATGCGTCCGACTTCCAGCAGCCGGCCCAGGTCGGCCTGGGCCAGGTTCGGGCGGGCGGCGTCGTGGACAAGCACGAAATCATCGGCACGCACGGATTCGGGCAGCGCCAGAAGGCCAGCCAGCACCGAATCGGCACGGGTCGCGCCGCCGGTGCAGGTCAGCACCGGCTTGCCTGCGGCCTCGGTCCAGCCCGGCCAGTCGGCATCGTTCCCGCCGATGACCACCATCACCCCGGCAACCACCGGGTGCTGCAGCAGTGCGTCGAGGGTGTGCGCCAGGATCATGCGGCCGCCGGCCAGCAGGTACTGCTTGGGCAGCGCGGCACCAAAGCGGGTACCGCGACCGGCAGCCGGGACCACTGCCCAGACCGAACCGCTCACGGAATGTCCCCGACATTGGCCGCGGGCGCGGCGGCTGATGCCGACGCGGCCCCGGTGGTGGCCGGAGCGTTCTCGACCACGCGATAGAACTTCTCGCCCGGCTTGATCATGCCCAGCTCGCTGCGCGCACGCTCCTCGATCGCGGCCTCGCCTTCCTTGAGATCCTGGACCTCGGCGGCGAGCGCGTCGTTGCGTTGCTGCAGGCCGGCGTTGTCGCGCTTCTGATGTTCGACCTGGGTCTCCAGCATCATCACTTCGCCGGAATTGCCCGGGCCGAACCAGAAGCGGTACTGCAGCCATGCCAGCAGCACGGCCAGCACCAGCAGCAGCCAGCGCCAGTTACGCATCGGATCAGCGCTTGAGCGAAACGAAGGCGTCGCGGCCGGCGTAGCGCGCGGCGGCACCCAGTGCTTCCTCGATGCGCAGCAGCTGGTTGTACTTGGCCACGCGGTCGGAGCGGCACAGCGAACCGGTCTTGATCTGGGTCGCGGTGGTGGCCACGGCGATGTCGGCGATCGTGGTGTCCTCGGTCTCGCCCGAGCGGTGCGACACGATGGCCGCGTACTTCGCCTTGTCGGCCATGGCGATGGCTTCCAGGGTCTCGGTGAGGGTGCCGATCTGGTTGACCTTGATCAGGATCGCGTTGGCGGTGCCCGACTCGATGCCTTCGGCGAAGATCTTCGGATTGGTGACGAACAGGTCGTCGCCGACCAGCTGCACCTTGCCGCCGATGCGCTCGGTCAGCAGCTTCCAGCCGGCCCAGTCGTTCTCGGCCAGGCCGTCCTCGATGGTGACGATCGGGTACTGCGCGGTCCAGTCGGCCAGGAAGTCGACGAACTGCTCGGAGGTCAGGCGCTTGTTCTCGCCGACCAGGTTGTACTTGCCGTTCTCGTAGAACTCGCTGGAGGCCACGTCCAGGCCCAGCAGGATGTCCTCGCCAGCGGTGTAACCGGCCTTGCCGATGGCTTCCAGGATGGTGTCCAGCGCCTCGACATTGGAGCGGAAGTCCGGAGCAAAGCCGCCCTCGTCGCCCACCGCGGTGCTCAGGCCGTGGCCCTTGAGCACAGACTTGAGCGCGTGGAAGACCTCGGTGCCGGCGCGCAGCGCCTCGGAGAACGAGTCAAAGCCGACCGGCAGGACCATGAACTCCTGGAAGTCGACGTTGTTGTCGGCATGCGCGCCGCCGTTGATGATGTTCATCATCGGCACCGGCAGCGACGGCGTGGCGCCGGTCCTGCCGGCCAGGTACTGCCACAGCGCCTGCTTCTTCGAGGCGGCAACGGCATGGGCGGTGGCCATCGAAACACCCAGCAGGGCGTTGGCGCCGAGCCGGCCCTTGTTCTCGGTGCCGTCCAGGTCGATCAGGCGGCGGTCCAGGCCCTGCTGGTCCTCGGCATCGAAGCCAGCCAGCGCGGTGGCGATGGCGCCATTGACGTTGGCCACGGCATCGCGCACGCCCTTGCCCAGGTAACGGGTCTTGTCGCCGTCACGCAGCTCCACGGCTTCCTTGGTGCCGGTGGAAGCACCCGACGGCACCGCGGCGCGGCCGAAGGCGCCGTCGGCCAGGGTGACTTCGGCCTCCAGCGTGGGGTTACCACGGCTGTCGAGGATTTCACGGGCGTGGATGCTACGGATCGTCGTCATGGGATCTTGGCTTGTGGAAGTCGAGAAAGGGAAAGGACGCGGTGATGCCGTCCGGTGAAGCAAGGCCGACAAGGCTACCAGCCCGCGACGCCTGCGTCCGCCCGGACGAGGCCCGACGCCGCCCGGCCATCGGCCCGGGCAACGCCAATACACGAGGGTTCAATCAGGCAAAACGCTCGAAGCCGTGCTTCTTGGTGACCGTGTCGAGCTCGAGCAGGGTTTCCAGCAGTTCGGCCATGCGGTCCAGCGGCCACGCATTGGGGCCATCGGACAGCGCCTTGGACGGATCCGGGTGGGTCTCGGCGAACAGGCCGGACACGCCGACCGCAACGGCCGCGCGCGCCAGCACCGGCACGAACTCGCGCTGGCCGCCGGAACTGCTGCCCTGCCCGCCCGGCAGCTGCACCGAGTGGGTGGCGTCGAACACCACCGGGCAGCCGGTATCGCGCATCACCGCCAGCGAGCGCATGTCGCTGACCAGGTTGTTGTAGCCGAAGCTGGCGCCGCGCTCGCAGACCATGATGTCGTTGTTGCCGGTGGACTTGGCCTTCTCGACGACCGGCTTCATGTCCCACGGCGACAGGAACTGGCCCTTCTTGATGTTGACCGGCTTGCCGGCGGCGCAGACCTTTCTGATGAAATCGGTCTGGCGGACCAGGAAGGCGGGGGTCTGCAGCACGTCGACCACCGAGGCCACCTCGTCCATCGGGGTGTACTCGTGCACGTCGGTGAGCACCGGCACGCCGATCTGCTTCTTGACCTCGGCCAGCACCTTCAGACCTTCCTCCATGCCCGGGCCGCGGAACGCGGTGCCCGAGGTACGGTTGGCCTTGTCGAAGCTGGACTTGAAGATGAAGTTGATGCCCAGCTGGCTGGTGATTTCCTTCAGCCGGCCGGCCACGTCCAGCTGCAGCTGCATCGACTCGATCACGCACGGACCTGCGATCAGGAACAGGGGCTGGTCCAGCCCGACGTCGAATCCACACAGTTTCATGTCTTTTCCTTGATGTCCGCTTGGTGGCCGCGGGCATGATGCCCGCCGGCGGGTTTGTTGCAGGTGGAGGCGCGAGGCCTCCACCGCAAGTCAGGCACGGATTTCCTGCAGCAGCTTGCCGCCGGCCTTCTTCTCGCGCGCCGCCCGGATGAAGCCGATGAACAGCGGATGGCCCTCGCGCGGGGTGGAGAGGAACTCCGGGTGGGCCTGGCAGGCCAGGAACCACGGGTGCTGGTCGCGCGGCAGTTCCACCACTTCCACCAGGGTGTCGTCCATCGACTTGCCGGAGATCACCAGGCCGGCGTCTTCCAGCTGGGTGCGGTACCGGTTGTTGAACTCGTAGCGGTGGCGGTGGCGCTCGGCGACCACGTCCTTGCCGTACAGCTCGCGGGCCAGGGTGCCGGGCTTGAGCCGCTGTTCCTGCAGGCCCAGGCGCATGGTGCCGCCCAGGTCGCTCTTCTCGTCGCGCTTCTCGACCTCGCCGGTGGCGGTACGCCACTCGGTGATCAGGCCGATCACCGGATGCGGCGACTGGCGGTCGTTCTCGGTCGAGTTGGCGCCTTCCAGGCCCGCGACATGGCGGGCGAAATCGACCACCGCCGCCTGCATGCCATAGCAGATGCCGAAGTACGGCAGGCGGTGTTCGCGGGCGTACTGCGAGGTCATCACCTTGCCCTCGAAACCGCGGTCACCGAAGCCACCCGGCACCAGGATGCCGTCGACATCGGCCAGGGCCGACATGTCGGTGCTTTCCAGATCCTGCGCCTCCAGCCACTTCAGGTTGACCTTGGTGCGCTGGCGCAGGCCGCCATGCTTGAGCGCCTCGCCCACGGACTTGTAGGCGTCCTGGTGGTCGACGTACTTGCCGACCACCGCGATGGTGACCTCGTCCAGCGGGTGCAGGGTGGCATCCACCGCCGCTTCCCACTCGTGCAGGTCGGCCGGGCCGACCTTGTCGGCCAGCTTGAACTGGTTGATGACGATCTCGTCCAGGCCCTGGCGGTGCAGGCCCATCGGGATCTTGTACAGGACCTCCACGTCCGGCACCGAGATCACCGCGCGCTCGGGCACGTTGGTGAACAGCGAGATCTTGCGGCGTTCCGAGTCCGGGATGATGTGCTCGGAACGGCACAGCAGCACGTCCGGCTGGATACCGATCGAACGCAGCTCCTTGACCGAGTGCTGGGTCGGCTTGGTCTTCAGCTCGCCCGCCGCGCCGATGAACGGCACGAGGGTCAGGTGCATGAACAGCGCTTTCTCGGCGCCACGCTCGGTACGCACCTGGCGGATCGCCTCCAGGAACGGCAGCGACTCGATGTCGCCGACGGTGCCGCCGATCTCGACCAGCGCCACGTCGAAGCCCTCGGTGGCCTCGTCGATGCAGCGGCGGATCTCGTCGGTGATGTGCGGGATCACCTGCACGGTGGCGCCCAGGTAGTCGCCGCGGCGCTCCTTGCGGATCACGTTCTCGTAGATCCGGCCGGTGGTGACCGAGTTCTTTCGGCTGAGCCGGGTGCGGACGAAGCGTTCGTAGTGGCCCAGGTCCAGGTCGGTCTCGGCACCGTCATCGGTGACGTACACCTCGCCGTGCTGGAACGGGCTCATCGTGCCCGGATCGACGTTGATGTAGGGGTCCAGCTTCATCATCGTGACCTTCAGGCCACGAGCTTCGAGGATGGACGCAAGCGAAGCGGCCGCGATGCCCTTGCCAAGCGAGGACACGACGCCGCCAGTAACGAAAATAAGGGGGGTCATGAGTTGGGACTCCCGGAAAGCCATAGTTTAACGGCTGCGGCAGCAATGCCCAAGCGCCAGCGCAACGATCCAAAAAAAGACGCCCCGGACTGCTCCGGGGCGTCGCCAGATTCAGGGGACAGGGGTCAGCGCTTCTTCGCTTCTTCCTCTTCCTCGCGCTGGGCAGGCTTGTCCTCGCCGGCCTTGTGGCGGGCAGCGGCGGCGGCACGGCGCTTGGCCTTCTGGTCAGCCTCGGTCTGCGCCTTGTCTTCCTGCGCCTGCACGGTCTCGGCGGGCGGGGTCTTGCCCGCGTTCTGGGCCAGCGCCACCGGAACGGCGACCACGGCGACCAGTGCGGCGGCGACACCCATGAACAGCCTGTAGTTCTTCATTTCATCCTCCGGAGTTGGCCGGCACGGCCGGCACATCGTTTCCAGCGGGCACTAGGATATGCCCCCCGACCCGGCCACGGACTGAATGTCCCACGTGCAAAAAGGGCCGGCAGACCGCACACTCCCCCGTCGTTTCGCGCCAGCTCGAGATCCATGAATACCCGTTACAACGCCGCCGACATCGAAGTCCTCTCCGGTCTGGACCCGGTCAAGCGCCGGCCGGGCATGTACACCGATACCAGCCGCCCGAACCACCTGGCCCAGGAGGTTATCGACAACGCGGTGGACGAGGCCCTGGCTGGCCACGCGAAGACGGTCGAGGTGACCCTGTACAAGGACGGCAGTTGCGAGGTGTCCGATGACGGCCGCGGCATGCCGGTGGACATCCACCCCGAGGAAGGCATCCCCGGCGTGGAGCTGATCCTTACCCGCCTGCACGCGGGCGGCAAGTTCAGCAACAAGAACTACACCTTCTCCGGCGGCCTGCACGGCGTGGGCGTGAGCGTGGTCAACGCGCTGTCGACCCTGGTCGAGGTCCACATCAAGCGCGATGGCGCCGAGCACCGCATCACCTTCCGCAACGGCGACCGCGCGACCCCGCTGGAGGTCGTCGGCAGCGTCGGCAAGAAGAACACCGGCACCCGGGTGCGTTTCTGGGCCGACCCGAAGTACTTCGACACTCCCAAGTACGCCGTGCGCGCCCTGCGCCACCTGCTGCGCGCCAAGGCCGTGCTGTGCCCGGGCCTGACGGTCAAGCTGACCGACGAGGCCACCGGCGAGGTTGATACCTGGTATTTCGAGGATGGCCTGCGTGACTACCTCAAGGCCGAGCTGGGCGAGCTGGAAGTGCTGCCGGCCGAGCTGTTCGTCGGCCACCTGAAGAAGGACACCGAGGTGGTGGACTGGGCCGTGGCCTGGCTGCCGGAAGGCGAGCTGGTGCAGGAGAGCTACGTCAACCTGATTCCCACGGCCCAGCACGGCACCCACGTCAACGGCCTGCGCACCGGCCTGACCGAGGCGCTGCGCGAGTTCTGCGACTTCCGCAACCTGCTGCCGCGTGGCGTCAAGCTGGCCCCGGAAGACGTCTGGGACCGCGTGTCGTTCGTGCTGTCGCTGAAGATGACCGACCCTCAGTTCTCCGGCCAGACCAAGGAGCGGCTGTCCTCGCGCCAGGCGGCCGGTTTCGTTGAGGGCGCCGCGCATGACGCCTTCAGCCTGCTGCTGAACCAGAACGTCGAACTGGGCGAGAAGATCGCCCAGCTGGCGATCGAGCGCGCCAGCGCCCGCCTGAAGACCGAAAAGCTGGTCGTCCGCAAGAAGGTCACCCAGGGGCCGGCCCTGCCCGGCAAGCTGGCCGACTGCATCAGCCAGGACCTGTCGCGCACCGAGCTGTTCCTGGTGGAGGGCGACTCGGCCGGCGGCAGCGCCAAGCAGGCGCGCGACAAGGACTTCCAGGCGATCATGCCGCTGCGCGGCAAGATCCTGAACACCTGGGAAGTCAGCTCCGGCAGCGTGCTGGCCAGCGAGGAAGTGCACAACCTGGCCATCGCCATCGGCTGCGACCCGGGCAAGGACGACATCTCCGGCCTGCGCTACGGCAAGGTCGTGATCCTGGCCGATGCTGACTCCGACGGCCTGCACATCGCCACCTTGCTGACCGCGCTGTTCCTGAAGCACTTCCCCGCGCTGGTCGAGGCCGGCCACGTGTTCGTGGCGATGCCGCCGCTGTTCCGCGTGGACGTGGGCAAACAGGTGTTCTACGCGCTGGACGAGGAAGAGAAGCGCTCGATCCTGGAGCGGATCCAGCGCGAGAAGATGAAGGGCCAGGTCAACGTCACCCGCTTCAAGGGCCTGGGCGAGATGAACCCGTCGCAGTTGCGCGAGTCGACCATCCACCCGGATACCCGCCGCCTGGTGCAGCTGACCATCGACGACGGCGAGCAGACCCGCTCGTTGATGGACATGCTGCTGGCCAAGAAGCGCGCTTCTGACCGGAAGGGGTGGCTGGAGACCAAGGGCGACCTGGCCTCGCTGGAGGTCTGATCCCGGCCGGTCATCATCGCGGGCCGTGGCGACGGCGTTGGATCGCTGCGACCGGCAGGTGCTGCATGGCGCGGGCGACCTGGGTTCCCTGGAGGTCTGATTCGACCCCTCGAACCGACGTCTTGGCCGCGTCACCCGACAAAAAAGCCCACCTTCCGGTGGGCTTTTTCGTGCGCCGGGGGCTGGCTCAGTGCCAGCCGGCCAGCGAGAACAGCTGGAGGATCAGGTAGGCACAACCGGCCGCGGCCGGAATGGTCAGGATCCACGCCCATACGATGCGCTCAATCACCCCGAACCTCAGCGAACGGGGGTTCTTGGCAAAGCCCACGCCCATGATCGCCGTGGAGATGCTGTGGGTGGTGGAGACCGGCATGCCGAAGTGCGCGGCCAGGGTCAGGATCGTGGCCGAGCTGGTTTCCGCGGCAAAGCCGTGGATCGGGTGCAGCTTGACCATCTTGTGGCCCAGGGTCTTGATGATCTTCCAGCCGCCCGAGGCGGTGCCGGCGGCCATCACCACCGCACAGGTCAGCACGATCCACATCGCGATACCGTCGCCGGCGCTTGCGTCCGGGTGCATGAAGCCCAGCCAGGACGGCAGGTTGTCCAGCGCACCGGTGGCTTCGGCGCCGATCAGGGTCATGGCGATGATGCCCATGGTCTTCTGCGCGTCGTTGTGGCCATGGGCAAAGCCCATGTAGGCCGCCGAGACGATCTGGGCCTTGCCGAAGAAGGCGTTGACCCAGCGCGGACGCGCCAGCCGGCCAACCGCGCCGCCGACACGGGCCAGGCCGGCGATCATCGCCCACAGCGCCACCATCACCACGATGCCGAGCACGAAGCCGGCGATCGGCGAGGTGATCATCGGCAGGAACACCTTCCACAGCAGACCCTTGTTCTGCGCCCAGTTGCCCAGGCGCTCGGACCAGATCAGCGCGTCCCAGTTGTTGTGGGCCGCGGCCAGGCCGGCGCCGCACAGGCCGCCGATCAGTGCGTGCGAGGACGAGGACGGCAGGCCCTTCCACCAGGTGATCAGGTTCCAGACGATGCCACCCAGCAGCGCGCACAGGATCACCTGCGGCGTCACGGCGACCACGTCGGAATTGAGGATGCCATTGGCGATGGTCATGGCCACCGCGGTACCGGTCAGCGCGCCGATCAGGTTCATGCCCGCGGCCAGCATCACCGCCGAACCCGGGGACAGCACCTTGGTGGCAACCACCGTGGCAATGGAGTTGGCGGTGTCGTGGAAGCCGTTGATGAACTCGAAGACGAGCGCGGCCAGGATCACCACCAGCACTAGGGTGAGCATCAGTGATTCCCGTCAGCTGTTCTTGAGCACGATCTGGTAGGCGACGACGCCCGCCTCGCGGCAGCGGTCGATGGCCTTTTCCAGGATCTCGAAGAATTCCTTGAGCAGGAACATCTGCAGGTTGTCCAGGCGGCCGGAATAGATGTCGCGATACAGCTCGAGCATCAGCCGGTCGGCCTCGTTCTCCAGCGAGCGCAGCTTGTCGTTGAGCGTGGACATGCGGTCCAGGTTCATGTGGCGCAGGTCGGCCACCATTTCCACCACCACGCCGGCGGCCTGCTCGAGCATCGCCGCGCGGGGCGCGAAGTCGATGTGCTCCAGGTGCTGGATGGCCAGCGAGTAGCGATCGGCGAACTTCTCGATCTGCTTGGGGATCTTGTACAGCGCCGAACCCAGCGCCTCGATGTCCTCGCGCTCGATCGGGGTCATGAAGCTGTCCACCAGCGCCTGGCTGATCTTGTCCGAGGCCGCGCGCTCGCGCAGGCGGGCCAGCTTGAACGCATCCAGCGCCGGCTGGCGATCAGCTTCGCGCATCATCGCGTGGAGTGCCTTGGCACTGTCGAAGGCGGCCTGTGCGGCCTCGTCCAGCAAGGTATAGAACTGCTTGCCGGAACCGAAAATGGTCTGCAACGAGAACATGGGGAACCTATCAGCCGTCGCGGGGAGGACGGCGCCGGGCGGAATTATGACTGCTTGGGTACCCCCGTGGTAACCCGGGCCCCGACCCGGCCGCCGCGGCGTGAAGCAGGCGTTGCCGTCGCCCCGGGTGCTTTTGCTAAGATGCCCCGGCGCCCAAGGCGCATCCTATGGACGACGACCCTCATCCCCCGCCACGACATGGCGCCGCCGCTTCCGGCGGACAGTTCACGCAACTCGGCTTGACGCCGGCCGTTCCCCTGCCACCAACCGGGGACGACACCCGTGTTTGAATTCCTGATTGTCATCTGCCTGATCCTGCTCAACGGGTTCTTCGCCATGTCCGAGATGTCGGTCATGACTTCGCGCAAGAGCCGCCTCAAGCAGCAGGCCCTGCACAGCAAGCGCGCCGCCCGCGCCCTGGCCTTGGCCGAGAAGCCCGAGGCCTTCCTGTCCACGGTCCAGATCGGCATCACCCTGATCGGCATCCTGACCGGCGTGTTCGGCGGCGAGTCGATCGGCCGCAGCCTGGCCGGCTGGATCCACCTGGTATCGCCGGGCTTCACCTATGCCGAACCGGTCGGCAAGGGCGTGGCCGTGGCGCTGATCACCTACCTGACGCTGATCTTCGGCGAGCTGGTGCCCAAGCGCCTGGCGATTGCCCGTTCCGAGGACATTGCCGGGTTCGTCGCCCTGCCGATGCGCTTCCTGGCCGCCCTGGCCTACCCGTTCGTCTGGCTGCTGTCGCGCTCGACCCGGCTGGTGCTGCGCATGCTGGGCCTGGGCAAGGAACAGGCCGAGGCAGTGACCGAAGAGGAAATCCGCATGCTGGTGGCCGAAAGCCACGAGCAGGGCGTGATCGACGCCCACGAGCGCGACATGATGAACCGCGTCATGCGCCTGGGTGACCGCACCGCCGACAGCCTGATGACCCCGCGCAACCGCATCGCGTGGCTGGACATCAACGCCGAGGAGGAAAAGAACCTGCAGACCATGCGCGAACACGCGTTCTCGCGCTATCCGGTGTACCGCGACAGCGACCAGGACATCGTCGGCATCCTCGAGGTCAAGACGCTGGCTACCCATCTGCAGGATGGCGCACCGTCGCTGTTCACGCAGCTGCGCGACACCCTGTTCGTGTCCGAATCCACCCATGCGATGAAACTGCTGGAGATCTTCCGCGAGGAACAGCAGTCGATGGCGCTGGTGGTGGACGAATACGGGGAGATCCAGGGCCTGGTCACCGTGAGCGACCTGATGGGTGCGGTGCTGGGCCGGCTGCAGGCGGTGGAGAATACCGACGAGGACGCGCTGGTGGTGACCCGCGAGGACGGCTCGCTGCTGATCGATGGCTCGCTGCCGATCGACGAGCTGCGCGACCTGCTGGGCGGGGCCGACCTGCCGCACGCCGAGGAAGGCGACTACCACACGCTCGCCGGAATGTGCATCTACTACTTCGGCCGCATCCCGCACGTGGGCGAGTACTTCGACTGGGCGGGCTGGCGCATCGAGATCATCGACCTGGACGGGGCACGCATCGACAAGCTGCTGCTGCGGCCCGTGGCCGAGGACGCAGCCGATGACACCACCGGTTGAGCCCACGCCCGGCGGGCATACCGGTTACCGCAACGAGGGCATCCGCTCGTTGCTGGACATCTTCGCGCAGGGCGACCCGCAGGAGCACCTGGGCCTGGGTGACATCCTGGCCGACCTGCAGCAGGGGGCGTTCGGCGTATTCCTGTTCATCGCCATCCTGCCCTCCTTCGTGCCGATCCCGGGGGTGGGCGGCGCGGTAAGCGGCCCGCTTGTCATCATGATCGGCGTGCAGATGCTGCTGGGCCTGCGCAAGCCCTGGCTGCCGGGTTTCATCGGCCGACGCGGCCCCTACCGTAGTACCGTGCAGCGCTTCCTGCACCGGATCTCGCCGCCGCTGCGGCGGCTGGACCGCATGCTCAAGCCGCGGCTGGCCCTGCTGCTGGAGCCCCTGCCGGCGCAGATGCTCACCGGCCTGCTGCTGGTGCTGACCGGGGTGCTGCTGTCGTTGCCGATCCCCTTCACCAACTACCTGTTCGGCTTCCAGCTGTTGCTGTTCGCACTGGCCCTGCTGGAGCGCGACGGCGCGCTGATGCTGTTCAACTGGATCGGCGCGATCGCCGCCATCGTGTTCTTCGGCTTCAGCTCCGGGCACCTGATCGGCTTCCTTGCCGAGCTGTACCAGCGCTGGTTCGGCTGAACCTCAGCGCAGGTCGATGCGGCCGTTGTCGGCCATCGGCGCGTCGCCCTCGGTAGCGGCGGACAGGACGAACGACAGCGCCTTGCCCAGCCAGGTACCGGGACCATCCCAGTACTGCGCCGACAGCGCGCGCACGTGGATCAGGCGCAGCGACGGATCATCCTTGCCGCCCGGGAAAAACAGACCCATTGCCGGCGACCACAGTTGCTCGATCTTCGCGCGGTCATCGACCACCCGGGCGGTGCCGGACACGGACACGTAGGTATTGCCCGAGGGCGAGGCATAGGCGACGTTGACCCACGGGTTGCGCTGGATCTCGGCGACCTTGGGGCTGTCGACGGCGGTGGCGAACCACAGGTCGCCGTCGAAATCCACCTGCTGGGTACCCAGCGGACGGCTGTAAAGCTGCCCGTCCAGGCCGACGGTCGTCAACATCGCCACCTCCACGTCCTTGATCAGGCCCGCGAGGTGGGCAATGTGCTGCTGGCGTTCGTCGTTCATGGCAGGGCTCCGTTGAAGATCCTGCCGATGAGACCTTTTCTGCTGCCAAGGCAGCGTGAGTGCTGCGTGGGTCAGCCGCCCAGGTCGCGCCAGGCCTGCATGGCCAGTTCGAACGAGCGGAGCCGCGCGGCGTGGTCGAACACATTGGCGGTGAGCAGAAGCTCGTCCGGGCGATGGCGCTCGACAAACTCCGCCATGCCCTGCCCGACCTGCTCGCGGTCACCCAGCACGGTGCAGGACAGTGCACGCTCGACGCCAAACTTCTCGTGCGGCTCCCAGAAGTCCTCGATGTCATCCACCGGCGGCGGGATCAGTCCCGGCTGGCCGCGGCGCAGCCTGACGAAGCTCTGCTGCTGGCTGGTGAACAGGCGCTTGGATTCCTCCAGCGAATCGCTGGCAACCACGTTCAGCGCAAGGATCACGTAGGGCTTCTGCAGGCGCGATGACGGGCGGAACTCGCGGCGGTAGGCCTCCACCGCCTCGTCCATCGCATCCGGGGCGAAGTGCGAGGCAAAGGCGTACGGCAGGCCCATGGCCGCGGCCAGGCGCGCGCCGAACAGGCTCGACCCCAGCAGCCACACCGGCACCGGGATGCCGGCACCGGGCACCGCGCGCACAGCCTGCCCGGACTGTGCCGGCTCAAAGTAATGCAGCAGTTCGCGCACGTCCTGCGGGAACTGGTCGGCCGCGTCGAAATAGCGCCGCAGCGCGCGGGCGGTCGGCTGGTCGGTGCCCGGCGCGCGGCCCAGTCCCAGGTCGATGCGGTCCGGATACAGCGAGGCCAGCGTGCCGAACTGCTCGGCCACCTGCAGCGGCGAATGGTTGGGCAGCATGATGCCGCCGGCACCGACGCGGATGCGCGAGGTGCCGCCGGCGACATGGCCGATCAGCACCGCGGTGGCGGCGCTGGCGATGCCCGGCATGTTGTGGTGCTCGGCCAGCCAGTAACGGTGGTAGCCCAGGGCGTCGGCGCGCTGGGCCAGTTCGAGCATGTTGGCGAACGCCTGGGTGGGAGTGCTGCCCTCGCACACGGGGGCGAGGTCGAGAATCGACAACGGGATCATCAGCGGGTTTCCATCAGGTGACCTGCCCGACATGGGGCCTGGCCCCCACATTGCCAGCCTGCCGGTGCAGGTGGCGGCCACAACACTGAATCCCGCCGGCGAGCCTCAGGCGGCGCCAGCGGCCGGCTGCTCGATATCCACCAGCGGCCTGAGCTGCGGATCCAGGGCCACGCGCTCGTCGAACACGAAGCAGCGACCCTCGTACCCCTCCCCGCCCACGGCCTCGAAGTAGCCGAGGATGCCGCCATCGAGCTGCAGCACGTTGTCCATGCCGTCGTTGCGCATCCACAGCGCGGCCTTCTCGCAGCGGATGCCGCCAGTGCAGAAGCTGACCACGGTGCTGTCGCGCAAGGCCTCGCGGTGCGGGGCCAGTGCGGCCGGCAGGTCGGTGAACTTCTCGATCGGCAGGGTCAGTGCGCCGGCGAAGGTGCCGTGCTCGATTTCCTGGCCGTTGCGGGTATCAAGCATCACCACCGGCTTGCCATCGTCGTCGTGCCCCTGGCGCAGCCAGCGCCGCAGGGTTTCCGGGTCGACAGCGGGCGCACGTGGATAATCCAGCGGCTGGCCGTCATCGCGGCGGAAGCTGATGATTTCCGGCTTGACCTTGGCCTTGAGCCGCGCAAACGGCTGCATGTGGCTGTAGCTGTACTTGACCCGCATCGAAGCGAATCGCGCGTCGGCGTGCAGCGCGGCGTAGAAGGCATCGATGCCCTGCTCCGACCCGGCGAGGAACAGGTTCACGCCCTCGACGGCAACCAGGATGGTGCCGCGCAGGTCGTTGGCGCGCGCCGACTCCAGCAACTGGTCGGCCAGGGCCTGTGGGTCGTCGATGGGGGTGAAGTGGTAGGCAGCGGTATTGGCGATCATCCGCGCATTTTAGCCGGGGGCCGCCGCTGTCGCCGCCGCCGGGTTCAGCGCAGCAGCACGAACGGCAGCAGGACCAGCGAGGCCACCAGCAGCATCGCCAGCAGCGTGGACAGCACGTACAGCGGACGGCGGCGCAGCAGGCTGGCGAAGGTCTCCGCGCTGCCGTCCTCCAGTGCCTGCGCCCGTTCGGCGCGCACGCGCTGGGCCCGCTCACCCTGGTAGACGGCCATCAGCGCCTTCGCCCTCGGGTGGTCGGCATCCTCGCGCACCCAGATGCCGCCGGCCGAGATCCCCATCGGGCTGGGTTGGGTGGCATACCAGGCGATGCCGTTGGCATCGAGCAGCGCGCACACGTCATCGGCCTCGTCTTCGGCCACGTTGCGCAGGTTGAGCAGCAGTTTGGACATGCGCCGATGATACCCGCCGCCGATGCGCTAACCTTGCACGCCCCTCTCCACCGGATGCGACGATGCGCCGCCTGCTGATCCCGCTGCTGCTTTCCCTGCTGGCCGCCTGCACGCCTCCGGGTCCGCCGCCGGGCGGCACGATTGCCGAATTCCGGAAGCTCGACACCGAGGTCGGCAGCGGTGCCGAAGCGGTGCCGGGCACCAACGTCACCGTGCACTACACCGGCTGGCTGTACGACGAAAACGCCGCCGACAGGCACGGGCAGAAGTTCGACAGCTCGCTGGACCGCGGCGAGCCCTTCACCTTCCCCCTGGGCGGCGGCCGCGTGATCCGCGGCTGGGACGAGGGCGTGGCCGGGATGAAGGTCGGCGGCAAGCGCACCCTGATGATCCCGGCCGAATACGGCTACGGCGCACGTGGTGCCGGCGGCGTGATCCCGCCTAATGCCTCGCTGGTGTTCGACGTGGAGCTGCTGGGCGTCGCCCCACGCTGAGCCTTCTCATGAGCAGTACGCAAAACGTGCGGGTGGCCGTGGTCGGCGGCGGTCCGGCCGGGCTGATGGCCGCCGAGACCATCCGCGCCGCTGGCCATGCCGTGGACCTGTACGAGGCCAAGGGATCGCCGGGTCGCAAGTTCCTGATCGCCGGCAAGGGCGGCCTCAACCTGACCCATTCCGATCCGCGCCCGCTGTTCGACAGCCGTTACCGTGAGCGCACCAACGAGGTCGGCAGCTGGCTGGACGATTTCGACGCCGACGCGCTGCGCGACTGGGCGCGCGGCTTCGGTGTGGATACCTACGTCGGCAGTTCCGGCCGGGTGTTCCCGGTCGACCGCAAGGCCGCGCCGCTGTTGCGCGGCTGGGTGCGCCGGCTCAAGGACAACGGCGTGCAGTTCCATGTCCAGCACCGCTGGCTGGGTTGGGACGCGGATGGCGCATTGCGCTTTGCCACGCCCGAAGGTGAAACGACGGCCCACGCCGACGCCACCGTGCTGGCGCTGGGCGGCGGCAGCTGGCCGGAGCTGGGATCCGATGGCGCCTGGACCGGGGTACTGGCCGCGCGCGGCATCGACATTGCCCCACTGCAACCGGCCAACTGCGGGTTCGACGTGGCCTGGACGCCGTTCTTCAGCCAGCGCCATGCCGGCGCGCCGTTGAAGCCGGTCATCGCCCACTGGACCGACCTGGACGGCCAACCCCGCTCGCTGCAGGGAGAATGCGTGGTCACCACCACCGGCATCGAGGGCAGCCTGGTCTACGCGATCGCCGCCGACCTGCGCGACAGCCTGGTCCGCGACGGCCAGGTCCGCCTGCACCTGGACCTGGTGCCGGGCCAGTCCCACGAGACACTGCTGGAAAAACTGGCAAGGCCGCGCCAGGGCCGCAGCTTCGGCGAGCACCTGCGTCGCCAGGCCGGCGTGGACGGGGTCAAGGCTGCCCTGCTGTTCGAGGTGCTGGGCCGCGAGGCCGGACAGCACCCGCCTGAGGAAATCGCCCGCACGCTCAAGCACCTGCCGCTGGACCTGCTGCGTCCGCGACCGATGGCCGAGACAATCAGCACCGCCGGCGGCGTGCGGCTGGAGGCGCTGGACCAGCGGCTGATGCTGCGGCAACTGCCCGGCACCTTCTGCGCCGGCGAGATGCTGGACTGGGAAGCGCCGACCGGCGGCTACCTGCTCACCGCCTGCTTTGCCAGCGGGCTGCGCGCCGGGCGTGGCGTGCTGGACTGGCTGCAGCACCGCGCCTGATCGCCCGGCTGCCGAGCGTCAGCGGCTCTTGCTTGTCCGCAGGGCATGGATGCGCGCCGGCGGCCGGAACGAATCGCTTCGCGCGTCATGCCAGTAGTCGCGGAACACCGCGTGCTCGGGATGCCCGGTGAGCAGCTCGCCCGGCTCCAGGAAGCGGTACAGCGAGGCCAGCGAACGGATTTCCACCGGCGAGACGCGGCGGATGATGTGCTCCGGGCCCAGCTCGGCCGGCGAATTGAGCCCGGCCGCGCACAGCAGGTCACGCAGCGCGCGCACCGTGTTGAGGTGGTAGTGCTGCACGCGCGTGGCCTTGTCGGCCGGGTCCAGCTTGCCCCAGCGGCCGCGGTCCTGGGTGGCAATGCCGGTCGGGCAGCGGTCGGTGTGGCAGCTCAGCGACTGGATGCAGCCCAGCGCGAACATGAAACCACGCCCGGCATTGCACCAGTCCGCGCCCATGGCCATGGTCCGGGCGATGTCGAAAGCGCTGGTGACCTTGCCGGCAGCCCCGAGCCGGATGCGCTCGCGCAGGTCCAGCCCGACCAGGGTGTTGTGCACCAGCATCAACGCCTCGTGCATCGGCAGGCCGACGTGGTCGATGAACTCCGCCGGCGAGGCACCGGTCCCGCCTTCGGCACCGTCGACGACGATGAAGTCCGGCAGCAGCCCGGTTTCGTGCATGGCCTTGGCGATGCCGAACCATTCCCAGGGATGGCCAATGGCCAGCTTGAAGCCCACCGGCTTGCCGCCGGACAGCTCGCGCAGGCGGGCCACGAACTCCAGCAGGCCCACCGGGGTGGAGAACGCCGAATGCTTGGACGGGGAGACGCACTCCACGCCCACCGGCACGCCACGGGTCACCGCGATCTCGGGACTGACCTTGGCCGCGGGCAGCACCCCGCCATGGCCCGGCTTGGCGCCTTGCGAGAGCTTGATCTCGATCATCTTCACCTGGTCGAGCGTGGCGTTGGCCACGAAGCGCTCCTCGCTGAAACCGCCCCGCTCGTCGCGGCAGCCGAAGTAGCCCGAGCCGATTTCCCACACCAGGTCGCCGCCATTCTCGCGGTGGTAGGGCGAAATCGAGCCCTCGCCGGTGTCGTGGTAGAAGCCGCCGCGGCGCGCGCCTTCGTTGAGCGCACGCACGGCGTTGGCCGACAGCGAGCCGAAGCTCATCGCCGAGATGTTGAATACGCTGGCCGAATAAGGCTGGGCGCAGTCCGGCCCGACCAGCACGCGGAAGTCGTGGTCGACGATCTGGGTCGGCGCCAGCGAGTGGTTGATCCACTCGTAATCCACCGCGTAGGTGCTGCGCAGGGTGCCGAACGGCACCACGTCCATCTCGTTCTTGGCGCGCTGGTAGACCAGGGCGCGCTGCTGGCGCGAGAACGGCACGTCCTCGACATCGCTCTGCACGAAATACTGGCGGATCTCCGGGCCGATGGACTCCAGCCCGTAGCGGAAGTAGGCCAGCACCGGGTAGTTGCGGCGCAATGTGCTGCGCTTCTGCAGCACGTCCCAGGTACCCACCGCGGCGAGGAAGGCGAAGATCGCCACGCCCCAGCCCCAGGCCGGCCAGATCGGCGTCAGCGCCAGGGACAGCAACAGCATCGCAATGACGGCGACGTAACCCAGGTAACGGTGCATCGCGTTCCTCCAGGGGGGCAGCCCAGTCTACAACCGGTCGTCGACCGCCTCCCGCGGCCACGCCGACTTGACGTCGTAGACCACCGCGCCCGGCTTGCCGAGGTTGCGTACCTGCGGGGCGTCCATGGCGCGGTACTGCTCGTGGGCCACGGCCAGCACCACCGCGTCATAGCTGCCTGCCTCCGGCGCGGCGGCCAGCTCCACGCCATGGCGTCGCGCCAGCGCGACGTCGGCCCATGGATCGCAGGCATCGACGCGCGCGCCGTCGGCGGCCAGCGCCTGCACCAGCTCCAGCGCGCGGCTGTTGCGCAGGTCCGGGCAGTTCTCCTTGAAGGTGACGCCCAGCACCAGGATCCGCGCCTGCGCCACTTCGATGCCGCGCTCGCCCAGCAGGGTGCGCACCCGCTCCACCACGTGCGCGCCGACGCGGTTGTTGACCTGGCGCGCGGTGTGGATCAGGTCCGGGTGGTAGCCCACGCTCTCGGACTTGTGCAGCAGGTAGTACGGGTCCACGCCGATGCAGTGCCCACCGACCAGGCCGGGGCGGAACGGCAGGAAGTTCCACTTGGTGCCGGCGGCCTCGAGCACGTCCTGGGTATCGATGCCCAGCTTGTCGAAGATCAGCGCCAGCTCGTTGACCAGGGCAATGTTGACGTCACGCTGGATGTTCTCGATTACCTTGGCCGCCTCGGCCACGCGGATCGACGGCGCACGCCAGGTGCCGGCGGTGATGATCCGTGCGTACAGTGCATCGACCACGTCCGCGGCCAGCGGCGTGGAGCCGGAGGTGATCTTGCGGATGTCCGGCAGGCGCCGCTGCCGGTCGCCCGGGTTGATCCGTTCCGGGCTGTAGCCGCAGAAGAAGTCCTCGTTGAAGCGCAGGCCCGAACCGGCTTCCAGCAGCGGTACGCACACTTCCTCGGTGGTGCCCGGGTACACGGTGGATTCGTAGATCACCAGGTCGCCGCGCTTGAGCACCCGGGCGATCAGCGTGCTGGCATCACGCAGCGGCTGCAGGTCCGGCTGTTCGTAAGCGTCGATCGGCGTGGGCACGGTGACGATGAACACGTTGCGCCCGGCCAGCTCGTCCGGATCGGCGGTGTAGCGAGCATGCACGCCGGCGCGCAGCTCCTCGTCCTCCAGCTCCAGCGTGTGGTCATAGCCGGCCTGCAGCTGGGCGACGCGCGCGAGGTCGATGTCATAGCCCAGGGTGTCCAGTGACTTGCCGAATTCCACCGCCAGCGGCAGGCCCACGTAGCCCAGGCCGATGATGGCGATGCGCGGCGAGGCCGCGGCGGAAATCAAATCGGCGCTCATGCCGTTCCTTGCAGGTGGGATCGGCCCCGGCGATGGGCCGGAGCCTGGTAGCGATGATGGTGCCCGGAGCCGGAATCGAACCGGCATGGGGTCGCCCCCGGCGGATTTTAAGTCCGATGCGTCTACCAGTTTCGCCATCCGGGCATCGCGATAGCGTGCCTGATCCCCGCGGGATTGTGAAATCCCGCGTCCCGGAAACGTGTTCCAGGTGCTCAGATCGCCCGCGAATAGCGCGCCGGCTGCCCGGGCTGCTGCAGGTAGTGGTCAAAGCACATCGCCAGCAGGCGCAGCAGCGGGCGCCCGGCGGTGGTGGCACGGATCACGCCGGCGCGGTACTCGGCCAGGCCGTCATCCTGCAGCACCCGCAGCGCCTGCAGTTCGCCGGCGAAGTAGGCATCGAAATCAATGCCGTGGCGGGCGGCGAGCTTGCCGGTATCCACCATCCCCTGGCACATCAGCTGCTGGATCAGGTCCGCGCGCAGCAGGTCGTCGGACGACAGCTCCAGCCCGCGCCATACCGGGATCCGGCCCTCGTCCACTGCCGCTTCCCAGCCCGGCAGGTCGCGCGGGTTCTGGCTGTAGGTGTTGTCGATATGGCTGATCGCGCTGACGCCCAGCCCCACCAGGTCGGTCTGCGCATGGGTGGTGTAGCCCATGAAGTTGCGGTGCAGGCTGCCGGCGCGCTGGGCCAGCGACAGGTCCTCGCCAGGCAGCGCGAAGTGGTCCATGCCGATGTACTGGTAACCGGCCAGCGCCAGCCGCCGCACCGCCAGGCCGAGCAGCGCCAGCTTGCGTTCGGCGCTGGGCAGCTCGGCATCGGCGATCTGCCGCTGCGCGCGGAACATGTGCGGCAGGTGGGCGTAGCCGTAGATCGCCAGCCGGTCCGGGCGCACCGCGACCACGGTTTCCAGGGTGCGCCCAAAGCCCTGCAGCGATTGCCGCGGCAGGCCGTAGATCAGGTCGACGTTGACCGAGCGGATGCCGTACTTGCGGCAGGCCTCGATGATGGCCAGGGTCTGCTCCACCGACTGCTCGCGGTTGATCGCCTTCTGCACTTCCGCATCGAAGTCCTGCACGCCGAGGCTTGCACGGTTGAAGCCCAGCTTTGCCAGCACCGCAATGTCGTCGGGCGTGACGAAGCGCGGGTCCAGCTCGATGGAGAAGTCGCGCTCGGCGCGCTCGCTGAAGCGGAAGCGCTCGGCGAGCCCTTCGATGAGCATGGTCAGCAGTTGCGGCGACAGGAAGTTCGGCGTGCCGCCACCCAGGTGCAGCTGGATGACCTCGCGGCTTTCGTCGAACAAGGGCGCCACCGCATCGGCTTCGTGCAGCACGCGTTCGACATAGGCCTCGCCTTTGGACGCATCGCGGGTGATCACGCGGTTGCAGCCGCAGTAGAAACACGGGCTGCTGCAGTACGGGACATGCACGTACAGCGACAGCGCACGCCCGGACGCATTGCTGCGCGCTATCGCCTGGCCCAGTTCGGCGGCACCGAAGCCATCGTGGAAATGCGGCGCGGTCGGATAGGAGGTGTAGCGCGGACCGGGCCGGTCATGCCGGCGCAGCACCCGTGGATCGAAGGTCCAGCCAAGCGGGGACGGAATCGGGGTCATGGTGTCCATGCCCCCAGCTTGACGCCGGCCCCGCGCGCACGCCTTGAGCCAGATCAATCTCCGGCCCGGCGTTCAGGAACCGCGCCCGTGCAGCGGCAGTGTCGGCCAGCGCGACATCTGGAACCGCCGCCAGAAGTTGTCGGCAATCCGCGCGGCGGCTTCGTTGGCGACCTTCTCCATGCCGGGGTTGCCCAGGCTGGCAGCGGCCTGCCGGAACAGCTCCAGCCAGCGCTCGAACAGGGCCTGGCTGAGCTCGTCTATTGCCATGTGCTTGCCCATGGGCGAGCCATTGAACCGGCGCGTGCCTCGCAGCAGGGCCGACCAGAAATCCACCAGGTGGGCCATGTGCGCATCCCAGTCGTGCACGCGGGCGGCAAACACCGGCCCAAGCATGTCGTCCTCCCGCACCCGCGCATAGAAGCCGTGCACCAGGGCGGTGACTTCCTCCTCGCTGCAGAGGTCGGGGCCGGGTTGCGGGAGCGTGGTGTCCAAGGAGGGTTGCCATCAGGGGGCGCGCGAGCGCCAATGAACGGGGCCGCGAGGCCATTGATCATGATCAATGTCCCCCGGGGCACACCTGCCTAGTCTTCGCAGGGTCAGGTGGAGCGCCTGCACGGCGCCGACGCCTCCTCCCATGATATCGCCCGCGGTGTCGGGCCCGCCCCCCGGACTTTGCCATGAGCGACTTGGACTTCCTTCCGCAACGCCCTGCCCGCCGGCCGCTGGTCCAGCGGCTGGGCACGGTACTGTGGCCCAGTTTCCTGGCCGCAGCCCTCGCCACCGGCGCGTTCTTTGCCTTCGTCGACCCGCTGCAGCTGCGCGACATCACCTTCCCCGACCATTCGCTGAGCCGCGAGCTGGGCTATACCGGCGGCTTCTTCATGTTCTGGGCCGTTACCACGCTGTCCAGCGGCCTGACCAGCTTCCTGCAGCGCCCGCTGCAGGCCGGGGACGAGGGCGAAAACGAACAGGACACGCTGGAATGAGCTCGCTGCGCAACCTGCCCCTGCAACTGGTCCTGGTGGAGGAATCGGCCAGCGGGCAGAACCTGCCCACGCCGCCGGCCCAGGGGAGCAACCAGCGCTGGCAGCGGCGCCTGGCCGGTGCCCTGCTGCTGTTGTTCTACGGCCTGCCTTGGCTGGACTGGAATGGTCGCCAGGCCGTGCTGCTGGACCTTCCCGCCCGCCGCTTCGACTTCTTCGGCCTCACCCTGCTGCCGGGTGATTTCGGCTGGCTGGTGTGGGCCGCAGTGGTGGCAATCGCGGGCCTGTGCCTGCTCACCGCCAGCGCCGGACGCGTGTGGTGCGGGTTTGGCTGCCCGCAGACGATCATGAGCGGCATCTACCGCGCGATCGAACGCCGCACCGCCCCGGGTACTCCGCCGCAACTCGTTGCCCGGCACATCATCTGGGCCGCGATCGCGATCTGGACCGGCGTCACCTTCGTCGGCTTCTTCTCGCCGATCCGCGCCCTGCTCGCCCATACCTGGCCGCTGTCATGGAGCTCCTGGGAGATCTTCTGGGCCAGCTTCTATGCACTGGCAACCTGGGGCAACGCGGGGTTCCTGCGCGGCCAGGTCTGTACCTACCTGTGCCCCTACGCGCGGATGGAGCGCCTGCTGTGCGACCACGTCACGCCACGTGTCGGCTACGACCCGCGCCGCGGCGAACCACGCGGTCCGCACCAGCCAGGCCTGCCCAGCGTCCTGGAGCGTGCCCGCGGCCTGCTCGACCCCACCACGGCACGCGACTACGCCTTCCGTGCCACCCACGCCGAACTGGCCGGCCCGATGCCGCGCTTCAGTCCCGAGCACCTGGGCGACTGCGTCGATTGCCGGCAATGCGTGCAGGCCTGTCCGCAGGGCCTGGACATCCGCGCCGGCCGCGATGCGCACTGTACCGACTGTGGCGCCTGCATCGATGCGTGCAATACGCGCATGGCGCGCCTGCAATTCCCGACCGGGCTGATCCGCCGCGTTGGCAGCAGCGACGTGGCGCGCATGCGAAGGATGCGGCCGCGCATCGCCATTCCAACGGCGGCGCTGATCCTGTTGCTGCTGGGCGGGGCACTGGCCCTGCTGTTCTGAGCCGGGTCGGCGGCCGCCATGCCGGCAGCCGCCGCCGCGACAGGACAAGCGGCATTCCACCGGACGCCCAAACGAAAAAGCCCCCGCACTGCGGGGGCTTTTCGAATATGGAGGCCTGGGTCGGAATCGAACCGGCGTACGCGGATTTGCAATCCGCTGCATAACCACTCTGCTACCAGGCCGGTGCTTCTGGATTCTACCGAAAATCCGCTTTTGCGGACCCCGATATTACAAGACCCCGCGAGCGGGGTCTTGAAGAATCTGGAGCGGGAAACGAGACTCGAACTCGCGACCTCAACCTTGGCAAGGTTGCGCTCTACCAACTGAGCTATTCCCGCTTGGGAGCCACGCATTGTACAGATGAATCGTGCAGTGCGCCAGCTTTTTTAACAACTTTCTTCACTTTGCAGGTGTCTTCTTTCGAAGATCCGCATCGCCACCAGGCTGATGCGCTGCCTGCACCCCTGATCGAAAAATCCTTGGTGAAATCTTCGATCTGGAGCGGGAAACGAGACTCGAACTCGCGACCTCAACCTTGGCAAGGTTGCGCTCTACCAACTGAGCTATTCCCGCTTGGGGAGGCGAAATTCTACATGCTAACCATGCCCTGTCAACAGTCCTTTTTTACTTTTTTTTGCTCTGTTCGCGCGCGGCCTTTTCATCCTCGCGCAGGCTTGGCCATGCGGCGTGCAGGTACTGGATTCCGGACCACAACGTGAGCACCGCGGCGATAGCCAGCGTCCAGTCGCCGATATGGAAAATCGGCTCGCCCATCCAGATCTCGCGCGTGGCGGTCATGCCTGGCGTGACCGAGTACAGCAGGCACAGCAGCGCCACCATCTGCGCGGTGGTCTTGATCTTGCCGATCATCGCAACACGCACCTTGGCGCGCTGCCCGATCTCGGCCATCCACTCGCGCAGCGCCGATACCGCGATCTCGCGACCGACGATGACCGCCGCCCAGAACGCCATCCACGGCGTCGGGTGACCCTGCACGATCAGGAACAGCGCAACGGCCACCATCAGCTTGTCGGCCACCGGGTCCAGGAACGCGCCGAAGGCCGAATGCAGTTCGTAGCGACGCGCAATCCAGCCGTCCAGCCAGTCGGTGATGGCCGCCAGGCCGAAGATCGCGGCGCAGGCGAAGTTCGTCCACTTGTAGGGAAGATAGAACACCAGCACCAGCACCGGAATCATCACGATCCGCAGCAGGGTCAGCCAGGTGGGGACGGTCAATTTCATGTTGCAGCTTTACTCCGCCGCGGCATCGGGTACCGACAGTCCATGAAGGTTAGCGTAGATGCGGGCGGCCAGTGCGTCATTTATCCCCTCCACGCGCGCGATCTCGCCCTGTCCGGCGGCCTTGAGTCCGGCCAGGCCACCAAAGTGCTTCAGCAGGCTGGCACGACGACGCGGTCCGATGCCGGGGATGTCTTCCAGCTTGCTGGTCATGCGCGCCTTTTGCCGGCGACCGCGATGGCCGGTGATCGCAAAACGATGGGCCTCGTCACGCACCTGCTGGATGAACTGCAGCGCCGGTGAAGCGGCGCCCGGACGCAGCTCGCGACCATCGGGCAGCAGCAGTGCCTCGTGCCCGGCGCGGCGCTCCGCGCCCTTGGCCACGCCCACCAGCATCACGTTCTCCACGCCGAGGTCGGCCAGCGCGGCCTGGGCCTGGGCCAGCTGCCCTGCCCCGCCGTCGATCAGCAGGACATCGGGCAGCACCCCCTCCTCCTCCACCGCGCGACGGAAGCGGCGCTCGATCGCCTGGCGCATGGCCGCGTAGTCATCGCCCGGCTCGATGCCGCTGATGTTGTAGCGCCGGTACTGGCTGCGCACCGGGCCGGCGGCGTCGAACACCACGCACGATGCCACCGTGGCCTCGCCCATGGTGTGGCTGATGTCGAAACATTCGACCCGCTTTACCTGCTCGGCCAGCCCAAGCATCTCGCGCAGGGCCTCGCTGCGCGCGTGCTGCGCGCTGCGGCTGCCCACTTCGGTGACCAGGGTGATCTGTGCATTGCGGCTGGCCAGCTCGACGTAGCCGGCGCGTTCGCCGCGCACGTTCCACTTCAGCTGCACCTTGCGTTCGGCAGCGGTACACAGGGCGGCTTCGATCAGATCGGCGTCGGGTATCTCGCGGTCCAGCAGGATTTCCCGCGGCGGGGTCTGCTCGGCGTAGTACTGCGACACGAACGCAGCCAGCACCTCGTCCGCGCTGTCCTCGCCATTGGTGCGAGGGAAGAACGCGCGGGTACCGAGGTTGCGACCATCGCGGAAGGCCAGCAGCAGCACGCAGGCACTGCCGCCCTGCACCGCGCAGGCCAGCACGTCCAGGTCGGCGGCGCGACCATCCACGTACTGCCGGTTCTGCATGCTGCGCAGCGAGGCGATGAGGTCGCGCAGGCGCGCGGCGCGTTCGAACTCCAGCTCCTCGCTGGCGCGCTGCATGGACTGCACCAGTTCCTCGCCGAGCTGGTCGCTCTTGCCCTCCAGGAACATCGAGGCACGCCGCACCGCCTCGGCATATTCCTCGGCCGGCACCAGCCCTACGCAGGGCGCGCTGCAGCGGCCGATCTGGTACTGCAGGCATGGCCGCGAGCGGTTGCGGAACACGCTGTCCTCGCAACTGCGCAGCTTGAACAGCTTGTGCATCAGGTTGAGCGTCTCGCGCACCGCGGTCACGCCCGGATACGGCCCGAAGTAGCGACCCGGCACCGAACGCGGGCCGCGATGCAGGCCGATCCGCGGCCATTCGTCGCGGGTCAGCAGCACATGCGGATAAGTCTTGTCGTCGCGCAGGGAGACGTTGTACCGCGGCGAAAGCGACTTGATCAGCTGGTTTTCCAGCAGCAGCGCCTCGGCCTCGGTGCGGGTGACGGTCACGTCCATGCGCGCCACCTGCGAGAGCATCATCATGATCCGGGTGCTCTTGGGCGACCCGTTGAAGTAACTGCCGACGCGCTTGCGCAGCGCGCCGGCCTTGCCGACGTACAGCAGGGTGTCGTCGGCGGCGTACATCCGGTAAACCCCCGGGGCGGTACTCAGGTTGGCTGCAAACGCCTTGCCATCAAACGCCGGGGCTGCCTCACTGCTCATTCTTCGATTGGCACTTCGCCCAGCTCGCCGCTGTTGGGGTCATAGCAGAGCACAGCGTGGCCGTCGGTCTCGGCGATGAAGACCTTGCCCGCGGCCACCGCCAGGCCCGCCGGTGAATGCAGCCGCCGCGGCAGTTGCACGGTCGACAGCTCGCCGCCGCCCAGGCGCAGGGTGCGCAGCA
Organism: Stenotrophomonas sp. Marseille-Q4652; assembly: GCF_916618915.1. NCBI lineage: Bacteria > Pseudomonadati > Pseudomonadota > Gammaproteobacteria > Lysobacterales > Lysobacteraceae > Stenotrophomonas > Stenotrophomonas sp. Marseille-Q4652. Next base: position 1,396,055 of record NZ_CAKAKE010000001.1, read on the forward strand.
GCCCGTTGCCAGCATCGGCGATCCACAGCACGGGCGCGTCGGCGCTGTGCGCGATCGCCTGCGGGAACTGCAGCAGGGCCTGGCTGCGCGGCCCGTCATGATTGCCGAACTCCCACGGACCCTGGCCAAGCAGGGTCTGCACCAGGTCGCCACGCAGCTGCATCGAGCGCACGGCCGAACCCAGCGCGTCGCAGACATACAGCACCTGCTGCACCGCGACCACGGCGCTGGGCTGGGCGAAGGCGGCCAGATGGCCGCTACCGTCACGTACCTCGATGCCCCCCGCGCCGGCACGCCAGGACAGCCTGTGGTTGCCCAGGTCGTAACTCCAGATGCGGTTGTCGCCGGCCATCGCGACCAGCAGCTGGTTCTCGGCCACGGCCACGCCCAGCGGATAGTGCAGCGGGCTGTCCCACGGCTGGGAAAGCTGGCCCTCGACCGGCGCACCGGGGCGGCCAGTGCCGCACAGCGTGTCGACCTGGCCGGAGAGCAGGTTGATCCGGCGCAGCGCGTGGTTGCCGGTGTCGGCCACGTACAGCACGTCGCGTCCCAGCGCCAGGCCGCGCGGCCGGTTGAAGGTGGCCTCGCTGGCACTGCCATTGACCATGTCCGCCGTACCCAGGCCGAACTGGCGCAGGATGCGGCCACCGTGGGTGCATTCCAGCACGCGGTGGTGACCGGTGTCGGACACGTACAGCCGGTCGGCGGTGGCCGCCAGGCCGGTCGGGAACCGCAGCGGCAGCCGCGGTTCGGCATTCATCTCGGCACCGCCGCGGATATCGTCTTCCAGCGGCGCGGAAAGTCCGTCGCACAGGCCATGCAGCGCGCGATCCAGCTCCCCGCCCAGACCGACCAGACGGTCGCGCTCGCGCCCCTGGGCGTCGATCAGCACCAGTGTCGGCCAGGCCTCGACCTTGAACCGGCGCCAGGTCTGCCAGTCGGCATCAAGCAGGATCGGGGCGGTGGCACCTGCCCGGCGCAGCAGCTTCAGCGCCTGCTGCGGCTGGCGCTCAAAGTCGAAGCGCGGCACCTGGACGATGACCAGCTGCAGCTTGCCGGGGTTGCGGGCCTGCCACAGCGCCAGTTCGGCCAGGCGCTGGGCGCACCATGCCGAAGCCGCGTTGACGAAGGCCAGCACCACGGGGCGTCCCCGGTGCTCCATCAGGGTTGAAGGCGCGGCATTGAGCCACGTTCCGAACTCCGGCAAGTCCTGTGCGGGTTGAACGTTCATGCCCCGATTATGCCGGACTCGGCGTCGTGCAACAGTCGCCGCACGGTTCCCACGGCCGCCGCGTCCACCAGTTGCCAGACCTGCTCGAAATGCGCGTGGCCGCCCGTGTAGGGATCCGGGATCGCCGCCGGCGCTTCCAGCCCGGCCCAGGGCAGCCACAGCGAAACCCGCCCGCGGGCGGCATCGGGCGCCAGCCGGTCCGCATCGCGCCGGTTGTCCGCATCCGCGCACAGCACCCAGTCGAACCGGCCGAAATCCGCGGGCTGCAACTGCCTGGCACGCAGCCCGGAAATGTCCACACCGTGCCGGGCTGCGCAGGCGATGGCGCGGTCATCCGGTCGCTGGCCGGCATGCCAACCTCCAGTCCCCGCCGAATCCACCTCCACCCGGCCAGCCAGCGGCGACTGTTCGAGCCGCGCCCGCAGCGCGCCCTCGGCCATGGGCGAGCGGCAGATGTTGCCCAGGCAGACCAGCAGCAGCCTCATGCCGGCGACTGCAGCCGCTTTTCGGCGCGGGCCAGGTCCTCGGGGGTGTCGATGCCCGGCGGGAATGGCTCGGGGGAGATTCCCACGGCGATGCGGTAGCCAGCCTCCAGCACCCGCAACTGCTCCAGCGATTCGATCTGCTCCAGCCGGCCCGGCGGCATGGCCGCGAAGGTGCGCAGGAAGCCTGCGGTGTAGGCGTAGATGCCGATGTGCCGCAACCACTCCTGCCCCGGCAGCGCCTGCCGGTCGCGGGCAAAGGCGTCGCGATGCCATGGAATGGGTGCGCGGCTGAAGTAAAGCGCGTCACCCTTCGCGTTGTGCACCAGCTTGACCACGTTGGGATCAAACAGGGTTTCCGCGTCCTCGACCGGCGTTCCCAGGGTAGCCATCTGGGCGCCGCTGTCGCGCAGCGCCGCCGCCACCGCGCGTATACCTGCCGCCGGTGCGAAAGGTTCGTCGCCCTGCAGGTTCACCACCACGGTGTCGTCGTCCCAGCCGGCCATCGCCGCGCATTCGGCCAGGCGGTCGGTGCCGGAGGCGTGCGCCGGATCCGTGATCGCCACGCGCACGTCGGCCAGGTCTTCCAGAGCAGTAGCAATGCGGGCGTCGTCGGTGGCGACCCACACTTCGCGGGCACCGGCCTGCAACGCGCGCCGCGCCACGTGCAGCACCATCGCCTCGCCGCCGATGGGCGCCAGCGGCTTGCCAGGCAGCCGGGTGGAGGCGAAACGGGCGGGAATGGCGACAACGAAGGCGCCGGGGAGACCGGAATCTGGCGACATGGGAACGTCCTGCTGTATGCAGACGCTAGTTTGCACCGCCATCCGTGATGCGGGGAGACCCCCCGCACGGTCATGCTCAGCCCTGGCCGAGCTTGCCCAGGCGATCGAGCAGCGCGATCCAGAACGCAGCCGGCAGATCGGCATGCAGCGGCACGCTGTAGTGCCAGTCCCGGGCAAATCCATGGCACTTGATCGCGTCCTTCTCGGTCATCAGCACCGGCAGCCCGCTGCCGAAATCCAGGTCTTCGGACTGGTAGCGGTGATGATCGGCAAAGGCATGCGGGACCACGCCGATGCCATGGCCACGCAGCATGGCGAAGAAGCGCTGCGGATGGCCGATGCCGGCCACGGCATGCACGCGCTGGCCGGAGAACGCCGACAGCGGACGTTCGCGACCGCCGGTCAGTGGCTGGGCGCCCTCGATCCGCACGCGCATCGGCCACTCACCGAACCCCGACTGCGGCGGTTCGGCGACCTGGCCAAGGTTGACCACGCGGAAATCGCATTCCCGTGCCCGTGCCACCGGCTCACGCAGCGGACCGGCCGGCAGCATCAGGCCGTTGCCGTAGCGACGCTGCGCATCCACCACCTCGATCTCGATGTCGCGGGCCAGCCGATAGTGCTGCAGGCCGTCATCGCAGACGATCACGTTGCAGCCAGCCTCGATCAGCGCCCGCGCCGCGGCCACCCGGTCGCGGTCCACACGCACCGGCACCCCGGTCTTGTGGGCGATCAGCAGCGGCTCGTCGCCGCCCAGTTCTACGGGGGTATCGGCATCGATCCAGCGTGCGCGGCTGGATTCCTCGCGGCCATAGCCACGGCTGGCCACGCCCGGGTTCCAGCCGGCCTCGCGCAGGCGCTGCACCAGGGCAATGGTCAGCGGGGTCTTGCCGGTGCCGCCGGCGGTGACGTTGCCGATGACGATGACCGGCACCGGCACCTGCCGGCGCCGCAGCAGGCCATGACGATAAAGCCAGCGGCGCAGCCCGATGGCCGCGCCGTACAGCGGCGCGACCAGCCGCGCCGGCAACGGCACCGGGCCGTCGTCATACCAGTACGACGGTGTCTGCGGACCAGGACGGGACATCAGGACCTTTCCCGGAACTGCATGTTGTGCAGGTGTTCGTACAGCCCACCCATCGCCAGCAGCTCCTGGTGGGTGCCGCGCTCGACGATCCGGCCCTGGTCCATCACCAGCACCTGGTCGGCATGTTCAATGGTGGACAGGCGATGCGCGATCACCAGGGTGGTGCGCTCGGGCATCAGCTTCTGCAGGGCATCCTGCACCAGCCGCTCGGACTCGTTGTCCAGCGCGGCCGTGGCCTCGTCCAGGATCAGGATCGGGGCGTCACGCAGGATCGCGCGGGCGATCGCCAGGCGCTGGCGCTGGCCACCGGACAACAGTGCGCCGTTCTCGCCGACCGGGGTCTGCAGCTGCTGCGGCAGGCGCTCGATGAACTCCCACGCATTGGCGGCTTCGGCCGCCGCGCGGATCTGTGCGTCGGTGGCATCGATGCCGTAGGCGATGTTGGCGGCGATGGTGTCGTCGAACAGCATGACCTTCTGCCCGACCAGGGCGATCTGCTTGCGCAGGTCGGCCAGGCGGTAATCGTGCAGTTCCACCCCGTCCAGGGTGATGTGGCCACCGCTGGGTTCATAGAAGCGCGGCACCAGCCGCACCAGGCTGGTCTTGCCGCTGCCGGAACGACCGACGATGGCCGTCACCGTGCCCGGCTGGGCGACGAAACTGATGTCGTCCAGCGCCAGCCCGCCATCCTGCTGGTAGCGCAGCATCACGTGATCGAAGCGCAGCTCGCCACGGGCACGCTGCACGGACCGGGTGCCGGTGTCGCGCTCGGCCTCCATGTCGAGGATGGAGAACAGGCGCTCGGCGGCGGCAACACCGCGCGAGATCGACGTCTGCACGCTGGTCAGGCGTCGCAGCGATGGAATGATGGCCATCATCGAGGCCATCAGCGCCATGAACTGGCCGGCGTTCAACCGTCCGGCCAGCGATTCACGGGTCGCCACCCACACGATCACCGCAAGCGCCAGCGCGGCCAGGAACTGCACCGTGCCCGACGCCGCGGCACGGGTGGTCTCCACCTTCATGTTCAGCCGCAGCATGCGGTTGGCCAGCGTGGCGTAGCGCGAAATCTCGTGCTGCTGCGCACCGTGGACCTTGACCTCCTGCTGCGCGGCCAGCGACTGCTCGGCGCTGTGTGCCATCGAGCCCATGCCGTCCTGGATGCCACGGCTGATGCGGCGGTAACGCTTGCCCACGTAGGACACGATCAGGCCGATCAGCGGCACCACCAGCAGCATGGCAAAGGTGACCTTGACGCTCATCTGCAGCATCACCGCCAGCATCGCGATGATGGTCAGGCCATCGGCGACGATGGTCTTGAGCGAGTCGGCGCTGGCCTGGGTGACCTGTTCGGTGTCGAAGTTGAGCCGGCTGACCATCACCGGCGTGGCCTCGCCATCGAAATGGGTCGACGGCAGATGCAGGTACTTCACCAGCACCTGCTCGCGCAGGTCGCGCACCACGCTGCGGCCGGTGCGCGCCATGCAGTAGTCACCGATGAAGGTGGCCAGGCTGCGCATCAGGAACAGGCCAAGGATCGCCAGCGGCAACAGCACGGCCATCCGCGGCTCGGGATTGACGAAGCCGCGGTTGAGCATCGGGTCCATCAACCGGGTGAAGCAGTAGCCGGCCGCGGCTTCCACCACCATCGCCACCAGCGCCAGGCCGAGGAAGGTCGAATAGGCGCGGGTGTATCCCAGCAGCCGACGGTAGATCGGCCACACCGGAGTCTGCTTGCCACTCATTGTTGGGGTTCCGGCGCGGTGGCGATGGCGATGCGGCGGAAGCCCAGCTGGCCCAGCGCGTCCTGGGCGGTGACCACGGCCTGGTACGGCGTGCGCGCGTCAGCGCGCAGCAGCACGGTCTGCTCGCGGTCATCGCCGGCGATCCGGGCGATGGTCTGCTTCACGGACTCCACGTCGGTGCGCAGCACTTCCTGGTCGTTGATGAAGTAGCGGCCGTCGGCATTGACCAGCACGCTCAGCGAGCGTGGCGGCTCGGGGTTGTTCTGGTCGCTGGCCGTCGGCAGCTGGATCTGCAGGGTGGAACGCGCATCGAACGTGGTCGTGACCACGAAGAAGATGATCAGCACCAGGATCACATCGATCAGGGGCACCAGATCGATATGCGGTTCGTCATGGGCGCGGTCGTCGCGAATGCGCATCCGCTCACCCCTTGGCCGGTGCCGGGGAACGCGGGGCCGCCGCCGGCTTGGCAGCAGCCGCCATCACCGCCGGGCGCCCGTCGAGTGCATCCAGCAGCGCGCTGGCCTCCTGCTCCATCTCGATCACGTAGCCGGTGATCCGGCCCTTGAAGTAGCGGTGGAACATCAGCGCCGGGATCGCCACGATCATGCCGGTGGCGGTGCACACCAGCGCCTTGCCGATACCACCGGCCAGCTGGTTCACGTCGCCCACGCCGTGGTCGAGGATGCCCAGGAACATCTGGATCATGCCGACCACGGTACCGAGCAGGCCCAGCAGCGGACCGGCCGAGGCCACGGTGCCCAGCGTGTTGAGGAAGCGCTCCATGCGGTGCACCAGGTGGCGGCCGGTGTCCTCGATGCGTTCGCGGATCTGGTCGCGTGGCCGGTTGCGTGCCTCCAGGGCCGCGGCCAGCAGGGCGCCCAGCGGGGAATTGGCCCGCAGCGACTCGATGTGCGAGCTGTCCAGCTTGCCGCGCGCGGCCCAGTTGCGGACTTCCTGGCCCAGCCCCGGGGGCAGGACCTCGTTACGCCGCAGGGTCCAGAAACGTTCCAGGACAATCGCCAGCGCCAGCACACCCAGCAACAGCAACGGCACCATCGGCCATCCGCCGGCCTTGACCAGTTCCCACACGTTTCAATCCTCCGGCACGCCGGCCGCCTGTTTGGAGGTCGATAGGATAGCAGCCGTCCGTGCCCGTCCGGCGGCGTCCCACAGGCGTCCGCGCCAGTGGCGGTAAGCCCGCAACTGCAGGCCGTCACGCCCCAGCCAGACCCTTGCCGCACCGGCCTCGGCGGTAGTGATCACCTCGGCACCAGCGTCCTCCCAACGCCGCACCACGTCGCGTCGCGGATGGCCAAAACGGTTGCCATGCCCGGTCGAGATCAGCACCAGCCGCGCGCCAGTAGCCTCGACGAATCCGGGCCGCGAGGAACCCGCGCTGCCGTGGTGGGGGGCCACCACCACATCGGCACGCAGCGCTTGCGGCGTGTCGCGCAGCAGGCGTTGCTCGATGACCTCGCCGATGTCGCCGGTCAGCAGCATCGCGCCATGTGCGGTCTCCACCCGCAGCACGCAGCTGGATTCATTGCGCAGGTACGGAAAGGCCAGCCCCGGATGCAGGAAGGAGAACACTACGCCATCCCACTGCCAGCGCTCGCCCGCCTCGCAGGGTTTCCCCGGAGGGATATCCAGCCCCGGAGGCGCACGCCAGTCATGGATCGGCGTCACCGCGGCCACGGCTTCCATGCCACCGGCGTGGTCATTGTCCCCGTGGCTGAGTACCGCCATGTCCAGCCGCGTCGAGCCCAGCGCACGCAGGGCCGGGACCACGGCGCGTTCGCCGGCGTCAAACCCATCCCGGATCGCCGGTCCTGCGTCATACAGCAAGGCGTGGCCTGCGGTACGCACCAGCAACGCCAGCCCCTGCCCCACGTCGATCATCACCAGCTCGGCCTCGCCATGCCGGGGCAGTTCGCGCGCAGGCCACAGCAGCGGCAGCCACAGCAGCAGGGCAAGCGGCTTGCCCGGCACCGGACGCGGCAACAGCAACCAGAACGCCCCCAGCAGTGCCAGCGGCAGCGCGGCGGCACGCGATTCCGGCAGCCACAGGAGTGAAAACCGTCCGCTTGCCAGCCACTGGAAGCCGGGCCAGGTGAGATCGAAACACCAGGCCGACGCCTGCCACGCCCAGCTGCCCCAACCGGCATGCACCGCCTCAAGACCCGTGCCGACCAAGGCCAGTGGCACCACCACCAGGCTCCACCAGGGAATGGCCACCAGGTTGGCCAGGGGGCCAGCCAGCGAGGCCTGCCCAAACAGCATCGCCGTCAATGGCAGCAGGCCGAGCGTGGCCACCCACTGCGCGGAAAGGAACCCCTTGACCAGGCCGTCGTCACTCCCGGGCAGGCACCAGGCCAGCCACGCGACCCCGGCGAAGCTGAGCCAGAAGCCGGGCGCAAGCACCGACAAGGGATCCACCAGCAGGACGGCCAGCGCGGCCAGGGCGAGTGATCCGGGCACGTCGATCGGCCGTCGCCAGCCCCGCGCCAGCACCACCACCGCGATCATCAGCACGGTGCGCACCGTGGGCAACGCAAAGCCCGCGACCGCGGCATAGCCGGTCGCCCCGAGCAGCGCCATTCCTGCGGCGGCGATGGGCCGGGGAATCCACCGGCCCAGTCGTGGCACCACTCGCCACGATCCCGCTCCGATCAAGGCGAAGAAGCCGGCCACCATCCCCACGTGGAACCCGGAAATCGCAATGAGGTGTGTCAGCCCGGTGGCGCGCAGGGCCTGCCAGTCCGCCTCCTGCAGTCCGCGCGTGTCTCCCAGTGCAAGCGCGGTGACATAGCGCGAGGACTCTGCCGGCACGGCCCGGGCGATGCGCCTTGCCATCCGGTCGCGCCATGCGTCGATGCCAGTCGCCGGCCCCAGCACGGTCGCGGTTTCCGGACTGCGGACATAACCCGTAGCAGCGATACGCTGGGCCAGTGCATGGCGCTCGCTGTCGAACCCGCCCGGATTGACCAGGCCACGCGGGGCCCGGACCCTGGCCTGGATCTGCCACCGCTCGCCGGCGCGCAGGGCGACGCGGGGGCCAGGCTCCGCTGCATCGAAATCGTCGTACCACGACAGCTGGACCGTGCGGCCCCGCAATGCCGTCGGCTGACCCGGCTCATCGTCGACCGCGAGCCTGAACCGTGTCCGCCGCGGCTGCACCTCCGGCAGGCCGGATACCACACCGGAAACCTGCACTTCCCTGCCCTCGTCTGCCAGCGGCAACTGCTGGCCCAGCACCCAGCCCGCATGCAACGAGGTCCACGCGAAGCCCACAAGCAGGGCGCCCAGCCAGCGGGCGTCGCGCCCGAACAACCATACGAAGACTCCCGCGGCCACGGTGAGGACCGCGACCCACAACGGCAGCAGCGCGGGCAGGCAGAACACCAGCAGCGCGCCGGCCAGCAGCGACGCCGCGGTGGCCCGGCCAGCCAAGGCCACCCTGGCCCCTTCCGGGGGCTGACCAGCAGATACAGGCTGCGACACGGTTGGACTCCATTCCAGAGGCGGGCACGGCGCGGATCCTTCCGCGCCGGCTTGAAGCGTGTGCAATATCGCCCGGGTAGATGACCCCTGCCCGGGCAGGGGTCAGGTATTGCCCAGCCCCCGTTGCCCCGGCGTGGTCGGCGCGGTCTCGGCCTGCGGCATTACCCGCGCCTGGGTGCCGATTGCTGGGGCGGGTGGCGGCTCCGGCGTCGCACGTGAGGCCATCAGGGCGGAGCCAGCGTGCATTCCCGGCGGCTGGCCACCGGGGCCGGGGTAACCCGCCGAGTTTCCACCAATCTGTGGATAGGCAGCGAACGTGCCCAATGTGCCCTGGAAGAACATTGCGGCCATCGGCGGGGCAGTCAGGATCAGGGTCGACAGGATCAGGCCCATCCCTCCCTGCTGCATGGCCTGGCTGGTCATGCCGTTGACGCTGCCAGGATCCTTGAGCAGGTAGGTGCTGGCCAGGGCGCTGAACCAGAACGCCTCCGATACCCGGACCACCATGTCCAGCGCGATGGACACCATCACCGCCAGCACCGCCATGGAGAACATCGTGCCTATTCCGTAGAGGAGCCAGCGCTGGAAAAGCGGCCTGGTCTGGTCGAACAGCAGGCACAGGATGAAGATCGGGCCCAGGCCAATGAACATCGCCATCGCCACCTGGTACAGCAGCAGCATCGCGCCTGCCGTGATCGCGGGCCCACCGGTTCCTACACCGATGAACCACTGGGCGCGGCTCTTGTCCTGCTGCAATGCTGCATCGTCATGCACCTGCAGCGCATCGATGCTCGACAGCGCGACCTGCATCCAGGCCAGGCTTTCGTCGATCTGCTTTTCGGGCTTCTTGTCCTTGCCCGTAACGACAACCGCGATCAAGCCGTTCAGGTCTTCGGTCAGGAAGTCGTGCACGTTGCGGCCGAACAGGCTCATGGTGGCCGCCACGCTGACGATCAGGGCGGCACGCGCAGTATTGGTCACCAGCACCATCATCGAGTCGCGGCTGCGCCCGGTGACGATGCGATACCCCTGGACCATCACCCACAGGGTCATCAAGGTCAGGGCAATGCCGGTTACCCATTTAATGGTGCGGCCGAGCATCGTGATTCCGAATTCAGCCACCTGGTCCCGGAGGAAATCCAGGATCAGGCGGAAGAACACAAAATCGCCGATCGATTGCGCCCGTACCATCCGGGCCAGCGCCTCGGTCATTTCGCTGGCCATTTCGAGACTTTCCATGTTCCCTGCCCATCCTTCCCTGGTTTCCCGCATTCCAGAACAGGCTCCGATGAGCCCCCTGGTCCTTGGCTGGCTTACTTCTTCAAGGCCATCTTCAACGCAGCCGTCTGTACAAGCTGGTTGGCCAGCGATCGCTTGTTCGAGCCTTTCAAAGCGATCCGGGCCAACGTGTTCTGGTTCAGCTGCATGACCCGGACGTAGCGGTCGTAGGCCTCCATCTGCGCGGCCCACTCATCCGCGGCCACCTGGATCTCGTTGGAGAAACGCGCCGCCTCGTTGTTCGCTGCCTGCACCGTCCCTTCCTTGTTGTTCCTCGAGCGCATCTCGAAGATTTTCCAGAGCGAACTCTCCATGCCAGCGACGGTCTTCTCCAGGAAATCGACCGACTCGTTGTACTGCAGGTTCTGGACCATGCGGATGTTCACGCAGAGCTGCCGCTGCTGCGCGAGCAGGTCACCGTTGAGATCGAAGACGACCTCCCGCAACACATCACCCCATCCCGCGGGGCCTTGCCCGCAGGTCTCCTCCACCATGTAGTCGGGCTCGATCTTCTCCAGCTTGGCGCCTGCCGGCCGTTTGAGCAGGTAGGTGGACGGATCGAAGATCGACATCGCCTGGTCGATCTGGTTCTTTACCTCCCTCCAGCGCTGGGCTTCCTGTGCGTACTCCCGCGCCTGCGAAATGTAGCCCTGGATGGCCTGGGTAATGGCGGTGTAGTCGATGACCGGCGTCCCTGCCGAGACACTGTTCGCCGAGCAGGCGATCACCAGTCCCAGCATCCATGCCGCCCGCCGCCGGGGCTGTCCCCTCCCTGCTGCGTCCTTGTGTTTCATTTCCATGATCGTCCTTGTCTGCTCTTGGTTGGGAACCGGCCATCAGGCCGCAGGGCGCTCAGCCACCGGTTTGCCGGAGCCCTTGCGCTGTACATAGAAATCGGTGAGCCATTGGTCGGGGCGAAGCTCGTCGATGGAGACTTGCTCGCGCGCAGCGGCGGTCGCCAGGATGCGGTGCATGATCTCGATGTTGTCAGTCGATGCCGAGATCACGGCGAGAATGTCGTCCATGCCGCGCAGGTTGAGCTGGCAGACGCTGGAAGCATGCCCCTGCTTTACCAGGAAGCACCGGGAACGCTCGTCAAGGGCGGTCACGACCTTGAACTCGGCCTCGGTGAGCTTGAGCCCGTCGATATAGTCGGTCTTGCTGGCATTGGGATTGGGCAGCAGGATCAGCGTTGCGGTCTGCTCGATCAGCGCCGCGGAAATGTCACTCCTGAGTGCATCCTCCGGGCTCTGCGTGGCAAAGATGCCCAGGCCATTCTGCTTGCGGATGGTCTTCTGCTTGTTCTTGGCGAACTCCTTCAGCCCCCCTTCGCCGTCCAGGATCTTCCAGAACTCGTCCATCACGTAGATCAACGGCCGGCCGTCGATCAGCGACTCCAGCCGATGCAGCAGGTAGCTGATGACCGGCACCCTCACTTCGGGATTGTCGATCACATCGGTGTAGTCGAACCCGATGATGCTGGCGCGCCCCAGGTCCACGGTGTCCACCGGGTTGTCGAACACCCATCCCAGCGAGTTGCCACAGGTCCAGCGGCGCAGCCGCGCATACAGCCCGTCGTCGCCCATGTTGGGCAGGCTCTTCTGGAAGTTGCCCATGGTGCGCAGGTGCATCGGCGTATCCAGCATGCTCGCCACCGCACGGAAGATATCTTCCTCCTCGCGCGCGCTGTACTCGTGCTTGCCTGCCAGCACCTTGACCAGATCGGCCAGGAACTGGACGTTGGCCTCGGTATTTTCGCACTGGAAGGGATTGAAGCCGGTCGGCCGGCCGTTCTCCAGGGCAAGGTAGTTGCCGCCGCAGGCACGGACGAAGATCTCCGCGCCCCGATCCTTGTCGAAGAAAAAGATGGTGGGGACCGGGTCATACTTCTGCACCTGGCTCAACAGAAAGTTGATCAGGGCTGTCTTGCCCGTACCCGACTTGCCGATGACCATCGTGTTGGCAATGGCCTTCTCCCCGACTGAGTTCTCCGAAGGGTGGGTGGCGTGGAAATTGAAGTAATAGGGCTGGCCATTGGTGGTCTGCAGCGTGGTGACGCAGTCTCCCCACGGGTTGTTGGATTGCTTGCCAATGGCGAAATTGTGCAGGGGCGCGAGCCCGAGGAAGTTGAGTGAGCTGACGTTGGCCAGCCGCGTGCGGTAGCGCCAGTTGGCCGGGATCTGCGAGTAGAACGACGACGTCACCGCCAGGTCTTCCTTGGCAGACACGAAACCGGCGTTGGACAGCTCAGCACGGGTGGCCGCCACGTTCTGCGACAGCTTCTGCTGGCTGTCGGCGTACACGGCGACGATGAAGTGGTACTCGCCCAGCACGAAGTTGCCCGAGGACAGCTGGTCCATCGCCTGGTCAAGCTCGATGATCTGGCTGACTGCCTTGTCCCCGGAGGAAATCATCATGCCCTTGGTGCGATCCAGCACCCTGAGCGCATCCTGGCGCCCCATCGGGCTGAAGGAATGGGTGATGACGTACTCGAAGTCCAAGTACTTCAGCCCGTTGAGGATCCCCGGGTACGTCCCTTCGGCGTACTCCTTGATGTTGAGCATCGCCCCGAAGTGGTTCACGCCGGTCGGGGTGCTGATCGCGAAGTCGCCGGTCCTGGCCGAGAACAGGTGCCGGCTGACAGGCAGGTAATCCTTCACCGGCGCGGACAGCACCGGTACGGGCTCATCGATGCGATTGATCAGGTAGCCCAGGAACTCCAGGGTCTCGGAGAACACCATGCCGTTGCGCGCCTCGTACATCCCCAGACGGTACGGCGCGTAGTCGCGGATCACCGCCTCCACATTCCCTGCCAGCTCCAGCAGCTTCACCACCGCCTGCTCCTGCTCCGCCTGCAGGCGGGCAATGTCGGCCGACTTCTCCACGAAGCGCTTACCCGCGACGACAGGACGGTAGATCATGGTCAGGTACAGCTCGTTCTGCATTATCCGCTGGGAGGACAACATCTCCATGTAATTGTCGGAGAGTTCCTGGTTGAAGCACTGCCTGAAGGACGGCCGTCCCTTCACCTGCCTGCGCCGGCGGATGTCGTGCACCCAGAACGCAACGTTGACGAAATCCGGTGCCCTCAGCGTCTGCAGCAGCCGGTTGAAGGTGTTGTGGCGGTGTTCCAGTTCCCATTCCTCGCGACCGACAAAGGGCAGCCCTTCCAGATGCCAGGTCAACAGGTAGTCGCCGCCGGTCGTCTTGACCACCGAGGTGGCCACGTGTGACGACAGCGGGATGAATTCACTGATCGAGGTGTCGGGCGTGAACATGGGCGGCCTCCGGCCAAGGACGGGAAGCCGGACAGGAAGACCTGTCCGGCGCGGATCAACTCCTGGGTGGGCGTTGGCGGTAGTGGTTGGGCGTGAATACCCACATCCCCTCATGCTCCTGCAGGTTGCGCGCCCTGAACTTGAACATCAGGCGAAGTCCCAGCAGGCGGAAGATCATCTCGTCACGCCGCGCCATCTGACGCATGGCCAGCACCACCACCGGGATCAGGGCCAGCAGCCGCATGTCCAGGTACATGGCCAGCAACAGGCTGCCGCCCGCACCCATGAAGAAGGGCACGTACGGCACGCCCAGGAACATCGCCGGCCGCGTACAGCCCCGGAACAGCACGTTCTTATGCACCGTAGTACCTGACGGCATCGACCAGCATCGCGGTGCAAGCGGAAGTGTTTTCGCTACCGAGCAGCATCTTGGCGATCTGGCCGGCCGCGCCAATCAGCAGGCCACCCACCAGAATCGGGGCAACGTCCGCGATGCGCTTGTGCGCGAACGCTATCTGGTAGCCGGCGAAGATCACCGCGATGGTGACCACCGCGATGGAGGCAATGTTGAGCAGCCCGTTGATGCTGCTGAAAAAGCCACAGACCTTCTTGTCGGTACCGCCAAAGTCGACTCCCTGGGCGAGCACGTCGGGAGCGACCATCAGGGCAAGGCAGGCAGTGGCCATCAGCATTGCCTTCAAGGTGCGCTGCGCGGTATCGGGAGTGTGGAGCGAATGGTTCATGGTGGTTTCCTTGGTTGGTCAATCGAACTGGATCGCCCTTGACAGGGACGACTGCCCTGAAGCCCCCGTCAGAAGACGAAGGCCGAATCCCATGCGGGAATCTGGTTGGTCTGGAACACGGGGGCTTCGTTGCCGGACTGCACAGGCCCCGCCCATGGCTTGAGCACCACTGGAGTGCTTAGCTGCGGGTGGTCCCGGTCCACCCCAAGTGCCATGGCACTCCCGGCACTCCCGGCACTCCGATCACCTGATCGCTCCGAACCGACCGAGGCGGCCGCGCTACGCGCCTGCGGCGGAGGGTCCATCGCCGGTTCGGCCATCGAGGCAGGTAACGGGAACCTGGCATTGAATGCCCACGCGGGATCCCCATCCGCGCCGCCAGAAGGGCGACTATCGCCCGCCATCCGGTTCCTTACGATGGTGGTGCCCGCACTGCTGCCAGCCGACCTGCGCGGATTTGCAGTGATGGCAATGGGCTCCCCTCTGCCCGTCCGGACTTCCCGATCGATCGACCGGAATATCTTCTGGACGTAGCCGTGGCGGAACCCGGTTTCGAAATTGCCTGAGTAGTAGCAGCTGAATGACTTGCCCCAGTCGTTGCCGGAGCGGCTGTAACACTCGGCCAGGATCCGCGCGCCCGCCTGCAGGTTGGGACAGATCTGGAATGCGCGTTCGTAGGAGTCCAGCCCGTACCTGGCCAGATTGTGGCGGTTGACCTGGGCCAGGCCGACCGAAAAGTTGTAGCCCTTCTCCTCGAGCATGCGCACGGTCGCCAGCGCCTCGTCCAGGTGTTGTGGCTGGCGCACCAGCGCGCCGCCAACCACGCCTATCGCGAATGGATTGCGAGAGGACTCGACGTTGACCACGTGCTGCATGACGTCCATGGAAACGGCCATGTCCGGACATGCCACGGCCTCCAGCCCGGGCAGCATCAGGCACCCCTCCTTCTGGCTCCCGACGGTCCCATGCCTGGGATCCAAAGCCATCTCATGCGGCTTCTCCCTGCGTCCGTGCCGGGTTGAAATCTATGCCGGTGATGTAACGGCGTCCGGCGTGGGCCTTGATATGCACCACCACGTCGATGGTCATCATCAACAGGCGCTTGATCACCTCGAACTCCAGCCCGGCCCCTTCGGTCGAAGCCTTCACCATCAGCGCCAGCTGGTCCCAGGTCTGCTCCGGACTGCCGGCATGGCAACTGGTGATAGAGCCGGGATGGCCGGAGGCGCAATTGCGTATGAAATAGAACGCCTCGTCGCCGCGCAGCTCAGCCAGGATGATGCGGTCCGGCTTCATGCGCAGACAGGCCTCCATGCAGCTTTTGGCAGTGACACTGCTGGTGCTCTGCCCACCCTTGGAATACAGCAGGTGGACCACGTTGGGCTGACTGATGAACAGTTCCCGTGCGTCCTCGATGGTGACGAGGCGCTCGTTGGCCGGGATGTGGTTGACCAGGGCCTTCATGAAGGTGGTCTTGCCCGAGCCCGTGGCGCCAGACACCACGATGTTCTTCCGGCCCAGTACCGCCTGGCGGAAGAAACCGGCGTAGTCACGCGCCCGGCGCAGCTCCAGCAGCTCTCGGTCGATCTCGCTCACCCCACCGTCGACCTCGAGGATCTGGTCGAAGAAGCCATCTTCCTGGTACTGCAACAGGGTCTTGGTGTGCCGTGATGGGAGGCGGATGGTGATCGACACCTTGCCCGCGTCACACGCCGGCGGGATGACGAACTGGGCACGCTGCCCGGTCGGGAATGTCAGCGACACCACCGGGTCCGCATCGGTAATGCGCTGACCGGTGTTGCTCTCGTTGACCACGGCCGTGCAGAACTGGCGCGCGCGTTCGAATGTCAGGCCCGGCACTTCCCTGCGCTCCCAGCCTCCACGGGTTTCGAGGTAAAGCTCTCCTGGACGGTTGATGCAGATTTCCGTCACGTCAGGCGAAGCCATGAAGTCCACGATGCCCAGCACTTCGTACTGGTAGCTCAGGAAGTCGCTGGAAATCCGGGAGACAGGGGCCACTTCGGCATCCATTGGTCGTCCCCGTCAGCGCCGACGAGCCAGGACTTCGGAGAAATCCACGTCCCGGGCCACGTACACGTTGATGATCTCGCCCTGGTTGATGGTGACCGTGGGCGGCCGCCGCTGTGCTAGGGCGTCGTTGGCCAGCCGTTCCATGCTGCGGGCGGTCGCGCTCTCGTAGGGCGAGCGCACCGCCAGCCCACCACCGGTAACCGTCGTGCTTTCGGGACCGTTCTCGGCGGCGGCATATTTGAAGGCATCGGCGATCAGGCTGATCATCAGCGCCGAGGCAATCCGGCTTCCCCAGTGCGCGCTGTAGTCACCCGGTAGCCCCGCACCGCCGAGTCCGTCGACACCGGGGCTGGACATGGCCACATCCAGGCCATTGGGCGTGGTGATCCGATCCCATATCACCTCGACGCGCTCACCCACCGGCCCACCACCATAGGCGCCATAGATCTTCGAGCCCTTGGGCAGCAGCAAGGTACGCCCGTTGATCGAGTACACCGGCTCGGTGAGCAGGCAGGAAGTGAATCCTGCGAAATCGGTGATGATCCGTGTTTCCAGTACGCAGCGCAGGTAGGTGCCCCGCACAAGCAGCGCATCGGGGCTGCGGATGAAGGCTGCACTGGAGGCATCCTCCAGCTCCGGCCCACGCTGCGTCCGTTGCGGTGCCGCGGGCTGGTTTCCCGCCTGCATCGCGGCCAGCATGGTTTGGGTGTACTCCCTCATGCCCAGGCCGCCGTCTGCCTCATCCTGCCCTGCGGTGCCTTCCGAACCGATGCGCCTGTCGACCAGCGATGGACCGCGATCCGCTACAGGTTCCGCGGTCGGCCCAGTACTGAAGAGCGGCGCTACCGGCGGCGTAGCGTCACGACCGGCCTGTGCGGTGGGCAACATCGGGATGGGCTCTGCCGGCGGCAGTGGCAGCGGAACGCTGGCTACGGGCAACTCGGGTGTACTGACCCGGGCCGCTTCCACGCCTTTGCGCGGCGCCTCTGCGCCAGTGTCCGTCTTGCGCATGACCAGAAAGCCCATCGTCATGACCAGGGCAAGGATTCCCCCGAGGAACATCAGCGCCTTGCGGTTCAGGCGCTGCTCTTCGGCTGATCGCAGCTGTGGAGCTGCGGCATCCAGATCAGGATCGGGCCGGGCATGTGCGTTTCCATAGTACGGATTGGCATGCTCCGGAGCGTGGACAGCCTCGCCGGAACCCGGATGGAAGGTCTGGTTCATTTCTTTGCGTTCCTTCGCAAGCCAACGACGTTTTCCCCGTGACGGATCACCAGGTAGGGGTGGGTGCCGTGCACGACCAGTGTGTTGCCTTCCACGGTGGTATTGACGACGAAGTCCTCGCCGCTTTCCGTCTCGCGCCCGAACACCGCTGGGAAGATGCCGGTCTTGTATTCCGGCGACGCGGGCAGCTTGAGATAGGTGAACCGGCCATCGTCATAGGCGTTTACCGGGATCAACCACCCCATCCGCTTCACCTGCTGGGTGGAATAGGAGTAGTCGAAGTTGTACACGCGGTCCCTGGCCAGTCCGGTGCTCAGCAGCGGACTGGCCTCTTCCTCGACAGCCTCCTGTGCTACACGGAACTGGGCATCGTCGGGATAGGTAAAGGAAACCTTGTACTGCACCCCGGCACGGCGGGCCTGCTCCAGTTGCCGCCAGTCAGTGGCCACGACCTTCAGCTCGAAGATGTAGGAGTGCGTTTCCGTGCGCACCATCATGTTGGTGTCCACGTCCACGTCCTTCGGCTTCAGATAGAAAACGTTCTCTCGACGGGTCAGTTCCCACCCGTTGCTGAAGCCGGTGCTGTAGTCGAGGATCTTCTCGCTGGGGCTCAACTCGATCTGGGTAGTAAGGCCCAGGCCGGTACGGACCGGGTAGATGCCATCCTTCTCGTAGGTACCGATCGACAGCCTGCGCCAGCACCGGGGCCGGCATCATGCCGAACACGGCCAGCAACATTGGCACTGCTCCACGTTTGCAACTGCTCATCGATTGCCAGCTCCCTCGGCGGTTCCCGTGCTGATCCCTGTTACGCCGGAAGCCGGCGAAAGCCCCGGGACGGCCGGTACCCGGGATGCCGGATCGGCCACGGCAGCCCCGACGGGCGCGCCCGGGTCATGCGTGTCCTGCCCTGCCTGCGCCGCCGCCTGCTGGGCCTGTGCCTGCAAAGCGCTTTCATCCGGCACCGGCACTCCGTGGGCGTAATCGTTGTCCACGCGGTACTCGGAGACCTGGAACGAAAGCGGATTCAGGATGCGGTCCTGCTCGGAAAGGGCCAGGTCGTTCCGGTACTCAAATCTGAGGGTGACCAGCTGGTTGTCCAGATAGGTCGTGCTTCCGGTGCGTTTGTCCAGCAGGCTGCGCTGGATCCGCACCGACGCGCCGCGGAAGCTGCCATTGGGCTCGGCTCCCAGCGGGGTGATGCTCAGGATGCGGACACGGATGGCCTTCTCGCGTCCGTACATGTGGAATGGATTCTGGGGATTGTTGCTCACGTAACGTGCCCGATGGCTGGCCGCGACCGGCTCGGCGGACATGGTGAACACCAGCTCCCAGTCCCGTAGTCCCATGACCGCCGAATCGTAGGACTCCCGCGCAAGTACATACTGGGCAACATTGCTGCGATTGATCGCCTCGCTGGCCGTGATGGCCTGCGCCTGGAAGTCGCCCACCAGGCGGGCCACCGTCGCGGTGCCCGTATACGCATCGGCCATCACCAGAAACGGCACTTTCTCCTTGAGCGGCAGCATGTAGTAGTAGCCACCGGCCAGTGCCAGCGACATCAGCAATGCCGCCGAGGCCACCCACCAGGCGCGACGCTCGCTGCGGCGGGCCAGGTCGGCCACCGTCAGCTCGTAGCTCACTGCCCTGCTGATGGCCTGCTCGACCCGCTGGCTGTTACCGCTGTCTTTCTTGCCGAACATGAAGTCATCCAGGCTGCATGGGAGAAAGGGAAAAGCTCACGGCGAAAGGAAACGGTCCCCGGTAATCGCGCGCTCAGCCGCCGGTACCGACGTTACTGGCCCCCGCAGCACCCTCTGCCTGGGCGACAATGCGGTTGCCATCAATCGACACACGGATCCCCTGGGTGGCAAAGGCCGAACTGATGCCCTCCACGGCAAGCCGCGCGTCGGGTGTGGAGATACCGGCGACCGCCTGGTGCAACGTGAAGTCCGAGCCAAGCTGGTAGTCGAGCGCCATTCCGGAGTCAGTCGCCCAGCGCTCAAGCATCGCTTTCAGCGTGCCGTCCATGGGCGAGGCCTGGAACACATAGGTGCCGTGCAGCGGGATCTCGGTGGTGGTAGCGGCGAACCGGTTGACCGGCTTCCAGCGCCCCCCGAAATCCGGAGCCGGACGTGTGGCGCACGCGGCAAGCGACACCACGGCCAAGATGATCACCACGCGCAACAGATGCACTTGCCTCACACTCGATCTCCCTGTGCTGGCGAACTGCGGCGACGGAACACGGCACGACCGGAAGACCGGTCATGACAGCGGAATTCAGGGGTGGATGGCCGCGGCCACCCGGCCGGACCGGCGCGCAACACTGTCCCGGCCGCGATAAAAGAGGCGATAGGCAGCACACATCCCGCCGCCATGGGCGGGCATGCAATAGCGAACTTCCATGTCCAGCTTCCCCGTTGCTGCGCCGGCGGAGCGCCTGGCGCGTCATGTTTGGACCGCACGCGTCATCCTTCGACGCGGCGGCAAATCTGCCCGTGGGCAATACGCAGGTCAACGGATCCGTGTGAAATTCAGCAAATTCCTACACGCCCTGCATCGTTTGTTCGACACGCATCACACCACGCCATGGCACGACGTCACCTTCGCTCACAACTGCAGCGGCGGGAGATCCACGGCCGCGCGCAGTCGCGAAGTGAAGTGGCGGTCCTTGTAGTAGCGGATCTTCGAGCACTTCACCGGATGGGAAAGCCCCTCGTACAGGAATACTTCCTGCTCCTGCCCCATCGCTTTCAGCTCCTGGGGCAGCATCAGCGCCCGGCGCTCCTCGGAGTAGCTGTGGCTGGTCTCCCTGCCCCTGGTGACATTCTTGCGGCGTACGGTGGTGTAGCCGAGCATGTCCGAATAGTCGTTGGCGTCCTGCTGTTCCCGTGGCGCATAGAGGATCTGCAGCGCGTGGTTGGTGATGATCGTTCGCGAGACATCCTTGCCATATGTCGCATCGAGCTGCGCCACGGACTGGATGATCGGCAGCAGGCGGATGTTGTAGCCGGCCATGTACGCTACTGCCGAGGCGATGATGTCCACCCGCCCGATGGCGGTGAATTCATCCATCAACAACAGGACCTGATGCCTGAGTTCCGGGTTGGCCTGGGGAAGCTCGCGGGTGTTGAGGTTGATGACCTGGCTGAAGAACAGGTTGATGATCAGACGGGCCTCGGCAAGCTTGTTGGGCTGGATGCCAACGTAGATGGTCATCCGCTTGCGCCGGAGGTCGGTGAGCCGGAAGTCGTCGGCACTGGTGGCCGCGTCCAGGACCGGGTTGATCCATGGATTGAGCGGCTCCTTGAACGTCCCCATGATCGAAGCAAAGGTCTCATCGGCCTGCGACAACAGGCTGGCGAAGGCCGAGCGCGCACCAGCAGTCAGGAAGGGTCGCGACGAAAGCTGCTGCAGGTACTTGCGCAGGTCCGACCCATCGCCCGTGGACAGGCGATGAATACCTCCCAGCGTCGGCGCACCGCTGCCGGGAAAGCCGATGGCGCGTTCATCGTCGCGGTTCTCGAACAGGTACAACGCAAAGGCCATGAAGGCGTTGCGCGCCTGCCCCACCCAGAACTTCTGCTCGTCCGCGCCATCGGGATACAGCATGGTCGCGATGGCCATCAGGTCCGACACGCGGAAAGCCGGATCATCGGAGACGTAACTGAGCGGGTTCCAGCGATGTGTGCGGCGGTCCTCGGCAAACGGATTGAACAGGAACACTTCCTGCCCCTGGCTCGCGCGCCAGCCGCTGGTCAGGCTGAAGTTCTCCTGCTTGATGTCCAGGACCACCACCGACTCCTGGTACTCGAGCAGGTTGGGGATCACCACGCCGACGCCCTTGCCCGAGCGCGTGGGCGCCGCGAGGATCGCGAACTGCTGGCCGGAAAGCCGGACCAGACGACGGCCGAACCTTCCCACCACCAGCGAATCCGTCGTGCGTTTGAACAGTCCATGCCGGGCCAGGTCCGCTGCACTGGCGAACCTGGCATCCCCATGCAGTCCGCGCTTGCGCGGCCTGTATCGCAGCACAAGGGCGCCCAAGGCGAGCAGCGCCGGCACGCCGAATCCCACTGCACCGGCAGCCTTGATCCTGCCCGCGAACGGCGTCACCTGCGGCAGCGGCAATGCCCGGACATACTCGTAGTAGGTGGCAGGGCCGAACAGCCCCGTGTCCAGCCCCAGGAACACCAGCACCAGGTAACCGGAAAGCAGATAGCCCAGCAGCAGGGTCGCCAGTACGGCACCCAGTGCGATTGCAGTCCTGTTGTACAGCACGTCCAGATCCTCCCTGATCCGTCGCCGAAGGCGACCATTCCCTGTGATCGCAGCAATTCGCTGCGAGCAGCTCCATCGACAGCAGGTCCATGGTGCAGCATCACCTCGCGCTCGCAATACCGCGGAGTGCGGGACATTCCGGAAATGCGACACGGCGCACTGCAATAGGTACGCGCCGGGGGAGGGAGAACGAGCCACTTTTCGCGTGGCGCAGTGCCGTGCACGGCATGCAGCCGCCAGGCCGGCTTCCGGGCACAAAAAAAACGGCGCTTGTGCAGGCCGCTTTTCTGTCTTTTCCACCTCGCCGTGTAGGTGGTGGGCGGTACAGGGTTCGAACCTGTGACCCCTACCATGTCAAGGTAGTGCTCTACCGCTGAGCTAACCGCCCGTTGTTTCCCGCGCTGAATTGCTCGTTGCGGGGCGCGCATTGTAGACCGACTTTCACCGGAAGGACAACACTTTCCGAAAAAATTTTTCGCACGCCCCAGTCAACCCAGGCTGGCCTCCTTCAACTGCCTGATCTGGTCGCGTACGCGGGCCGCGTCCTCGAACTCCAGGTCCCGGGCATGCTGGTACATCTGCTGCTCCAGGGCCTTGAGCCGACTGGCAATCTGGGCCGGATCCATGGACTGGTAATCCGCGACCTCCTCGGCAACCTTGCGCGCCTTGCCCTTCCCTCCCTTGCCGGCCTTGCCCTCGTTGGCGGCGGCCTCCGAACGGGCGCCCTCCAGGACGTCGGTGATCGGCCGGGCAACGGACTTGGGCACGATGCCGTGCAGCTCGTTGTATTCAACCTGCTTCTGACGGCGCCGGTCGGTCTCGTCGATGGCGGCCTGCATCGAGCGGGTCACGCGGTCGGCGTACAGGATGGCCTTGCCGCGCAGGTTGCGAGCGGCGCGGCCGATGGTCTGGATCAGCGAGCCGGTCGAACGCAGGAAGCCTTCCTTGTCCGCATCCAGAATCGCCACCAGGGAGACCTCGGGCATGTCCAGGCCCTCGCGCAGCAGGTTGATGCCCACCAGCACGTCGAACTTGCCCAGGCGCAGGTCACGGATGATCTCCACGCGCTCAACGGTGTCGACGTCCGAATGCAGGTAACGCACGCGAATGCCGTGCTCGCCCAGGTACTCGGTAAGGTTCTCCGCCATCCGCTTGGTCAGCGTCGTCACCAGCACGCGGTCACCGAGCTTGATGCGCTCGTTGACCTCGCCCATCAGGTCGTCGACCTGTGTGCCCACCGGGCGGATTTCCACCACCGGATCGATCAGACCGGTTGGCCGGACCACCAGCTCGGTGATCTCGTCACCGGACTCGCGCAGTTCGTAAGGACCCGGCGTAGCCGATACATAGATGCTGCGCGGCGAGCGCGCCTCCCACTCCTCGAAGCGCAATGGGCGGTTGTCCAGCGCCGATGGCAGGCGGAAACCGAACTCCACCAGCGTCTCCTTGCGCGAGCGGTCGCCCTTGAACATGGCGCCGATCTGCGGAATGGTCACATGCGATTCGTCGATCACCAGCAGCGCATCGGGCGGCAGGTAATCGAACAGTGTCGGCGGTGGCTCGCCCGGCGCCTTGCCGGTGAGATGCCGGGAGTAGTTCTCGATGCCGTTGCAGTACCCCACCTCGGCCATCATTTCCAGGTCGAACTGGGTACGTTGCGCCAGGCGCTGCGCCTCGACCAGCTTGTTCTGCGCGTACAGCTGCTCAAGGCGCTCCTTGAGCTCGAGCTTGATGGTATCCACCGCGCTGAGCACCCGCTCCCGCGTGGTCGCGTAGTGCGTCTTCGGATACACCGTGTAGCGCATCATCTTGCGGAGGCTTTCGCCGGTGAGCGGATCGAACATGCTCAGCTGCTCCACCTCACCATCGAACAGCTCGATCCGCAGCGCCTCACTGTCGGATTCCGCCGGGAACACGTCGATCACCTCGCCCCGGACGCGGAACGTGCCGCGATGCAGCTCGTACTCATTGCGCGTGTACTGCAGCTGGGTCAGGTGGTTGATCAGGTCGCGCTGCTCGATCCGCTCACCCTTGGAGAGGATCAACCGCAACGACAGATAGTCCTCCGGCGCGCCCAGGCCGTAGATAGCCGATACCGTGGCCACCACCAGCGCATCGGGCCGCGACAGCAGGGTCTTGGTCGCCGCCAGCCGCATCTGCTCGATGTGCTCGTTGATCGAGCTGTCCTTCTCGATGAAGGTATCCGACGACGGCACATAAGCCTCGGGCTGGTAATAGTCGTAGTAGCTGACGAAGTACTCCACCGCGTTGTGCGGGAAGAACGACTTGAACTCGCCGTACAGCTGCGCGGCCAGGGTCTTGTTCGGCGCCATCACCAGGGTCGGCTTCTGGATGCGCTCAACCACGTTGGCGATGGTGTAGGTCTTGCCGGAGCCGGTCACACCCAGCAGGGTCTGTTTGGCCACCCCCGCCTCGAAATTGGACACCAGCTTCTCGATCGCCAACGGCTGGTCGCCGGCCGGTGAATAGGGAGACACAAGCTGGAAGCGGTCTGACATGGAAGCGACCTGTAAGCGGGATCATCAAGTATAGCGAGCGGGTGTTTACGGCCCGTCGCGCACTTTTCCTACGCCGAGCCGGGACGCCATCCGATGCAGCCAGCGCCCCGACCGACGCACCATGACCCCGCACCCTGAACCGGGGGGCTACCAGGAAGGATCATGGCAAGGACGCCACTTATCCCCCGGTCCGATGTCCGATCGTCGTTCGCCGGGTTTACGCTGGTCGAGCTGCTCACCACGGTGACCATCCTCGGCATTGTGCTGGCGACGGGCACACCCGCCCTGCGGGAGCTGCACCAGCGACAGCGGGCCATTGCGCTCACCAACTTACTGGTGACCCACCTCCACCACGCCCGGCTGCACGCCATCACCCACCGTGTGCCGACCGTGCTCTGCCCCACCACCGACGGGCTCGCCTGCAGCGAGAACTCGGACTGGACCGGCGGATGGGCGATCTTCCCGCAGCCAGAACGCGCCAAGCCGGCTGAAGCCTCGCCGGCGCTACTCGTAGAAGCCACGACACGCGGCCGCGGAACAACCATCACCTCCTCCGGCGGTCGCAAGCAGATCCGTTACCTTCCGGACGGGCGGAGCTCGGGCAGCAACACCACGATCTCGATCTGCCTGGATGGCTTCCAGGCACGCCAGGTGATCATCAACAACGCCGGTCGCGTAAGGACTTCCGTGCCCGCGGCTGGCATGCCGTGCAGCTGAAGAAAAAATTTTTCACGAAGGTGTTGCACAACAAATCATCTCCCCATAGAATGCACGCCTCGCCCGAATAGCTCAGCCGGTTAGAGCACTTGACTGTTAATCAGGGGGTCGTTGGTTCGAGTCCAACTTCGGGCGCCAGTTACATCAAGGACATAGGGTCGCTTCGGCGGCCCTTCGTTTTTCTAGCGTAGCCAAATCGTAGCCAGTCACCGGTTGCTGTATCCGCACCTGCTCCGCGTAGCGTTTCAGGTCATCCATGCCGAGGTGGGCGTACCGCTGCACCATCGCTGGCGTCTGCCAACCTCCGAGCTTCTGCAAGACGTGCATCGGCGTCCCGCCTTGCGCGTGCCAGCTTGCCCAGGTGTGCCGCAGATCGTGCCAGCGGAAGTTCTCGATGCCCGCACGCTTGAGCGCATTTCGCCACGCCTTCGTGCTGGTCTTGAACTCCACCGGCTTGCCCCGGAACGTGAACACCCACTCGGGGTTCTTCCCGCGTTGCTCTGCGATGACCTGCATGGCTTCGGTGTTCAACGGCACTGGAATGGCCCGCTTTCCCTTGGCCTCGCTTGCGTCCACCCACGCCGCCTTGCGCTCGAAGTCAACCTTCGACCATCGCAGCCCCTTGACGTTGCCTTGCCGCAGCCCCGTAGCCAACGAGAACCGCGCCATTGCCCGCAGGTGTTCCGGCAACTCGGCCAGCAGTCGTGCCGCTTCACCGCGTGTCAGGTAGCGCACCCGGCCTTGCGGCTCTTTCAGCAAACGGAACCGAGGCAGCCTGTCGAGCCATTCCCATTCCAGATGTGCTCGACGCAGGATGGCTCGCAGCACTTGAATCCGCCGGTTCGTCGTGGCGTTGCTGACGCCGGTGTTCTGGCTTTCCTGCCGCAGTCCATCCACCACGTCGCGGGTGATCTGCGCCAAGTCCATGCCTTCCAGTCGGGGTTGCAGCCACCGCAGATGCAGCTTGTCGTCACCGACCGATTTCTTGTTCACCTCCTCGTTCAAGTAGCGAACCACGGCTTCATCCCATATGCGGCGCGGCTTTACGCCGAGACGCTCCTGTTCCCACAGTTCGGCTTTGCGCTTGTCGTGGAACTCTTGAGCCTGCCGCTTGTTGGCAGTCCCAGAGC
Source organism: Stenotrophomonas sp. Marseille-Q4652 (assembly GCF_916618915.1). Classification (NCBI taxonomy): domain Bacteria; kingdom Pseudomonadati; phylum Pseudomonadota; class Gammaproteobacteria; order Lysobacterales; family Lysobacteraceae; genus Stenotrophomonas; species Stenotrophomonas sp. Marseille-Q4652. Next base: position 1,422,090 of record NZ_CAKAKE010000001.1, read on the forward strand.
TTTGCGACACGCGGCGACCACTGGACCGCCCAGAGTTTCATAGACACTCATCGGCCGCTTTGCGCGTAGCGCCTTTCGAACTCTACCGGTGAGACATCGCCAGCGGAACCATGCCGACGAACCGGGTTGTAGAACATCTCGATGTAGTCGAACACGTCCGAGGCCGCCGCGGCCCTGGTCGGGTAGATCCGCCGCTTGATCCGCTCCTTTTTCAGGACGCTGAAGAAGCTCTCGGCCACCGCGTTGTCGTGGCAGTTCCCGCGGCGGCTCATGCTCGGCACCATCCGGTGCACCTTCAGGAACGATTGCCAGTCGCTGCTGGTGAACTGGCTGCCCTGGTCGGAGTGCACCATGACGCCCGGTCCCGGCTTGCGCCGCCATGCCGCCGCCACCAGGGCCTGCAGCACCAGGTCGCTGGTCATCGTCGGCGCCGTGGCCCAACCCACGATCTGCCGCGAGTACAGGTCCATCACCGCCGCCAGGAACAGCCAGCCCTCGTAGGTGCGGATGTAGGTGATGTCGGTGACCCAGACCTTGTGCGGCGCGGCGGGGGCGAAGTCGCGGTGGAGCGCGTTGTCGACCGCACCCACCGGGCCACCGCGATGTCGCGGCTTGCTCCCGTAGCCGACCTGCGCCCGCAGACCCTCGGCCTTCATCAGCCGCTGCACGCGGTGGCGGCTGCAGGTCTCGCCCGCTTCGCGCAGGTCAAGCGTGATCTTGCGGTGGCCATACACGCCACCGCTGGCCAGCCAGAAGTGCTTGATCAGCCCCAGCAGCCGCTGATCCTCGCGCTCACGCAGGCTGGCCGACTGCCGGACCCAGGCGTAGTAGCCGCTGCGGTGCACGCCCAGCACCCGGCACATCGCGACCAGTCGGAACTCGCCGATGTGCGCACGCATGAACGCGTACTTCGCCCTTACCCCTTGGCAAAGTACGCGGCGGCTTTTTTTAGAATGTCGCGCTCCTCGGTCACGCGCCGGAGCTCGGCCTTGAGGCGGCGTATCTCCGCCGAGTCGGTCCCCACCAACGCAGAGCCTGCGGCTGCCTTCCCGGCCTTCTTCGCCTTCTGCACCCAGTCGTACAGCGTGTGCTTGGGGATCCCGATCCGCGCGGCCACATCCGCCACCGTAAAGCCCCGCTCGAGCACCTGCTTCACCGCCTCCGCCCTGAACTCATCCGTGTATCGCTTGCTGCTCATGAACACCTCTGCTGTAGCCATGAATTATGGCCTGCGGGTGTCTACAAAAGGCTGGGCGGTCCAGACCACAACCGGTTTCCGACCATAGCAGCCGGTTCATTCCCACTCCGCGAAGCGGCGGCTACCGAAGCCGAACACCCGCTGCAGAGGCCAGTCTTTCGGTTCCTGGCCGCAAGGACGCGCCATGTCGCACCCCAACGGATTCACCCTTGTCGAAACGCTGGCGACGCTCGCCATTCTCGCCGTGCTGCTCGCCATCGGCCTGCCCGGCTTCAGCGACGTGCTCGCGCGGCATCAGGTGCGGACCACGATTCACCTGATCAGCACCGACCTCGCAATGGCCCGCAGCAGCGCGATCATGCGCCGCGCGCCGGTCGTGGCCTGCCCGGGCACCGGCATGGACGGCTGCAGCGGCGGCGCCGACTGGAGCGGCGGCTGGATCGTGTTCGCCGACCCCGACGGCAACCGCAGGCCGGACACGGTGGCCGAGCTGTTGCGGGTCTCCGATGCGCCTTCCGGCGCCGGCGGCAGGCTCCGGCTCGGCGCGACCCGCCACTTCGTGCGCTATCAGCGGGATGGCCGCAGCGCCGGCACCAATCTCACCGTGCGGGTGTGCAGCGGCGAAGCGCTCGCCGGCGAGGTCATCGTCAACAACCTGGGCCGGGTGCGCAGCGCGCGCCCGCAGCCGCCGCGCCCCTGCCCGCTCTGAACATCGCCGTGCTGCGCCATGCGCCCGGATCCGCCACGCGGACACCCCGCGAAAATTTCCCGCCCCGCGCCGTCCCGCGAGGCTTGACCCCCGCCGACAACCGACTAGAATGTGCGTCCCCGCCCGAATAGCTCAGCCGGTTAGAGCACTTGACTGTTAATCAGGGGGTCGTTGGTTCGAGTCCAACTTCGGGCGCCAGAATACCGAAAAGCCTGTGCAGCGATGCGCAGGCTTTTTTTGTGCTTGTTAACGGGCGTAAAAAAAAGCCGCGGAGCGATCCGCGGCTTTTCTGTGGGTGTTACCAGCATTCGGATAGAGGCGCCGACCCCGACTTGCCCTTCGCGCCCGCGCTGGACAGGGTCAATGTTCCACAACGGTCGCTCGCTTGGCCGCCGATGGGCGTCGCCGTCAGCACGAACGACTGGGCTCCCGCCGCAAGGGAAGCCGGCGTGATGTTGTAATGCGTCGTGCTGCCGGGGTCCTTGGGGGACACGGTGTAGGGCAATGCCCCCGCATACGAGTTGTTGACCGTGTGCCGGCGCTCCAGTAGCTGCGCAAGCTCCACGAGATCGGCCTTCGCCTGGCCACGCCGCGCCTTGCGCACCGAGTCCTGGTAGTTGGGAACGGCGATCGCCGCAAGGATCGCGATCACCGCGACCACGACCATCAACTCGATCAGCGTGAACCCGCGCGCGTGCAACGGCCGGCCCCTGGCGATGCTGTTGCTGGATGACTTCACGACCTCTCTCCTGATCATCGAATCTGCCGCCATGACTGCCGCCCGCATGCGCGCGGCATGTACAGCGGCGGTGCGCCTGCCACCTGCACCAGCATCGAGCACTGTGCGGCGAGAGCGGCGTCCAGCTCGGCCGCCGTCGCACCCGCTGCCAGCGGCGGCAAGCGTGGCGACGTCAGCACCGCGACTTCCTTGACCGGCGCGGTGCCGCCGGTCGCCAGCGCGACCGCACCTGTCGCAGCGCCATACGGATCACCGGTCGGCGAACCCACGGACACCCCGCTCAGTGCGGCTCCTCCGCTCAATGCGTTGAGGCCGTACAGCCAGTTGTTGCCGAGGCCACTGCAGCCGTCCGAGACGGCAGGATCGTAGGTGGGCATGAAGACGATGCCGTTCTCGATCCGCGGATGCGACACCATCCGTTCGCCCGCCGGCAGATCCACATACCATCCGCGGGAGCCCGCGCTCATCGCATTCCTGGTGACGACCCGGGACGTACTCCCGGCCGGGCCGACGGTGACAGTCTGCGCCGTGAGGTTGGAGCGGTCCAGCGTCGTCGACAGCCCGCGGTCGATGACGCCGTACAGCGACTGCATGCTGAGATCTTCCTTGTCGCCGACGAACGAGAAGCTGCCGGTGCCGAAGTAGACCATTACGCCACCACCAGGTGCGAGCGCAGCCGTCAGGCCGCCCGTGATCGGCTGCCGGTAGCCATCGGGCTGCGTGGCGGTGACGAACACCGGCGCGCTGGAAACGGTGGGTGTGGTCGGGCGCAGGTCGAACCGCCAGAGCGCACCCTTCTGGTCCGCCGCGTAGACCGTATCGGCGTAGCCGTCGCGACCGGTGAGGTTCAGCGTCGCGTTGTCGCCCGTGTACCGGTCGACGGCGACGATATTGCCGATACCGTTGCTCGACCCTGCCGGCGCCACGCTTTCGTTGGCCTGGATCCGCTGCACCGCCCCCGTGGCGATATCCACGACGAACAGGACCGCGTTGCCGTTGGGGCTGCCGTAGCCGTTGCCGAAGATCGCCTTCCAGCTCACGGCGCCGCCGATGCTCTTCACCGGCACCACGACCGGCTTTCCGAGTACGTGACCGAGATCACGCTGGATTGCAATGTCGGAATGCGGGCCGAGCTCCCAGAGTCGGCTCCCCGCGTTGAAACCGGCAGGATCGGACACGTTCAACGCGAATACGCTGCGCCCACCTGCACCCGCCGTCCCGACCAGCACCGTCTTCCAGCCCGAACCGCCACCGCCCCAGGTGGCGCCGTGATAGGCATCGGCGACCGTGATCGGGCCGTCGACGAAATAGCGGTGCTTGAAGTCCGGATCATTGTCCTTGCCCGCGAGCGGCAGCAGCAGGTTGCCCATGTGGCCGAGCGCGGTCGAAGGAATGTAGGCGAAACGCTCGATGCCGCCGTTGGCGTCGCTGCGTCCGTCGAATGCATGCAGCATGCCGTCATTCGCGCCGACATAGATCATCGGCGGCCGCGCGCTCTTTACCGCGAGATACGCGGAATAGTTGAAGCGATCGGATACCGGCGGGTCATCCGTGCTCATCAACGCCCGGTACCCGAAGTCGTCGGTCGGCGAGCTGAGCACCGGCGAGGAGTTGATGATGCTGCCGAGCCGTGTCGTCCGGAACCTCAACTTGCCGGTCCCGCCGGTGCGGCCTTCCTCGTTGGTCTGGTCGCCGAGCAGATAGGTGATTGCCTGGCCGACATCGACGCCGATGTTGCTGGTGATCGACGCGGCGGTGCACAGCGAATGCGTCGACGGGCTGTTGCACAGGTCGTCGAGCGACAGCGAGGCCGTCGATCTGAACTGCGCGGGCGTCGCACCTGCTCTCGAGTACCAGACGTTGCGCGCGGCGGGGGCGGGCAGGAGCGCGCTCGCCTCCCAAGCGTGCACATAGTTGACCTCGCCCGTGATCGGGTGGGTCTCCGGACGCTGCGCCGTCAATGTGCTGTACCAGTCCGTCGCGAAGTTGCGCGACTCGTAGAACGGCTCGACCGACAGCGAACCCGAGCCGATCCGGGCGCCGGTGATGCCGATGCTGCCGGACGGCGTGGTGCCTTCGGCCACCGCACCGAGGATCTGACGCATGGCCGCGGTGATGTCCGCCGGCGTGCGGGCATTGATCAGCTGGCCGCGCGTATTGACCGCCGCGTGCCAGATATCGTCGATGGTGCTGCGGTTGTCGTTCTGGCGTGCTGGCCAGTGGTTGTAGACCGCCGGATTGGTGTACGGATCCAGCAGGTTGTCCGGATCGTAGAGGTTGCCCCGCCCGTTGAGCGTTACCCCGTAGAAATTGACGTGCAGATTGCTCTGGCAGTCGATCGACGGATCGGTCGACGGACAGCCGGAGGGCACCCGCACCTGTCCGGCAGGCAGGTCCGTGCGCAGCGGCGACTGGCCCGATCCGGTATTCAGGTAATAGGTCGCGGCGATGTCCGCGAGGGTATTGTCATGCCCGTCGGAGAACGGCGTTCCCATCGCCGTATCGATGTTGCCGACCGTCGGACCATCGTTGTTGCTGTAGCCGTCGGTGAACAGCATCATCGCGTTCTTCTGGCACGCCAGCTGCACCGGCGCACCGCCCTGGAGCGAGTTCGTGGGATCTGTGCGCTTGAACTGCTGGCCGGCCGCGTACACCGCCTGACGATTGGTTGTACCACTCCAGGCCGGCCTGGCCAGGACCTGCGTATAGATCGCCTGCTTGTCCGTCGGAACTTCCATGTGGCGCATGTGCACGCGCTCATGGCCGGACGGATTGAGGGCCGTGGTGACATCCGGCTGGTCGAACGAGCCGTGCTGGCTGATGCGGAAGTAGCCGATCCGCATGTTGTTGACGTCGACCAGCGAATGGGTCAGGCCGGCGATCAGGGATTTGTGCCGGTTGTTGTAATACTGGAACCAGTTGGCGAAGTTCTGCATTGCGACCGCATCGGCCGCACCGATCGTGTACTTCCACATGTTGCAGCCGGTGCCGCAGGCATTGTTCACCAGCTCGCGGGCCACGCCGGCGTAACCGGCCGGTACCGGAGTCGATTCCTTCAGGAAGAAGGTCGGCAGGTAGTGCTCGATGAAGACGACGCAGGTCGTGTTTGCCGGAATTGCGATATCCGTGGTGGCGGTGACCCAGACGCCGCCGCCGGTCAGGCCGCCGCACCCCGCCGAAGCCTCGGTCTGATACTTGGTGCCCGCCGGCACCACCATCTGCGCCTTCAATACATAGCGATCATCCAGTCTTCCGTTGGTAGTCCCGACAAAAGTCCGGTCATACGGCTGGGTCAGATCGAGCGTCCAGTTGGCGTCGGAACCGCCTGCCGCAGACTTGACGTGGCCGGTCGGGTCGATCAGCACAGCCCTGGGATCGGCCTGCGCATAGGACGTGCCGTCATAATTCAACCATGGCTCATACGTGGTTTCCGGATCGAAATAAGCCGGGTTGAACTCGGGCGATCGCGCGAAACCGAACCGGTCAATGGGAACAAGCCCGACATAATTGTTGCCCGTAGCGGAATGGTTTCCCGGCAGCCGGTAGGTGCCGCCATACGAGTACGCGTAATTGCAGACATGGCCTGCTGCCGTATTGCTGGTTCTGCGGGTGGCATACAGCTGACCGGCCGGATTGAAGAAACTGAGCGGCTGACCATCCGCTGGATTGGTCCAGCACGCCTTGCCGTCCGCGCCGGGGAACTGGTTGTGGAACTGCATCGAACCCGAGTCGTCGGCCGCGATGATGAACGCCGGCGTGACCTGCGACTCGAAGTTCAACGGCGCCTGGGCCAGCGCCCCCTGCCCCTGCACCGCGAATGCCGAATAGACGAAATAGCCGCCCGCCGCGAGGACGGCAACCGTCAGCGACGAGATCAGTTTGGTTCTGCGCGAAGCCATGGCGCGGCCCTCAGGGCTTGAAGATGGTGTCGATCGCCGCGGACGCAGACGCGCTGCTGCCGTTGTCGGTCGAATAGGTGGTGACCTGATAGATCGGATTCGGGTCTTCGTTGATCGGCGCGCCCATCGCGATCGGCGCGTTGCCGGAAATGCAGGGACCGATCAGGCGGGCGTTGACCTTCTGGTGATCGCCAGCGGACAGGCCGAAAGGCCTGGCCCAGTCCACCGGATCGAAGCCCTCTTCGCAGACCTGGTTGATGTTGCCGGCAGAAATCGCATCGCAGCCGGGCGTCGATCCGGTCCGGTTGACGATGTCCTCCAGCACGCACTCGACATTGCGGGCGGTGGCCTCGGCGTTCTGGAACGCGATGTTGACCGCGCGGTAGTTGGCCGACATGCGTTCCTGCATGCTGGCGACCTGCATGCCGACGATGCCGATCAGTGCCAGCAGGATCAGCATGATCAGGGCCACGTACAGCACGGCGCCGCGTTGCGCGTGCGGCGATGGCGGACGGGAGGCGTTGCGCGGCATGGTCATCGCATCGGTTCCATCAGTTGCCGAACAGACGGTTGCGCAGGGCGACCGTGGTTTCGTAGGTGGCGCGGAAATGCGTGTCGCCGGTCGGCGGCGCGAACGCGACGCCCATCACCTGGCGGTTGGTGGTGGGCTGCGCCGATGCGGCCCGGTTCGGGCTGCTGGCCAGGATGCCCACCTGGACCGTACCGACCCGGCGCCACTGCTCCGCGGTGTCGGTGATCGTGGAGGCGCTGCGGTAGTCGTCGATGTATCCGCTGGGCGCGGTGGTGTCGACCGTCGTCACCCGGTCGAGCCCGTAGATGAACTGCAGGCTTTCGATGCCTTCCACGAGTTCTTCGCGGCCCGTCGCGGGATAGGCGCCGCTGTTGTCGGCCCGGGCCCGCCACAGTGACCGCCCGCCGCCCGCGCCCGGCGCGACGTAATAGACCAGCGATTCGGCGCGATAGAGCATCGTCTGCCCCGCCGGCTGCGGCGTATAGCGATCGATCGTGGCATTCAGCGTGACCGTACCCCCGGTCGCGTTGACTGCCGATGCCGGGAAAAGGTCCGCAAACGTGCAGTCGGCGATCCCGAACATCGTCGGGTTGGCAACGCCATCGGTGGTCAGCGCGTTCCAGCGCGCAGGCGGCACACTGATCAGGGTGCTCGAGGTCGTCGGATGGGTGATCGTGCTCACCGGCACGCCCTGGTTGCCCAGGTAACGCAGTTCGATGATGTCGCTGCCCGCGAGCGCGCCCAGGTCGTCGAACGCTGTCGGCAGACCGGGCGTCCAGCCTGCTGCAGGCGTGGCGAGATTGATCGAGCCTCCCGGCGCCGAGCCGGTCGCATCGTAGCCGCGGATCGAGACCGGGAACCCTGCCGAAGCGGCGGTATGGTTGACCAGCGCCCCCGGCGTCAACAGATGCGCCTGATCGTTGACGCAACCGAAATGCCCGGCCATGCGCAGGTCGCGCTGCAGGTAGTCCATCGCGAACCGTGCATTCTCCTGCACGCGTGCCATTCCCTCCGAGGTCTGGGACGCCGCGCGCGAGGCGGAAAACACCTGCACCAGGGCCAGCAGCAGGATCGAGCCGATCAGCAGCGCGATCATCACCTCGATCAGCGACAGGCCACGCATCCGTCCACGCATCAGATGGGCGCTCATAGGCGGGTGCTCACGGCGAAGGTGGTGGGAGAGCCGCTCTCGACGCGCTCGGCCCACGTGATCGCCACATTGGCGACCCCGTCGGCATAGCTGACGTTCGCTGCCGCGCCCGGGCCGAGCGCGTCGGCCACGCTGCATTTCCAGCGCGCGATGCTCTGTGCGGCGGTCACGCGGCTTGCAGGTCCCGTGGTCGTGGGCCGGGTACAGCCTCCGGCCGGAACCGTCACCGATCCCGCGGTGAAGCTCGACGTGCTGCCGTACAGCTCGACGGACAGACGGTTGGCGCGCATCTGGTCGAGAAGATCGTGCGCGAGGTTGGTCGCGACGGTCCGGTAGTTCGCGCTCTGGGTGTAACGGAGGTTCATCGTCTGCAGCAGCGCATACCCGAGCAGGCCCAGGGCCAGCACGAGGATCGCGATCAGCACTTCGATCAGGCTGAAGCCTGCGACGGACCTGCGCGGCCCGGAGCTCCGGCGGATGGGTCGAGTCATCGGTTCACCAGTTCAGGTGGTACAGGTGGTTCGGGCGACCCGGGCCTGTCCGGTTGCGGACACGGTCAGGACGCGTTTCAGATCGGTACCGGATGCGCATTCGCTCGGCTGCACGGTGAATTCGCGGGCGCCGCCCGCCTGACGGCCGCGATTGTCGAAGCGGATCGGGGCGGACGTGCCACCGACCAGGATCCGGTTTCTCGCCTGCACGTAGCGCACCACGCGCTCGGTGCCGTCGATCGCGCCGTTGCCGTTCAGATCGATCCAGACAGCCCAGCCGTCTCCCCAGGCGCCCGACGCATCGCAGCTCGTTCCGTTCGCGCTGGGGCAGATCGCGGCGCCGGTGGGGTTGCGGATCGCCTCCGAGCGGGCCAGCGCCAAGGAGCCGATCAGCTCGTTGGTCGTGGTCGCCACGCGGTTGGAGCGGAGCGTGTACTCGAAATTCGGAAACGCGATCGCGGCCAGGATCGCGACGATCGCGATCGTGACCATCAGCTCGACGAGCGTGAAACCCGCTGTACGTATGCGGCGCATTCCTTCTCCCCGAGACACCTGACCGAGTCCTGCAATCCGGAAGTCTAGGCGGGTGGGCATCCGGTGCAACCGTCGCCGGATGGACGGTCGCAAAGGGGTGACGAACGTATCCGGCGCCCCGTCTGCAACAGTCCCGGCCGTGCCTGGACCGCCCGCGCCCTCAGGCCACGACCTCGTAGCACGGCTTGTAATCCCCGGAGATCTTCATCCGCCGCTGCTCCACGAACGCACGCAGCAGCGCGTCGAGCGACTGCATGATGTCGCGGTCGCCGTTGATGCGGAACGGGCCGAATTCCTCGACCCGGCGCAGGCCGTCTTCCTTGACGTTGCCGGCGACGATGCCCGAGAACGCGCGGCGCAGGTCGGCAGCCAGTTCGTGCGGCTTGCGGCCGTGGTGCAGGTCGAGCGCGGCCATCGCCTCGTGGGTCGGGACAAAGGGCTGCTGCAGGTCCAGCGGGATCGACAGCGACCAGTTGAAGTAGAACGAGTCCTTGTGTGCGACCCGGTATTCCTTGACCTTGCGGATGCCGGCCGACATCCGCCGGGCCACGGCTTCCGGATCCGCCACGATGATCTCGTAGCGCGACGCGGCCACGTCGCCGAGCGTCAGCCGGATGAACTGGTCGATCTGCTCGAAGTACGGCGCAGACGCGGTCGGGCCGGTCAGGATGAAGGGGAACGGGATGTCGCGGTTCTCTTCCTGCAGCAGCAGGCCCAGCAGGTAGAGGATTTCCTCGGCCGTGCCGACGCCGCCGGGGAACACGATGATGCCGTGGCCGAGGCGCACGAAGGATTCGAGGCGCTTCTCGATGTCCGGCATGATCACCAGCTGGTTGACGATCGGGTTCGGCGACTCGGCGGCGATGATGCCCGGCTCGGTAATGCCGATGTAGCGCGTGGGATGCTTGCGCTGCTTGGCATGCGCGATGGTCGCGCCCTTCATCGGCCCCTTCATTGCACCCGGACCGCAACCGGTGCAGATATCCAGCCCGCGCAGGCCCAGCTCGTAACCCACCTGCTTGGTGTACAGATATTCGTCACGCGGGATGGAGTGGCCGCCCCAGCACACCACCAGGTTCGGGTCTCCAGGCTGCAGGCCGCGCGCATTGCGCATCAAGCCGAATACCGCATTGGTGATGCCCTCCGACGACTCCAGCTCGGCCGCATATTCCGGCCCCAGCTCGATCGCTGTATAGGCCAGGTCGCGCACCACGGCATACAGCAGCTCGGCAATGCCCTTGATGATGACGCCATCGACAAACGCCTGCGCCGGCGCATTGACCAGGTCGATCAACACGCCGCGGTCCTGCTGGGTCACCTGGATATCAAAATCCGGGTACAGGTCCGACGCCGCACGCGGATCGTCCGAAGCACTGCCGCTGGTCAGCACCGCCAGCGCACAACGGCGCAGCAGCTCGTGCATGCCGCCGCTGGAAGCATCACGCAGCCGTGCCACCTCCGCACGCGACAGCACATCCAGCCCGCCACGCGGGTAGATACGCGCATCCTGCACCGGCAGCGCACGCGCCATACCTTCCTTCCTGCTCATTTCCATCGTCATTCCATCCATATCGGTGATCGACTTTAGCGCCGCCCCCACAAAAAGGAAAACGGCCGGGTTGCCCCGGCCGTTCTCGGTTTACATCCGATCAGTCAAGCGATCAGAACTTGTAGCGGAAGCCGAGCTGCAGCGACCAGCGCGACTCCCAATCGGTCCATGCCTCCTTGGTCACACGGCTCGGGTCGAAATTGTAGATGTACTTGCCGGTAGCCTGATCCACACCTTGGAAATCCACGGCGACACGGTCGCCATAGGCCGAGTTGTACTGGATGCGACCCCAGTCCTTGTTGATCAGATTGCCGACGTTCATCACGTCCAGCCAGATTTCCGACTTGTGTCCCTTGAAGAACGCCGGCAGCTCCTGGCTGATGCGCAGATCGAACTGATTCACCCACGAATTGCGCAGGCCATTACGCTCGACAACGCCACCCTTGTAGCCGGCCAGTCCGTTCGCATTGACCCACTCGAAGAAGGCTGCTTCCATCTCCGCGCCACCGGTGAACAGCACTTCACCCGCACCACCCGGAATGTAAAGCAGGTCGTTGGTGTAGCCATCGCCGTTCATGTCATTGGCGAAGCGCCAGCTGTGCGGAGCACCCGAGCGACCTTCGTAGAACGTCGAGATCGTGGTCGCATAATCGCCGAAGAAGGATTTGCGGAACTGCAAGCTGCCAACGATACGGTCCTTGATTTCGTAGTTGGAAGTCGCAGCCGCATCCGAGTTCGGATCGAAAACAGCCTTGTTCGACCAGTTCGAGATGGCGCGCGAGCTGGTCAGCGGATTGACTTCGGTGGCATTGGTGTAGGTGTAGTGCAGCGACCAGCCCCAGGTATCAAGCAAGGGTTTGTTGAGGCCAACCGTGAACTGTGCACTGCGACCCTTGTCCGTGTTTTTCATCAGGATCACACCATCACCCGCCCAGCCCGTCACATTTTCGTAGCCGGGAATGGTGTCGGCCAGATCTGCGACGCCAACGCTGCCATTGGCACGCGAGCGGTTCGAACTGCCGGGCGGGGCATAGACGTTGGCCGAATAGAAGGTCCGGCCATCGTTCTGCGAATCGACGTAGGTCGGCGCCCCCAGGTCAAGGCGTTCAAAATGCAGGCCCTTGTTGACCTTGGTGTACAGGAACTCTGCCGACGCAACGATACCGTGCCACGGCAGCTCGGTATCGAACGCCAGGTTGGTCTTCCATACCGACGGCTGCTCGAAGTCGCGGTCCATCAGGTTGACCATCATGCCGTATCCGCTGGCCGGATCAGGCTTGGGCATGTTGTTCACGTCATCCAGCACCACCGGCAGCCAGCCATCGGCCGTATTGCGGTCGTTGTAACCGATCAAGCCGAAACCGGTGTTCTGGTACGAGTTGCCCACCCACACGTTCGCTGCAGAACCCTGGAACAGACCAACACCACCGCGCAACTGGGTGGGGCGCTCACTGTCGAAGGTGTAATTGAAGCCGAAGCGCGGCTGGACCAGTACATCGTCCATCTTTGCACGGTTGTCGTAACCGAAATACTGCTGCACCAACTGGTTGTGCACCGGCACGTCATCCATGCTCGGCAGATCGGCGCGCAGGCCGAACATCAGCGTCAGGTTGTAATTCACCGCCCAGCTGTCCTGCACGAACAGGCCGGTATTGGCGTGCTTGTAACGCATTGCCACCGAGTCCAGGTCATTACCCGGAATCGGCGCATTGAGGTCATAGACCGAGTACTGGCCATTGCGGAACGCATCCAGTCCGGCAAACACATACGTGCCCCAGATGTTCTGGGCGTACAGGTTGTAGACGTCGTTGCGCTCCCAATCGAAGCCGAACTTCAGCGTATGGTCACCGACGTACCAGGTAGCCGCACCGAAGGCGTTGTCGGTAGTGGTGTTGATCTGGTTGCCATGACGGAACTCGTCCGTACCGAAGTTAAGGTACGGCGGGGCCACGCCCGTATCGCCAAAGGTGATGATGACCTGTGGCAAAGTCGAGTACACGCTGCTCAGCGAATCGTAGGTGCGGCGGCCGACCTTGAATTCGGTCGAGAAGTTGTCACTCCAATCACTGAACAACTGCACCACCGAGGTTTCGACGTTCTTGGTGATGTCATACCAACGGCTGTTCAGGCCCAGGCCCGGGCCACGGATGCCAACGTTGTGGCTGTTGTAATTCATGCTGTTGCTGGAGCCAGCCAGGTTAGGCTCGACCTGCTCAAGCTTGGAGAAGCGCGCCGACAGACGGTGATCTTCGTTGATGTTCCAGTCGATCTTGGCAGCGTACTCTTCGACTTCATTCTTGATGCTGGGGGGGGACTCCATGCTACCGATGTCCACGCCGTACTGGTCGCGGCCAATCTGCTGCGCTTCGGCGATCTGGGCCTCGGTGATGCCAACAATGGTGTTGGCACCGGAGCCGATCGGACCATAGGAAGAGCCCGCACGGTCGCGGCTGAACTTCTCGTAGTTTACGAAGAAGAACAGCTTGTCCTTGACGATCGGGCCACCGAAGGTCGCGCCATAGGTCTGCTCGTCGTTGAAGCCGTTGAAGTCGGCACCGGACACCGGATGCTTACCCCACCAGCCGCCATCACGGTAAGCGCCATACACCGAGCCATGGAACTCGTTGGTGCCGGACTTGGTCACCGCATCGATCACCGCGCCCGTGGCACCGGTGATGGTGGTGTCGTAGTTGGAGATGTCGACGTTGATCGCCTCAATGGCGTCCATCGACACCGGCTGGCGCATGGTCGGGAAGTTGTTCGACTCCAGGCCGAACGAATCGCTGGTGTTGATGCCGTCAATGCGAATGGCGTTATAGCGCGGGTTCTGACCGCCGACACTGAGCTCACCGCGCGATTTGTCGCTCTGGGCGATACGCGGATCCATCCGGACATAATCCTGGATGTTGCGGTTGGCCGAGGGCAGCGCCTCGATCTGCTGCTGCGAGAGGCTGGTACCAGCCCCCATCTTGTTGGCACTGAACACATCCGAACCACCGGCAATAGCCATGACCTGCACCGCTTCCAGGGTGGTAGCGGCGAGGTCACCACTCAGCGTCCCATTGATCGTATTGGCTTGGCTCAGGCTCAGGTAGACGCCCTCTTCGGTCTTGGTGCCTTCACCCGGCTTGGTGATGGTGATGGTGTACGGGCCACCCACGCGCAGGCCGCGGGCGTTGTAACGGCCGCTGGCATCGGTGGTGGCACGGCTCACGGTGCCCGACTCGACGTGGGTGATGGTGACTTCAGCACCGGTTACCGGCTGGCCGGCAGCGGAAACGACCTGACCGCCAACACCTGCGGAGGTGCTCTGGGCGATGGCGGGAGCGGTTGCCAGGGCAGCGATAAGGCCCAGGGCAAGTTTGGACATCCGGAAACCGGGGTGATTCATTGGGTAGCCTCGATACGAGTTGGCGATTGGAGAAAAACGCGATCCATCAGCCCCGGGTTCCACCGGGCGCCTGATCGGCTGAATCTGAGGTGCCTTTCCGCGCAGCAAGGCAGCCGCAGCGGTTAACAACAGGTTAACACGATAGGCCTCTTTTGTGACGGAATCGCAACAACTTTTTTGCGTTGCAACACCTCACAGAGAGGCCACTGCGGATCACATCGCAGCTGCGGGCGAGCGCAGGTAAGCACTTATTCCATCAAGGAACATCTGCACGGAGATGGCGACCAGCAGCATGCCCATCAGCCGCTCCAGTGCGGTCAGCGCACGGGCGCCAAGCAGGCGGTAAAGCAGGGGCGCGCAGAGCAGGATCGCCGCCGTCGCGCCCCATGCCAGCAGCAGGGCCATGCTCCAGTCGGCAAGCCGGGTCGGTTCGTTGCTGCCCATCAGCATCACCGCTGCCATTCCGGAGGGACCGGCGACCAACGGGATGGCCATCGGCACGATGAAGGGCTCGCCGTCCGGCAGCGCCCCCATCAGCCCTTCCGGTCGCGGGAAAATCATGCGGATGCCGATCAGGAACAGCACGATGCCGCCGGCGATGGCCACCGATTCCTGGCGCAGGTGCATCAACTCCAGCACGTACTTGCCGCCCCAGAGGAAGCCCATGAGGACGACCAACGCGATCAGCAGCTCGCGCACTAGCACGATCCGTTGGCGGTGTGCCGGTAGCGGCTTGAGCAGGCTGAGGAAGACCGGAATGTTGCCCAGCGGATCCAGGATCAGGAACAGGAGCAACGCGGCCGAAAGCACGGTCATGCCTGCAGCACCCTCACCTGGCCGCGATACGGCGCGCCGGCCGGCGACAGCAGTTCGACGCAGGCGTCGGCGTAGACGGCCGGCGAATCGGCAGCGCCATCCTCGTCCAGGCTGAAAGCCCGGGCCCGCAGGGCGGTTCGCATCGGCCCCGGCTGCAGACCACTGACCCGTACCGGGCTGTTTTCCAGTTCGTGGGCCAGCGAGGAAAGCAGGCCGCGCAGGCCGTGCTGGGCCGCGCCATACCCGCCCCAGTACGCCTGCGCCGTTCGCTGCGGATCATCCAGTGCGAATACCACGGCCGCGTCGTCCTGCCTGCGCAGCAGCGGCAGACAGGACTGGGTCAACCACGCGCGGGCAGTGAGGTTCACGTGGATGGCCCGGGCGAAGGCCGCCGGGTCGCCGAGCTCGAACGGAGTCAGGCCGGCAAAGTCGGCCGCGCAATGCAGCAGACCGTCCAGTCGCCCGAGCTCCGACTCCAGTCGCTGCGCCAGCTCCTGGTAATCGTCGGGAGTGGCGCCCTCCAGGTCCATCGGATAGAGCAAGGGCTCGATCCCGGCCTGGGCCACCGCGTCATAGACGCGATTGAGGCGCGCAGGCTTGCGACCCAGCAGAACCACGGTAGCCCCGGCCGCCGAACAGGCGGTCGCGGCGGCGCTGCCCAGACCACCTCCGGCGCCGGCGACCAGCACCACCCGGCCGGCCAACGCGCCGGCATGCGGCTGGAGCATGGCGCTCACTGCTGGCCGGCCTCGGCCACGATGCGCTTGAGCTCGCCGGATTCGAACAGCTCCATGATGATGTCGCAACCGCCGATCAGCTCGCCATTGATAAAGAACTGCGGGAACGTCGGCCAGTTGGAGTAACGCGGCAGGTTGGCCCGGATTTCCGGATCCTCCAGTACGTTGATCGTGCGCAGGTGCTCGGCGCCCGCGGCCATCAAGGCCTGCACGGCGCGACTGGAATACCCGCACATCGGGTATTGGGGAGTGCCCTTCATGAACAGGACGAGGGGATGCTGGTCGACCTCGGCCTGGATGTTTCCCATCGGCATTTGCTACCTCCCGGAGAAAGCGAGAGAACCCACCGTCCTGGTCGGATAGACTCCCGTAGCCGGTCATTGTAAGCCACCTCCCGACCGCGCGCCTTCAAAGCACCTCATTCCCGATGCCTGTCGAACTGCCCGATCTCCCGTTCCTGCCTAGTTCCCTGCAACCCCACCTGTCCGCCGAGGCCGTGAACCGGCGCCAAACCATCCATCGCGCCTACGTCGAGCAGGTCAATGCGAGCATCGCCGGGACCGATCTGGAGCACGCCGGACTGGAAGAGATCCTCAGGCAGGCGCAGGGGAAGTTGTTCGAGGCCGCCGCCCAGGCCTGGAACCTTGGATTCCAGTGGCAATGCCTGACCTCGCCACGGGCCGGCGTGGAGCCCGGGGATGCGCTGGGCCAACTCATCACGCGCCACTTCGGCGACAGCAACCGCCTGCGTGAGGAATTCAACCGGATCGCACAGTCCACCGACGCACCGGGATGGGCATGGCTGGTGCAGCACCCGGACGGGACGCTCGGAGTCGTACGCTCGCTGCATGCGGCCACGCCGCTGACCGGCCCGGGCAACCCGCTGCTGGCCTGCGACCTGTGGGAACACGCCTACCAGACCGACTACCAGCAGGACCGCACGCGTTATCTCGACGGCTTCTGGAAGCTGGTCAACTGGACGTTCGTGGCCTCGCTACTGCGCTGACCGCACGGCCGGCGCAGTACGACCGGGCGTCGATCAGCCGGCAGATCCGTCGCGCAGCAGCGCGACGACCGGCCCCACCTGCGACTGGCGACCCAGCGCCTGTCCGACCTGCTCCAGCGCCTGGGCCAGTGCCTGCGGTGAATCCTCGCGCAGCGTGGCGTGGCCGACCTTGCGGCCATCACGCGGCTGCTTGCCGTAGTCGTGCCAGTGACCGCCGGCCTGCGACAGCACGGCACTCGCCTCGGGCATCGCCCCCAGCCAATTGAGCATGCAGGCATGCCCGATCATGCGGGTGTCGCCCAGCGGCAGGCCCAGCACCGCGCGCAGGTGGTTCTGGAACTGCGAGGTCTCGGCGCCCTCGCTGGTCCAGTGGCCGGAATTGTGTACGCGCGGAGCCATTTCGTTGGCCAGCAGCTCGCCATCGCGGCAGAACAGTTCCAGCGCGAACACGCCGACGTAGTCCAGGCGCTCGGCCAGGCGACGGGCATGGCCGATGGCCGCCTCGTGCTGGGCCGGGGTCACCTGCGCCGGCGCCAGGCTCGCCGACAGCACGCCGTCGACATGCCAGTTCCGGGTCAGCGGAAAGGCGCGGAACTCACCATCGCGAGCACGCACGGCGACCACGCTGAGTTCGCGCTCGAAGGCGACGAAGCCTTCCAGGATCAGGCCGGTGCGTTCTACCTGCCCACCCAGCTCGGCCCACGCGGGATCCACGTCCGCGGCCCCGCGGATACGGAACTGGCCCTTGCCGTCGTAGCCCAGGCGGCGGGTCTTGAGGATGCACGGCGTGCCGAACTCGGCCACACGCGCCGCCAGTTCCTCGCGACTGCGGATGTCGGCAAACGGCGGCAGCGGGATGCCCAGCTCCTGGAACAGGGTCTTCTCGCTGAGCCGGTCCTGCGCCACCGCCAGCGCGTCCGGATTGGGAAATACCGGACGCCGCTGCGCCAGCCACTGGGCACTGCCGGCCGGCACGTTCTCGAAATCGAAGGTGATGACATCGACCCTGTCGGCGAACTCCGCCAGTGCCTGCTGGTCATCGAAGGCACCGACCTGCAGCGGCGCGACCTGGCCTGCACAGGCGTCGGCGGCCGGATCGAACACCACGAAACGCAGGCCCAGCGGTGCGCCCGCCAGCACCATCATGCGGGCCAGCTGCCCGCCACCGAGGATGCCGACCGTGGTCATTTGCGCGGGTCGTCGCTGGCCATGACGCCCTCGGTCTGGCGCTGGCGGAACTGCGCCAAGGCCTGACCGATGGCCGGGTGATCCACCGCCAGCATCGCGGCGGCGAACAGGCCGGCGTTGGCGGCACCGGCGTTGCCGATGGCAAAGGTCGCCACCGGGATGCCGGCCGGCATCTGCACGATCGACAGCAGCGAATCCATGCCGTTGAGCGCCTTGGACTGCACCGGCACGCCCAGCACTGGCACCGCGGTCTTGGCGGCCAGCATGCCCGGCAGGTGCGCTGCGCCGCCGGCGCCGGCGATGATCGCGCGCAGCCCGCGCTGTCCGGCCTGTTCGGCGTACTGGAACAGCACGTCCGGCGTGCGGTGCGCGGACACCACCTTGACCTCGTACGGAACACCCAGCGCGTCGAGCTTCTGGGCTGCGTTCTGCATGGTCTCCCAGTCGGAGCGGGAGCCCATCACGATGCCGACAAGCGGCGCGGATTGGTTGGGGTTCATTGGCCGTCGCCTAGCTCAAAGACGTATTCTAGCCGCCTTCCCAGCAAGACCAAGACCCGATGGATCGCAAACTGCTCGACCTGCTGTGCTCGCCCGACACCCGCCAGCCCCTGTCGCTCCTGGACGCGCGTGGCCTGGAGGCCCTCAACCAGGCCATCGCCACCGGCAGCGTGACCAGGGCCGACGGCAGCGCGCAGACCCAGCCGCTGCGCGAGGCGCTGGTCACCCGCGACCGCAAGCAGGTGTTCCGCGTGGACGACGGCATCCCGGTGCTGCTGGCCGAAGAGGCCATCGCCACCGCGCAGATCGCCGACTTCCCCGCGGCGTGATGTCGCCCCGTCCGCTGCCCGCGGTGGACCCGGCCCAGGTCGAGGCCGACGTGGCCCGCGCTCTGGCCGAGGACATCGGCACGGGCGATGTCACCGCCGCCCTGCTGCCCGACCTGGCCGACATCGCCTACCTGCTGTGCAAGCAGGACGCGGTCATTGCCGGCCGCCCCTGGTTCGATGCCACCCATCGCGCGCTCGACCCGCAGGTCCGCATCGACTGGCGCGTGGCAGAGGGTGACCCGGTGGTCGCGGGCACGGTGCTGGCCACCCTGCGGGGCCGCAGCCGCAGCCTGGTCAGCGCCGAGCGCACCTCGCTCAATTTCCTGCAGACGCTGTCGGGCACCGCGACCACCACGGCGCGCTATGTGCAGGCCGTGGCCGGTACCGGCGCGCGCATCCTCGACACCCGCAAGACCCTGCCCGGCCTGCGCATCGCGCAGAAGTACGCCGTGCGTTGCGGCGGCGGCGACAACCACCGCATCGGCCTGTTCGACACGGTGATGCTCAAGGAAAACCATATCCGCGCCGCCGGCTCGCTGACCGCCGCGGTACACGCCGCCCGCGCGCAGCAGCCCAGCCTGCCGCTGGTGGTGGAAGTGGAAGACATGGAGCAGCTGCGCGAGGCCCTCGAGGTTGGCTGCGAACGCATCCTGATCGATGACTTCACCGCCGACATGCGTCGCGAAGCGGTGCGTATCGCCGCCGGTCGAATCCCGCTGGAAGTATCCGGCAGCGTCGACCTGGCCAGCGTGCGCGCCATTGCCGAAGATGGCGTGGACTGCATCTCGATTGGCGGCCTGACCAAGCATGTGCAGGCAATCGACCTGTCGCTGAAACTCGGCCCACCACCTGGCTGACTTCACGGCGCGGGAACGCCGACCTCTGCAAGGCTTGTGGCTCCCTGTCCACCCGTGCCTTGCAGATGCCATTCCGCCACCTTGCCCTCGGGCTGGTGCTGTGCGTGCTCGCAGTACCTGCCCTCGCTGCCGACGTCTGTGACCTGCCACCGCGCTACGGCCTCTCGGCCAGGGCGCAGGCCGTCATCCGCACCGCCTGCAACGAGCACCGGCTGTGGTATCGCAGCTTCATCGACCGCGAGGGCCGCATCGCGCGGCTGGAAGTCACCGAGGCCGAAGCGGTGGACCTGTCCGACCAGGGGATGATCGCGTGGCAGCGCGTGGCCAGTTACTGGCGCGAGGGCGGCACCCTGGGCGCGATGGCCGAAATTCCCGGCGCGTCCAGCTGCGAAGCCCCCTGGGGATCGCGTTACCTTGAATCGGACTGCCGCGCCTTCGTGCTGGACAACCCCTGGTCTGCCGCCTTCATTTCCTGGGTGATGGGCCGCGCCAGCGTGATGGGGTTCCAGGCGTCGCCGCGCCATATCGATTACATCCGCCAGGCCTTCAACCCCGCCCCCGGCGCCCCGTACCGGCTCGAGGACCCAGCCACCGGCAAGCCGGAGCCGGGCGACCTGCTGTGCTTCCTGCGCGATCGCGACCAGCCGCTGGGATATGCAGGCCTGCGCCAGGCGCTGGCCGAGGACCGCACTGCCAACTGGAAGACCCATTGCGATGTCGTCGTTGCCACCAACATCGGCGGGGACCGCACGGCCTACATCATTGGCGGCAACGTGATGAACACCGTGATGATGCGGATGCTGCCGCTGGATCGGGCCGGACGCCTGCAGCCCGCGACCGAGGGAACGGGTGCCGCCACCAGCGTGTTGCACGCGGAGTGCTCGCCGGGCCAGCCGCAACTGTGCGATCTCAACCGCAAGGACTGGGCGGCACTGCTGAAACTGCAGTCCACGATCCCGGCACAGCCTGCGCGATGAGCTGCCATGAGGGCCGTTGGCCGGGACGCTGTCGCCGCCCTTCCCTTCTACGCAGCCCGCCACCTAAAGTAGCGGCATGCCTAGTCTTATCCTGCTGATGATTGCCGGCGCCGCCGTTTACGGATTCTGGAATTCCTCGCGCGCGGCCGCCGAACGCGCCGGCGAACTCGGACGCAACGCCTGCCGTGCCGCCGACGTGCAGTGGCTGGACCAGGCTGTGCACGCCACACGGCTGCGCCTGTGCCGCCTGCCAAGCGGCTGGCTGGGTTTCGAGCGCACCTTCAACTTCGAATATTCGTATGACGGCATCGACCGCCACAGCGGCCGCATGGTCCTGCGTGGCGACGAGCTGGTGTCCTTTATCGGCCCGGGAGCCGCGCGCATCAGTCAGATCCGACGCGATACCGGGGACGCACAGGACCTCTGATTCGGCGCCCCGGACCAGCTCAGCCCCGAACAGGCATCCTGAAACGGAAAAACCGCGCCCCAGGGCGCGGTTTTTCATTGAGCCTTCCGGCACCGCAGCGCACCGCATCACGGTGCAGACAACTGACGTGCAGGCTACGGCTTACTTCACCACGCGCAGGTGCGGGCGCTTGCCCGGAGTCGGCGTGTCATCCGGCGTTGCCGGCGGATCCGGCGGCAGCTCGTCGTCCGGCGGCGTGGGATCGGAACCGTAGATGTCATCCGGCAGCGCCATGCCCTGCCCGGTCTCGCGCGCATACACCGCAAGCACGGCCTGGATCGGGACATGCACCGGGAAGCTGACACCGGAGAAGCGTGCGGTGAAGCTCACCGCCTCGTTGTCGATATGCAGGCGGACCACCGCCCGCTCGGCGATGTTCAGCACCACCCGGCCGTCCTTGACCGCGCTGGACGGCACCTGCACGCCCGGCATGCCCGCATCCACCAGGATGTGCGGGGTCAGGTCGTTGTCGTTGATCCACTCCACCAGCGCCCGCAGCAGGTAGGGGCGATGGCTGCTCATACGGAAAGTTTCTTCGCTCATGCGCCAAGTGTAAGCGCCGCGCGCGCCATCCGGGCGCGCGCATCACATCCAATCACTTTGCGTACAGCGTCAGGCCGGCAGGTCGCGCAGCTTGCGCTCCTGGTCGGTCAGGCTGCGGATGAAACCCGGGTTGCGGAAGATGCGGTTGCCGTAGTCCTCGATCGCCTTGCCATCCTTGGGCAGCGGAATGTCCAGCGACTGCAGGCGCCAGATGATCGGGGCCATCGCGCAGTCGGCCAGGCTCATCTCCGGGTTGAGGAAGAACTTGCTGGCCTTGAACAGCGGCACCGATGCAGTCAGCAGTTCCTTCAGGCGCTTGCGGCCGGCCTCGGCCTGGGTCTTGTTGCCCAGCTGGATGGCCTGGACCTCCGGCACCCAGTCATGCTCGATGCGCAACATCGCCAACCGCAGCCGCGCTCGCGACAGCGGATCGACCGGCATCAGTGGCGGATGCGGATAGCGCTCGTCCAGGTATTCGCTGACCACCGAGGCCGCGTACAGCACCAGCTCGCGTTCAACCAGGGTGGGCACCGAGTGGTAGGGATTGAGGTCGATCAGGTCCTCGGGTGGGTTCTGGGCATCGACCGGCACGAAGTCGTAGGTGACCCCCTTGGCGGCCAGCACCAGGCGGACCCGGTGGCACAGGACATCGTCGTTGGAGGAAAACAGGGTCAAGGTATTCCGCATACGCACACTCGCCGCCATTCAGAAGACTCTCCAACGGCCGGAATCCGCCGGCCGCATCGACGCCATCGGCCCACTGCCGATGGTCGTCACGGTCCCCGAGTGTGCAATCCGGCGCTGCCGGTGCCAAGGGTCAAAAGCTGGGTAGCTCCTGTCCGCCTCAGGCCATGCCACCCGGGACATCACTGTGTCAGTGCACGTCCTTCCAGTATTCCTTCTTGACCAGATAGGCCAGGAAGGTCAACAGCGCCAGGAACAGGATCACCCACACACCCAGTTGCTGGCGCTTGATCGCAGCCGGCTCGCCGGCGTATTCGAGGAAGTTGGTGATGTCGCGCACCGTCTGGTCGAACTCCTGCGCACTCTGCGTGCCTGCGGACTCGACCTTCAGGCCCAGCACCGGACGTTCCCCGGTGGACGCGTCCGGCTCACCGAACGCCGCGTGCTGCAACCCCTGCTGCTGCCACAGCGGATTGGGCATCGACGCGTTGGGGAACACCGTGTTGTTCCAACCCAGTGGGCGCGACTCGTCCAGGTAGAACGACTTGAGGTAGCTGTAGATCCAGTCGCTGCCACGCACCCGCGCGGTGAGCGAGAGATCCGGCGGCATCTTGCCGAACCACTTCTCCGCCTGCTCCTTCGGCATCGATACCTGGATCGGCTCGCCGACCGCGGCTCCGGTGAAGTTGAGGTGGGCCATCACCTCTTCCTCGCTCAGCCCCAGGTCCTCGGCCATGCGTGAGTAACGCAGGTACTTGAGCGAATGGCAGCCCGAGCAGTAGTTCATGTAGGCTTGGGCGCCACGCTGCAGCGAAGCGCGGTCACCCAGGTCATTGCCGGCCTGCATCAGGCTGCCACCGCCGGCGGCCGAGGCCATCCCGGAGAACAGCAGGGCGGCCACGCAGGCCAGCCGCACAATCCACGTGTCAGTCATGCGTCGTCACCCGTTCCGGAACCGGCTTGGTCTTGTCCAGCCTCGTCCACACCGGCATGGTGATGAAGAAGGCGAAGTACAGGAAGGTCAGCACGCGTCCGACCCAGGTTTCCCAGATGGCCGTGCCCGGACCTGAGCCGATCACGCCCAGCCAGACGAAGCACACCGCCAGCATGGCCAGCATCACCTTCGAGATCCAGCCACGGTAACGGATCGACTTGACCCTGGCCTTGTCCAGCCACGGCACCAGGAACAGGATCGCGATGGCCGAGAACATCACCAGCACGCCGCTGAGCTTGTGCGGCACCACGCGCAACATCGCGTAGTACGGCGTGTAGTACCACACCGGCTTGATGTGCTCCGGCGTCACCAGCCGGTTGGCCTCGGTGAAGTTGTCATGCTCCAGGAACAGGCCACCGAAGCCCGGTGCGAAGAAGATGATGAAGGCGGCCAGGATCAGCAGGAAACCGACGCCTACCATGTCCTTGACCGTGTAGTACGGGTGGAAGGGAATGCCGTCTGCCGGCTTGCCTGGATCCCAGCGATTGCCCTTCGGGCCCTTCTTGATCTCCACGCCGTCGGGGTTGTTGGACCCGACCTCGTGCAGCGCGCCCAGGTGCAGCACCACCAGCAGCAGCAGTACCAGCGGCAGGGCGATGACATGCAGGGCGAAGAAGCGGTTGAGGGTGGCGTCGCCGGGCAGGTAGTCGCCCATGATCCACTCGGTCAGCCCCTGCCCAATCACCGGGATCGCGCCGAACAGGGAAATGATGACCTTGGCGCCCCAGAACGACATCTGGCCCCACGGCAGCACGTAGCCCATGAAGGCCTCGGCCATCAGCACCAGGTAGATCAGCATGCCCAGGATCCACACCAGCTCGCGCGGCTTCTGGTAACTGCCGTACATCAGCCCGCGGAACATGTGCAGGTAGACGACGATGAAGAACAGCGAGGCGCCGGTGCTGTGCATGTAGCGGATCAGCCAGCCCCACTCCACGTCGCGCATGATGTACTCGACCGAGGCGAACGCCTCGGCGGCACTGGGCTTGAAGTGCATGGTCAGGAAGATCCCCGTCAGGATCTGGTTGACCAGCACTACCAGCGCAAGCGAGCCGAAGTAGTACCAGACGTTGAAGTTCTTCGGCGCGTAGTACTCGCTGACGTGCTTGCGGTAGACCGGCATCAGGCCGGGCGCGCGCTCGTTGATCCAGCTGGACACGCCACCCGCGGCGCGGGTCAGGAAATTGTTGGCCATGGTTACGCTGCCCCCTGCGGATCAACGCCGATGACGATGGTGTTGTCGTCCTGGTAGTGATGCGGCGGCACCAGCAGGTTGGTCGGCGCCGGCACGTCGCGGAACACGCGGCCGGACATGTCGAAGCGCGACTTGTGGCAGGGGCAGAAGTAGCCGCCCTTCCACTCCGGATCGTATGGCTCGGGGCGGATCTCGGCCACCATCTCCGGCGCGCAGCCCAGGTGCGTGCACAGGCCGACCAGCACCGAGATCTCGGGCTTGATCGAGCGGAATTCGGGCTTTTCGGAGAGGACGTAACCCGGCTGCTGGTCGGCGTTTTCCGACCCGGGATCCTTGAGCCGCTCCTCAAGCGTGGGCAACGCATCGAGCAGGGCCCTGGAACGCTTGACGATCCAGATAGGTTGGCCGCGCCACTCCAGTACAAGGCGTTGGCCTTCCTGCAGGGCGCTGATGTCGGCTATCACCGGGGCGCCGGCCAACTTGGCCCGGGTACTGGGATTCCATGACTTGATGAAAGGAACTGCCGCGAACCCTGCGCCGACTGCCCCCACCACAGCCGTAGTGGTCGTAAGAAATCGTCGACGTCCGGTGTTTACTGGATCGTTTACCCCATCGTTGGCCATCCGGCACTCCGATAATGATTAGGTAGCTTGAGGCTGCCATTGGACCGGTGGGGGCCAGTCCACATTTGAATCGTCGTTCGAGTGTAGCGGAAGCCTTAACGGCCGCACAATGCGGCCGCAAGACTTACTGCACGGAAGCCAGCGCCCCGCGGTAACGGTCGGCCAGCTGCGCCACGCGCTGCACGTAATACCGGGTTTCGCTGTACGGCGGGACGCCGCCGTGGCGATCAACGGCCCCTTCGCCGGCGTTGTAACCGGCCGCAGCCAGGGTCAGGTCGCCGTTGAAGCGCTTGAGCAGCCACGACAGGTACTGCACGCCACCGCGGATGTTCTGCGCCGCGTCATACGAATCACTGACGCCGAAACGACGGGCCGTCGGCGGCATCAGCTGCATCAGCCCCTGGGCGCCCGCGCGGCTGAGGGCCATCGGGTTGAACGCGGACTCGGCATGGATCACCGCGCGTACAACGGCCTCTTCCACGCCGAACTCGCGCGCGGCCGCGGCGATCTCGTTCTGGTAGGCGGTGGTATTGAGGCGGACCGAGCCGAAGTTCACGCCGGGATTGGCGCCACACGCATAACAGCGTTCGATGAAGCTGTAGCGGATCGTGCGCACCTCGGCGCTGGCGACCTGCTGCGGACGGCTGCTGCTGTAATGGCGCACGCCATCCTTCATGTAGGAGTACACCTGCCCGCTGACGAGCTTGCCTGCGCGTGAGGAGCTACTGGCAGCAGGCTTCGGTACCGGTGCAGGCGCAGGCTGGGTGGAGGCGGCAGGCGCGATGGCGGCGGTGGCCACCACGGCAGGGGCCTGCGACGTATTACTGGCCGGTGCCGGAGTGGAGGCCACGGGTCTTGCGACCGGGGCGGCCGGGCGGTTGGCGCGGTTGCGGCTCGGGCTGTAGCTGGTGACCACGCTGCAACTGGCGCCGGAGATACGCTTGCTGACATAGCTGGGAACGCCGTCACCGCTGAGGCACTTGTACAGGGTGCCCGCACTGGCCGGCGCAGCCGACAGCGTGGCAAGCAAAAGCCCCGATATCCCCAAGATCCCCTTCATGGGCGGCGAGTGTCCCAACTTCACGCCGTCTTGCCAAGTGCCTGAATGTGAAAGGCTCAGGAAGCGCCAATCCCTTCACATTCGCCTTGTCGCGGTGAAAGCCGCCTTCACGCGATACACTATGCGGCTTACCGCAGCCGGCCCTGGCTGCCCTTCCCACCCGACTGGAATAAGCGCCATGACCGGGACGCCAGCTTCCCCCGTGCCGGCCGCGGCCGGCACCGCCGCGCCTGCCATTGAAATGACCACACCTGCTCTCGTGCCCCTGCCCGGCCAGCGCTCGCCCGTTGCCGGCGGTGCGCGCGGCAAGCTCTACATCAAGACCCACGGGTGCCAGATGAATGAGTACGACTCGGCCAAGATGGCCGACGTGCTCGCCGCCTCCGAAGGGCTGGAACTGACCGACAACCCCGAAGAAGCCGACGTCGTCCTGGTCAACACCTGCTCGATCCGCGAAAAGGCGCAGGAAAAGGTGTTCAGCCAGCTCGGCCGCTGGAAGGAGCTGAAGAAGGACGGCCGTGACGTGATCATCGGCGTCGGTGGCTGCGTGGCCTCGCAGGAAGGCGAGGCGATCATCAAGCGCGCACCGTATGTGGACCTGGTGTTCGGACCGCAGACCCTGCACCGCCTGCCCGAGCTGATCGCCGCCCGACGCGCCGAGAAGAAACCGCAGGTGGACATTTCCTTCCCGGAAATCGAGAAGTTCGACAGGCTGCCCGAGCCGCGCGCCGAAGGCCCGTCGGCCTTTGTCTCGATCATGGAAGGCTGCTCCAAGTACTGCAGCTTCTGCGTGGTGCCCTACACCCGTGGCACCGAGGTCAGCCGCCCGTTCGAGGACGTGCTGGTGGAATGCGCCCAGCTCGCCGCCCAGGGCGTGCGCGAGATCAACCTGCTTGGCCAGAACGTCAATGCCTATCGCGGCCCTTATGGCGATGGCGAGTTGGCCGACCTCGGCCTGCTGATCCGTGCCATTGCTGAAATTGATGGTATTGGCCGCATCCGCTTCACCACCTCCCATCCGCTGGAGTTCTCCGACTCGCTGGTCGATGCCTACCGCGACGTGCCCAAGCTGGCCAACTTCCTGCACCTGCCGGTGCAGGCCGGCAGCGACCGCATCCTGTCGGCGATGAAGCGCGGCTACACCGCGCTGGAATTCAAGTCCAGGATCCGCAAGCTGCGCGCGGTGCGCCCGGACATCTCGATCTCCTCGGACTTCATCGTCGGCTTTCCCGGCGAGACCGAGGCCGACTTCGAGAAGACCATGAAGCTGATCGAGGACGTAGGCTTCGACCAGAGCTTCTCCTTCATCTACTCGCGCCGCCCGGGCACGCCGGCCGCCGACCTGCCCGATGACGTCAGCGATGCCGACAAGCACGCGCGCCTGAGCCGGCTGCAGGCTGCGATCAACGCCAAGGCCGCCGAGATCTCGGCCTCGATGGTCGGCAGCGTGCAGACCGTGCTGGTCGAAGGCCCTTCGCGCAAGGATCCCAACGAGCTGACCGGCAAGACCGAGAACATGCGCTCGGTGAACTTCCCCGGCCATCCGCGCCTGATCGGCCAGTTCGTCGACGTGGTGATCACCGAGGCGCTGACCAACTCGCTGCGCGGCCGGGTCGCCGTCGCCTGAGTGCACAAATGACGGCGGGCAGTGGCCCGCCGTCGTTCTTCCGGGGCACTGGACCGCCCCGGTGGCCGCCCTCCAATCGCGGACGCGACGGGTCCCGCGACGGGCTCACCGGCCAGCAAACCCGCCATCGCCCACCTATGTCACTTCTAGCTGTTCGCTTAATGGTCGGCGAGCTACCCTTTGCGCTTCGCTTAAGGAAGCGCCGGTTGCGGCGCCAGACATTGATGACCAAGACCTCCCAGCGCGATTTCATCCTTGAGCCAGCCGACAACGAGCGCCTGGCCAACCTCGCCGGTCCGTTCGACGAGCACCTGCGCCAGATCGAATTGAAGATGGGCGTGGAAATCGCCAACCGCGGCAACGTGTTCCGCGTCACCGGCCCTGAGAAGGCCGCCGAAGAGGCGGAAAGGTTGCTGCACGCGCTGTACAAGGAAGCCGGGGAGGCGGTGTTCGACAATCACACTATTCACCTGTGGCTGAGCGCGGCCAACGTGGAAAAGGTTGCCGAGCGCGCCTACGAGGCCCAGGAAGTGGCGGTCAAGGTCAAGCGCGGGACCGTGCGCGGCCGCGGCGCCAACCAGTCCAAGTACCTGCACCAGATCGCCACCCACGACATCAACTTCGGCATCGGCCCGGCCGGTACCGGCAAGACCTTCCTTGCGGTGGCGATGGCGGTGGATGCACTCAACGAATCGCGCGTGCAGCGGCTGATCCTGGTGCGCCCGGCGGTCGAGGCCGGCGAGAAGCTCGGCTTCCTGCCCGGCGACCTGACGCAGAAGGTCGACCCCTACCTGCGCCCGTTGTACGACGCCCTGTACGAGATGCTGGGCGTGGAGAAGGTGGTCAAGCTGCTGGAGAAGAACGTCATCGAGATCGCGCCGCTGGCCTACATGCGCGGCCGCACCCTGAACGATGCGTTCGTGATCCTGGACGAGGCCCAGAACACCACCATCGAGCAGATGAAGATGTTCCTGACCCGCCTGGGGTTCGGCTCCACCGCGGTGGTGACCGGCGACCTGACCCAGACCGACCTGCCCAAGCACATCCGCTCGGGCCTGCGCGACGCGATCGACGTGCTGCGCGAGGTCGAGGGCGTCAGCTTCACCTTCTTCGAATCGCGCGACGTCGTGCGCCATCCGCTGGTGGCGCGCATCGTCAGTGCCTATGACCGCCGCGACCTGCACCAGGTCCAGCCGGGAGCCAACCCGTGACCCGCGGCCCGGTGCGACTGGACGTCGCCGTCAGCTATGCCCTGCCCCGCGCCGGCCTGCCGTCGGCGGTGAGCTTCCGCAAGTGGGTCGCCGCCGCGCTCAAGGGCCGGATCCGCGAGGCCGACGTGGCCATCCGCCTGGTCGATGCGCCCGAGGGCCAGTCGCTCAACCGCCACTACCGCGGCAAGGACTACGCCACCAACGTGCTCTCGTTCCCGGCCGAGGTGCCAGAAGGCCTGCCCAAGGGGGTCAAGTTCCCCCTGCTGGGCGACCTGATCATCTGCGCCCCGGTGGTCGCCCGTGAGGCGGCTGAACAGGGCAAGGCGCTCAGCGCCCACTACGCCCATCTCACCGTGCATGGCGTACTGCACCTGCTCGGCTGGGACCACATGGACGACAAGGAAGCCGACGCGATGGAGCAGCTCGAGCGCGAGATCCTGGCCGACCTCGGCATCGCCGATCCGTACGCCGGCGAGCGCTGAGCAGTTTGCCGCCAGCACGGGGTTATAAGCACGGCGGGCCCCGGGCTAACATCGCCCCTTGCCCACCGCCGTCGTCCGCCATGCTGAAGTCCCGCCTGCTGCCCCTGCTCCTGCTGTCCGCCACGCCGCTGGCCTCGGCGTCGCCGCCGGACCTGGTGGCGCTGATCGAATGCCGCCAGAGCGTGAGCGACTTCGCCCAGCTGGCCCCGATCGTGGCTGACCCGCTCAAGGCCGTTGCACTGGGCTGGCAGCCACTGCCGCAGACCAACCTGTTCATGGCCGAGTACCGGCTCAACACGCCGCTGACCGTCTTCGGCCACAGCAGCGACCACATCGCGCTGGCGGGCGGCACCATCGTCGCCCTGCTCGACCTGCCCGACCCACGCCCGCTGGCGGCCGAACTTGCGCTCGAAGAGGGGGTAAACACCCCCGAAAAGGCCATGTACGGCCGCGAACTGGTGAGCCGCGACGTGATCGACGCGATGACCGGCGAGGCCCTGATCGAGTCGGTGATCCTGAGCGTGTCCAACGTCAAGTCGCATCCGGGCAAGACCCTGGCCGGCTGCACCTACAGCCTGGACCTGCCCGCCGAAGACGAAGTGCCCGCCCCGGCCGAGCCGGCAATTGACGCACAGCCCGCGGAGCCGGTCACAGCCAGCTGATGAGGCCGCCCGGGACATCCTGCTAGACTGCGGATACCGCCCGGCGCGCC
Organism: Stenotrophomonas sp. Marseille-Q4652; assembly: GCF_916618915.1. Taxonomy (NCBI): domain Bacteria; kingdom Pseudomonadati; phylum Pseudomonadota; class Gammaproteobacteria; order Lysobacterales; family Lysobacteraceae; genus Stenotrophomonas; species Stenotrophomonas sp. Marseille-Q4652. The sequence continues at coordinate 1,452,289 of NZ_CAKAKE010000001.1, forward strand.
GGGTGCCGTTTCCCCTAGAGATGTCCGAAGACGACAGTAGTACCCCGGCGGAACATGCCGAAAAGAAGCGCGGCTGGCTTGACCGACTGGCCGCCGCGTTCTCCAGCGAACCCCATACCCGCGACGAGCTGGTTGCGGTCCTGCACAACGCGCAGGAAGAGGGGGTCATCGCTGCCGATACCCTGAAGATGATGGAAGGCGCCATTTCGGTGGCCGAGCTAACCGTGGGCGACGTGATGGTCTCGCGTTCGCAGATGGTCTCGCTGCCGGTGGAGGCGCCCTTCCTGGAATTGATGAAGCAGGTGGTCGAGACCGGCCATTCGCGCTTCCCGGTCCATGGCGAGAACAAGGACGACATCCTTGGCATCCTGCTGGCCAAGGACCTGCTGCGTGGCGTGGTCGCCGATCATGGCCCGGGCAGCATCCGCGAGCTGCTGCGCCCCGCCGTGCTCATCCCCGAATCGAAGAAGCTCAATGTCCTGCTCAAGGAGTTCCGGCTCTCGCGCAACCACATGGCAATCGTGGTCGACGAATACGGCGGCGTGGCCGGCCTGGTGACCATTGAGGACGTGCTGGAGCAGATCGTCGGCGAGATCGACGACGAGCACGACGAGGCCGAGGACCACACCGCGCAGATCGCCATCCAGGCCGACGGCCAGTACGTTGTCGACGCGCTGACCGCGATCGGCGATTTCAACGACCGCTTCAGCGCCGACTTCCCCGATGACGACTACGACACCATCGGCGGCCTGGTGACCGAGGCCATCGGGCACCTGCCCGAAACCGGCGACGAGCTGACCCTGGACCGCTTCGTGTTTCGCGTCGCCCGGGCCGACGCGCGCCGCGTGCAGGCCTTCCACGTCACCGTGCTGCCGCCCGAAGAACAGGTGGAAGATTGATCCGCGCCCGGGTTTTCCGGTCGTTTGCCCCGCTGCTGGCCGTGCTCCTGGCCCTGCTGTCCTTCGCCGCGCTGGCGCAGGACGGGCAGGCCCCGGCCGGCGTGGAGGCGCCGCGGATCGGCGTGGTGACGATGCAGCCGGGCGAGGTGTTCTTCGAACGCTTCGGCCATGACGCCATCGTGGTCCTGGACCCGCGCAGCGGCCAGGCCATCTCCTACAACTTCGGTTACTTCGACCCGGGCGAGGACGACTTCATCGGCCGCTTCGTGCGCGGGGAGATGATGTATTACCTGGTCGCCCTGCCGCTGGAGCAGGACCTGGCCCAGTACCGCGACAGCGGCCGTGGCGCCAGCATCCAGTGGCTGGACCTGCGCCCCCAGCAGGCCATCGCGCTGGCAGATGCACTGGCCGAACGTTCGCGCCCGGAAAACGCCCGCTACCGCTACGACTACTACACCGCCAACTGCGCCACGATGGTCCGCGATGCCATCGACCAGGCCCTCGGTGGCGCGCTGCATTCGCAGCTGTCCGGGCGCTCGCGCGGCAATACCTACCGCGGCGAATCGGTCCGCCTGGCCTCGCCGGCACCATGGATGTGGCTGGGCTTCGACCTCGGCCTGGGGCCGTATGCCGACCAGCCGCTGTCGCGCTGGCAGGAGGCCTTCGTACCGATGCGCCTGGCCGACAGCCTGAGGCAGGCCCGCAACAGCGATGGACGTCCGCTGGTACAGGCCGAATACGAACTGCTACCGCACCACCTCGCTCCCGAGCCGGCCGAAAGCGTTCGCCGCTGGTGGCCTTGGCTGCTGTGCGGCGTGGTGGTCGCGTTGGGCCTGGCGTGGTTGCAGCGTCGCCATCGCCGTGTCGTTGGCGCCTTCGCCCTGCCGTTCTGGCTGTTGTGCGCGGCAGCCGGCCTGGTGCTGGCCTGGCTGTGGGGCATGACCGCGCACCAGGCCGCGTGGGGCAACCGCAACCTGCTGCTGCTCAACCCGCTGTGCCTTGGCTTGCTGCCCGCGGCATGGGCATGGCTGCGTGGCCGCGCGCCGGCACGCTGGGCGGCATGGCTGGCGTGGATGGTGGTGGCGTGCTCGGTCATTGCGCTGCTGGTCCAGTGGCTCTCACCGCAACCGCAGTTCAACCTGCAGTGGATCGTGCTGCTGCTGCCAATCCATGTGGCACTGGCCTGGGCCGCACACGTACAGCACCGCTTGCCGCTCCCGGCACGCTGACGCACGATGCGGGGCATGCAGCAGCCCATCCCCGCATCCCCGCTCAATCCGCCCTGTGTCATCAACTGCGCCTGGTATGACGACCGCGGCGGCCGTCGCCATATCGCGCTGGACGACATCGACGAATACCTCGCGCGCGAGGACGGCTTCGTCTGGGTCGGCCTGTACGAGCCGGACGATGCGGTGCTGGCGATCGTGCAGCGCGAGTTCGGCCTGCACGAACTGGCCATCGAGGACACCCGCAAGGCGCACCAGCGACCCAAGGCCGAGTACTATGGCAACTCGCTGTTCGTGGTGGTCCACACCGCGCAGATGGTCGAGGAGCGCATCCGCTACGGCGAGACCCACGCCTTCCTCGGCCCGCGCTTCCTGATGACGGTGCGCCACGGGGCCTCGCTGCCCTATACCTCCGTGCGGGCACGGCTGGAGCGCGAGCCGGAAATGCAGGCGCTGGGGCCGTCGTTCCCGCTGTACGCGGTACTCGACGCGGTGGTGGACAACTACCTGCCGATCACCGACCGCTTCGGCGAGACCCTGGACCTGCTGGAGAAGGACATCTTCTCCGAGAGCTACCGCCGGCAGACCGTGATGCGGCTGTACGAGCTCAAGCGCGAGCTCAACAAGATGCGGCTGGCGGTGTCCCCGCTGCAGGACGTGCTGGCGCAGATCCAGCGCAACCCGGGGCTGCTGATGCACGACGAGGTGCGCCCCTACCTGCGCGACGTGCTCGACCACGCCGTGCGCATCGATGATTCGATCGACACCCTGCGCGAGATGCTGGGCACCGCGCTCAGCGTGAACCTGTCGCTGGTGACGCTGGCGCAAGGCGAGACGATGAAGCGCCTGGGTGCATGGGCTGCGCTGCTGGCCGCCCCCACCCTGATCACCAGCTGGTACGGCATGAACTTCCAGCACATGCCCGAACTCGGCCGTCCCTGGGCCTACCCGGCGATGATCCTCGGCGTGGGCGTGGCCTGCTTCGTGCTGTATCGGCTGTTCAAGCGCGCCCGCTGGCTGTGAGCGGCGGGGCGCCCGGCCCCGCCCCTCCCGCGGCGTGACTCAGGCGACGTAGACCGTCTTGATGTTGGTGAACTCACGGATGCCGTGCACCCCCAGTTCGCGGCCATAGCCGGAGCGCTTCACGCCACCGAACGGCAGCCGCACGTCGCTCTTGACCACGGCATTGACGAAGGCGGCGCCGCACTGCAGCTGGCAGGCGACCGCCTCGCCCCGCTGGGCATCGGCCGTCCACACGCTGCCGCCCAGGCCGTAGCGGGTGTCGTTGGCCACGCGCACTGCCTCGGCTTCGTCCCTGACCCGGATGATTGCCGCCACCGGGCCGAACAGTTCCTCGTCATAGGCCGGCATGCCGGGGCCGACGTTGTCCAGGATCGAAGCCGCATATCCGGCATGCGAGCCGGCTACCGGTTCGCAGCCCAGCAGGGGCTTGGCACCGCGTTCGATGCTGGCCTGCACCTGCTTGTGCAGCTCATCGCGCAGGTCGGCGCGGGCCAGCGGCGCCAGCGTGGTTTCTTCCCGGGTGGGATCGCCGTACACGCGCTTGCTGGCGGCGGCGACGAAGCGCTCGACGAAGGCATCGGCGATCGCATCCACCACGATGAAACGCTTGGCCGCGATGCAGGTCTGGCCGCTGTTGTCGAAACGCGAGCGCACGGCCGCGTCCACCGTACTGTCCAGGTCCGCGTCCTCGAGCACGATGAAGGCGTCGCTGCCGCCCAGTTCCATCACGCACTTCTTGATCTGCTCGCCGGCATTGGCCGCGATCGAGCGCCCTGCCCGCTCCGAGCCGGTCAGGGTGACGGCCACTACCCGGTCATCGCGCAGGACCTGCGCCGCCTGCTCGTTGTCGATGTGCAGCACGCCAAGCACGCCCTCGGGCGCACCGGCGGCCTGCAGCAGCTCGCCGATGGCATCGGCACAGCGCGGCACGTTGCTGGCGTGCTTGAGCAGGGCGACATTGCCGGCCATCAGCGCCGGGGCAAGGAAGCGGAACACCTGCCAGTACGGGAAATTCCACGGCATCACCGCCAGCACGCAGCCCAGCGGCTCGTAGCGCACGTAGCTGCGCTGCGCCTCGGTGGCGATGTCCTCGGACTGCAGGTAGCCGGCAGCGTGCGCGGCGTAGTGGTCGCAGACGGTGGCGCATTTGTCGATCTCGGCCAGCGCCTCGCGGCGCAGCTTGCCCATCTCGGCGGTCATCAGCTGCGCCAGGTCCTCGCGGCGCGAACGCAGCTCGCCAGCCACCTTGCGCAGCACGGCGCCGCGTTCCTCCAGCCGACGCGAGGACCAGGCCGGGAAGGCCCCGGCGGCGGCCCGCAGCCGGGCTTCCACCGCCGCCGCATCCAGCAGCGGTACGCGATGCTCCACCTTGCCGGTGGCGGGATTGATGCTTTCCTGGTGTTTCATGGTCGACTCCTGGAACGATTCCGCCATGCTAATGCGGCACAGGTTGTGGCCGCGTCAGCACCCCACCCGTGGGCGGGGCACCGGAGTCAGCCGTTCTCCTGCTGGGCCAGGGCGATGTCGCGCTGGCGGCGCTTGTCGGCACGGGCCATCAGCCACCAGCCGACAAAGGCGGCGATCGACACCGCCAGCACCATCAGGGTGGCCAGGGCGTTGATCTTGGGGCTCACGCCCAGGCGCACCGAGGAGAAGATCTTCATCGGCAACGTGGTCGAACTGGGGCCGGCGACGAAGCTGGCGATCACCACGTCGTCCAGCGACAGGGTGAAGGCCAGCAGCCAGCCGGAGACCAGGGCGGGCGCGATGATCGGCAGGGTAATCAGGAAGAACACCTTGAGCCGGTTGGCGCCCAGGTCCATCGCCGCCTCCTCCAGCGAGCGGTCCAGCTCCTGCAGGCGCGAGGACACCACCACGGTGACGAAGGAGATGGTGAAGGTGACATGGGCCATCCAGATCGCGACCACGCCCTTGGACGGCAGGCCGAACAACCCGCCCATTGATACCAGCATCAGCAGGATCGACAGGCCGATGATCACCTCGGGCATCACCAGCGGTGCGGTGACCAGCGCGCCGAACAGCGTCTTGCCCGGGAAGCGCTTGAAGCGGGTCATCGTCATCGCGGCCATGGTGCCGATCACCATTGCCGCGGTGGCGGTCCAGAACGCGATCTTCAGGCTGACCCAGGCCGCTTCCAGCAGTTGCCGGTCGCGGAACAGTTCGCCGTACCACTTCACCGAGAACCCGGCCCACACCGTGGCCAGGCGCGAGGAGTTGAACGAGTACAGCATCAGCAACAGGATCGGCAGGTACAGGAAGCCGAAGCCCAGCGCGAGGATGCCCCAGCCCAGCCAGGGGCGGCGGTTGGCCATGCTCATGCCAGCTTCCCTTCCAGCGCGCGCTGCTGGTGGCGGTTGAATATCAGGATCGGCACCAGCAGCAGGGCCAGCATCACGATGGCCACCGCCGAGGCCGCCGGCCAGTCGCGGTTGCTGAAGAACTCGCCCCACAGCACGCGGCCGATCATCAGCGTGTCAGGCCCGCCCAGCATTTCCGGGATCACGAACTCGCCAACCGCCGGGATCATCACCAGCATGCAGCCGGCGATGATGCCGCTGCGCGACAGCGGCAGGGTGATCCTGAGGAACGCCTTCCACGGGCGCGCGCCCAGGTCGTAGGCGGCCTCGAGCAGGCGCTGATCGAGCTTGACCAGGTTGGCGTACAGCGGCAGCACCATGAACGGCAGGTAGCAGTAGACGATGCCGATGTAGGCCGCCACCGGGGTGTAGAGGATGCGCAGTGGCTCGTCGACCAGGCCGATCGCCATCAGCCAGCGGTTGAGGATGCCGTTGGTGTCCAGGATGCCGATCCAGGCGTAGACGCGGATCAGGAACGAGGTCCACGACGGCAGTACCACCAGCATCATCGCGATGTTGCGCGCCGACGGGCTCATCCGCGAAATCACGTAGGCCATCGGGTAGCCGATCAACAGGGTCAGCAGCGTGGCCACCACCGCGATCTTGATCGAGCTCAGGTAGGCGACCACGTACTGGCTGTCGGTCACCAGGGCCACGTAGTTGCCCAGGTTGAGCTTGAGCGACAGCGCGTTGTCCACGTACTCGACGATCGGGCTGTACGGCGGCATGGCGATGGCCAGCCGCGCGAAGGAGATCTTCAGCACGATCAGGAACGGGATCGCGAAGAACAGCAGCAGCCACAGGTAGGGCACCGCGATCACGCCGGCGCGCGCGCCCGGCAGCCAACGCTTCCAGCCGGTCGCGCTCATGAGGTCAGCACCACGCCGTCGTTGTCGTCCCAGCACACCCAGACCTCGTCGTTCCAGGTGATGCCGTCGCTGTCCCAGCGCTTCATGTTGGCGAAGTTGGACAGGATCTTGGCCCCGGACGGCAGGCGCACGTGGTAGACCGAATGGCTGCCGAAATAGGCGATGTCCTCGACCACGCCGCGGGCCTTGTTGGTCTCGCCTTCCGGCTCTTCCTTGCCGATGTGCACCTTCTCCGGGCGCAGGGCGAAAGCCACCGGCTGGCCCTCGTAGCCGGTGATGCCGTGGCCGACGTAGATCGGCGCCGGAAAGTCCGGGGTACGCACAGTGACGTACTCGGGCAGGTCCTCGTCGATCACGCCCTCGATCAGGTTGACCGAGCCGATGAAGCCGGCGACGAAGCGGTTGGCCGGCTGCTCGTAGATGTCGTCGGGCTTGCCGACCTGCTGGATCCAGCCCTGGTCCATCACCGCGATGCGGGTGGCCATGGTCATCGCCTCTTCCTGGTCATGGGTGACCATGACGCAGGTGACGCCAGACTGCTCGATGATGTTGACCAGCTCCAGCTGCATCTTCGAGCGCAGTTTCTTGTCCAGCGCGCCCATCGGCTCGTCCAGCAGCAGCAGCTTGGGCCCCTTGGCCAGCGAGCGGGCCAGCGCCACGCGCTGCTGCTGGCCGCCGGAGAGCTGGTGCGGCTTGCGTTTGGCCAGCTTGCCCAGCTGCACCAGCTCCAGCATCTCGGCCACGCGGGCGCGGATGGCGTCCCTGGACAGGCCGTCCTGCTTGAGCCCGAAGGCGATGTTCTGCTCCACCGTCATGTGCGGAAACAGCGCATAGGACTGGAACATCATGTTGATCGGCCGCTCGTAGGGCGGCAGGTCGGTGATCGGCTGGCCGTCCAGGTAGATCCGGCCCCTGGTCGGGGTCTCGAAGCCGGCCAGGCAGCGCAGCAGGGTGGATTTGCCGCTGCCCGAGCCGCCGAGCAGGGCGAAGATCTCGCCCTTGCGGATCTTCAGGGACACATCGTCCACGGCGACGAAGCCGTCGAACTCCTTGCGCACGCCTTCCAGCGACAGGTAGGCCTCGTCGCCGCCGGTGGCTGCCGGCGCGCGCTCCAGTGTTGCCTCGGTTGTTGCCATGGACCTCGTCTCGGCCGGGATAGGAAATCGATCCGGTGGCGCGTGCCCGCGGCACCGCCAGCGGTACATGATCGCAAAAGGCGGCCGATGCTGCACCGCCGCAAACCTGTTGCCGCCATCGGCCGACGATGACACCCCAGCCAGGTGTTAGCCCGGGTGAAACGCCGGCCTTGCCACGCCGGCCCATGAAAGCACCCGCCCGGGCCGATGGCAAAAGAAAAGGGCCGGCAATGCCGGCCCTTCCCTCTCAACCCCGCATCGCTCAGCGACCGGTCTTGATCTCGGTCCACAGCCGGGTATAGAGCTTGTCCACTTCCGGAGTGTTGATCGAGTAGGTGAACATCTTGGCCGCCACGTCCGCCGGCGGGTAGATGGTCTGGTCCTCACGAATGTCCTCGTCCACCAGCGGCGTGGCCGCGGTCACCGGGTTGGCGTACTGGATGAAGTTGGTGTTGGCCGCGGCCACTTCCGGCTGCAGCAGGTAGTTGATGAAGGCGTAGGCCGCTTCCGGATGCTTGGCATCCTTCGGGATCGCCAGCATGTCGAACCACTGCGGGGCGCCTTCCTTCGGGATCGAGTAGGCCACTTCCACGCCGTTCCCGGCCTCTTCGGCGCGGTCACGGGCCTGGATGATGTCACCCGACCAGCCCACCACCAGGCAGGTGCTGCCATTGGCCAGCGAACCGACGTACTGGCTGGAGTGGAAGTTCTGCACGTACGGGCGGATCGACTTCAGCAGGTCGGCGGCCTTCTGGATCGCGGCCGGGTCGTTGCTGTGCGGATCCTCGCCCAGGTAATGCAGGGCGATCGGGATCATGTCGGCCGGGGTGTCCAGGACGGTCACGCCGCAGTCCTTCATCCTGGCGATGTTCTCCGGCTTGAACACCAGGTCCCAGGAGCTGGCGATCTCGGTGCTGCCGCCGAAGCGCTCCTTGAGCTTTTCGACGTTGTAGCCGATGCCGGTGGTGCCGATCATGTACGGCACGCCGTACTTGTTCTCCGGGTCCTGGGTGGCGATGCGCGCCATCACGTCCGGATCCAGGTTGGCCAGGTTCGGGATCTTGCTCTTGTCCAGCGGCAGGAACACGCCGGCCTGGATCTGGCGGCCGAAGAAGTTCAGCGTCGGCACGACGATGTCGTAGCCGCTGTTGCCGGTCAGCAGCTTGGTCTCGACCATCTCGTCGCTGTCGAACACATCGTAGGTCACCTTGATGCCGGTGGCCTTCTCGAAGTTCGGGATGGTGTCCTCGGCGATGTAGTCCGAGTAGTTGTAGACGTTGAGGACCTTTTCCTCGCCGCCTTGAGCGGTCTCGCCCTTGCTGTCATTGCCGCCACAGGCGGCCAGCAGGGAGGCGACGCCCAGGGTCAGGATTCGCAGCTTCATGGGTTCTCCAGTATTCCGGATGGGAGGGGGACCGGCCGGGCCGGCAGCGGCCGCCAGCGTAACGGTGAAGGACCTATTTGCCCAGCATTTGCGCCGTTTCCTGCAGCGCGGACCAGGCCTTGTCGAACAGCTCGTCCACCTGCGCACGGCTGATCACCAGCGGTGGCTCCAGCAGCATCGCATCGGCGGTGGCGCGCAGGATCAGCCCGTGGCGCAGGGCGATGTCGCGGCACAGGCCGCCCACCCGGCCGGCGTCCGGGAACGGCGCGCGCGAGCGCTTGTCCGGCACCAGCTCCAGCGCGCCCATCAGCCCGGCGATACGCGCCTCGCCCACCAGCGGATGCTCGCCCAGCTCGGCCCAGCGCTGGGCCAGGTACGGCGCGATGTCCTCGCGGGCGTGCTCGACGATGCGCTCCTCGCCCAGGATGCGCAGGTTCTCCAGCGCCACCGCCGCGCATACCGGGTGCCCGGAATAGGTGCAGCCGTGGGCCAGTTCCCCGCCCTGCTCCTTCAGCACGCCGGCCACGCGGTCGTTGAACATCGCCGCGCCCAGCGGCAGGTAGCCCGAGGTGATGCCCTTGGCCAGGGTCATGACGTCGGGCTGGAAACCGAACTGCTGGCAGCCGAACCACTGCCCGGTGCGGCCGAAGCCGCAGATCACCTCGTCGGCCACCAGCAGCACGTCGTACTGGCGGCAGATGCGCTCGATCTCCGGCCAGTAGCTCGGCGGCGGAATGTGCACGCCGATGGCCCCCATCACCGGCTCGCCAATGAAGGCGGCGACCCGTTCCGGCCCCAGCTCGAGGATCTTCCGTTCCAGCCGCCGCGCGGCCAGCAGGCCGTACTCGTCCGGCTCCAGCTCACCGCCATCGCCGAACCAGAACGGCGGATCGATGTGCTCGATGCCGGCGATCGGCAGCCCGCCCTGCCCGTGCATTGCCTTCATCCCGCCCAGGCTGGCCCCGCCCATGGTGGTGCCGTGGTAGCCATTGTGGCGGCCGATGAAGATGCTCTTTTCCGGCTGGCCCTGCACCGCCCAGAAGTGCCGCACCAGGCGCAGGATGGTGTCGTTGGCCTCCGAGCCGGAATTGGTGAAGAAGGCATGGTTGAGGTCGCCCGGCGCGAGTTCGGCCAGCTGCGCAGCCAGTGCGATGGTGGGTTCGGTCGTGCACTGGAAGAAGCTGTTGTAGTACGCCAGTTGCTCCATCTGCGCCGCGGCGACCGCCGCCAGTTCGCGGCGGCCGTAGCCGATGTTGACGCACCACAGCCCGGCGAAGGCATCCAGCAGCTGGTTGCCCTCGGCATCCCAGACATGACAGCCCTGGCCGCGGGTGAGGATGCGGGTGCCCTTTTTCGCCAGCGCGGCGTTGTCGTTGAACGGATGCAGGTGGTGGGCGGCGTCGAGCGCCTGCAGCGTACGCGTGTCCAACGATCCCATGGCTCTCCCCTCGCGGCGGCGGGAGCCGGGTGGCGCCCGCAACGAACAGGCAACGGCAGGCGCCGGGTCGGCGCGCTTACACGTTCAACAGCAGGAACTCCCGCTCCCACGAGCTGATCACCCGGAAGAAGGTCTCGTATTCCTTGCGCTTGACCGAGATGTAGGCGCGGGTGAAACGCGCGCCCATCAGCTCCTGCAGTTCCTGGCAGCCCTCCAGCCCGTCCAGGGCCTCGCCCAGCGAGCGCGGCAGGTCGTAGCCCATCTCCTTGGCGTTGCCGCTGATCGGCGTGGTCGGCTGCAGCTTCTGGCGGATGCCAAGCAACCCGCAGGCCAGGGTCGCGGCCATGGCCAGGTAGGGGTTGGCGTCGGATCCGGCAAAGCGGCTCTCCACGCGCATGTTCTCCAGCGAGTCGATCGGCACGCGCAGGCCGCAGGTGCGGTTATCGAATCCCCAATGCACGTTGCTCGGCGAGACCTCGCCGAACACGAGGCGGCGGTAGGAGTTCACGTTGGGCGCGAAGAACGCCATCGCCATCGGCACGTACTTCTGCAGGCCGGCCAGGTAGTGGCTGAAGGTCTCGCTGTACTCGCCATCGCGCTCGCCACTGAACACATTGGTGCCGTCGCTCTCGCGCAGCAGGCTCTGGTGGATGTGCATGGCGCTGCCGGGCTCGGTCTCCATCGGCTTGGCCAGGAAGGTCGCGTAGACACCGTGGCGCATCGCCGACTCACGCATCGTTCGCTTGAACAGGAACACCTGGTCGGCCAGCGACATCGCGTCGGCATGGGTGAAGTTGACCTCCAGCTGCGCGGCGCCGGACTCGTGGATCAGGGTGTCCACGTCCAGCTCCATCGCGTCGCAGTAGTCGTACATCAGGTCCAGGATCGGGTCGAACTCGTTGACCGCGTCGATCGAGTAGGACTGCCGCGCGGTCTCCGGGCGTCCGGAGCGGCCGGCCGGCGGCAGCAGCGGAAAGTCCGGGTCGGTGTTCTTCTGCACCAGGAAGAATTCCAGCTCCGGCGCGACCACCGGGCGCAGGCCGAGGTCGGCGTATTCCTGCAGCACGCGGCGCAGCACGTTGCGTGGCGCCAGCTCGTGAGGTTGCCCGGCCTTGGTGTAACAGTCGTGGATGATCTGCGCGGTCGGGTCGGTGGCCCACGGCACCATACGCACGGTGTCCGGGTCCGGGCGCAGGATCATGTCCGAGTCCGACGGCGAGGTCAGCTCGTAGTAGTCGTCGGGGAAGTCGCCGGTGACGGTGGTGGCGAAGATACCTTCCGGCAGGCGGGTGCCGTAGTCGTGGCTGAACTTGTCGGCCGGGATGATCTTGCCGCGGGCGTTGCCGGTGAAGTCCGGCACCAGGCACTCCACCTCGGTGATGTGTCGCTCCTTGAGCCAGCGCAGCAATGCGCTTTCCGGTTCGACGGGAGCGGCGGCAGCCTTGCGCGAGCGCGGGGTCGACTTCATGGGTCAGCTTCTTTTCTGTATCTGGTAGCGGCGACATGCCTCGCCGAAGGCCTGGAAGATGCCAAGGTAGAACGGGTTCTCCCGCACCCTCCATTCAGGATGCCACTGTACTCCCAGCAGGAATGAAGGACCGGGGCCGCGCACCGCTTCCACCAGCCCATCCGGGGCCGTGGCCTCCACCACCAGCCCGCCGCCGAGCCGGGCGATGCCCTGCCCGTGCACCGAATTGACCCGTGCCATCGGGGCGCCGGCGATGCCGGCCAGCAGGCCGCCCTCGGCCAGGCGCACCTCGTGGGCCGGGGCGTACTGCACCTCGACATCGGCCTGCGGGTCCTCGCGATGGTCCGCCAGCCCGGGCACCTCGTGCACCTTCTGGTGCAGGCTGCCACCCAGGGCGACGTTGACCTCCTGGAAACCGCGGCAGATCGCCAGTATCGGCATGCCACGCGCCAGTGCCTGCGGGATCAGCCCCAGCACGTTGGCGTCGCGGGCGGGGTCGTGCAGGTTGCCTTCCCAGCTGGGCTCGGGGCCGTAATGGTGCGGCTCGATGTTGCTGGTGGCGCCGGTCAGCAGCAGGCCGTCGAGCAGGTCCAGCCACGTCGCGGCCGGCAGCGGCGGTTGCAACATCGGCAGCAGCAGCGGCGTGGCGCCGGCACCGTCGACCACGGCACGCACGTACTTTTCCCCGGCGGCGAGGAAGGGATGGTGACCGACAGGCTTGCGGTCGGTAGGCAGACCGACCAGTGGAAGACTGGCCATGCATGGGATCCGGATGGCTTGCGGCCACGTTACCGCCGGCCCCGTCGCAGGCGCAACCGCGCCGCCACGGCCGCTCGCCTGCCCCTGCTAAGCTGCCCGCGTCGCGTCCACGGACCCTGCCATGACCGACCCCGACGCTTTCCCGCACCTGCCCGGCGCCGACCGCCAGGCCCTGCGGGCGATCGATGGCTGCAGCCAGGTGGACCTGCTGCTTCCCGACACCAACGGCGTGCTGCGCGGCAAGCGCATTGGCATCGAGGCGCTGGACAAGGCCTTCGGCGATGGCATCTGCCTGCCAATGTCGCTGGTGGCCAGCGACATCACCGGCAATACCGTCGAGGAGACCGGCCTGGGTTATGACATCGGCGACCAGGACCGCGTCTGCCGCCCGATTGCCGGCTCGCTGCGGCCGGTGCCGTGGACGGCCACGCCCACCGCGCAACTGCTGCTGGCGATGGAGGACGACGCCGGTGGCCAGTTTGCCGCGCAGCCGCGGCAGGTGCTGGCCCGGGTGCTGGAGGGGTTCAAGGCGCTGGGGCTGGTCCCGGTGCTCGCAGTGGAGCTGGAGTTCTACCTGTTCGACGCCCGTCCCGATGCGCAAGGCCGCCCGCAACCTGCGCTGGATCCGGTCACCGGCCAGCGCAGCTGCAGCACGCAGGTCTATTCGATCGACGAGCTCGATGTGCAGCACGTGTTCCTGGAGGCGGTCGCCGCCGCCTGCCGGGCCCAGCGCATCCCTGCCGAGGCCGCCGTGGCCGAGTACGCGCCGGGCCAGTTCGAGATCAACCTGCACCACCGTGCCGATGCGCTGCTGGCCTGCGACGAGGCGGTACTGCTCAAGCGCACGATCAAGGCCATCGCCCGCCAGCAGGGACTGCTGGCCAGTTTCATGGCCAAGCCGCTGGCCGGGCAGGCCGGCAGCGGCCTGCACCTGCACGTGAGCCTGCTCGACCGCGATGGCCACAACGTATTGACTGGAAGCGAGCAGGCCGCGGCCGGGGCGCTGCGCCATGCGGTCGGCGGCCTGCAGCGCAGCGCGCAGGACTGCCTGCTGCTGTTCGCCCCGCACGCCAACAGCTACCGCCGCTTCGTCGCGAACGCCTTCGTCCCGCTCAACGATGCCTGGGGCTTCAACAACCGCACCGTGGCCATGCGCGTGCCCCGCAGCGATGCGGCCAATACCCGCATCGAACATCGCATTGCCGGGGCCGACGCCAATCCCTATCTGGTCGCCGCGGCGGTGCTGGCCGGGATGCTGGACGGGCTGTACCACCGCCATGATCCCGGCCCGCCGGTCATCGGCAACGCCTATGCGCAGCAGCCGGCATGGCAGCCGCACTGGCTGGGCGCGATCGAGCGCTTCCAGTCCAGCGACTTCATTGCCGGGCACCTAGGCGAGACGTTCCGCCACGTCTACGCGCAGCAGAAGCTGCGCGAGCTGCGTGACTTCCAGGCGCAGGTGGTGGATCTGGATTACGCCTGGTACCTGGGGACCGTATGATGGCGGCGGTGTCTTCCGCTCCATCCCCTTCCGACTTTCCGCCCAGCTGGTATGCCGCCAGCGAGCCGTTGCGGCCGGCCCAGCCTGCCCTGCGCGACGATGCCGTGGCCGACGTCTGCATCCTTGGCGCCGGCTACACCGGGCTGACTGCCGCCCTGGCGCTGGCCGAGGCCGGCTACCGCGTCACCGTGCTGGAAGCCGAGCGCATCGGCTGGGGGGCGTCCGGCCGCAATGGCGGCCAGGCCATCGTCGGTTATGGCTGCGAGCAGGACGTGCTGGAACGGCTGGTCGGGGAGGGCGAGGCGCGCCTGCTGTTCGACTTTTCCCGCGACGGCATGACGATGCTCAAACGGCGCATCGAGCGCCATGCCATTGCCTGCGACTGGCGCGACGGCTACGCCAGCGTGGCGATCCGCCCGCGACAGGAACGCGCCCTGCGCGCCTGGGTCGACGAGATGGGCCAACGCTACGACTACCCGCTGCAGTGGTGGAACCGCGACCAGCTGCGCCAGCAGCTGGCGAGCAACCGCTACCTCGGCGCGGCGTTCGACCCGGCCAGTGGCCACCTGCATCCACTGGCCTACGCCAACGGACTGGCCGCTGCCGCGCTGGCCGCGGGCGTGGTGATCCACGAGCACTCGCCGGTGGTCGAACTGCGGCGGGGTGCGCGGCCGCAACTGCGTACCGCGCACGGCTCGGTAACCGCCGACTTCGTGGTGCTGGCCGGCAACGCCTGGCTGCGCGGCATTGCGCCGGAACTGGAATCACGCGTGATGCCGGTGGGCACCTACATCGGCGCGACCATGCCGCTGGGCGAGGAGCGTGCCCGGTCGCTGATCCGCAATGACATGGCGGTGTCCGACGTGAACTGGGCGCTGGACTACTTCCGCCTCAGCCGCGACCACCGCCTGCTGTTCGGCGGCCGCGCCAGCTATTCGGCGCTGCCCCCGCCCGGCCTGCGCGGGGTGATGACCCGGCGCATGCACCGGGTGTTCCCGCAGCTGTGCGACGTGGCGCTGGAATACGTCTGGGGCGGCTACATCGACATCACCCGCAACCGCGCCCCGCACTGGGGCCGGCTCACGCCCAATGTCTATTTCGCCCAGGGCTTCTCCGGGCATGGCGTGGCTTCCACCGGTCTGGCGGGGGAAGCCATCGCCGCGGCCATCGCCGGGCAGTCGCAGCGGCTGGACGCCTTCGCGCGCATCCCGCACCAGCCCTTCCCCGGCGGCCGCGCCCTGCGCATGCCGCTGCTGGTGGCCGCGATGTCCTGGTACAAGCTGCGCGACGCGCTGTGGTAGCCGCGACCCGACTAAAGTTCCCTCAGGCCCGGCCGCTAACCACTGCGACAACCAGAAACCTGAGCCCATGCCAGTCATGTTGCAGGCCGTCACAGAAGACGACGAGGTAGCCCCCGCACTCCCGCAGCGTGTCCTGCTGGTGGAGAACTCGCGCACCTTCACGAACATGCTGCGTGAGGCGATCGAGCAGCGACTGGAACTGCCGGTCAGCGTGGCCTCCAGCCTGGCCGAAGCGGCCGAACTGCTGGACCGCGAGCAGGGCTGGTTCCTGGTGCTGACCGGACTGGTGCTGGCCGACGGGGCCCGCGACCAGGTGCTGGATTTCTTCGTTTCCCGCGGCCTGCCCACCGTGGTGGTCAGCGGCGTCTACGACGAGGACCTGCGCAAGCGTGCCCTGCAGCAGCAGGTCATCGACTACGTGCTGAAGAACACGCCCGGTAGCATCGACTACCTGGTGTGGCTGGTGCAGCGCATGGACCGCAACCGGCGCATCTCGGCGCTGGTGGTGGACGACTCGCCCTCGGCCCGCGCCCACGCCTCGGCGCTGCTGTCGCTGTATGGCTACAAGGTGATCCAGGCCGCCGACGGCCACGCCGGGCTCAAGGCGGTGGAAGCCAATCCCTCCATCCGCCTGGCCGTGGTCGACCAGGAGATGCCCGGCATGGAGGGCGTGGAATTCACCCGTCGCCTGCGCGCAATCCGCTCGCGGGACAAGGTCGCGGTGATCGGCATTTCCGGCAACAACGACGCCTCGCTGATCCCGCGCTTCCTCAAGAACGGTGCCAACGACTTCCTGCGCAAGCCCTACTCGCGCGAGGAGTTCTTCTGCCGCGTGTCGCAGAACGTGGACCAGCTCGAGCTGATCGGCACCCTGCAGGACCTCGCCACCCGCGACTTCCTGACCGGCCTGCCCAATCGCCGCAGCTTCCTGGAGCACAGCCAGCGCCTGCTGCCGCAGTTGCAGGCCAAGGGCCAACGGGTGGCGGTGGCGATGATCGACATCGACCACTTCAAGCACATCAACGACACCTACGGCCACGAGGGCGGTGACCAGGCCCTGCGTGCGGTGGCCGCGGTGGTCAATACCCACGCCCGGCCGCAGGACCTTTACGCCCGCTTCGGCGGCGAGGAGTTCTGCCTGATGGTGCCGGACATGGACGAGGCCGAGGTGGACCACTACTTCGAGCGCCTGCGCCGGGCCATCGCCGGGATCAGCGTCGAGCTGGACGGGCAGACCCTGCGCATGACCGCCAGCATCGGCGTCAGCTACCTGCCGGCGCAGGGCGATTCGCTGCACCACCTGATCACCGAGGCCGACCGCCAGCTCTACCTGGCCAAGGCCGGCGGCCGCAACCAGGTCAAGCGGCTGGAAGACCAGCAGGTCGCCTGAGGGCGGCCTGCGGCACCGGGCTCAGCCGCCGGCGCAGGTATCGAGCGCGGCCTGCCGCGACGTGCCACGCCGCTGGATCGCCAGCAACGCCAGCGCGGTGGCCACCGCCACCGCGCACAGGTAATAGCCCACCGCGGCCAGGCTGTAGTGCGAGGCCAGCCAGGTTGCCACGTACGGGGCCGGGGCCGCGCCGAGGATGCCGGCCAGGTTGAACGACAGCGACGCCCCGGTGTAGCGCACCTGCACCGGGTACAGGCTGGCCAGCATGGTCCCGCACGGGCCGTAGGTCAGGCCCATCAGGAACAGGCCCACGGCCAGGAACAGCATCACCTGCACCGCGTGGCCGGCCTGGAACATCGGCTGGAACAGCAGGCCGAAGGCGAAGATGCCCACCGTCGCCACGAGCATGGCCTTCACCGTGCCATGGCGGTCGCCATAGAGCGCGGCCAGCGGGATGCCGGCGGCAAAGAACAGGATCCCCACCATCTGCATCAGCAGGAAGTCCTCGCGGGTGTAACCCAGCTTTGCGGTGCCATGGCCGAGGGTGAACACCGTCATCAGGTAGAACAGCACGAAGGTGGCAAAGCCGGCCAGGGTGCCGACCACCACCGCGAAACCGTGGCGGCGCAGCACGTCGGCCATCGGCAGGCGCACGCGCTGGCCACTCTGCAGGGCGCGGCGGAAGTCCGGGGTCTCGTGGATGTTCAGACGCACCCACAGGCCGACGATCACCAGCAGCGCGCTGGCCAGGAACGGCACGCGCCAGCCCCAGGACAGGAACGCTGCGTCGTCCAGCACCCGGCCCAGCAGCAGGAACACGCTGGCCGAAAGCAGGAAGCCCAGCGGCGCACCCAGCTGCGGGAACATCCCGTACCAGGCGCGTTTTTCCGGCGGCGCGTTCTCTGTGGCCAGCAGCACGGCACCGCCCCATTCGCCGCCCAGACCCAGTCCCTGGCCGAAACGGCACAGCGCGAGCATCGCCGGTGCCAGCAGGCCGATGCTCGCGTGGGTCGGCAGCAGGCCGATCACCACGGTGGAGATGCCCATGGTCAACAGCGCCGCCACCAGGGTGGCCTTGCGGCCGATGCGGTCGCCGTAGTGGCCGAACACCGCCGAGCCCACCGGCCGCGCGATGAAGGCCACCGCGAACGTGGCCAGTGACTGCAGCAGCGCGGCGCTCTCGCTGCTGGCCGGGAAGAACAGCTTCGGGAACACCAGCACCGCGGCGGTGGCGTAGATGTAGAAGTCGTAGAACTCGATGGTGGTGCCGACCAGGCTGGCCAGCAGCACGCGGCTGGGCGAGTTGGCAGGCGACTGGCTGGGCTTGGCGGTCATCGACTCTGTTCGGCAGCGGGACCGGCCGATTCTGGCAGACCCGGGCGATGGCGTGACCGGTATTGCGCGCTCCCCCTGTTGTCAGCAAGCAGTCGGTCTTGGCCGGAGCCGAAGCGCTACCCTGCGGGGCCGTGTTTCGTGCGTCCAACGTGTCCTACCTCGGCCTGTTCCTTGCCGCCTTGCTTGCCGCCACCCTCCTCCCGGCCCAGTCCGAGACCGTACTGGTGGCGCTGCTGCTGGGCGGCCATCCGGCGTGGCTGCTGGTGGTCGTGGCCAGCGCCGGCAACATCCTCGGATCACTGGTGAACTGGTGGCTGGGGCGCGGCGTGGCCCACTACAGCGACCGGCGCTGGTTCCCGGTCAAGCCGGCGGCGCTGGAGCGGGCACGCGGCTGGTACACGCGCTACGGACGCTGGTCGCTGCTGCTGAGCTGGGCGCCAGTCATCGGCGATCCACTGACCCTGGCCGCCGGCGTGATGCGCGAACCGCTGCGCTGGTTCCTGCCGCTGGTGGCGCTGGCCAAGGCCGGTCGCTATCTGGTACTGGCCGCGGTGACCCTGCACTACGTCTGAGGTGGTTAACCGCGCTTCGACATCGATGAATCCTCCTGACGGCATACGGCCGGATTTCACAGGTGGCTCCAGCATCGCTGGCTAGCGTGGGCCTCCCGAAAGCTGTCCGCCGAAGGAGACGCCCATGCGCCACTCCCCGATCCGCACCGCCCTGCTCGCAGCGGCCCTTGCCGTCGCCACCACGGGCATTGCCCAGGCCCAGGACGCGCTGACGGCACCGAAGGTGCGCGCCCAGCTGGAAGCGCAGGGCTACACCAAGATCAAGGACGTGAAGTTCGATGACGGCCTGTGGGAGGCCGATGCCACCAGCGCCAACGGCAAGCGCGTCGACGTGCGGCTGGATCCGGCCACCGGCACCATCTATCCGGAAACGAGCGTGTCGCAGCTGAGCGAGGCCGACATCCGCGCCCAGCTCTCCGCCGCCGGCTACACCAGGGTCAAGGACGTCAAGTTCGATGATGGCCTGTGGAAGGCCGAGGCCACCGATGCGAACGGGCAGAAGCTCGAACTTCGCCTCGACCCGACCAACGGCAAGGTCATCGGTCGCACCCACGACTGACTTCTCCGTATCTACAGACACGCGCCGGCATTGCCGGCGCCTGTCGTTTCCGGGCTCCTGAACCGCCCGGGCTGCCGCTGGCCATCGTCCATGGCCTTGCGCCGGCCAAGATGCGACCATGGCCGGCCGGGCCGCGCTGCATCAGCGGGGCCGCCATGACGAGAACACGTGAAGACACCCCAGGGACTGCAGGCGCTGCTCGACGATGGCGTCATCGACGAAGTGCTGCGACCGCTCAAGAGCGGCAAGGAAGCGGCGGTCTACGTCGTGCGCAGCGGCGATGAGGTCCGTTGCGCGAAGGTCTACAAGGACATGGCGCAACGCAGTTTCCAGCAGCGCGTGCAGTATCAGGAAGGGCGCAAGGTGCGTGGCAGCCGCGAGTCGCGCGCCATCGCCAAGGCCAGCAAGTACGGCCGCAAGCAGCAGGAAACGGCCTGGAAGAACACCGAGGTCGACGCGCTGTACCAGCTGCGCGACGCCGGCGCGCGCGTGCCCGAGCCGTTCGGCTATTTCCACGGCGTGCTGGTGATGGAACTGGTCACCGATGCCGACGGCTACAGCGCACCGCGCCTGGGCGAGATCGAGCCGGGTGCCGGACAGGCTCGTGGGTACCACGCCGTGCTGGTGCAGCAGGTCAAGCTGATGCTCTGCTGCGGCCTGATCCACGGCGACCTGTCGCCGTACAACGTGCTGGTCGGCCCGGACGGCCCGGTGGTGATCGACTTCCCGCAGGTGGTCAGCGCCGCCGGCAACAACGCCGCCCGCGCCATGCTGCTGCGCGACGTCAACAACCTCACCGCCTACCTCGGCCGCTGGGCGCCGGAGCTGCTCGACACCTGGTACGGCGAGGAGATGTGGGAGCTGTTCGAGGCGGGCGACCTGCTGCCGGACACCGTGCTGACCGGCCGGTTCACGCCGGACGAGCGCCATGTCGACCTGGACAGCGTGCGCGATGCGATCAACGACGCCCGCGAACTGGCGCTGATCCGCGAACAGGGCCGCCAGGCCGCCGCCGAATTCGACGACGACTGAGCCGCGCTGCCAGCGCGCACCGGCGTGCTACCCATTCCCCGGAATCCGTTGTCAGTTGGCAGCGACCCGCCACCACTCCGTGCGCGCGCCCGCATCGTGGAAGCTCCACGCCACGAAGCGGCTCTGCTTGTTGCCCTGGGCCATCGGCACCTCGCGCACCTCGACCGCACCGACCTTCGCCAGTTGCCTGCGGATGTCCGGCAGGTGCTCGCTTCTGGCGACCAGGCTGCTGAACCACAGCACCTGCGTCTGCAGTTCGGCGCTCTCGCCGATCATCCGTCGCAGGAACGCGGCCTCGCCACCGGGGCACCACAGCTCGTTGGCCTGGCCGCCGAAGTTGAGCGTCAGGCCCTTGCCGCCGCGCGCAGGCGCGGACTTCGGATCGCCGCCCAGGTTGCGCAGCTTGCGCCGCGTGCCTTGCGCCGCCTCGGCCGCGGAGGTGTGGAACGGCGGATTGCACAGGGTCAGCGCAAAGTGCTCGCCCGGCTGCACCACCCCCTTGAACAGGCTGGCGGCCGCGTGCTGCTGGCGCAGCTCGATCATCTTCTGCAGGCTGTTCGCCTGCACCGTGGCTGTCGCGGCCTTCAGCGCCGCCGCATCGATATCGCTGCCGACAAAGCGCCAGCCGTACTCGGCGTGGCCAAGCAGCGGATAGATCACATTGGCGCCGGTGCCGACATCTAGCACGCGTACCGAGGCGCCGCGCGGGATCTCGCCACCGTTGTCCGCAGCCAACAGGTCGGCCAGGCCATGCAGGTAGTCGGCACGGCCGGGCACCGGCGGGCACAGGTAGCCGGCAGGGATATCCCAGGACGCGATGCCGTAGTCGGCGGCCAGCAGCGCGCGATTGAGCTCGCGCACCGCCTGCGGATTGCCGAAATCAATGCTCTCGCCGGCTGGGGTCCGCACCAGGTGAGGACGCAGTGAGGGATTGGTCGCGACCAGCCGCGCCAGGTCGTAGCGACCCTGGTGGCGGTTGCGTGGATGCAGGGGTGTCGGTGCCGGCAGGGTCTTGCGTGCCTGCGGCGGACGCGGCCCGGAGGGGGAGGATTTCATGGCGGAATTAGACGCCACCGTCGCGCGGTGGGCAAAGATTGTTCGGTCCTACCGTTTCACTGACCGGCTTCAGCAGGGAGTGCCCCAAAGTTGATGTAGGCACAGTCTCCGCGCATTACTGACGCCTTGGAGATGAAAACCGAATCACCTGCACGACTCAAGGTGTGGATGTACTCAAGCTTTCCTGACGTGGTCCTGAGAAAGGTATAGACCTCCGCGGTTTTACCCGGGTACACGACCAGTACTGAGAAGACATCCTCCCCACGATTGAGCGGAACCACGAGGGCGCCATCCTGGAGAGCGGAGACGATCTCGTTGCGGACATCAACAAACAGGACGTCATAGCCGCCGTCTGCCTGTCTGACCAGCTTGGTGATGCCGTTGGTAATCCTCTCATCCTCCCAACCACTGTCCTGGGCGGAAATGATGCCTTTTTCGGGGTAGTAGCCCTTTCCACTGGGGTTGGAGCAAGAGGCGATATCGGCTGCGCAAGCACCTGAGCTGAGCAGCGTCAGGAATAGAGCTGAGGCAAGTTTCATGATTTCCTTTTTTAGGTCTGCCAAGACCGCGCTTGAACTAAATCAACTTTCGGAACTTATCCCAGCGGTTCTACCGCGCAAGCATCCCCGCACGTCAGTCAGCCAGGTTGATCCACGTCGCCTTGACCTCGGTGTACTTGTCGAAGGCGTGCAGCGACTTGTCGCGGCCATTGCCGGATTGCTTGTAGCCGCCGAACGGCGCGGTCATGTCGCCGCCATCCCAGTAATTGACCCAGACGCTGCCGGCACGCAGGCCGCGCGCGACGCGGTGCGCACGGGACAGGTTGGCCGTCCACACCCCGGCGGCCAGGCCGTACTCGGTGTCGTTGGCGATGCGCAGCGCCTGCGCCTCGTCGTCGAACGGGATCACCGCCAGCACCGGGCCGAAGATCTCCTCGCGCGAGATCGTGTGCTCGGGCCGCACGTCGTTGAACACGGTCGGCTCGACATAGCAGCCACCTTCCACCGGCGAGATGCGCTTGCCGCCCAGGGCCAGCGTGGCGCCCTCGGCCTGGCCCCTGGCGATGTATTCGAGCACGCGCCTGGTCTGGGTTTCGTCTACCAGCGCGCCCATCGGCGCGCCGGGTTCGAGCGGATGGCGCGGCTGCATCTCCCTGCCGGCCTCGATCACGCGGGCGACGAACTCCTCGTGGATGGCCCGCTCCACCAGCAGGCGCGAGGCCGCGGTGCAGACCTCGCCTTGGTTGTAGAAGACACCCATCGCCGCGGCCTCGGCGGCCTTGCCCAGGTCCGGGGCATCGGCGAAGACGATGTTCGGGCTCTTGCCGCCACACTCCATGTAGGCGCGTTTCATGTTCGACAGGCCGGCGCACTGCAGCAGGCGCTT